>NZ_SJDL01000006.1 GCF_004327985.1 Marinobacter halodurans
CTGTCTCTGGTCAGTTTGCTGGATACGATAAACCGGCTTCAGAGCCAATCATGAACCGCCGTGGTACGGAACCGTATGCCCGGTGGTGTGAGAGGACGGGGGAGGCAACTCCCCCTCCTACTCGATTCCGCGCGATTCGTACCTTCCCCTCCGCCCGTTACCGCTCAAAAGTCGCGACTCGCCCGGTTTTCAGGTGCGTTCGAAGGCGATCAGGTGGTCCGCCGCCACGCGCACCGGGACCTGCTCGCCCAGGCGGAAATCCAGGTGACTGCGAAACAGGGCCTCGAACTCCGTCTCGGCGGATAGCCGGAAGCGGTACAGCGTCGAGGTGCCGGCAAACGTTTTCTCAACCACCCTGGGCCTGAGTGGAGAATCGGCGTCATAGACGATGTCGTCCGGCCGGATGAGCACGTCGACCAGCGTCCCCGGAGGCCAGGTATACGCCCGGTTGCCCTGGATGACGCCCAGTTCGGACTCGATGCTGTCCGGCCCCAGGGCCCTGCCCTTGACGAATCCACCCTGGCCGACAAAGCTGGCCACGAATCGGTTGGCCGGTTCGTGATAAAGATTGTAGGGCACGTCCCATTGCTGGATCCGCCCCTCTTTGAGCACCGCCACCTGATCGCACATGGCGAAGGCTTCCTGCTGGTCGTGGGTGACCAGGATGGCGCTGATGCCCAGGGTTTTCAGGATGTCCCGCACATCGAGGCTGAGGCGCCGTCGCAGGTCGGCATCCAGGTTGGAGAAAGGCTCATCCAGCAGGATCAGCGTTGGTTCCGGTGCCAGCGCCCGGGCCAGGGCGACCCGCTGCTGCTGGCCGCCCGACAGGGCGTAGGGGTGTTCATCGGCAAGATCCTGCAGGTGGACCAGGTCCAGCAGTTCCCGGACTTTCTGCTGACGCTCCGCGCGATCCAGCCCTCTCAGGCCGAAGGCGATGTTTTCGGCAACGGTGAGGTGCGGGAACAGGGCGTAGTCCTGGAAGACCATGCCGATGCGACGCTTCTCCGGCGGTACGGCTTTTCCCGGAAGGCTGATGACCTGCCCGGCCAGGTTAATGCGCCCCTCCCGCAGGGGGAGGAAGCCGGCGATGGCACGCAGGATGGTACTCTTGCCGCAGCCGCTCGGTCCCAGAAGGCAGCCAATATCACCCTGGCTCAGCGACAGGTTGATCTGGCTGACGACGTTATGGCTTCCATAGCCGCACGCCAGGTCCTCCACGTCAAGGAGCCAGTGATCCTCTGGCTGCACTGTCGCAATCGCGCTCAATTCAGGCCCCCAGGATCAGGAACTCGAGCAGCGCCTTCTGCGCATGCAGGCGGTTTTCAGCTTCGTCCCAGACGATGGCGGCGGGGTGGTCGAGCATGTCTTCAGAGACTTCCTCGCCCCGGTGGGCGGGCAGGCAGTGCATGAAGACGGCATCGCGATCGGTCCGCTCCATCAGCGAAGGGCTGACCTGGTAAGGTGCAAACGCCCGGGCGCGGGCCGCCTGTTCCTCTTCCTGGCCCATGGACGCCCAGACGTCGGTTACGACCAGGTGGGCATCGTGTACGGCTTCTTCCGGCTCGCGCACGAGGCTGACCCGATCGGCATTCTCGGCCATAAGCGCACTGTCGGGGTCGTAACCCTCGGGACAGGCGATGTTCAGGTGGAAGTCAAACTGGCGTGCCGCGTTGATGTAGGACGAGCACATGTTATTGCCGTCGCCGATCCAGGCCACGGTCGCTCCCCGGATACTGCCGCGATGCTCACGGTAAGCCTGCATGTCGGCCAGCAACTGACACGGGTGATAGTCGTCCGTCAGGGCGTTGATGACCGGTTTGGCCGAGACGCCGGCGAAACGCTCGATTTTGTCGTGCTCGAAGGTCCGGATCATGACGGCATCCGACATGCTGGAAATGACCCGGGCCGTATCCTCGATCGGCTCGCCCCGACCCAGTTGGGTATCGCGCGGGGACAGGAACAGCGCGGATCCGCCGAGCTGTGCCATGCCGGCCTCGAAGGAAACCCGGGTGCGGGTGGAGGACTTCTCGAAGATCATCGCCAGGACGCGGTTCTTCAGGGAATCGCGCACCTCACCGGTCTGCCAGCTCCTCTTGAGGGCAATGGCATTGTCGATGAGCTGATCCAGTTCAGCGGGGGATAGATCCAACAGGGTCAGGAAATGTCTAACAGCCATGGGTGTCGTCCATACTTGGGAGAAATCAGGGGGTTTTCGGGGTCAGCGGCTGGTGGTCGTCGCCGGCGTACAGTCGCAGGATGCGGATAACCTGATCGATCATCATGTCGGCTTCCTGGTCGGAAAGCGTCAGCGGCGGCAGCAGGCGAATGACGCGCTCGGCGGTGACGTTGAGCAGTAACCCCTGGGTTTTGGCCAGCGGTACCAGCTCGGCACACGGTGATGCCAGTTCTATACCGATCATCAGTCCCAGGCCGCGAATGTCGCGCACGTATTCGGCGCCCTCGAAAGCGCTTCCCAGCCGCGTGCGCATACGTTCGGACAGTGAGCGGGCCCTGGCCAGGAGGTTGTCCTGTTCCAGGGTCTCGATTACCGCGGTCGCGGCGGTGCAGGCCAGCGGATTGCCACCGAAGGTGGAACCGTGGTGCCCGGGCTGGAAGGTGCGGGCGGCTTCGCCGCGCGCGAGGCAGGCGCCGATGGGGAAACCGTTGCCCAGGCCCTTGGCCAGCGTGACCACATCCGGCGTGACGCCGTAGGTCTGGTACGCGAAATGCTGGCCCGTCCGCCCGTTCCCGGTCTGGATTTCGTCCAGCATCATCAGCCAGCCGTAATGGTCGCAGACTTCGCGGATGCCCTGCAGCCAGGCCGGATCCGCCACGTTGACCCCGCCTTCGCCCTGGACGGGTTCCGCCAGCACGGCCACCACGTTCGGGTTGGATCGGGCAATCGCGGCGATGGCGTCCAGGTCATTGAACGGTGCCCGGATGAATCCGCTGACCAGCGGCTCAAAGCCGGCCTGCACCCTGCGGTTTCCGGTGGCCGTCAGGGTGGCCAGCGTGCGCCCGTGGAACGAGCGGTGCATGACAATAATAGCGGGTGAGTGAACGCCCCGGTTGTGCCCGTAAAGGCGAGCCAGCTTGAGGGCGCACTCGTTGGCTTCGGCCCCGGAGTTGGCGAAAAACACACCGTCCATGCCGGAGATGTCACACAGCTTGCCGGCGAGCGTCCGCTGGGCGGTATTGTGGAACAGGTTGGAGCAGTGGACCAGGCGGGCCGCCTGGTCCTGGATGGCCCGGGTGACCGCGGGATGGGCATGGCCCAGTCCGGTCACGGCGATACCGCAGAAGGTGTCCAGGTACCGGTTACCATCCACATCGTAGAGCCACGGGCCCCGGCCATGATCGAAGACGATCGGCAGTCGCCCGTAGGTATTGAGCAGCGGCTGATCCGCCATAGCCTCTCCCCTCACAGGGTGTTCTGGATAATGGCCCGCTGACACAGGATGAACCGGGTAACCGCTGAATCCGTCTGCACCCATGCCGGGCAACGTTTCAGGGGATCCCTTTGCCGAGAGAAATAGCAATAACCGGCGAGCGGCTGGTCCGCGCCGGTAAGCTGAGCGTTCGGGAACTGTGATCAGAGAGCCTGCTACAAAGCAGGCAAGACATAGTAGCGGTAAATGCGGATGTTGACAATGCAGGACTGCGGCCCGGTTCGGTGGTCGAGGGGATGCGTACCAATGGCTGCATGGCCAGGGTTTATGCAGCCGTGTACAATGACGCTATTCCAATAAACGGTGATTCCCGGCGCCTGCCGGCAAGACCACGAGGTAGCATCTGATTATGGATATTAACGAAACCATCAAGAGCCAACTTCAGGACAACCCGATCATCCTGTACATGAAAGGCTCTCCGCAGCAGCCGCAGTGTGGCTTTTCCGCGCGTACCGTTCAGGCCCTGATGGCTTGTGGCGAGCGGTTTGCCTACGTGAATATCCTGGATAATCAGGAGCTGCGTGAAGCGCTGAAGGTCTATTCCAACTGGCCGACCTATCCGCAGCTCTACATCAACGGAGAGCTGGTAGGCGGCTGTGACATCGTCCTGGAGATGTCCGAAACCGGCGAACTGGCGGAAATGGTCAAGGCGGCGGCCGCCCACCAGGCCGATGCCGAAGGCTGATCAGGGATTGCGCGGGCTAAAGCGTAGTTCCACCTGAAACCGAAAGCCCCGTTCCCGGGCCGATTCCGGCGGTTCGGGATAGGGGCTGGCCGCCAGGGCACTCTGTACGGCGGCACTGTCCAGCTCCCGCTTACCGGAACTCTCAATCGTATCGACCTGCCTGAGTGTCCCGTTATCCATCAGGTGCAGTTCCAGCCGCACGGTGCGCACCCGTTTGAGTTCATGAATGGATCGAACCGGCCGGTGGTCCAACTCCTCGCTGATATGCTGCCAGAGCAGGGCCACGTATGGATCCTGTTCCGACGGTTGCCGGGGAATCTGGGTCGTCCTATCGTCCGGTGTGACCGGCTCCGGAATCTCCCTGGAAGTGCTGGCTCCGCCGTTCCTGCTGGCCACGGAATTCGGGCTGGGTGTGCTGGGCTGGCTGAGATTCGCCTGTGTGCTTGTCGGTGATGGCGATCTTGCGGTTGGTTCCTGATGGGTTGCCGTCGCCGGTTTGGTCCTGGTCTCGGCGCGTGGCTGATCGTCCCGCCGGGTGACGACGGGCTCCAGGGTCTCCCGGAACGACTCCGGTGGGTTACCGGGCGAGGACGTCGATTCCGACGCTGCCGAGGCGCTGGGGTTGCTGGTCTGGCTCGGGGTGTCGCCGGGATCGAGTAGCGTGAAGTGCAGGGTGGCCGGAGGTGGATCGGGTTGCTTGCGCAGCCAGTGCACCACGACGGCCAGGATCAGGGTATGGAGCAGGAGAGCCAGTGACAGCGTCAGGGCCAGTCGGACAGACACCGGCTGGGCATTGGGTTGACTGCGCAACGGCATGGCGCTCCTGCATCCGAGAACAACGGCAGGGACACTATCCTATCCCGTATTGCGCCGCAAGCTACCGACGACCGCATCGAGAGCCCGATCAATCAACGCACCCTGTTCGAGTACGGTCAGCCGTCCGCGACGCATTTCATGGGCCAGATCGATACGGGTCTTCTCGATCACTTTCAGCCCCATCCGGTTGACGAAAACGAAGCAGTCGGCCTCTTCGATGATGGCGGACAGCTTGCAGCGGAACCGGGCACCATTGACCAGGTTGAATTCCACCCAATGGCCGATGTCGATAGCATCGATCTTGCTGATGTATTCGGCGGTTGCGGCGTCCTCAATTTCCTGCTGGCGCTGGATGGCCGTCGGCTCGTCGTCGGCGTCCGTCTCCGGCATGTTGGTCGGGGGCGTCGGCCGGAGATCGCGGGCACCGCCCTCCTGGGCTTCGGCCAGGGCATGGGCCCGGAAGGCCTCGGTAAGCTCATGCTTGAGGTCCCGCATCATGGTGTCGAGGCCGGCGGAATTGTAGGACACCTCCTCAAGTCCTGCGCGCAGGGACTTGAGCAGCCCGGGGACGACGCGTACCCACTGGTCCCGCTCCTCGTCTTCCAGATGCGGGTGTAGGCACCAGATCAGATCGTCCACCACCCGCACCGACTGGTTCCAGCGGTGTTCCACGTCATCGCGAAGGTAGGCGAGGAACATGACGCGGCTCCAGCCGTTCGTCAGGATGTTGTGGATGGTGTCGGGCACGTGATGTTTGTTGAGTCGCTCCTGGAGCAGGGCATCCACGGTTTCCTGGGCCTTCTGGGACTTGATGCGGCCGCGTTCGGATTCCCGGGTGCGCTGTTCAACAAGGGTGGCCTTGCGATTTTCCTTGGCCAGGAACTGGTCGAACTCTTCGTTCAGTTGTTCGAACAGGCTGATATCTCCATCGAATTCGTTAAGGATGCGCAGCACGATGTTGTGAATCTGCTCATAGAGCTTGTCCCGTACCTTTTCGTCACTCTCGCTCCAGCCGATGCCGGCGCGGGCCAGGGAGTTGAGCAGCTTGCGTGCCGGGTGTGTGGCCCGGCTGAAAAAGCTCTTGTCCTTGATGACCACCTTGAGGATCGGGATCTGCAGGCGACTGATGAGCACCTGGATCGGAGCGGACAGGTTGTAGTCGTCCAGGATGAATTCAAACAGCATGGAGACGAGATTGATAAGATCTTCGTCGTTCTCGTTGAGGGCAGCGGGCTTGCCGTCGCTGGTCTTCTGCTGCTGGAGCAGGTTTTCAATGACAGACCGAAGGTCGACAACGACCGGTTCGCCACGGCTGAGATTGTCGGTGGCCTGGGTATCCACCGTCTGCGGCAACTGGGCCAGCACCTGGTAGAGTTCGGCACCGCCCACGACGTGGACGTTCGGGTTGGCGGAACGAGGCTGGCCGCCGTAGCTGCGCTGTTGGGCCAGCAGCTCGCGGATCTGTTCGAAGATGGCGTCGCCCCGGTCCGCGCCTTCCTCCGTCGGCCCGGTTGCATACGATGCCGGTGTTTTCTCGGCAACGCCGTCCGACGGTTTCCGGGTCGTCTCCCCGGTCTTGCCGTGATAGCGGAAGTTGGGGATGACGCCGGCCTGGATCAGGATCCGGTTGGCCTCGTCCAGCAGCATGCCCAGGTTCGAGACCACATAACGGTCGAACTGCTTGAGAACGATCAGGCGCTCACGAATCTGGATTTCCAGTGCCTGGGCCGCTTCGACGAAGGCGCTGCACAGATGTTCGGGGGCCAGTGGGTTGACCGGGTCTGCGTCGCTGGCATTGGGGTAGACCGAGCTGAAGCGGGTCTGGAGCTGGAGCAGGGGGCCCTGGAAATAGGCGCGTGCCTTGGAAATCATGGCGTTCAGCGCAACCTGCTCCTCGAGCTCGTCGTTATGGACCAGCGACAGGGTGTCAGCCGTCGTGGCACTGTGATCCGTCACTTCCGGCGATGTTGTTCGCGGTGGTGTGACGAACAGCTGCCCAACGGCGGACTGGAAGTGTTTCTCGACGCCTTTGCGCTTGATGCGGATTTCCCGCATCGCTTCGAAATAGCGGTTTTGCTCGTTGTTGCTGCGTGCGTTGTTGGCCAGCTCGAAGAGGGAATCGTCGACGGCATCGAAGGCGCCTTGCAACAGGTCGCCCAGCCCGGCCACGACGGTGTCCCGGATCTTGCTGATTTCCTTGGGCAAGCCAGCAGTGCTCCCCGGGCCTTTGTGCTCGTGGAGATAATGTATGCCGGACTGCTTGTTCATGGCCAACTCCTTGCTACGCCTCAACCGGATACATGACCGAGCGGAACTTTCCTTATCGTTATAAGATCTCTGGCACCGGATACTGATACGGTATAATTCGGAATCGCTATCACTTCATGCACGTTTTTCGAGAATAAACGCAATCCCGCTCAAAGTGTATGTACGCGCCGAGACATTAACAAAATATAACATCACAACGCGAAATAGACCGCCCGCAAAAAGCGGCAGTCCGGGCCATTGTATGTGCCTTCAGTCGCTCATATCCGGTCCGCGTCCTTGCCCGAGTGTGGTGCCCGGGGGTTGTCAGTCCATCCGGGCACACCTTGGCTCCAGTGTCCAAGTGCGGAAGAGAACGGTCAAGCGGTCGTTTAAATTTTAATCGTTCAAGAGCGGCTGCCGTTATGCCGTTGTGAGCTAATTGGCCGGGCTGTCAGGCGCGTTGTTTCTGACGGCGTCGGGGTGGGTGAACGGTGGCTGCCTTGACCACATTATCCTTGATCTGCAGAACCTCGATACGTATTCCCTTGACGGTCAGGCAGACGTTGTTTTCAGGGATGGTTTCCAGGGTCTCGGTGATCAGGCCGTTCAGCGTCTTGGGGCCGTCCGTCGGGAGTTTCCAGCCCAGCGTCTTGTTGATGGTCCGGATGTGGGCGGAGCCGTCGATGATATAGGTGCCGTCGTCCTGGGGGATCAGGTCCGGGCTGGTGGCCGCGTAATCGGTGGTGAAGTCGCCCACGATTTCCTCGAGGATGTCCTCCAGGGTGGCGATCCCCAGGACATCGCCGTACTCATCGACCACCACCCCGATGCGTCGCTTGGCCTTCTGGAAGTTGATCAGTTGCACGTGCAGCGGGGTGCTCTCCGGGATGAAGTAGGGCTCGCGGCACAACTGCATCAGCATGGCCTTGTTGATGTCCTCCTGCATCAGCAGCCTGGACACGTTGCGCAGATGCAGCATGCCCTGGATGTTGTTGATGTCCCCCTTGAACACCGGCAGGCGGGTGTGCTGGCTGCTGCGCATCTGGCGCAGGATGGTTTCCAGGTCATCGTCCAGGTCGATCCCCACCACTTCGTTGCGGGGCACCATGATGTCGTTCACGGTGACCTTCTCCAGGTCCAGGATGCTGACCAGCATATCCTTGTGCTTGCGCGGGATCAGGGCGCCGGCCTCATTCACCAGCGTGCGCAATTCCTCGCGGCTCAGGTGATCGCTGGAGGCGTCCTCGGCGGAGATGCGAAGCAGTCGGAGGATCAGCCCGGTGAACAGGTTTACCAGCCAGACGAACGGATAGAGGATTTTCAACAGTGGCCGGAGTATATAGCTTGCCGGGAAGGCAATGCGTTCCGGGAACAGGGCCGCCAGGGTCTTGGGCGTGACCTCGGCGAAAACCAGGATGACCACGGTAAGCAGCAGGGTGGCAATGGCAATTCCGGCGTCGCCCCAGACTCGGATGGCGATCACCGTGGCAATCGACGACGCAAAGATGTTGACGAAGTTGTTGCCGATCAGGATAACGCCGATCAGGTGATCCGTTCTCTGGAGCAGCTTGTTGGCGAGCTTGGCGCCCCGGTGTCCGGTCTTGGCCAGGTGTTTCAACCGGTAGCGGTTGAGTGTCATCATGCCGGTTTCCGAGCTGGAGAAAAATGCGGACATGACGATGAGGGCGGCGAGGAGGATGAACAGCGCCGAAAGCGGTGCCTCGTTCAAGCAGGGTGATCCTTTTATTGCTGACGATAGGAAGGGTGAAAATAGGAGGTTGCGGCGCGGAGTGTCAAGCGTTGCGACCCCTGGTTGCGCAGGGTGCGGCGATTAGCCCCGGTGGAAGATGAATTCCAGCGCGAATTTGCTGCCGTAGTAGCTGATCATCAGCAGGGCGCAGCCGGCCAGCGTCCATCGGCTGGCCGTCTGGCCGCGCCAGCCCTGGGTGTAGTGACCGATCAACAGGCCCGTGAAGACAAACCAGGACATGATCGAGAACAGGCTCTTGTGGGCCAGGTTCTGGTCGAACATGTTGTGGATAAAGAGCGCACCGGTAATGATTGCCAGCGTCAGCACGATCACGCCCGCCCAGAGCAGCTCAAACAGCAGCGACTCCATCGTCAGCAGTGGGGGCAGGTTGCGGATCAGCAGGCTGTTGTAGTTTCTCTTGAGCTGGCGGTTCTGCAGGTTGACCAGAAAAGCCTGGATGGCTGCCAGGGTAAACAGGCTATAGGCGGTGATCGCCAGCGCGATGTGCGCCAGCATGCCCCAGTTGCTCTGCGATACGTAGTGTGGCGGGGAGTGGAACAGCAGCATGAAGACCACCGTCAGCGCGGCCAGCGGGTAGGCGGCCAGGAACAGGATCTGCATCGGTTTGCGGCTGTTGAGGATCAGCAGGAGCAGCACCACAAACCAGGATATCAGGAGCGACGCGGGGAAAAGTCCCATATTAATGGTGCTGGTTTCCGGGATGCGATCCCAGATCAGGGCGCCGTGACTGATCAGGGCCAGCACGCCGATCAGCGATGTCAGGCCACGGTTGGGTTTGATCCTGCCGCGGAAGACGAGGGTCTGCATGGCAGTGCCCACGCTATAGAGGAAAAGAGTCGTAACCGCGAGGATGAGGGTGCCCATGGCGTGTTCTGGTTAGTCCGTTTATCGTTGGCTGGTTCGTCTGAGAGCGACAGTCTGGTTATAATGTGCCGATTGTGCAACTGGAATCAATCTTTGACGGCCCGCAACATGCTGTAAACCGGGCCTGTTTCGTATTCATGCGCTATTCACAGAGAATGCCGAGTCACCATGTTTGAGAATCTTACCGATCGCCTGTCAGGAAGTCTGCGCAAAATCCAGGGCAAGGCAAAGCTGACAGATGACAATATAAAGGAGACGCTGCGCGAAGTGCGCAAGGCGTTGCTGGAAGCGGACGTCGCCCTGCCGGTGGTGAAGGACTTCATCGCCGACGTGCGGCGCCGCGCCGTGGGTACCGAGGTGAAGCGGAGCCTGACACCGGGGCAGGTCTTCATCAAGGTGGTTCAGGACGAACTGGTCCGGGTCATGGGCTCGGCCAACGAAGACCTCAACCTCGCGACGCAGCCCCCGGCCGTGGTCATGATGGCCGGCCTGCAGGGTGCCGGTAAAACCACCACCGTGGCCAAGCTGGCGCGCCATCTCCAGGAGCGCCGCAAGAAGTCGGTGATGGTGGTCAGTGCCGATATCTATCGCCCGGCGGCCATCCGGCAACTGGAAACCCTGGCCGGCGACGTGGGGGCGGAGTTCTTCCCCAGCTCCACCGACCAGGATCCGGTGGCCATCGCCGAGGGCGCGATCGATGCGGCCCGCAAGAAGCACATCGATGTGGTGATTCTGGATACGGCCGGTCGCTTGCATATCGACGAGCAGATGATGGGCGAGATCGGTCGCCTGCAGAAGGCGGTCAAGCCGATTGAAACCCTGTTCGTGGTCGATGCCATGACCGGTCAGGACGCGGCCAATACGGCCAAGGCGTTCAACGACGCGCTCGAGTTGACCGGCGTGGTGCTGACCAAGACCGATGGCGATGCCCGTGGCGGTGCTGCGCTGTCGGTGCGCCACATCACCGGCAAACCGGTGAAGTTCCTCGGGGTGGGTGAGAAGACCGAGGCGCTGGAGTCGTTTCATCCGGATCGTGTGGCTTCCCGCATTCTGGGGATGGGCGACGTCCTGTCGCTGATCGAGGAAGCCGAACGCAAGATCGACAAGGAGAAGGCGGACAAGCTCACCCGCAAGATCAAGAAGGGCAAGAGCTTCGATCTGGAAGACTTCCGCGATCAGCTGCAACAGATGAAGAGCATGGGGGGCGTTGGTGGCCTGCTCGACAAGCTGCCGGGCATGGGCAATATGGCCCAGATGGCGCAGCAGCAGGTCAACGACAAGAGCATGGGGCAACTGGAAGCCATTATCTGCTCCATGACGCCGAAAGAGCGGCGTCACCCGGATGTCATCAACAACTCCCGCAAGCGCCGTATCGCCACAGGTTCGGGAACCCAGATCCAGGACGTCAACCGACTGCTCAAACAGCACAAGCAGATGTCCAAGATGATGAAGAAGCTGGGCAAGAAAGGCGGCATGGCAAACATGATGCGTGGCATGCAGGGCATGATGCCGCCGGGTGGCGGTGGGGGCGGGATGCCGCCCTTCGGTCGCTGATGCCGTATCGCTGACGGGCCGGATCGCGCCTCCGTGAAAACCACGACCCGGTCCGGCGATAAAAGCAGCGTTTAGCTGTTTTCATTGGTCGGGAATTAGCATAGAATAGCGCCCCTTTCGAGTATGGGTCTTCGCGCCACGGGCTCTATACGCCCGGCGCGAACAGGACAACGTTCGTATCAACAGAACAGGATATTGGTCGAAATGGTAACTATCCGTTTGGCTCGTGGTGGCTCCAAGAAGCGCCCGTTCTACCATCTGACAGTCACTGACAGCCGCAACGCCCGTAACGGCCGTTTCATTGAGCGTGTCGGTTTCTTTAACCCGATTGCCCGCGGCGGCGAAGAGCGTCTGCGCGTTGATCAGGAGCGCGTTCAGCACTGGGTCAGCCAGGGCGCTCAGGCCAGTGATCGCGTTGCCAAGCTTCTGAAGGAAGCGGCAGCACAGTAATCCGCTGGCTTACGTTATACGAACCGGGGCGCATGTATGGCAGAACAATCGCAGGAAACTGTGATCGGCCGCATCACCTCGGTTTTCGGGGTTAAGGGATGGGTGAAAGTCTATTCCTACACCGCCCCCATGGAAGGCATTCTCGAGTATCGCAACTGGCATGTCCGTCAGGGCGGTAAGCGGATTCGCCTCGAAGTGTCTGAAGGAAAGCGCCATGGGCCCGGCATTGTTGTCCGGCTCAAGGGTGTAGATGATCGGGATGTCGCCCGCTCGTACTGTGGCCTCGACATCACTGTGCCGACAGAGGACCTGCCTGAGCTTCCGGCGGGTGAATACTATTGGCGCCAGTTGGAAGGCTTGCGGGTCGAGACGCCCGGTGGTGCATGCCTGGGTGTTGTCAAGAATCTGATGGAAACGGGCGCCAACGATGTCATCGTGGTGCGACCGACGGCGGATTCGATGGACAACCGGGAACGGCTGATTCCGTATCTGCCCGATCAGGTGATCCTGCGGATCGATCTGGACGCCGGTGTGATGGTTGCCGATTGGGATCCGGAGTTCTGATCGGTGTGGATTGGCGCTGTCAGCCTGTTTCCTGGCATGTTCGACGCGGTGCTGGAATACGGCGTCACCGGTCGCGCGGTCCGTGATGGGCTGCTGACGGTGGAGCGTTGGAATCCCCGGGATTTCACGCACGACCGGCACCGAACGGTCGACGATCGCCCCTATGGCGGCGGCCCGGGCATGTTGATGAAGATTCAACCCTTGCGGGACGCTATCCATGCCGCCAAGGCTGCGGCAGGCGGCGACGCAACAGTGGTTTACTTGTCACCCCAGGGTGAGCCGCTCAGCCAGACACTGGTTGAGGAACTTGCCGGCGCCGAGCGACTGGTCCTCGTGGCTGGGCGTTACGAAGGGGTGGATGAGCGGCTGATCTCCGCGGAGGTCGATCGCGAAGTGTCCCTGGGGGATTTTGTCCTGTCCGGGGGGGAGCTGGCTGCAATGGCCGTGATTGATGCGGTAACCCGCTTCATTCCGGGCGCACTGGGCCATGCGCAGTCGGCAGAGCAGGACTCGTTTGCCGATGGATTGTTGGACTGTCCGCATTACACCCGCCCCGAAGTTTATGAAGGGCAGCGGGTACCGGAGGTCCTACTTGGCGGGCATCACGAGCAGATCCGGCGCTGGCGGCTGAAGCAGTCGCTGAAGCGGACCTGGGAGAGGCGCCCCGATTTGCTGGAAAGGCGGCAGCTTTCCGATGAAGAGAGAGAGCTGCTGGAGCAGGCTTTGAACGAACCGGGTGCCTCTGGGTCATCAGGGCATTGATAGATTGGGTATTCAGGAGTTAACGATGAGCGGCAAGAACAACATCATCAGTCAGATTGAAACGGAACAGATGACCCGGGAAATCCCGGAGTTTGGTCCGGGTGACACCGTCGTGGTTCAGGTCCGCGTGACCGAGGGTAACCGTGAGCGTCTGCAGGCTTTCGAAGGGGTGGTTATCGGCAAGCGCAACCGCGGCCTTAACTCATCTTTCACCGTGCGGAAGGTTTCATACGGCGTCGGTGTCGAGCGTACGTTCCAGACGTTCAGTAAGCTGATCGACAGCATCTCCGTGAAGCGTCGCGGCGATGTGCGTCAGGCCAAGCTGTACTACCTGCGTGAGCTGTCCGGCAAGGCGGCCCGTATCAAGGAAAAGCTCAACTAAGAGTCACGGCCATTGCAGCGTGACTTATGCGAGCAGCAAGGGGGCAGCCTTACGGGGCTGCCTTTTTGCGTTTGCGGGTAGTGGTCCATGACGACGTGTCGTGAAGACGATCTCGCCCTGATGCGGCGGTTCAATGACGCTCTCTGGCTGGAGTTTGGGCTGGGGGAGCGGACACGGGAGGCATACTGCGGCGATCTGGCCCGCCTGTCGGCGTGGCTGGAGAAGCAGCCCGGCCATCCGCCGCTGAAAGACGCAAGCCGTATCAACCTGCTGGCCTGGATTTCCGAGGGAATGGCGGCCGGAACCCGGGCGTCGACGGCCGCCCGTCGTCTTTCCGGATTGCGGCGGTTCTACCGGTTTCTCCTGCGTGAGGGGGTGATCGGCGAGGATCCCACCCTGCGTATCGACAGTCCCAATCAGCCAAAGCGTTTACCCGACACCCTGTCGGAGCAGGACGTCGAGCAACTGCTGGCTGAACCGGACCCGTCGGTGGCCATCGAGCTGCGGGACCGGGCCATGCTGGAGATTCTGTACGGCTGTGGCCTGCGGGTCTCCGAGCTGGTCAACCTGACTGTCGATCAGGTCAACCTGCGCCAGGGCGTAGTCCGGATTACCGGTAAAGGGGATAAGGAGCGACTGGTGCCGATGGGCGAAGAAGCCCTCGACTGGCTGTCCCGCTACATGCGCGAGGCGCGCGGTGAGCTGCTGCGCCAGCGACCGGCCGATGCGCTGTTCCCGGGCAACCGGGCCCAGGCCATGACCCGCCAGACCTTCTGGCATCGGATCAAGCTGTACGCCAGCCGGGCCGGTATCCGCAAGAAGCTCTCGCCCCACACCCTGCGCCATGCCTTCGCAACCCATCTCCTGAATCACGGCGCCGACCTGCGCGTGGTCCAGATGCTGTTGGGCCATGCCGACCTGTCGACCACCCAGATCTATACCCACGTAGCGCGGCAGCGCCTGCAGGAGTTGCATGGCGAGCATCACCCCCGCGGCTGATCCGGGCGACCGGACTGGTGCGGCGAACTTTCAGCAGGTATTGTTGTCCACAATCCCGATGTACCAACGATATTCAAGAGGCTTCATGAGACAGAATTTCCCGGGCCGGTTGCTGGCCACCTGTTTGGCCGTGCTGACCAGCCTGGCCGCCGTATCCATCGCCGAGGCGGCCGGCAAGACCGGTTCCGCCGATGTGGAATCCGCAATCACCCAGCGCCTGGAGTCGGCCATCCCGGGGTTGCAGGTGCAGCAGGTGGCGCCGTCGGATATCGATGGTTTCTATGCGGTCTCGACGAATAATCCCGACATGATCTATTCGACGGCGGACGGCCAGTATTTCTTTGTCGGTGATCTGTATCGCGTCAGCGATCAGGGCGATCTCGACAATGTGACGGAGAAGGCCCGGGCCAAGACACGCGCCGAGCGCATCGCCAAGGTGGATCCGGCTGACATGATTACCTTCTCGCCCAAGGGCAAGTCCAAGGCGGACATCTACGTGTTCACCGACATCGACTGCCCCTACTGCCGCAAGCTGCACAAGGAGGTCCCGCGGCTCAACGAGCTGGGGATCGCCGTGCACTACCTGGCGTATCCGCGCACCGGCCCGAACACACCTTCCTTCCGCAAGTACGTCTCCGTCTGGTGTTCGGACGACCCCAAGGAGGCGATGGACAATGCCAAGGCGGGCAACGCCGTACCATCGAAGACCTGCGACAATCCGGTGCTGGAACAGTACCGCCTGGGCGGCGAGGTCGGCGTGACCGGGACACCGGCCATCGTTCTCGAAGACGGTCGCATGGTGCGTGGTTATGTGCCGTCCGACCAGCTTGCCAAAGGACTGGGCATCCTCTGAATCCGGCCTGATTCCCGACAGATCACAGGATAAGGCCGCGAGCGTTTTTTTCGGGCGCCAATCGGTATAAACTTGCCGCGCTGGGGCTGCGTTTGTGTCGCGGCCTCCCGTGACATTCATCTGGATCAGGGGTACAGGCTTGAAAGAGGTCAGAGTCGGAATCTGCGGACTGGGAACCGTCGGTGGCGGTACATACAATGTGCTGACGCGCAATGCGGAGCTGATTGCCGGTCGGGCGGGGAGTCCGATCCGAATTAGTCGCGTGGCGTCCCGCAGGCGCCGCGACGATATTGACCTTGGCGATATCCCTTTCAGCAACGACATCTTCGAAGTGACCAGGGCCGATGATGTCGACATCGTCGTGGAACTGATTGGCGGTTACGACGTGGCCCGGGAACTGGTGCTCGCCGCCATCGAGAATGGCAAGCACGTCGTCACCGCCAACAAGGCCCTGATTGCCGTCCACGGCAACGAGATTTTCGAGGCGGCTGCCAAGCAGGGCGTGATCGTCGCCTACGAGGCGGGTGTTGCCGGCGGTATTCCGGTCATCAAGGCAATACGTGAGGGCATGGCCGGCAACCGCATCGACTGGATCGCGGGCATCATCAACGGTACGGGTAACTATATCCTGACCGAAATGCGTGCCGGGCGTGCGTTCGACGAGGTTCTGAAGGAGGCCCAGGCCAAGGGCTATGCGGAAGCCGATCCGACGTTCGACGTGGAAGGCATCGACGCGGCCCACAAGCTCACCATCCTGGCCTCGGCCGGTTTCGGGGTGCCGCTACAGTTTGAGCGCGCCTACACCGAAGGCATATCCCGCATCACGCCCTACGACATCGCCCATGCCGAACTGTTGGGCTACCGCATCAAGCACCTGGGGATCGCCCGGCGCCGTGAAAACGGCATCGAGTTGCGGGTCCATCCCACTCTGGTACCGCAGAGTCACCTGATTGCCCAGGTCGACGGCGTGCTCAATGCCGTGCTGGTGGACGGCGACGCCGTTGGTCAGACCATGTACTACGGCCCGGGCGCCGGGGATGAGGCCACCGCTTCAGCGGTTATCGCCGACATCGTCGATGTGGCCCGCAGCGTGGCGGCCGAAAGCCGGCAGCGCGTGCCCTACCTGGGCTTCGAGCCGGACGCCCTGGAAAACCTCGAAGTGCTGCCGATGGAGGATATCCAGTCCGCCTATTACCTGCGGATCCAGGCGCTTGACCGCCCGGGTGTGCTGGCCAAGGTTGCTTCCATCCTGAGCGAGCATGGCATCAACATCGAGTCGATCATGCAGAAGGAATCCGAGCTGGAAGACGGCAAGATTCCGGTCATCATCCTCACCCACACGGTGCAGGAGCGGCAGATCAATCGCGCCATCGAGGACCTGGAGGCGTTGTCCGATATCCAGGAAAAAGTGGTGCGTATCCGGGCTGAAAACTTCAACTGAGACAGCGCGGCTGTCCATCGGTAATTCGGGTGGCGGAACAGGCACCGCCACCCCTGACAGGATTTGATCGTGAGATATATCAGTACGCGCGGTAGCGCACCTTCCCTGGGTTTTGAAGACGTTCTCCTGACCGGCCTGGCGACCGACGGTGGGCTCTACGTCCCCGAGTCCCTGCCGAAGTTCAGCCTGGAGGAAATCCGCAGTTGGCGGGGGCTGTCCTACAGCGAGCTGGCCTTCCGGGTGATGTATCCCTTCGTCGAGGATGCGATTCCGGCGGATGACTTCCGCGCCATGCTCGATGACACCTACAGCCAGTTTACCCACAAGGCGGTCGCGCCGCTGGTGCAGCTGGACAGTAACGAATGGGTGATGGAACTGTTCCGCGGTCCGACGCTGGCGTTCAAGGATTTCGCCCTGCAGTTGCTGGGCCGTCTGCTCGACTATGTGCTGGAGAAGCGCAAGCAGCACGTGGTGATCATGGGCGCCACGTCCGGCGATACCGGTTCTGCGGCGATCGAAGGCTGCCGTCGTTGCGAGCACGTGGATATCTTCATCCTGCACCCGCACCAGCGTGTCTCCGAGGTACAGCGCCGCCAGATGACCACGGTGACGGGGGATAACATCCACAACATCGCCGTGAAGGGGAACTTCGACGACTGCCAGCGCATGGTCAAGGCCAGCTTCGGCGACCAGTCGTTCCTGAAGGGCAAGACCCAACTGGTGGCGGTCAACTCCATCAACTGGGCGCGGATCATGGCCCAGATCGTCTACTACTTCCAGGCCTCACTCGCACTGGGCGGCCCGGATCGGAGCATGGCGTTCTCGGTGCCCACCGGTAACTTCGGCGATATCTTTGCCGGTTACCTGGCGCGGGAAATGGGGCTGCCTGTCAGCCAGTTGGTGATCGCCACCAACCGCAATGACATCCTGCACCGGTTCATGAGCGGGAATCGCTACGAGCAGCAGAAGCTGGAACACACGCTGTCGCCGAGTATGGATATCATGGTGTCCAGCAACTTCGAGCGTTTGCTGTTCGACCTGCACGGGCGTGACGGCGATGCCGTACGTGACCTGCTCGAGCGGGCCCAGCAGGGGCCGGTCAGCATCGAAGACTATCGCTGGAAGAACGCGCGCAAGCTGTTCGACAGTGCTGCTGTGGATGATGCCGGAACCTGCGACACCATCCGTGAGGTCTTCGAGGCCAACGAGTACCTGCTCGATCCGCACACCGCAATCGGTGTGAAGGCCGCACGCGCATGCCGTCGCGATCCGGCGGTGCCGATGATCACCCTCGGTACGGCACACCCCGCCAAGTTCCCGGATGCCGTCAAGCAGTCCGGTGTCGGTGTGGAGCCGGCATTGCCGCACCACCTGGCCGATCTGTTTGAACGGGAAGAGCGGTATACGGTGCTGGACGATGACCTCGATGCTGTGCAGGGTTTCATCGGGTCTCACTGGAAACACGCCTGATCGTCGAGCGGCCCCTGATGGGGCCGCATTGCATTCATAAGTCTGAAACCAACACTATGACGCCACGCAAAATCGTCCGGCGTTCCCTGCCGGACCAGCCTTCAGACTGGGGCCAGGCCCTACCTCCCTTGCTCAAGCGGCTCTACCTGGCTCGAGGGGTTCGATCCGAGGCCGAGCTCAACTATACGCTGCGGGAGCTGGCGTCACCGTTTGACCTGCGAGGCATCGGGCGGGCCGTTACCCTGATTGCTGATGCCATCCGCCAGCACCAGCGCATCCTGATTCTCGGCGATTTCGATGCCGATGGCGCCACCAGCACGGCGGTGGCGATGCTCGGGTTGCAGATGATGGGCGCCACCTCCCTGGATTTCCGGGTGCCCAGCCGCTTCTCCGATGGCTACGGACTGACGCCGGGCATCATTGAACGCCTGGAGGAAGAGGGGGCGCTGCCGGATCTGCTGATTACCGTCGACAACGGCATTGCGGCGGTGGACGGTGTGGTCGCAGCCGTGCGCCGTGGCATTCGTGTGGTCGTCACCGATCACCACCTGCCAGGCGAAGCGTTGCCGGATGCGGATGCCATCGTCAATCCCAACCAGAAGGGTTGTCCGTTCCTGAGCAAGAATGCGGCGGGCGTCGGTGTGATGTTCTATGTGCTGACGGCGTTACGGCGGCATCTGGCGGAACAGGGCATGTTCGAGGGCAAGGGACCGAACCTGGGCTGCCTGCTGGATCTGGTGGCGCTGGGCACCGTCGCCGACGTGGTGCCCCTGGACCACAACAACCGCATCTTCGTGGAGCAGGGTTTGCGCCGCATCCGTCAGGGTGAAGCGCGGCCCGGCATCCTGGCCCTGCTGGAAGTGGCCGGTCGGGATCATACGCAGATCAGCGCTACCGACCTCGGCTTTGTGGTGGGACCGCGCCTCAATGCCGCCGGCCGGCTGGATGACATGAGCCTGGGGATCGCCTGCCTGCTGGCGGATTCCCGGGAGGAAGCGCGTCGCCTGGCGACGGAGCTTGACCAGATGAATCGGGAGCGCCGGAACATCGAGACCGGCATGAAAGAGCAGGCGCAGGAGCTGTTGGCGTCGCTGTCCCTGGACATCGAAGGTTTGCCCTGGGGGCTGGCGCTGTACGATCCGGACTGGCACCAGGGGGTGATCGGTATCCTGGCCGCGCGGATCCGGGAGCAGACCCATCGCCCGGTCATTGCCTTTGCTCCCGATGACGGCGGTGAGCTGCTGAAGGGCTCGGCTCGTTCCATTCCGGGTTTGCATATCCGCGACGTGCTGGCCGCGGTGGACGCCCGCCACCCGGGACTGCTGAAGAAGTTCGGCGGCCATGCCATGGCGGCGGGTATGTCGATCGGCACGGACCGCTTGGAGACCTTTTCAGCAGCCTTCGATCAGGTGGTCCGTGAAACCATTACCGCCGACGCCCTGGAAGCGTCGATCACCACCGATGGCCCGCTGGCACCGCACGAGCTGACGCTGGAAACCGCCTACACCCTCAAGCGCTCCGGGCCCTGGGGGCAGCATTTCCCGGAGCCCGCTTTCGATGGCGAGTTCGAAGTCATCAATCAGCGCATCGTCGGTGAGAAGCATCTCAAGATGGTACTGCGACCCCAGGGGGGCGGCGCCGTGATCGATGGGATTGCGTTTAACACCGGAGCCGAAGTCCCGGATTTCACCCGCACCGGCGCCCGGATCGTCTACAAGCCGGATGCCAACACGTTCCGCGGACGCACCCAGTTGCAGCTGCTGGTGGACTACATCGAGCCGGCTGATTTCGGGACGGAAGTCCGGTAAAATGCCCGGCCTGCCGGCATCGACGGCTGCGTGTCCGATTTATTCTTTTCGTCAAATGGATGCTACATGGAAATCAATCCGATACTGAACACCATCAAGGATCTCCGGGAGCGCACTGAAGCGCTTAGGGGGTATCTTTGACTACGATCAGCGTAGTGAACGACTGGTCGAAGTAGAGCGCGAGCTGGAGGATCCCAGCGTCTGGGAAGACCCGGAGCGCGCCCAGGGTCTGGGCAAGGAGAGGGCCAACCTGGAACTGATCGTAAAGACTATTGATCGCCTGACCGGTGGTCTGTCCGACGCCGAGGATTTGATCGAGATGGCGGCGGAAGAAGAGGACGAACAGGCCGCCGACGATATCCGGGCCGAGCTGGACGATCTGGACAAGGATCTGGAAAAGCTCGAGTTCCGCCGCATGTTCTCCGGCGAGATGGACGAGAATAACGCTTACCTGGATATCCAGGCCGGCTCCGGCGGCACCGAAGCCCAGGACTGGGCCAATATGCTGCTGCGTATGTTCCTGCGCTGGGCGGAACGCCGTGGCTTCAAGGCCGACATCGTCGAGCTGCAGGAAGGGGAAGTGGCCGGTATCAAGAGTGCCACCATCCATATCCAGGGCGAGTACGCCTATGGCTGGCTGCGGACCGAAACCGGCGTGCACCGTCTGGTGCGCAAGTCGCCGTTCGATTCCGGTAACCGGCGTCACACGTCGTTCTCGTCCGTCTTCGTGTCGCCGGAAGTGGACGACAGCTTCGAGATCGAGATCAATCCGTCGGACCTGCGTGTTGACGTTTACCGGGCTTCCGGCGCCGGCGGTCAGCACGTCAACCGGACGGAATCGGCGGTGCGTCTGACCCACCTGCCAACCAACACGGTGGTGGCCTGCCAGGCCGGACGCTCCCAGCACCAGAACAAGGACCAGGCCATGAAGCAGCTCAAGGCCAAGCTGTTCGAACTGGAAATGCAGAAGCGCAACGCCGAAAAGCAGAAGCAGGAAGACGCCAAGTCCGACATCGGCTGGGGCAGCCAGATCCGCTCCTACGTCCTCGATGACAGCCGGGTCAAGGACCTGCGTACCAAGGTGGAAACCAGCAACACCCAGGCCGTGCTGGATGGTGATATCGACAAGTTCATCGAAGCCAGCCTGAAGATGGCCCTTTAATCTGCAAACCAACCGCGGGCCCGGTGCATCAAGCCGCCGGGCCTGAACACGTTAGCGAGAGATCATGACAGACCAGACCCCCAACGCCGTAACGCATGACGAGAACAGGCTCATTGCCGAGCGTCGTGCCAAGCTGGCCGAATTGCGTGAGCAGGGCAACGCCTTCCCCAACGATTTTCGCCGTGACAGCACGGCGGCCGAGCTGCAGAAGGCCTACGGCGATAAGTCAAAAGCGGAATTGGAAAAGCTGAGCGTTACTGTATCTGTTGCCGGTCGCATGATGCTCGATAGAAAGTTCTTCAAAGAGTTGGAAGATTATACGGGCCGCATCCAAGTGTATGCGCTGAAGGAAGTGCAGAAGGCGACCAAGCATTGGGATAGAGGTGACGTAATTGGTGTCCGAGGCAAGTTGTGCAAGTCTGACAAGGGCGACCTGTACGTGATGATGGATGAGTACAAGCTGCTCACCAAGTCGCTGCGACCGCTGCCTGAGAAGCACAAGGGCCTGACCGACACCGAAATGCGCTATCGCCAGCGTTACGTCGACCTGATGGTGAACGAGGATTCACGCCGGGTATTCGAAGTGCGCTCGAAGATCATCAACAGCATCCGCAGCTACTTCGCCGAACGCGACTTCATCGAGGTGGAAACACCGATGCTGCAGGCGATTCCCGGCGGTGCCACCGCGCGTCCGTTCATCACCCATCACAATGCGCTGGGCATGGACATGTACCTGCGTATCGCACCGGAGCTGTACCTAAAGCGCTTGGTGGTGGGCGGTTTCGAGCGGGTGTTCGAGATCAACCGCAACTTCCGCAACGAAGGGCTGTCCACCCGGCATAACCCGGAATTCACCATGCTGGAGTTCTACCAGGCGTACGCGGACTACAACGACCTGATGGATCACACCGAAGCCATGTTGCGTGAGGCGACCGAGAAAGTCCTGAAGTCGACGACCGTCACCAACACGCGCCTTCTGGCCGGTGGCGAAACCGAAACCGTGGAATACGATTTTGGCAAGCCCTTCGAGCGCCTGACCGTGTTCGATTCCATCCTGCGCTTCAATCCGGACATCACGGCCGAAGATCTGGCGGATGCCGACGCGGCCCGTCGTATTGCGTCCGATATGGGGATTCCGCTGAAGGAAGGCTGGGGGCTGGGTAAGGTCCAGATTGAGATTTTCGAGAAGACCGTCGAGCATCGCCTGATGCAGCCAACGTTCATCACCGAGTACCCGACGGAAGTGTCGCCGCTGGCCCGTCGCAAGGATGCCAACCCGTTTGTCACCGAGCGTTTCGAGTTCTTCGTCGGTGGTCGCGAAATCGCCAACGGCTTCTCGGAGTTGAACGACGCCGAGGACCAGGCCGAGCGTTTCCGCGAGCAGGTGGCGGAGAAAGAGGCCGGCGACGACGAAGCCATGTTCTACGACGAGGATTACGTGGCTGCGTTGGAATACGGCCTGCCGCCGACGGCCGGGGAGGGCATCGGGATCGACCGGCTGACCATGCTGCTGACCGACTCGCCGTCCATCCGGGACGTGATCCTGTTCCCGGCGATGCGTCCGGAAAAGGCCTGAGACCATGAACCCGGCGGCCGAAGCCCTGCGACAGCAGCTCAAGCCCGACCGCGGCTGGCTCGAACGTCTTGGTGACGAGTTCGAGCAGCCGTACATGCAGACGCTGGCTGACTTCCTGGCCCGGGAGGAGCAGGCGGGCAAGACGCTGTTCCCGGCCCGGCAGCACTGTTTCAACGCGCTGAACTCGACGCCTTTCGACAAGGTGTCGGTGGTCATTCTCGGGCAGGATCCCTATCACGGTCCGGGGCAGGCCCATGGTCTGTGCTTCAGTGTGCGACCGGGCGTCAGAACGCCGCCGTCACTGGTCAATATCTTCAAGGAAATCCAGGCGGAGCTGGGCATCGATCCGCCGGATCATGGCTGTTTGCAGCCCTGGGCCGATCAGGGGGTGCTGTTGCTCAACGCGGTGTTGACCGTTGTGCAGGGCCAGGCCGGCGCGCACCAGGGGCAGGGCTGGGAGCACTTTACCGACCGCGTGATCGAGCACATCAACGCCGAGCGTGAGGGCGTGGTGTTCCTGCTTTGGGGCAGCTATGCCCAGAAGAAGGGGCGGATCATCGATCGGAACCGGCATCTCGTTTTGCAGGGGCCGCATCCGTCTCCGCTGAGCGCGCACCGCGGCTTCTTCGGTTGTGGTCATTTCCGCCAGACCAACGACTGGCTGGTGGAAAAGGGGCGGCCACCCATCGACTGGGGCTTGCCCAATCAGGAAGAGCTGATCGCGCGATACAAAAAAGGCCGGTGAATTACCGGCCTTTTTTGCGTTTGGCGTCTGTGCCGACTTACTGAAGCAGCGCCATCGCCGCTTCCATCTCGGCATTCAGGTCTTCTTCCTGGCTCATGTCGATGTTCGGATCCAGGCCCAGACGTTCGAACGCGGGGATGGTGTTCCAGTCCAGCTCCGTGAACGGATGCTCGGTGCCGGCGACCAGCTGCAGGTTGGCGATCATCACCAGATCGGCGTAATCGGCCTTGGAGACGACGCGCTTGAAGTCCGTGAAATCGGCCGGGACGGACTGGAGCTCCGCCGGGAAATCCCATTTCTTGAGAATCCGCTGACCAATATCGGCGTGCAGTTCTTCGATGACCTTGTCCAGCATGATACTGCTGATCTGCACCTCGTTGTCTTCCACGTAGCGCAGGATGGGCAGCACACCAATCAGGTGGACCAGGCCGGCGAGCGTCGCCTGGTCCGGCTTGAGACGCGTGTAATGCTGGGCCAGCACATGGCAGATACCGGCCACCTCGGTACTGGTCTGCCAGGTGGCGCGCAGGCGTTTGTCGATCATGTCGGAAGTGGCCTGGAACATCTGCTCCATGGCCAGACCCATGGCCAGGTTGCTGGTGTAGGCCATGCCCAGGCGACTGACCGCCATGGTCAGGTTCTCGATCTGCCGGGAGCCCCGGAACAGTGGGCTGTTGCAGACGCGGATCAGGCGGGCGGAGAGGGCGGTATCGTTACTGATGACCTTCACCAGATCCTGTATGGAAGAGTCCTCTGACTCTGCAATTTCCCGTACCTGCAGGGCCACTTCGGGCAGGGTGGGCAGCACCAGTTTGTCGTTCTCGATCGCAGCGGTCAGATCGTCTCTAAGGGTTTCCGAAATCGTCGCCATAGTTGAGATGTTCCATCCATCAGTGACTGGCATAAAAGCAGGGCGCAACGCCGTTGTTGACCAGTTATAGCAAATAAATCCGGCCCGGGCCGTCACAAAACGTATCTGCAAGGGCGACGCAACGAGTGGCACGGGCTTTCATCGTCCAGCCTGCGGGCTTTCGCGCTGTTCGCCCGGGGATCAGCTCTGTTCCTGTTCCGGTACCGGGTAGGGAAGCGGCTGGCGCGCCAGGGTGCCGTCAACCCCTTCGAGCGTCCAGGGCTGGCTGGTCAGGGCGGCATGCTTGAGCACGGCCAGGGCCTCCTGGTGTCCGTCATCGAAGGCCACCACGTTGACCAGCTCACCCACCGCCTTGTCGCCGGCGATCACGGGCGTACCGGGTGAGAGCGGCTGGTCCGAGTCTATCGACAGGCGGAACAGGCTTTTCTTGAGCTGCCCCAGATAGTGCATGCGAGCAATCACTTCCTGGCCGGTATAGCAGCCTTTCTTGAAGTGGATGCCGTCGACGTGCTGGAGGTTCAGCATTTGGGGGACGTAGGCTTCGCTGCTGGTGCTGTCCAGTTCGGCCAGGCCGGCACTGATCTCCGCCGCCGCCCAGTCGGCGGTTGTAGCTTCAGGGGCGTCCGGCAGGCGATCGCCGCTGAGGCGCCAGAACTCGAAACGGGGCACGCCCTCTGCCGTATCGGGGACACGGATCAGCTTGCCGTCGTCCAGGGTCAGCACATCGCCGGCGCCGTCGAGGGAGGTCGCCTCCGGTGACAGGCTGCAGGCGGTCTCAAGCCCCCACAGACCGAAGATCCGGGATTCATCCTGCGGCGTCATGTCGGTGCCCCGGAACAGCATGAGGAATTTGTTCAACTGGCTTGTGGCACTGTCTTTAATTGCCGT
Organism: Marinobacter halodurans; assembly: GCF_004327985.1. Classification (GTDB taxonomy): domain Bacteria; phylum Pseudomonadota; class Gammaproteobacteria; order Pseudomonadales; family Oleiphilaceae; genus Marinobacter_A; species Marinobacter_A halodurans. The sequence continues at coordinate 25,358 of NZ_SJDL01000006.1, forward strand.
CGGCAGGCGTAGCAGGATACTGTCCTGATCGCCGACCAGCAGCAGGATCGCATAGGCCCGGCCCTTGGGGTTACAGGCGGCGGCACGGCGCGCCCGGGTGTCGGTCACTTCGTCCAGGTGCTGGGTCAACTGGCCATGAAGGAATTTGCGGGGATCCTTGCCCCCCACCCGATAGAGCTGCACGTTATCCAGGGTGGCAAACGCGTGGCTCGGGCGCTGGGCGGAAGCAACGTGGGGCGCTGTAGTATCGGACATGGGCGACTCCTGTCAGACCGGTTGATTCAATGAGGATGATGGGCTGCCGGAAAATCGAAGCCAGACCCGCAGGCGCCGAAAGGCATCCGGGTCGACGTTCGTACAGAAAGGCAGGTGCACCAGCAGGACCGTGTACTCTCCCAAGGTGGAGTCCCAGGGACGCAGTTTCAAGAGCGCAAGGCGGCTCGTCAGTCGGCTGTTGCCGGCAACGGCCACCCTGACTTCCAGGCCTGTGGCATCGCGAATCGTCAGTTGCTGACGCCGCAGCGACAAGCCCGTGACGCCCTTCGGGCCACGCAGCAGGGCGAGCCGCCGCACACTGCCCCAGCCAATCCACAGCAGCGTCAGCGAGGCGATCAACTGGCCGGCGGCCGGGGTGGCAGGCAACGCCAATACACAGCCGGTGGGGATCGCCCAGGACAGGGCCAGGATGAGCGCCAGTGGTGTGGAGCGTTGCAGCGAGAGGTCAATCCGGTTGTACACGGTCCAGGATCATATCGACGATAACCTGCAGGTCCGGGTCTTCCGGGCGCTCCCGCTGCATGAACCACTGGTAGATCTGGGTGTCCTCGCAATCGATCAGCTTCTGGTAACGCGCCTTATCCGCCGGGGGCAGGCCCGGGTAGACCTCCTCCAGGAAGGGGATCAGCAGGACGTCCAGCTCCAGCATGCCACGGCGGCTGTGCCAGTACAGGCGTTTGAATTCGACATCACGATCCATAAAAACGACCTCGGGTGGAAAAGCAGGTTCCGGATACTCAGGGTGCCCGGGAACGAAAAGTGGTGGGCGTCAGGACAGTGTCCCGCGCTTCATGCAACACTCCGGGAAAATCGAGGGTGTAGTGCAGGCCGCGGCTCTCCCGGCGTTGCATGGCCGAACAGATGATCAGGTCGGAAACGGTGACCAGGTTGCGCAGTTCCAACAGGTCGTTGGAGACCCGGTAGTTGTTGTAGAACTCGCCGATTTCCCGCGACAGCAGGTCGGCCCGGTGCTTGGCCCGCTGCAGTCGCTTGGTGGTCCGCACGATACCGACATAATCCCACATGAAATGACGCAGCTCATCCCAGTTGTGCGAGATCACGACGTCTTCATCGGAGTCGCGGACCTGGGATTCATCCCACGCCGGTGCCTGCGGCGGGTCGGGGATCTCATCGTCCAGCCGGGCGATGTCCTCGGCGGCGGAGCGGCCATACACCAGGCACTCAAGCAGCGAGTTGCTGGCCATGCGGTTCGCACCATGCAACCCGGTAAAGGCTGCTTCGCCGACGACATAGAGCTGGTTGACGTCGGTGCGCGCCCGGTAGTCGGTCATCACGCCGCCGCAGGTGTAATGGGCGGCCGGGACCACCGGAATCGGCTCGCGGGTGATGTCGATCCCGAACGCCAGGCAGCGCTCATAGATGGTCGGGAAATGAGACTTCACGAAGTCGGCCGGCTTGTGGCTGATGTCCAGATACAGGTGGTCGGCACCCAGACGTTTCATCTCATGGTCGATCGCCCGGGCCACGATATCCCGCGGTGCCAGTTCGCCGCGCTCGTCGAATCGCTCCATGAAACTGGAGCCATCCGGCAGCAGCAGGCGACCGCCTTCGCCGCGCACCGCTTCGGTAATCAGGAACGATTTGGCGTGCGGGTGATACAGGCAGGTCGGGTGGAACTGGTTGAATTCCATGTTGGCCACCCGGCAGCCCACCCGCCAGGCCATGGCGATACCGTCACCGGAAGCGCCGTCGGGGTTGCTGGTATAGCGGTAGGCCTTGCTGGCGCCACCGGTGGCGATCACCACGAAGCGCGCGCGGAACAGCTCGACATGACTGTCGTCAAGATTGAGGACATAGGCACCGACACAGCGGTTCCCGGGCAGGGACAGCTTGCGGTGGGTAATCAGGTCGACGGCGACCCGGTTTTCCAGGATCTCCACGTTGGGGCACTGGCGAACCCGGTCGCTGAGGGTGTGGGATACGGCCTGACCGGTAGCGTCGGCGGCATGGATAATACGCCGGTGACTGTGACCGCCTTCACGGGTGAGGTGGTACTTCTGGTCGCCATCCCGTGTAAAATCAACGCCCTTGTCGATCAGCCACTCGATGCTTTCACGGCTGTGCTCGACGGTGAAGCGCACGGCGTCCTCATGGCACAGGCCGGCCCCGGCATTCAGGGTGTCGCGGATATGGGCCTCGACGCTGTCTCCGGAATCGAGCACGGCAGCGATGCCGCCCTGGGCCCACAGTGTGGAGCCACTGGTCAGTTCGCCTTTGCTGATCACCGCGGCTTTCATGTGGCCGGGCAGGTTGAGCGCGACGCTCAAGCCGGCGGCACCACTGCCGATAATCAGCACATCGTATTGGTGGGACTGTGGCATCTGTTCGCTATCGCAGGCCATAATGAGGGCGCTATTGAACTAAACTTTACGGCTGCTGTCTATTTGGCCACACGGGCTTACCTGCCACAAGTCAGGGTTGGCAGAGGGCTCTTAAGTCAAGTGCGAATGGGACTGCAGCATGACGTTATCCAGAATGCCAACTTCGGCCCTGTGGGACTGCCGTACGAGTTCGGGGGAGGGCACCCCGGAGAAAGCCACGGTAACCTCCCTGCCAGAGCGCCCGAATGCAGGTGGCCAAACGGCGATGAAACCGGTGACAGAGAGCACGCCACAGTCTCCCTCTGAAAGCCAGACCGACAAGCAGCTCATCCAGCGCGTCAAGCGTGGTGACCGGTCTGCGTTCGATTTCCTGGTGCTCAAGTACCAGTCTCGCGTGGCATCCATTATCAGCCGCTACACCAACGATCCCCAGGACATTCTGGATCTCACGCAGGAGACCTTCGTCAAGGCCTACCGCGCGGTCGAACGCTTCCGCGGCGACAGTGCCTTCTACACCTGGCTTTACCGGATTGCGGTGAACACCGCCAAGAATTTTCTCGAATCACGCGGGCGGCGTCCGCGTGGCAGCATGGAGGCTGAAGAGGCCGAACGGCTCGACTCCGGTGACTGGTTGCGCGATGTCGCGACCCCGGAGAAACTGATGCAGCGCGAAGAAATGTACGAAGCCATGCAGCGTGCCATCTCCGGATTGCCGGAAGAGTTGCGTTCGGCCCTGTTGTTGCGTGAATACGAGGGCCTGAGCTACGAAGACATTGCCCGGATCCTGGAATGCCCGATTGGAACCGTGCGATCACGGATTTTCCGGGCGCGGGATGCCGTGGACCGGGAGCTGGCCCCGATGTTGAGTGCAGACTGAATGTCTACAGAACTTGAAACGGTGTTGTTGATTTTGAGGTGCATGCGCAATGGATGATCGTCTAAGAGAGACGCTGTCAGCCATGATGGATGACCAGGCCGATGAACTGGCTGTGCGTCGTCTGCTGTCTCGTGCCGGAGAACCGGAGGTCCGGGAACAGTGGCAGCGGTGGCAGCAACTGCGCAACTTGATGCATGACGAGCGCCGAGACCTGGCCACGGTGGACGTCAGTAACGCGGTTCGTGCGGCTATCGATGCCGACGGCGATTTGCCGGAACGTGAAGAAGCGGGGACAGCGGCGTCCAACTCCGCTCGCCGCTCGCTGCGCTGGTCCGCGGTAGCCGCCGTCTCCATGGCCCTGTTGGTGGGTTTTGGTGCCGGGGCTCATTGGAGCATTTCCGACGAGGGCCGTGCCGACACCCTGACGGCGGGCCTGTTTGCGGACGGGGCCGGCAACGATGAGGCGGGCAGTGCTCCCAAGGTGCCCGAAATTGCCCTGCAGGGCCTGGACGACGAACAGCGGGAACAGATGAGCCGCTATCTGCTCGAGCACGCCCAGCATAACAGTGTGGGGATGGGGTATGGCTCGATGGGCTATGCCCGGGTGGCCAGCGTGTCGACCGGCCTGCGCTGATCCAATGGCCAGGCAAGCGAACCATAAGCGTCGCGCCATCCTCCCGTGGCTGGCCTGCGGTCTCGGAGCATGGGTCCTGTCGGCTTCGGCCCTGGCCGGGGAGATGCCGACTACCGCGGAAGGCTGGTTGGAGCAGATGGGACCGGCGCTGAACGCCACCAGCTACAAGGGTGTGTTCGTCTACAGTCGGGGCGATCAGGTCAGCTCCATGCGTATTGCTCACCGCTTCCACGACGGTGAGGTCCAGGAGCGGCTGGTCATGCAGGATGGCGACCAGGGCGAGATTATCCGCCGGGGTGGACGCGTCTTCTGCATACTCCCGTCCCGCGGCCGCATCCAGTTGGACGCCATGTTGCCTTCAGGGCCCTTCTCGGAAGTTTTCTCCGACAAGATGGCTCCGGTCCGTCGCTGGTACGCCGCCCGGCTGCTTGACGATGACCGTGTTGCCGGTCACAAGGCCGTCGTCATTGCCCTGAACCCGAAAGATATCCATCGTTACCGTTACCGGCTCTGGCTGGAGAAAACCTCCGGGCTGCTGGTCAAGAGCCAGGTATTGACCAACGACGACAAGGTATTGGAGCGATTCCAGTTCACCATGCTGGAACTGACCGATGATATTCCGGACAGCGAGTTCCGCATTCCCAGCCAGGAGTCGACCCGTAAGCTGGCGATCAGCGGGGCGCGACAGGCCCAGCCACCGTCACCGCCTCCACCCATGCCCCAACTGACCTGGAAGCTCAGCTGGCATCCCGAGGGATTCCAGGCGACACCCGCGCCGCATCCGCCGGGCGGACAAGCCGTGGCGTTTTCGGATGGCCTGGCTTCGTTCTCCGTGTTCATTGCCCCGGTAGGAAACATGGACATGCCGACAGGGATTTCCCGAATCGGTGCAACGACGATTTTCATGAGCAAGGTGGTCGCAGATGACCAGCGTCATCTGGTGACGGTCGTCGGGGAAATTCCTCCGGAAACGGCGGTCAAAGTAGCCCGGTCCATCCGGATCGAGCGACAGCCGGCGCCGGAACAGCCGGAGAAGTCGGCAGCCAAGGCGGATACCGCCGTGATGCCCGGAGGCGATCATGATTGAGGAGCGCGGCACGGTGGTTGCGGTCATTGACGAGGCGGCCTGGGTGCAGACCATCCGTCAGAGCACCTGTGGCAACTGCAGCGCGCGCAAGGGGTGCGGTCAGGGCGCACTGGCCAGCATGAGCGACGGTCGGGCGAATCAGGTGCGGGTGCGCAACGACCTGGGGGCCCGGGTGGGTGACCAGGTCATCCTCGGCATTGAGGAGTCGCAACTGTTACGGGCCTCCCTGTTGGTGTATGCCTGGCCGTTGTCGGTCATGCTGTTGGGAGCGCTGGCGGCCGCCGCCGTATGGCCCGGTCAGGACGGCCCCGCGATCCTGGGAGGCGTCCTTGGGTTGGCGGCCGGTTTCGGAGCGCTCCGCATGCGCTCCCCGCAGGGGCGCCGGCACCCGGGATTCGAACCGGTCCTGCTGCGTGTTGATCTGCATCATGTGGCCGCCGAGCCAGTCGTCATGCGGGATTCAGGTCCACTGGGGATGCCCTGAGCAAGTCACCGCCCTGCATAACATTTCCTTAATTTGAAACGGCAAAATCTGCCTAGAAAATAGACGTGTCCATTCTGTAAAACCAACCAAATTCTGGAGTGAGGTATGCCCACAAAGAGCCTGAGAGTCTGGTTTGCGCCCATTCTGGCGATAATGATGCTGCTGGCAAGCCGCGCCCATGCCGAGTTGCCCGATTTTACCGGCCTGGTCAAGGAAAACTCCGCGGCGGTCGTCAACATCAGTACCACACAAAATCCCAAGTCTCAGACGGGGATGCCTTTTGACCAGCGTCAGCTGGATCAGATGCCCGAGTTTTTCCGCCGCTTCTTCGAAGGCCCCAATGGCCCCCAGATGCCCGGCCAGCAACAGCCGCTGCATTCCATGGGGTCGGGTTTCATTGTGTCCGAAGACGGCTATATCCTGACCAATAATCACGTGGTGGATGGAGCCGACGAGATCGTCGTCCGCCTGAGCGACCGCCGCGAGCTCAACGCCAAGGTGATCGGGACCGATCCCCGCTCCGATATCGCCGTGCTGAAGATCAAGGCTGATCACTTGCCGGTGGTGAAGATGGGGCACTCCAGTGACCTGCAGCAGGGGGAGTGGGTGTTCGCGATCGGCTCGCCGTTTGGTTTCGACTATACGGTGACCGCGGGCATCGTCAGCGCCATCGGCCGCTCCCTGCCGTCGGAAAACTATGTACCCTTCATCCAGACGGACGTGGCCATCAATCCGGGCAACTCCGGTGGCCCGCTGTTCAACCTGGATGGAGAAGTGGTTGGTATCAACTCCCAGATCTACACCCGGTCCGGTGGCTTCATGGGCGTATCCTTCTCGATTCCCATTGACGTGGCCATGAATGTCTTCCACCAGATCAAGGACCAGGGTTTTGTGTCCCGTGGCTGGCTGGGCGTGCTGATCCAGGAAGTGAACCGGGACCTGGCCGAGTCGTTTGGCCTGAAGCGCCCGCGTGGTGCGCTGGTGGCTGAAGTGCTGCCGGATTCGCCGGCTGAAGCCGCCGGTCTGCAGCCGGGAGACATCATCCTCAAGTACAACGGTGAGCAGATTAACCTGTCGTCGGATCTGCCGCCGATGGTGGGGCGCACCAAGATCAACGAGACGGCCGAGTTGACCGTGCTGCGGAACGGTGAGGAAAAAGAGCTGGATGTGACCATCGGCAAGCTGCCGGAAGATCGCCAGGCCAGCGCCAGCGAAGAGCCGTCTCCGTCGGTAAGTGGTGGACCGCTGGGCGTGTCGGTGGCCAACCTGACGGCAGAGCAGCGCCAGCAGATGGGTATCAAGGATGGCGTTCTGGTACAGAACGTGGGCTCCGGTCCGGCACTGGATGCGGGGATCCGTCCCAACGACGTCATCCGCAAGCTGAACAACGAGACGGTGAGCTCGGTTGACGATTTCCGCCGGATCGCCGGTAACCTGCCCAAGGGCAAGGCCATTCCGGTCCTGGTCATGCGGGAAGGCCAGTCGACCTTCCTGGTCATCAAGACCGAGAAATAAACCTGCCGGCGCCGGCTTCCGCGCCGGCGCCGTTCCTGCCTTTCAGACATTTGGCCCCGTAGTGCCACCCTGCGCTACGGGTTTTGCTATACTCCCCGGTTTAAAATTGATCAGGCCCTGATGACCCTTGACGCAAGGGGACCCGGTGCATTTTAGACTGAGGGGCGCGGCGCCCCGATTCAACGGATTGAAGTAATGGCGAAGGAAGTAACCCTGGGGCAGTTGGCCCGACGCTCGTCTTCTCGCATAGCCTGGTTGGTCCTGCTGATTTCCCTGCTGTTGACCGCCGGTGCCTGGCAGTTCTCCATCCGTCTGGTGCAGGACCGGACCCAGGCCCGTTTTGAAAACCAGTCCATGCAGTTGAAGACGGCCATCGAAGAACGGCTGCTGAACTACGAGCAGGTGCTGGCCGGCAGTGCCGGGCTGTTCGCCGTGGCCGATCTGGTCGGGCGTGACGACTGGCGCCTGTACGTCAACAAGCTGGATATCAACCGCTACTATCCGGGCATCCAGGGCATCGGCTACACCGCCCGGGTGGAAGGTGACGAGATCAAGGATTTCGTACGCCGGATCCGGGACCAGGGGCTGCCGGATTATCTGATCAATCCGGCTGGCGTCCGCGCCGAGTACCATCCCATCGTTTTCCTGGAGCCGAGTACGCAGCGCAACAGGCGCGCCTATGGCTACGACGCGTTTGGCGATCCTACCCACCGTATCGCCATGGAGGAGGCTCGCGACACCGGCAAGGCCACCATGACCGGAAAGGTGGTGCTGGTGCAGGAGGAAGTCGACGACGAGCAGGCCGGATTCCTGATGTACTTTCCGGTCTACGAAGGCGATAAAGTGCCGAAGATCCTGGAAGAGCGGCGTATGCGCCTGCGCGGTTTCGTCTTCAGCGCGTTCCGCATGAACAACCTGATGGATGGCATCGTCGGCCTGATTGCGCCGTTCCTCGACGTACGCATCTACGACAGCGACGTGCCGGTCAAGGAGGACCTGATGTATGCCTCCAACCTCGGCTCGCTGGAAGACGATTACACCTTCAAGATGAGCCAGAAGGTCGAACATGGCGGGCGCACCTGGCTGCTGCAGACCCACACGACACCGGCGTTCGATTTCCGGGCCTCGGATCCGCGGCCGCTGATCGTGCTGGTGGCCGGGATCATCATCAGTCTGCTGCTGTTTGCCTTCTCGCTGGCGATGATCCGCTCGCGCCTGCTGGCCCAGATCAATGCCGGTCGCTACCGCGCGATTACCGAGGGCGCCAGCAACATCACGCTGATCCTCGACCAGAAGGGCCACACCCAGTATGTCAGCCCGTCTTCCGAGACGATACTCGGCTACGATCCAGGCACGGTCCCGAACCTGCAACTGGAGGACCAGGTCCACCCGGACGACTGGCCCCAGCTCCAGCACTGCTTCGACCAGGCGCTTACCGAGCCCGGGAAAGGCCTGCCGGTGGTGCACGCCCGTATCCGCGACGCGCGTGGCGAATGGCGCGATATGGAAGGCACCTACACCGCCATGACCGACGTGCCCGGGGTGAATGGGGTCGTGGTCAGCCTGCGCGACCTGACCGAGCTCAAGGCGGCCCAGTCGGAGCTTCACCGCCTGGCCTTCTACGATCCCCTGACCGGACTGGCCAACCGACAGCTGTTCCGCGACCGGCTGGAGCACGTGATCCGCCGCTGCAAGCGCAGTGGCCATGCCGCCGCCCTGATGTTCCTGGATCTGGACGGGTTCAAGCGCATCAACGATACCCTGGGGCATGACGTGGGCGATCACCTGCTGCAGACTGTCGCCGGCTGGCTCAGCGGATGCGTGCGGGAAGAGGATTCGGTGGCCCGCCTGGGCGGTGACGAATTTGTCGTCCTGCTGTCGGAGGTGACCGGATCGGACGCCGCCCTGGCCGTGGCCGAAAGCATCCTGCGCCGGCTCTGCCAGCGGGTGCGACTGGGGGAGCATGAAGTCGGGGTGACCGTGAGTATCGGTCTGGCCATGATCCCCGGGGACAGCGAAGACGCCACCTCACTGATGAAGTATGCGGACCTGGCCATGTACCGGGCCAAGGAGCTGGGGCGCAACAACGTCCAGTTCTTTACCTCGGCCCTGAACATCCAGGCTGCCCGTCGCCTGTTGCAGCAGGAGGAGCTCGGCAACGCGCTGGATGCCGATCGCTTCGTCCTGCACTACCAGCCGAAGATCGACCTCAACAGTGAACGTATCCTCGGTGTCGAGGCATTCCTGCGCTGGCAGCATCCGGAACGCGGCCTGGTGCCGGCCCAGCAGTTCATCAATCTGGCGGAGGAATCCGGCCTGATCGTGCGGTTGGGCGAAATGGCGCTGCGCCAGGCCTGTATCCAGATCCAGGCGTTGGAACGGGCCGGCTTCGGGGAACTGAGGATTTCAGTCAACCTGTCATCGCGCCAGGTAACCGATCCGAATTTCCTCGACATGTTCCGGCGGGTCGTTACCGAGACGGGCGTGAAGCCGGAACAGTTGGAGCTCGAGCTGCCCTCGGACCTGCTCAACGAAGAGCCGGACGTGGTGCATCCCCTGATGACTGCGCTTCATGATATCGGCGTTTACCTGATTCTCGACAATTTCGGTGCCGGCAACTGTTCGCTGTCGGCCATGCAGCGGTTGCCGCTGCACGCCGTGAAGATCGATCAGGTATTCATTCGCGACATTCCCTACAACGCCACGGCCACGGATGTGACCGCCGCCGTCATTGCGCTGGCGCACAAGCTGCACCTGGCGGTGATCGCCGAAGGGGTGGAAACACCCCAGCAGCTGTCCTTCCTGCGCGCCAATGGCTGTGCCCAGGGCCAGGGTAACCTGTTCAGCTACCCGCTGGATGAGGATGCCCTGATCGGGTTCCTGGTGCGGCAGCAGGAGCGCAAGGGCTATTGAGACGACTTCGCGCGGCTGCATAAATCCTGAACGGTCTACATGGCAATAGCGTCGCTTAACCGGTAAAATCAGCCTTCCCAAATCTGCCGCCGGCCCTGTGCCGGCGCGCCGGACATTTTTCTGACGTGAGACACCCGATTCTGTGACTGACCTGAGCCACATCCGCAACTTTTCCATCATCGCCCACATCGATCACGGAAAATCCACGCTTGCCGACCGTTTCATCCAGGTCTGCGGCGGCCTGACCGACCGGGAAATGGCCGAACAGGTCCTGGACTCCATGGACCTGGAGCGTGAACGGGGGATCACCATCAAGGCGCAGAGCGTGACCCTGCGCTACAAGGCCCGGGACGGTATCGAATACGAGCTCAATATGATCGACACCCCGGGGCACGTGGACTTTTCCTACGAGGTGTCCCGCTCGCTGTTTGCCTGTGAAGGCGCGTTGCTGGTGGTGGATGCCGGGCAGGGCGTCGAGGCCCAGTCCGTAGCCAACTGCTACACCGCCATCGAGCAGGGCCTGGAAGTGGTGCCGGTCCTCAACAAGATGGACCTGCCCCAGGCCGAGCCGGACCGCGTCGCCCAGGAAATCGAGGACATCATCGGCATCGAGGCGACCGAAGCCGTGCGCTGCAGCGCCAAGACCGGCTTGGGCGTCGAGGACGTCCTGGAAGAGCTGATCCGCCTGGTGCCGCCGCCCCAGGGCGATACCGAAGGTCCGTTGCAGGCGCTGATCATCGATTCCTGGTTCGACAACTACCTGGGCGTGGTGTCGCTGGTCCGGGTGCGTCAGGGCTCGCTGCGCAAGGGCGACAAGATCCTGATCAAGTCCACCGGGCGCGCCTGGCAGGTGGACAAGGTGGGTATCTTTACCCCCAAACCGACGGATACCGGCGTGCTGGGCACTGGCGAGGTTGGTTTCGTCGTTGCCGGCATCAAGGACATCAAGGGCGCGCCGGTGGGCGATACCATTACCCACCAGAATACGCCGGACACACCCATGGTGCCGGGTTTCCAGAAGGTCAAGCCGCAGGTCTACGCCGGCCTGTTCCCGGTCAGTTCCGACGACTACGACGACTTCCGGGAAGCGCTGGACAAGCTGACCCTGAACGACGCCTCCCTGTTCTTCGAGCCGGAGAGTTCGGACGCCCTCGGTTTCGGCTTTCGCTGTGGCTTCCTGGGCATGCTGCATATGGAAATCATCCAGGAGCGGCTGGAGCGGGAATACGATCTGGACCTGATCACCACGGCGCCGACGGTGGTGTTCGAGGTCGTCACCAGGCAGAACGAGACGCTGTACGTCGACAACCCTTCGCGCCTGCCGGACATTGGCAGCATCGAGGAAATGCGCGAGCCGATTGTCGAAGCCAATATCCTGGTGCCGCAGGAACACCTGGGGAATGTGATTGCCCTGTGTGAAGAAAAGCGCGGCGTCCAGAAGAATATGCTGTTCCTCTCCAGCCAGGTGCAGTTGACCTATGAACTGCCCATGGGAGAGGTGGTTCTCGATTTCTTCGACCGGATCAAGTCCGCCAGTCGCGGATTTGCATCACTGGATTATCATTTCAAACGATTCCAGGCCGCGGACCTGGTGCGCCTGGACATCCTGATCAACGGTGACCGTGTGGATGCCCTGGCGCTGATCGTACATCGCAACCAGTCCCACCACCGGGGCCGGGCGGTTCTGGAAAAAATGAAGGAACTTATTCCGCGCCAGATGTTCGATATTGCCCTGCAGGCAGCGATCGGCAACCACGTCATTGCCCGCCAGACCGTCAAGGCATTGCGCAAGAATGTCACGGCGAAGTGCTATGGTGGTGACGTCAGCCGTAAGAAGAAACTGTTGCAGAAACAGAAAGAAGGTAAAAAGCGCATGAAGCAGCTTGGTAACGTCGAGGTGCCCCAGGAAGCGTTTCTTGCCGTACTGCGTGTCGACAACTAGACACGCTGCTCCAATAAGAGGCCCTAGGACCCAAGCATGGATATCAATTTTCCCCTGATCCTCGTCACCCTGACGTTCGCCACCGGTCTGATCTGGCTGGCTGACAGGCTGTTCCTGCGCTCACGCCGTGAAGCCCGCCTGTCTGAATCCTCCAGCGGCGGTACCGGCAGCGTGGCGGGTGAGAGTGCCGGCGAGGAACCGGAGGGCGCCAAGGAGCCTTACCTGGTCGAGCTCAGCCGCTCTTTCTTCCCGGTCCTGGCCATCGTCCTGGTGCTGCGTTCCTTCCTGGTGGAGCCGTTCCAGATTCCCTCCGGTTCCATGTTGCCGACCCTGCAGGTGGGCGACTTTATCCTGGTCAACAAGTTTGCCTATGGCTTGCGGCTTCCGGTGCTGGGTACCAAGATTGTGCCTATTGGCGAACCTGAGCGCGGCGACGTGATGGTGTTCAAGTACCCCAAGGATGGCGAGACCAACTATATTAAACGGGTGATCGGTCTGCCGGGGGACAAAATCAGCTATCACGACAAGACGTTGTCCATCAACGGCAAGGTGATCGACTCCGATTTCGTTGCCAACCTGCCGCCGGTGGAACTTCGGGAAGAGAATCTGGAAGGGGTGCACCACAATATCCTCCTCAACCATACCCGCCGTGGCCTGGAAGGAGAGGGCGACTGGGTGGTCCCCCAGGGGCACTACTTCATGATGGGGGACAATCGTGATAACAGTAACGACAGCCGTTACTGGGGATTCGTCCCGGAAGACCTGGTGGTGGGCAAGGCCTTCGCCATCTGGATGCACCTGGAGTCCTGGGTGCCGAGCTTTGATCGTGTCGGCCTGATCAAGTAGTCGGAATGCCGGTGTACGGCGGTTCCGGAATCATGGAATAAAAAGAGAGTAATCAATGAAGACTCAACGTGGCGCTTCCACCCTGGGTATCCTTATCGCTGTCCTCTTTTTCGGCAGTCTGATCACGCTGGTGATCAAACTGGGTCCGATCTATCTGGATGACATCACCATTCAGGAAGCCATCGAGAGCCTGAATGACACCAAGGATCTGGACCAGCTCACTGTCCGCGATGTTCAGGGCCTGGTCCGCAAGCGGCTGAGCGTCAATAACGTCAGAGGATTTGACGAGAAGCAGATCAAGATCCACAAGGAAGACGGCAAGGTGCATATCGACCTCGAATATGAGGTACGTACGGATCTGTTCCAGAACGTGGACGCCGTCGTCCACTTCAATCATGCCTACGAGATGACAGGTCAGTGAGGGTAAGTGAAATTGAACTGGGCCGGCTCCAGAAGCGCCTCGGTTACCAGTTCCGGGATCCGGAACTGCTGACCCTGGCGCTGACGCACCGGAGTCACGGCAACCAGAATAACGAGCGCCTGGAGTTCCTGGGCGACTCGATCGTGAATATGGTCATCGCCGAGCACCTTTACCGGCATTTCGAGAATGCCCGGGAAGGCCAGCTCAGCCGCCTGCGTGCGCGCATGGTCAAGGGGGTGACGCTGGCGGAGATCGGCCGCGAGTTCAATCTCGGCGATTACCTGCGCATGGGGTCCGGTGAACTGAAAAGTGGCGGTTTCCGGCGCGATTCCATCCTGGCGGATGCCGTGGAGTCCGTGATCGGTGCGATCTACCTGGACAGCGATTTCCACACCTGTCGGGCACGGGTACTGGCCTGGTTCAATGAGCGCCTGGAGCGCCTCGACCTGCAGGATACCCAGAAAGATCCCAAGACCCGTTTGCAGGAATACCTGCAGTCCCGCCAGTATCCGCTGCCACGTTATGACGTCATTTCCATCGAAGGCGAGGCGCACGCCCAGACCTTTCATGTGGAGTGTGCCCTGCCGTCCCTGGACCGCAAGACGACCGGTGTCGGCGGCAGTCGCCGCGTCGCCGAACAGCAAGCCGCGCGCAACGCCCTTAAATCGCTGGGTGTGGAGAATAATTGATGATCGACCCCAGCCAACCGGAAAACCCCAACAGCCGTTGTGGTTTCGTCGCGATTGTCGGCCGCCCCAACGTGGGCAAGTCGACGCTGCTCAACCATATCCTCGGCCAGAAGCTGAGCATCACCTCGCGCAAGCCCCAGACCACCCGTCACCAGGTGCTGGGCATCCAGACCCGCGGCGACGTGCAGGCCATCTACGTCGATACGCCCGGCATGCACGAGGAGGAACCGCGCGCCCTGAACCGCTACATGAACCGTGCGGCGTCCTCGGCCCTGAAGGATGTGGACGTGGTGGTCTTCGTCGTCGACCAGACCCACTGGACCACGGCGGACGACATGGTCCTCAGGAAACTGGAGAACGTGAAGGCGCCGATCATCCTGGCGGTCAACAAGGTGGACAAGGTCGAGAACCGCGACAGTCTGCTGCCGCACCTGGCGGAACTGGCCAAGAAGTACGATTTTGCGGAGATCATCCCACTCTCGGCCCTGCGCGGGCAGAATCTGGCACCGCTGGAAGAGGCCGTGGACCGGCTGCTGCCCGTCAGCATCCATTTCTACCCGGACGATCAACTGACCGATCGCAGCCAGCGTTTCCTGGCTTCGGAAATCGTCCGCGAAAAGATCACGCGCCAACTCGGCGCCGAGCTGCCCTATTCGGTGGCGGTCGAGATCGAAGAGTTCAAACAGGAAGGGATGGTGCTGCACATTGCCGCCCTGATCCTGGTGGAGCGTGAGGGGCAGAAGAAAATCATCATCGGTGACAAGGGCGAACGCATCCGCCGTATCGGCCAGGAAGCCCGGATCGACATGGAAAAGCTGTTCGACAGCAAGATTATGCTGCGACTCTGGGTCAAGGTGAAGAAGGGATGGGCCGACAGCGACCGGGCGCTCAAGAGCCTGGGCATGGACGATTTCTGAGACGGCCGTTGAGCTGCGGTCCGGCTGAAACCAGGAGACGACCTGAGGCATGAGTGACAGGGTCGATCAGGAGCCCGGCTATGTCCTGCATCGCCGGAATTACCGCGAAACCAGCCTGATGGTGGACCTGTTTTCCCTGAACCACGGTCGCCTGACGGTGGTGGCGCGCGGAGCCAATAGCCCGAAGAGCCCCCTCAAGGCGCAACTGCAGCCGTTCCAGCCCATGTTGCTGGCCTGGCAGGGGCGCTCCGACCTGAAGACGCTGACGTCCGCCGAAAGCCGCATGGGCCCGGACCTGCGCCGGACCGAGCGACTCTATTGCGGGCTCTACCTCAATGAACTGCTGCAGCGTCTGCTGCCTCCCGCCGAACCCTTCCAGACACTATTTGCCCATTACATCGAGACCCTCGATGCCCTGGCCGGAACCAACGATTTCGAGCCGACCCTGCGGCGCTTCGAATGGCATTTGGTGGAGGCCCTGGGCTACGCCTTCGACTGGTCCATGGCGATGGATACCGGAGCGCCCGTGACGGCCGGCGGCCACTATTATTATGATCCGGAGCAGGGGCTGCAGGGCGCCGCCGGCCCCGGCAGCCTGTTACAGGGACTGCGTGGCGAGGTGTTGCTGGAGTTAGCGGACGCGCGGCTGGAAACCGCCGAGGCCCGGCGTACCGCCAAGCGCGTCATGCGGGTCCTGATCGATCATCTGTTGCAGGGACGGACGTTGCACAGTCGCGCCCTGTTTACCCAATTGCGAGGAGACAAGCATGAATCCTAGAGTGTTGCTGGGCGTCAACGTCGATCACGTGGCGACGCTGCGCCAGTCCCGCGGGACCCGCTACCCCGATCCGGTACAGGCTGCGCTGCTGGCGGAGGAAGCCGGCGCGGATGGCATCACCATTCACCCCCGGGAGGACCGGCGCCATATCCAGGACCGGGATGTCATGCTGATGCGGGACATGCTCAACAGCAAGATGAACCTGGAAATGGCGGTCACCGATGCCATGTTGGCCTTTGCCGAGCAGGTGCGTCCGCCCTGTATCTGCCTGGTGCCGGAGAAGCGGGAGGAACTGACCACCGAAGGCGGACTGGACGTGGCCGGGCAGGAGGAACGGGTGGCCAGGGCCTGTGAGCGGCTGGCGCGCATCGGGGCCGAGGTCTCCCTGTTCATCGACGCCGACCAGGACCAGATCGACGCCGCGGCCCGTTGCGGCGCGCCCGTCATCGAAATCCACACCGGCCACTATGCCGACGCGGACACGTCGGAAGCAGTGGAGGCGGCCTTCAGGCAGGTGGCCAATGGCGTCGCCTACGCCCAGTCATTGGGTCTGGTCGTCAATGCCGGCCATGGCCTGCACTATCACAACACCGAGCGGGTGGCCGCGATCCCTGGTATCAACGAGCTGAACATCGGCCACAGCATCATCGCCCGGGCGCTGTTCACGGGCATGAAGGAAGCGGTGCGGGACATGCGCGCCATCCTGGACCGGGCTGTCGACGCCCGCTAACGCGCCGGGAGCCCGCGTGCCCTCAGGTCGGGTCGGCGGTCGCGCCGACCTCGCCGCGGAACATGCCCTGCCAGTCCGTCTCCTCGGACCACACCAGCAGCCGGTCGATGGCCGCCATCAGTGAGCGGGCCAGGGGTTCGCGTTCGTCGCTGTCACGCTTGATGGCGGTTTCCAGCGTTTCAGCGATACTGCGCAATTCCGGTACCCCGCAGTAGCGGGTCGCGCCGTGCAGCTTGTGCACCCGCTCCAGCAACTCGGCGTTATCGCCTTTCTCGAGCAGGTCCCGGATGCTGTTCTGGTCGAAGGTGACCTGTTCCAGCAGCATGCTGAACAACTCTTCCGCGAGATCCGCCTTGCCGGCGGCCAGCCGGATGCTCTCCTCGATGTCCACGCAGGGCAGCTGTTTCTCCCGGCTCGACGGGCGAATGCTGCGGGGTTGGGGTTCCGGCGCCGGCATGGCCGTCCTGTCGTCACCGGTGCCCGGGCCGCGATAGCCGGTGTGGTGGTACAGGGTGTCCAGCAGTTGCTGGCTGCTCACCGGCTTGGCCAGGTAACCGTCGAAGCCCTGGCGTAGCAGGCGGTCCTTTTCCTCGGACAGCGCATGGGCGGTCAGCGCGATGATCGGCACCGGCGGCTGGCGGTCGTCCAGATGGCGGATGCGGCCGGTGGTTTCCAGGCCGTCCATGCCCGGCATCTGCAGGTCCATGAAAATCAGGTCGAAGCGGGTCTGGCGCGCCTTGCTCAGGGCTTCGAAACCACTGGTGGCGCCCTCCGCCCGGACCTTGCAGTCGGCCAGGAGCGTCAGTACCAGCTTGAGATTGGCGTCGTTATCGTCCACGGCCAGTACACGGGGCGTGTGGTCCGGCGCAGGCGGTGGTAAGGCGGCAGGCGGGTCGCCGGGCAGCGCCTGGTCCGGGGCATGGCTGCCATGAATCAGCATGAACAGCTCATCGTACAACCGGTCGCGGCACACCGGCTTGGAGACGTGGCCGCTGGAGACGCCGGCCAGATGGCCGTCCTGATCGTCCAGGGTGGGTGTCAGCAGCAGCGTGCGACAGTCCCGCTCCACCTCGAGGGTATGGAACATCTCCCGGTACTGGCTGGAGTGCAGGAGGTGGCGGGTTACGCCAACCATGGCGACGGCATAGCCATGGTTGTCGTACTGCGCCTGCTCCACCTTTTCCAGCAGGTCGCCGGGCGAGGTCGCTTCGTCCACCGTTATGCCCCAGTCCCGCAACAGGTGAGTGACCGCCAGGGCCGTGGTCTTCTGCTGCTCCAGATAGATCACCCGCTCACGCTGCAGGGCATCGCGGGGAGCTGGAGGCTCGGCATTGCGGGCCACTTCGGTGGACAGGGTGAACCAGAAGGTGGAGCCGCGTCCCAGTTCGCTGTCCAGTCCGATCTCGCCCCCCATCTCTTCCACCAGCCGCTTGGAAATCACCAGACCGAGGCCGGTCCCGCCATACTGTCGCGCGGTAGATGCGTCCGCCTGGCTGAAGGCATTGAACAGGGACTGCTGCTGGGCACGGGACAGGCCCACGCCGGAATCGGTGACGCTGAAGCGCAGCACCACCTGAAAGCCTTCGGTGTCCTCTTCCTCCAGGCTGGCCCGCAGGACCACTTCGCCGGTCTGGGTGAACTTGATGGCGTTGTTGACGAGGTTGGTGATCACCTGCTTCACCCGCAGCGGGTCGCCCATGATGGTGTCCGGCACGTCGCTGTAGATGAGCGGGACCAGGTCCAGGTTCTTGGCGTGGGCGGCCGGCGCCAGCATCACCATGACCTCCTCGACCGTGTCGCGCAGGCCGAAGGGGATGCGGTCCAGCACCAGCTTGCCCGCCTCGATCTTGGAGAAGTCGAGGATGTCGTTGATGATGGTCAGCAGGATTTCCGACGACTTGCGAATGGTGTTGAGGTGGTCCCGCTGCTGCTGGGCCCCCGGGGTCTTCAGCAGCAGCTCCGTGAAGCCGATGATCCCGTTCAGCGGGGTGCGGATCTCGTGGGACATGTTGGCCAGGAACTCGGACTTGATCCGGCTGGCTTCCAGGGCCTCCTTGCGGGCCAGATCCAGTTCGATGTTCTGGATCTCGATGGTTTCCAGGGTTTCGCGCAGGTCCTCGGTGGCCTGGTCGATGTTCTGCTGCATTTCCGCCTGGGCTTCGCTCAGTTCCTGGGCCATGGCGTTGAGCCCGGATTCCAGTTGCTCGAACTCGGGGCCGGCCTGGGTGTGCACCCGGGTCTTGAGATCGCCGCCCTTGAGCCGGGCGACGGCGGAGTTCAGTTCGAAGATGGGGTCGGTAACGCTGCGGCTCATGCGCAGCGCGATCAGCACGTTCAGTGCAATGCCGCCCAGGATCAGCAGCAGGCTGATCAGCAGGGCCTTGTAGCGTTCGGCATCGGTGCGGGTGTGGGACATTTCCACCGCCGCCCAGCCAATCGGTTCGACGGCACTGGGCGCGGTCTTGCGGGACTCCAGGTCCAGCATGCTGTCAATCATCAGGTCCTGCAGGAAGACCGGCGCGATAAAGATGGAACTGTTCTCACCCGGCAGGGTCAGGGTTTTCTTGTCGGTCAGCTTGTTATCGCCAATGTCATCGGACAGGCTGGGGCCAGTGTGCAGCAGGTGTTGGCCCTTGGCGTTGAAGAAGGTGATGGAGCGGACATCCTGCTCTTCGAGCAGGGCATTCGACAGGTTGTTCAGCAGGCTGCGGTTGCCGGTGAACATACCGTATTCGGACGCAGCCGCCAGTTGCCGGGAAAGGGACTCGCCGCGATCGCGCAGCAGGTGCTCGATGTTGCCGACCCAGCTCTGGGTGAAGAATGCGCCCAGGATGAGCGTGGTCAGGATGGTCGGTACCAGCGTGACAAAAATGACTTTCTTGCGAATACCCCAGCGTCGCATGGTGCGCTTCCTGATTCCGTCAGCAGGCCTTGTACCGGATCATCCGTGGCGGGGGACACAGCTTCCCGGATGTACAAAGCGTCGTCCCTGATTCTTATTGGCATCCCGGAGTCGGGCGGGGCGACATCGGGTATGCCATACCATCATAATCTTGAACCCCGACAGAATCGGGAACGGCATCACCGCTCCCCGTTCAGGGTGCACAAAGCGATGTCACCGGCCCCGCTTAGAACCTGCAGTCATTTTGGTAGCGACAAGCTGTATTGGGATACCGGCGACGATGCGCGTATGATGCGTCGTCAGAGTGTATCACAGCTTGCGGTGGCTGCCGGTGGACCGAACCGACAGTTTTTTCCACAAGTCATTGCTGTCAGGAGTCCGAAAATCCATGCATTTCCCCACCATTGAAGATTACGTCGGTCATACGCCGCTGGTGCGCCTGCAGCGCCTGCCGGGGGAGACGTCCAATGTGATTCTGGCCAAGCTGGAAGGCAACAATCCGGCGGGCTCCGTCAAGGATCGTCCGGCCATCAGCATGATCCAGGAAGCCGAGCGCCGTGGCGACATCAAGCCGGGCGACACCCTGATCGAGGCCACCAGTGGCAACACCGGCATCGCGCTGGCCATGGCGGCGGCCATCAAGGGGTATCGCATGGTGCTGATCATGCCGGCGAACATGAGTGAGGAACGCCGGGCCTCCATGCGCGCCTACGGGGCCGAGATCGTCACCGTCAGCAAGGAAGAGGGCATGGAAGGGGCCCGCGACCTGGCCGCGCAGATGCAGAAGGAAGGCAAGGGGCTGGTGCTCGACCAGTTTGCCAACCAGGACAACCCGTTGGCCCACTACCGCACCACCGGTCCCGAAATCTGGGAGCAGACCCGGGGGCGGATCACCCATTTCGTCAGTTCCATGGGGACGACCGGCACCATCATGGGGGTGTCCCGTTACCTCAAGGAACGCAACCCGGATATCAGGATCGTGGGGCTGCAGCCGTCGGATGGTTCCTCCATCCCCGGCATTCGCCGCTGGCCGCAGGAATACCTCCCCAGGATCTACGACGCCAGCCGCGTCGACCAGGTGCTGGATGTCGACCAGAAGGACGCGGAGGACACCATGCGAGCCCTGGCCCGCGAAGAGGGCATCTTCTGCGGCGTCTCCTCCGGTGGTGCGATTGCCGCCGCATTGCGTCTCTCCGAGCAGGTTGAGAATGCGGTAATCGTCGCCATTATCTGTGACCGGGGTGACCGGTACCTGTCCACCGGCGTGTTCCCCGGCGCCTGAAGTTGTGAAATAGGCGGGCTGCGGGCGCTGTGTGGAAACGTAACGAATGACGTCGTTTTCATACAGTCTCCCACGCTGGGCCCGCCGTGCCTGACCGGAATTCCTGATGAGCAAGAGACGTAGAAGAAAAGCGTTACCCGCCGAACCGATCCACTGTCAGATTGAAAAGCTGAGTCATGATGGCCGGGGCATCTGTCACCTCGACGGCAAGACCCAGTTCGTGGACGCTGCCCTGCCGGGCGAATCGGTGATGGCCAAGTATGTAAGCAGTCGCCGCAGCTTCGACGAGCTGCGTGCCATGGAGGTGCTTGAGGCATCGCCGCAGCGGCAGACACCCCCCTGTGAATTTGCCGACCTGTGCGGTGGGTGCAGCCTCCAGCATATGGCGCCGGACGCCCAGATTGCGTTCAAGGAGCAAACGCTGAAAGAGCACTTTGCCCACTTTGGGGGCATCGAGCCGGAACAGTGGGTGGCCCCGATGCGGTCGGAAGGGCTGGGATACCGCCGCAAGGCGCGCCTGGGGGTGCGCTTCGTGCCCAAGCGCGATGCCGTCCTGGTGGGCTTCCGTGAGAAACGCAACAGCTTCCTGACCGATATCGACCGCTGCGTGGTGATGGATCCCCGCATTGGTGAGCGGATCGGCGCCCTGCGTGAACTTTTCTACGGTATGGAGGCCTACCGTACCATCGCCCAGGTGGAAGTGGCCTGTGGTGACGATGTCGCCGCCATGGTGTTCCGTAATATGGAAACCCTGTCGGAAAGCGACACGGAAAAGCTGATCGCCTTCGGAAAGGCGCATGAATTGCACATCTATCTGCAGCCGAAGGGGCCGGATACGGTGCACCGGATCTGGCCGGCAAGTGCGGGCCGGGCCGACGAGCGTCTGTCCTACCGGCTGGCCGATTTTGACGTCACCCTGCAGTTCCATCCGATGGATTTCACGCAGGTGAATGCAGGGATCAACCGCAATATGGTCCGGCAGGCGCTGGACTGGCTGGCACCGCAGGACGATGAGCGGGTCCTTGACCTGTTCTGCGGCCTCGGTAACTTCACCCTGCCGCTGGCCCGCAAGGCTGGTGAAGTGGTGGGTGTGGAAGGGGATGAGGCCATGGTGGTCCGCGGACGGGAGAACGCCGAGGCGAATGGCCTGGACAACATCCGTTTCCACGGTGCCAACCTGCAGGGCGATTTTACCGCCGAGACCTGGGCGGCCGAGGGCTTTGACAAGATCCTGATCGACCCGCCCCGTTCGGGTGCCCAGGACGTCTGTGAATACCTGGCGGCCTTTGGCGCCCGACGGATCGTGTACGTCTCCTGCAACCCGGCCACGCTGGCCCGGGATGCGGGCGTGCTGGTGGAAAAAGGCTACCGGCTGGTCAAGGCCGGGGTGATGGACATGTTTCCGCACACCACGCACGTTGAATCAATGGCCCTGTTCGAGCGCAGCTAGACGTTGCCTCCGACAACGACAACAGCCAGGGGCCGGGGTGCGGGCAGTGCTGACTGCCGGCGCCAGGGACAAGGGGAAAGTGGACCGCTATGGTTAAGGTTCGAGAAGATTACGCCGTGACCACGGATGGTCAGGTGGACATCGAAGGCTGGGTCCGGCACATCCAGGCCCAGACCACCCTCGAGGATGTGGATCAGTTTCGCCGCGCCTGCGAAAAGGCCGCGCTCATCGATCTACAGGCTGTCCGTGAAGACCGGCTCTGGGCGCCGGGCGCCAGCAGCTTTCGTACCGGCGTGGAGATGGCCCAGGTGCTGGCCGAGCTGCACCTGGACCAGACGGCCCTGGTCGCCGCCATCCTCTATCGGGCGGTGCGTGAAGAGCGGGCCACCCTGGACGAAATCCGCGAGGAATTCGGCGACGACGTCGCCCGCCTGATCGACGGTGTCCAGCAGATGGCCGCCATCTCGTCACTGCATCATCCACTCAAAGGCAACGTGCTGGGCCAGAGCCAGGGCCAGTTGGACAACGTCCGCAAGATGCTCGTGACCATGATCGACGACGTCCGCGTTGCCCTGATCAAGCTGGCCGAACGGACCTGTGCCATCCGGGCGGTTAAGAGTGCGCCGCCGGAAAAGCGCATGCGGGTGGCCCGCGAGGTGTTCGACATCTACGCCCCGCTGGCCCATCGCCTGGGGATCGGTCACATCAAGTGGGAGCTCGAGGATCTCTCGTTCCGCTACCTGCACGAATCCGCCTACAAGAAAATCGCCAAGCTGCTGGACGAGAAGCGGCTGGACCGGGACCAGTACGTCAAGCGGGTCCTGGCGGACATCAAGCACGAGCTGGATCTCGCCGGTATCCAGGGCGAGCTGTCGGGCCGCGCCAAGCACATCTACAGCATCTGGCGGAAGATGCGCCGCAAGGGCATCGACTTCAGCCAGGTCTATGACGTGCGCGCGTTCCGGATCCTGGTGCCGACGGTGCGGGACTGCTATTCCGCGCTGGGTATCGTGCACAGCCTGTGGCGCCACATTCCCAATGAGTTCGACGACTACATCGCCAGCCCCAAGGAAAACGGCTACCAGTCCCTGCACACGGCGGTGATCGGGCCGGAAGGCAAGGTGATGGAGGTCCAGATCCGCACCCATGCCATGCACGAGGAGGCCGAACTGGGCGTGTGTGCCCACTGGCTCTACAAGGGCATGGACACCGGCAACAAGTCCACCGGCTATGAAGCCAAGATCAACTGGCTGCGCCAGGTTCTGGAATGGCAGGAGGATCTGGGGGATCTGTCGGGGCTGGTGGACCAGCTCAAGACCGACGTCACGCCGGACCGGGTGTACGTCTTCACACCGGAGGGGCACGTGGTGGATCTGCCCCAGGGGGCGACGCCGGTGGATTTCGCCTATCGCGTGCACACCGAGGTGGGCCACGCCTGCCGTGGGGCCAAGGTGAACGGACGTATCGTGCCGCTGACCTATCCGCTGAAAACCGGTGACCAGGTGTTCATCCTGACCTCCAACAACCCGGCGCCCAGCCGGGACTGGCTGAACTCCAGCCTGGGCTATATCCAGACGTCCCGGGCCCGGGCCAAGGTGACCCACTGGTTCAAGGAGCAGGATCGCGAACGCAACGTGGTCGACGGCCGGGCCATCCTCGAGGACGAGTTCAAGCGTCTGTCGATCTACGAAGTGGATCTGACCCAGCTGGCGCAGAAGGTCAACTACCAGACCGCCGACGACATGTTTGCCGCCGTGGGGGCCGGCGACCTGCGTCCGACCCATGTGGCCAACATCGCCCAGCAGTTGGTTGAGCCGCGTCGCCAGCAATTGGACCTGAAACTCCAGGGCACGCGCCACCAGACCTACGATGCCGACTCGGACATCCAGATCCAGGGCGTGGGCAAGCTCAAGACCCAGGTGGCCAAATGCTGCAAGCCGCTGCCGGGAGACCCGATTGGCGGTTACATTACGGTCGGGCGGGGCGTGACCGTGCACCGGCAGGACTGCCTCACTTTCCTGCACCTGCGCGAATACGAACCGAACCGGATCATCGAGGTGGATTGGGGCGGTCGCCAGGAAGCGGTCTACCCGGTGGACATCGAGATCGAGGCATACGACCGGTCGGGTCTGCTGCGGGACATCACCACCATCCTGGCCTCGTCCCGGACCAACGTGCTGGCATTGAATACGTTGTCCAACAAGGACGACAATTCCGCCACCATGACCGTAACGGTGGAGATATCGAGCCTGGAGCAGTTGGCCAAGTTGCTGGCCCAGATCCGCAACCTGCCCAACATCATGGGCGTTCACCGCAAGCGCAGCCAGTAACCGTGGAGGAAGACATGCCCCGGAGCTATGACATCGACGACCTCAAGACCCTGATGGCGCGCCTGCGGGATCCGGAGATTGGCTGCCCGTGGGACTGCAGGCAGGACTTCCGCAGCATCGTCCCCCATACGCTGGAAGAGGCCCACGAAGTGGCCGACGCCATCGAGCGGGAAGACTACCCCCACCTGAAGGATGAGTTGGGTGACCTGCTGTTCCAGGTGATCTTCTACGGCCAGTTGGGTGCGGAAGGGGGCCATTTCGATTTCGATGGCGTCGTCGATCACCTGGTGCGCAAGCTGATCCGCCGTCACCCGCATGTCTTCCCGGAGGGCACACTGGAAAGCCGGGTCGACCCGGATAACCGGCCCACCGATGAGCAGATCAAGGCCAGTTGGGAGCGCATCAAGGCGGAAGAACGGGCGGCGAACCCCGATCCAGCGGCGGAAACCAGTAGGCTGGACGGGATTGCCGGATCGCTGCCGGCGATGGTGCGCGCCGAAAAGCTGCAGCGCCGGGCGGCCAGCCATGGCTTCGACTGGCCGGATATCGGGCCGGTTTTCGACAAGCTGCACGAGGAAATCGACGAACTGAAGGAGGCCTGGGCCTACACCGGCGAGCATCCCGACGACCGGGACGCGCTGGAAGATGAGCTGGGGGATCTATTGTTCGTATGCGTGAATCTGGCACGCTTCCTGAAGGTGAATCCGGAACAGGCGCTGAGACGCACCAACCGGAAATTCGATGCCCGCTTTCGGGCCATCGAGCGGGAACTGGCCTCACAAGGGCGCGAATTCGACGACCAGACGCTCGAACAGCTGGATGCTATCTGGCAATCCGTGAAGGGGGTCGAGAAGGCCACCAACGACAGCTGAAACGAGGATGGACAGGGCCCCGCTGACTGTTACAGAGCGGATTCATTCAGCGCCTGACTAGGTACAATCCGTAACGATATCACGCAGTAAGCCGAACATCGTTAAGCTACACTTTCAGCAAGCGCTGCCGGTTACCCACCGGGATTGCGATGTCCGTTACGTCAGAGTGGCTTTGTCCTGACGCAACGCTCAAATAAGAAGTTTGCCGCAAAGGGACTCAAAAGGTGCCTGCGCGGTCTTGATCGAGTACTGAAGCGGGAGCGTTGAACCATGAAGATCAAGGATCTGGTGAAGTATTGGGATAAGCATGCACGTGGTCGCCTGAGCCGGGACTCGTTTGAAGCTGCGCTGTCCGAGCAGCATCAGGCGCGCCTGGAAAAGCTGGCCGAGCTTTACCCGATGAAGTCGCCACAGGACCTGATCCGTGACCTGGTCTCTGCTGCACTGGACGAGCTGGAAACCAGCTTTCCCTACGTCCAGGGCACCAAGGTGGTTGCCTTTGATGAAGATGGCTTCGAAATCTACGAGGACGAGGGCCTCACGCCGAGATTCGTCAGCCTGAGTCAGAAGCACATGCAGGATCTGAAGGCGCGGCAGCTCGAATCCGCCGCCTGACGCTGACGGTCTGATCGACCCGTTAAAGCCAGCACTTCGACTGGCCCCCTCTCCCTTCGGGGTCGCCGCCCGGCGGCCCTGAGAAGCACACGACTCCCCTGAATAAGTCCCCTTGGCGAAGTTTTGAACACTCTTTGACCTGCGATGCAGTTGATCGTGGGACGGGACGTCAGGAAGGGTGCCCGGTGCGCCGCTGTGCGCCCCGGGCGGAAAGATACCGGTTTTTATTTCTTCACGGATTCCAGCTTGCCTTTCAGCGGCGTCTGGCGGGTCAGGTCGTCCAGCGCCGCGCCGATCATATCGTTGAGAATGTCGGTCTCGGTGCGATCCGGGTAAAGCTCGGCCAGGGCGGCAATCCGCGCCGCATCCTCCAGCGGCAGGCGCAGGGTGTAGCTCTGTGGCCGTTCGCTTTCTTCTTTCTTGCCTTCCCAGTGTGCGGGCAGGTCGGTCACTTTCATGGGTCGTCCTCACGTGTTCGACGGCGGGTAGTCTGCTTCCAATAAACAGGTTTGGGGCAGTGATTGCAATCCTGCAGCTTCCCGTATTTTAGCAGCCTGTGATGATGTACCGGTAACAGGCTGTTATATTGAAATGCGATTTGCATCTCAAAGGGCCGCCGGTATCGGCGCGGCCCGGTAATCTGCAAGAGGGACGATAGCGCACTATGACCGAACTGCATCCAGATCTGAGGGAAAATGTCCGCATGCTGGGCGAGCTGCTGGGCGACAGTATCCGCAAGTTTCCCGGGCAGGACTGCTTTGACCTGATCGAGGAAATCCGTGCAGCCGCCAAGGCCGACCGTCGCCAGGAGAGTGGTTCCGGTCAGCGCCTGGAAAAACTGCTCAGCGAACTCAGCGATGATCAGATGTTGCCGGTTACCCGTGCCTTCAGCCAGTTCCTCAACCTGGCCAACATCGCCGAGCAGTATCACGGCATCCGGCGCAAGCAGGGCCACCACGCCGACATGATGGTGGAATCCCTGGGCGAGGTGTTCCAGCGACTGCTGGAAAAGGGTGTTGATCCGGACGAACTGCACCGCCGGGTCACGGAACTGAGCATCGAGTTCGTGCTGACGGCGCACCCGACCGAGGTGACCCGGCGCACGCTGATCCTCAAGTACGACGAGATTTCCAATTGCCTGGGGCAACTGGATCATGACGATCTGCTGCTGGCGGAGAGAAACGAAATCACCACCCGCCTGCGCCAACTGATTTCCGAGGCCTGGAATACCGACGAAATCCGCTACCAGCGCCCGACAGCCGTGGACGAGGCCAAGTGGGGCTTTGCAGTCATCGAGAACAGCCTGTGGGAAGCACTGCCGCGATTCCTGCGCAGTCTGGACCGGTCCCTGCGCGAGGCCACTGGTAAGGGCCTGCCCATCGACGCGGCGCCGATCCGCATCGCCTCATGGATGGGGGGCGACCGGGACGGCAACCCCAACGTGACCCACGAAGTGACCCGCGAGGTGTTCTGGCTGGGCCGCTGGATGGCGGCGGATCTCTACCTGCGGGACATCCAGACCCTGCGGGCCGAGCTGTCCATGTGGGAAGCGACCGACGAACTGCGTGCAGAGGCCGGTGAAACCCGCGAACCCTACCGGGCCGTATTGGGGCAATTGCGCAGGCGCCTGCTGAAAACCCGGGATTGGGCCGAAGCCTGCGTCAATGGCGAGCCGGTGGACGACAGGGACATCCTGTTCGGGAATGAGGAACTGATACGACCACTGCAGCTGTGCTATGACTCGCTGGTGGCATCCGGGCTGGACGAGATCGCCGACGGACTGCTGCTGGATACGCTGCGTCGCGTCCATACCTTCGGCCTGCCCCTGGTGAAGCTGGACATCCGTCAGGAAGCGGGGCGCCACGCCGAAGCCGTGGCCGAAATCGTCGGCGAACTGGGGCTGGGCGACTACGCCAACTGGAGCGAGGAGCAACGCCAGACTTTCCTGGTGCAGGAATTGCGGAGCCGCCGGCCGTTGGTGCCGCGCCACTGGACCCCCTCCGACAACGTCCGGGAAGTGCTCGATACCTGCGCCGTGGTGGCCCAGCAGACGCCGGAATCCCTGGGCTCCTACGTTATCTCCATGGCCAGCCAGCCGTCGGACGTGCTCAGCGTCATCCTGCTGTTGCGGGAGTCCGGCATGCAGCACCCGATGCGCGTCGTGCCCCTGTTCGAGACCCTGGATGACCTGCGGGGCGCGCCAGCCACCATGACGGCCCTGTTCAGTGTCGACTGGTATCGCCAGTACTGCGCCGACCGCCAGGAAGTGATGATCGGCTACTCCGATTCCGCCAAGGATGCCGGCCAACTGATGGCCGCCTGGGCCCAATACCAGGCCCAGGAAGCCCTGACGGACGTGGCGGCCGAATACGGTGTGCACCTGACACTGTTCCATGGCCGCGGCGGGACTGTGGGGCGGGGTGGTGGCCCGGCCAACCGCGCGATCCTGTCGCAGCCGCCGGGCTCGGTGAACGGGAGCTTCCGGATCACCGAGCAGGGTGAAATGATCCGCTTCAAGTTCGGTTTGCCCAAGCTGGCGGAGCAGAGCCTGACCCTCTATGGCACGGCGGTCATCGAAGCCACCCTGGCACCACCGCCCGCGCCGGAGCAGGCGTGGCGCGACATGATGGACTGGCTGACGGAGCGGTCGCTCAAGGCTTACCGGGACGTCGTGCGGGAGAATCCGGACTTCGTACCCTATTTCCGTCAGTCGACGCCGGAGCAGGCGCTCGGCAAGCTGGCCCTGGGCAGTCGTCCGGCGCGGCGCAAGCCCACCGGCGGCGTGGAAAGCCTGCGGGCCATTCCCTGGATCTTCGCCTGGACCCAGATGCGCATGTTGCTGCCCAGTTGGCTGGGCAGCGATGTGGCCCTGAAAGAGGCCGCCGAAGCCGGGCATGAGCCGTTGCTGCGCGACATGATGGCCCGCTGGCCCTTCTTCAAGACCTATGTGGACATGTTGGAGATGGTGCTGGCGAAGGCCGACCTGCGCATTGCCAGCTACTACGAGGAAACACTGGTCGAGCCTGCCTACAAGCCGCTGGGCAAGGAATTGCGGGAGCGGCTTGCCGGCTGTATCCGTCAGGTGAAGGCGCTCAAGCAGCAGGACGAACTGTTACTCGATGAACCGGTATTTGCGCACTCCATGCGGGTGCGCAACCCGTACACCGATCCGTTGCACTACCTGCAGGCGGAACTGCTGCGCCGCGACCGCGAGGGCGAAGGGCAGGGCAAGGTTCCCGAGCAGGTCGAGCGTGCGCTCAAGGTCACCATGGCGGGGATCTCCGCGGGCATGCGCAATACCGGCTGATCCGCAGGAAAGGGGCGCCGGACCGTATCCCAAACCCATGGGTTTGGGTTAGGCTTGAAGTATGTAGGTTTGCATGACAGGGGTAGTGGTGTGCCGGCATCAGCCAAGCTGGAGATGTTCCTCAATCGCAAGGGAATTGATTACGAGACGATCAATCACGACGAAATGCCGAATTTCGATGTGGCTGTCTCAAGTGTCGGCGTACCGCAACAGGAGGTGGTGCGGGCGACCCTGCTGATTGATCTCAACGGGGTCGTCATGGCGGTTCACAGTTACCAGACCGCAATCGATGTGGAAGCGGTTTCCCGGGTGACCGGCCGCCGCCTGCAACTGCTGACGGCCCGCCAGGCAGACCGGCTCTTTGCCGACTGCGAACCCGGTTTCCATCCACCGGTGGGTGCGCCCTACGATGTCCCCGTCGTGGTCGACACTCCCGTCCTGGAGATGGCCCACGCCTACCTGACCTCCGGCTCCAACAACAGCCTCCTGCGCCTGGACGGCCGGGGGTTGAGGCTGGTCCTGGCGGGTGCCCGCAAGGCCAGCATCAGCATTGTTGATACGGCACACGACCTGGAAAAGGGGCACGGGGCCGACATCACGCTGGACGACGTGGCCCGCCGCCTGCAAAAGCTCTATCGTCTGCCGCCGATGCCGGCCCTGGCGCTGAAGATCCTGCGCCTCACGACCAACCCGGAGGCGACGGCCCGGGAACTGGCGGACCTCATCGAGTATGATCCCAGTCTGTCCGCCCAGATCATGCGTTACGCGCGCTCGGCCCTGTTCAACTACCCCGGGCAGATCAATTCCGTGCAGGAAGCCGTCACCCGGGTGCTCGGTTTCGACCGCGTCGCCCACGTGGCCATGGGGATTGCGTCGGTGCGCGCCTTCGATGTGCCGCGCGACGGTATGCTGGGTACCGATGCGTTCTGGCGCCACTCGCTGTATTGTGCCCACCTCTGCCAGCAGATGGCCGCGCTCAAGGGTATCGACAAGGGGCTGGCCTACCTGTGTGGCCTGTTGCACAACTTCGGGCTGCTGCTGGTCGGCCACCTGTTCCCGATGGAATTCGAACAGCTCAATCGTCTGCGCGAGGCCAATCCGGACCAGAGCATGCGGGCCCTGGAAATGCAGGTGTTCGGTGGTGACCAGGAGTTCCTCACGGTGGGCCACGGCGCGATCGGCGGCATCCTGCATCGCCTCTGGCAACTGCCCGATGCCGTGGTCAAGACCGCCGGTATGCACCAGCATCCCGAGTACGAAGGGGAGCATGCCGACTACGTGCATATTGTCCAGCTCGCCAACGGCCTCCTCAAGAGCAAGGATATCGGTGATGAATTCAATCCTGACGATACGGCTGCACTGGCCGGCTCGCTGGGATTCACCGAGGCCGATGTGGCGATGTTCGTCGCCGCGACCGACGATGTGGCCCAGGAGCTGGACGAGCTGGCCCGCTCGCTGGCGGCCTGAAATCGCCCGGGCGATGTTCCTACCTTGGTACCCTTTCTATAGCGGGCACGAGTTCGTATAATGCCCGATCCTTTGACTGCACGGGCGGTCAGGCAGGTTGTGCGGTGGCCCGGGTGGCGCGCGCCGCTCCCGTTCCGTGCACGATGGTTCCCATGGTGGCGTCAGATGCCCCGGGGCTCCGGCCGACTCCGTCAATCTCCGCGTTATCCGGAGAGGATTGGCGTCGGCAATCTCAGATTCTGGACCGGTTCGCCATGAGCGGCCGGCGATAAAAAACAAGACAGCCCATCGGCCCCGACGAACGGGGGGCGGATGCGGCGTGCGAAACCCGATCGGTTGCAGGTTTGACCTCCCGATTCCGCACGACGATTTCATCGATAAACGGGAGCAATTCCACTATGAGAATCATTCTTTTGGGCGCGCCAGGCGCAGGCAAGGGCACCCAGGCCCAATTCATTACCGAGAAGTTTGGTATTCCCCAGATTTCCACCGGTGACATGCTGCGCGCAGCGGTTAAGGCGGAGTCGCCGCTGGGCCTGGAAGTGAAGGAAATCATGGCCAGCGGTGGCCTGGTGCCGGACGAGACCATCATTGCGCTCATCAAGGACCGTATCCAGGAAGCCGATTGCAGGAATGGTTTCCTGCTGGATGGCTTCCCCCGCACCATTCCCCAGGCTGAAGCCCTGAAGCAGGAGGGCGTCGCCATCGATTACGTGGTGGAAATCGCCGTTGACGACGAGGAAATCGTCACCCGCCTGTCCGGTCGTCGTGTGCACGAGGCCAGCGGTCGCATCTACCACGTCAAGTACGACCCGCCCAAGGTGGAAGGCAAGGACGACGAGACCGGCGAGCCGCTGATCCAGCGCAACGACGATTCTGAGGAAACCGTGCGCAATCGCCTGCGGATCTACCATGAGCAGACCGCACCGCTGGTCGACTACTACCGGGACTGGGCCAGGCAGGACGCCGATGCGGCTCCGACCTACGTCCGGGTGGACGGTGTCGGTAGCATGCAGGAAATCCGCGACCAGATCCTCAACAAGCTGCAGTAATACCGTCGATCTGGATCGACTTCCTGTAAAACCGGCGTTCGCATGAAACTACTGGCACTGGATACCACCGCCGAGGGCTGTTCAGCAGCCCTCTGGACAGACGGCACGCTGTTCGAGCGTGCCATCCGGTCGCCACGCGGTCACACCCAGCACCTGCTGCCCATGATCCGGGAGTTGGTGGATGAAAGCGGTGTGCCCCTGGCTGCGCTGGATGCCCTGGCTTTCGGCCGCGGTCCGGGATCCTTTACCGGACTGAGGATCGCGACCGGCGTGGTGCAGGGGCTCGCGTTTGGGCTCGACCTGCCGGTCGTCCCCGTTTCCTCGCTTGCTGCGGTGGCCTCCCGGGCCCTGCGTACCGGCCTTGCCGGTGAAGGTGACGGCATCGCCGTCGCGTTCGATGCGCGCATGAGCGAGGTCTACTGGAACTGTTATCGCATCCATGAAGGTCGGGTACAATCCACCGCGCAGGAGCGGGTCTGCCCGCCGGATCAGGTTGTCCTGTCCGGAGACGCCAGTCGCTGGCTGGGCGCCGGATCGGGCTGGCATCTCGCGGATCGGATGCCCGAACCTGTCAGAGCCGCAATGTTGGCGACCCATCCGGACTGGTATCCTCTGGCCTCGGACATCGCCACCCTGGCGGTGGCCGACTGGCCCGACGGTCCGACCGTGTCTGCAGAGCAGGCGGCTCCGGTTTATGTTCGGGACGAAATAACCTGGAAGAAACTGCCGGGACGATAGCCACGACGGGCCACCCCGGATGCTGCTGGCCGGTATCCGAAGGTTTTCGCGCGTCTGGGGCCCGGTGCTGTCCATCTCTAGCAGGAAGCCGTTTTCATGGAACTCTGGCATACGTTTGCCCTGGCCATCATTCAAGGCCTGACCGAATTTCTCCCCATCAGCAGCTCTGCCCATCTGATCCTTCCCTCGCAAGTCCTTGGCTGGAGTGACCAGGGACTGGGCTTCGATGTGGCCGTCCATGTTGGAACACTCCTTGCCGTGGTCTGGTATTTCCGCCAGGACGTGATGCGCCTGACCGGAGCCTGGATCAGCGACACGGCCCACCGGCGTTTGACGGAAGACAGCCGTCTGGCCTGGGCGATTATTGTCGCGACCATACCCGCCGGCGTTGCGGGTCTCGCCTTCGAACACGTGATCGAGACCCAGCTGAGATCGGCGCTGGTGATTGCCATCGCCACCATTGGCTTCGGCCTGGTGCTCTGGTGGGCCGACGTTGCCGGCAAGCGGGAGAAAGGGTTGCCCAAACTGAGCTGGCGGGATGCCGTGCTGATCGGCCTGGCCCAGGCGCTGGCGTTGATTCCGGGCACGTCGCGCTCCGGCATCACCATGACGGCGGCCTTATTCCTGGGGTACCAGCGTGAAGCTGCGGCGCGCTTCTCGTTTCTTCTCTCGATCCCGCTGATCATTGCCGCGGGTCTGCTCAAGTCCATCGAGCTGGCCCAGACCGGCACCGAGTCGCAATGGGCGGACGTCATGATCGGCGCCGGCGTGTCGTTTGTCAGCGCGCTGCTGTGCATCCACCTGTTCCTGCGCTTCCTCGAGAAACTGGGCTTCCTGCCGTACGTCATTTACCGACTGTTACTGGGCGTGGTGTTGCTTTTGGTGGTATTGTGATCAAATCTGAACCGGTCACATTCTCAGGTAACACCAGTCCATGATTGGCGGTATCCCTTCCAACGTCTACACGCCTTTGCCGTCCGATCGCGCTGTCCAGCGGGAAACGGAGGTTCAGGCGCGTGACCACAGCCGGAACAGTGTCGTATCGGAGCAGTCGCCCCGACGCGACACGGTGGATGCGGAACAGCTGGAGCGGCGGGTCCAGGCCCGGCAGGCGTCCGAGGACGTCAAGCTGGAGCAGTTCCGTGCCGGCGATATTCCCGCGCGCAATGCCCGTGCGCTCGACGTCTTCAACGGTGTCGCCAGCCAGCGTGATGACGGCGATGTCGAGTTGGCGGGTATCGATATCCACGTGTAAGCACTTCGATGACCTCTTCCTCCCTGGCGGTCGCCTGCAGCGGCTATACATTCCTGGAGCGTGCCCAACAGCTGGCGCAGCACCTTGCATTACCCTGTCTGGGACAGGTCGATCCGCGTCGGGTGACCGACGTACCGGTCGTGCTCTGGCTGGACGATGCCGGGTTGGCGCTGCAGATGACCGGGCGTAAAGTGCCCGGCCCGGTACGGGCGGAGTTCGTCTCCGGCAAGGCCGGCTACCGCCGTGAACACGGGGGTGGCGCGGGGCAACTGGTGGCAAAGGCGGTGGGCCTCAAGCGGGCCAGCGAACCGCTGCACGTCGTGGATGCGACGGCCGGTCTCGGACAGGACGCCTACGTGCTGGCTGGGCTCGGGTGTGACCTGACCCTGCTGGAGCGCTCGCCCATCATCCATGCATTACTGGCTGACGGGCTGGCGCGGGCGGCTGAAGATGTACATGCCGCGGCCCTCGTGGCACGCATGCACCTCGAGTCGGGCAACAGCATCGACTGGCTGCGCGGCCGGCCAGGGCCCCTGGCGGACGTGATCTACCTGGACCCCATGTTTCCACATCGCGACAAGACGGCCCTCGTGAAAAAGGAAATGGCGCTGTTCCGGCCGATCGTGGGCGACGATGACGATGCGCCGGCCTTACTGGCTGCCGCGCTGGAAAAGGCGCGTTACCGGGTGGTGGTCAAACGTCCGCGCAAGGCGCCGACGATCGAGGGGCCGGCGCCGTCCACGCAACTGGAAGGCAAGAGCAGCCGCTACGACATCTATGCCCTGAAGGCACTGCCGTAACGGCCTTGGCAGGAGTCACGCCCCCAGCATCGTCACCTGCTGGATGGCCTGGCGTTTCTCCAGGTTCAGCACCAGCCGGGCGTCTTCCGCCACCTCGTCCAGCCCTTCCGTGTAGCAGAGCAGATCGTTTTCGTCGGTGGTGAGGATGTCGTTGGCCTGCAGGTTGTTGATGAAATTGCGGAACAGCATCTTGTCGAAGAATTCCGGTGCGTTCACCCCGAACAGGATCGACATCCGCTGGGCCATTTGCGTGCTCTGTTCCTCCAGCTCCCTGGCTGAAATCCGTCCGGAGCCGTATTTGCGCAGGATGGCGATGGAGATGTGATAACGCTCCAGCGTCTGGATGATGAAGCGGGACAGGGCCCGCAGCCGCAACGCCGCCTCGGTACCGTCGGCCGGTCGGCAGACGCGTTCGCCATCCAGGGTCAGTAACTGGCGCTCGACCAGGACGTCGATCCAGTGCTCGATCACCGGGTCGACCGCCTCATCCGGGTACTGCAGGAACAGTTCGGACTTGATGTAGGGGTAGACGGAACTGGCCAGGAACACCACCCGCTCGCGTTTTAGGGTCGAAAAGTTTTCGAACAGGCAGGCAATCAGGGCCGGCAGCGCAAACAGGTGCTGAATATTGTTGCGGTAGTAAGTCATCAGGATGGCGTTGTTGCCTTCCAGGGCGATGATGTCGCCCAGGTCCTGGTTATAGCGGGTGATCAGTCCCATTTTCTCGCCATAAGCCACCCAGTCCCTGCCGGTTCCTTCCGGATAGGTGACGTACGGCGAGTAGGGCGCTGACCGGATCAGGTCGCAGAACTCGTCCATCAGGCGGATCAGCAGACGTTCGTCCATGGCCAGTCGCTGGGCCGACAGGAGCACGGTCGCCAGCATGCCGATGGGGTTGACGGCCACGGCGGCATTGATGTGCTCGGCCACGCGATCGGACAATGTCTCCACGGCCTGGTTCAGCCAGCGCGGACGGTAATCGGCGTCGTAGGCTTCGTCCCGCCATGCAGGATGCACGTCATCCAGAACCTGGCTGAGGCGGATCGGGTCGCCGAAGTTGACCGAGACACGGCCAAAGGAATTGGTCAGCTTGCGGGCGGTCTTGGCCAGGGAAAAGATACTTTCCTTCTGCTTCTTCCTGCCGCGCAGTTCCCCCAGGTAGCTGCGGCCTTCCATCACCTTCTCGTAGCCGATGTAGACCGGCACGAAGACGATCGGCTTGCGATGATCCCGCAGGTAGCTGCGCACCGTCATCGACAGCATGCCCGGGCGGGGCTGCAGGGTGCGCCCTGTCCGGCTGCGACCGCCCTCGACGAAATACTCCACCGAATAGCCGCGGGAGAACATGACGTGCATGTACTCGTTGAAAACCGTCGCGTAGAGCGGGTTGTCCTTGAAACTGCGGCGCATGAAGAAGGCCCCGCCCCGACGCAGGATCGGCCCCACGATCGGCATGTTCAGGTTGATTCCGGCCGCGATATGCGGGGGCATCAGGCCGTTGCGATAGAGCACGTAGGACAGCAGCAGGTAATCGATGTGCGAGCGGTGGCAGGGCACGTAGACCACCGCGTAGTCCTTGGCCACGTCCTGGGCGACTTCGATGTTGTTCACCGCCACGCCGTTGTAGATGCGGTTCCACAGCCAGGACAGCACCACCTCCAGGAAACGGATGGCGGCGATGGACATGCTGGCGGCGATCTCGTCGGCGTACTTCAGCGCCTTGGCGCGGACTTTCTCCGGCGGCAGGTCCTTGTCCCGGGCGGTTTCACGGATGGCTTCTTTCACGGCCGGTGTCTTGACCAGCTCGGCCACCAGGGTGCGACGGTGGGACAGGTCCGGTCCCAGTACCGCCTGGCGGACACGCCGGAAATGAGTGCGCAGGATCCGTGCCAGCTTGCGGGTGGCCCGTTCCTCGTTATCGCGGAACTCGTTGACCACCTGCTGGATGGAAATCGGGCGGTTGAACTGGACGTAGGTGTTGCGGCCGTGGACCAGGATGATCAGGAATTTCTGCAGGCGGCCAGCAACGGACCAGGTGTCCGACAGCAGCAGTTTGAACAGAGATTTTTCCTTGTCGGGCGAGCGCCCCCAGAACAGGGTGACCGGCACGATCTGGATGTCCAGTGAGGGATCGTGCAGCGCCATGGCGGTGATCTGCTTGATGCGCGGCGTCAACGCCGGCGAGTGCCGGCGCCGGAACAGTCCGCCAGCACGCTGGTACAGAAAGAAGAACGAGCGACGCGGGCCTTTTTCGGCAGGGAATGGGGCCTGGGAAGAGGGCAGTTCGGCCCGCAGGATCTCCTGCTCCAGGACCAGCCGGCTCGACAGGGAGCTGTACTGCAGCACATAGCAGACGTTCCTGTCCGGATCCAGACCGAGCTGCTCACGGCTGGCACCCATGACATTGGTGCGTACCCATAAAAACAGGATCTTTCGTAAAAGCGTAAAGAACAGGTCGCTAAGACCCGGGAAAAGTCGCATGCAGACTCCAGTACAGCCAGTAGGTGGGCTAAGTTTACTTGGTCACTCCGATAGCGCAAAGGGCCGCCCCGGAACACCCGCAAAATGTCCCGGCATGACCGACTCTGTGGTACCTTTGCGGGATTGTTTTTTCTTGCAGCGAGAGAGAGTGGCGTATGGCAGTCTGGACTCCCGGCTGGTCGGAAAAGCCGCCCGAAGCGGGCGATGGGTTGGTCCTGGCCCGGGGGCAAACCGTGATCCGTGCGGCGGATGGCTGGATTCATGACGCGACCTCTCCGGAAGCACCGCTGGCGGGTGAAGAGCCGGTGTTTCTCGGACACCTGGATGGGCGGCGTATCTTTGTGGCGCTGGCCGGGAAGACCGGCGAAGACCGCACCTGTGGCTTGCGCGAGGCGCTGTTCAGCGTCGACGAGGCCCAGGCGTCGCTGCTCAGTACCGCCAGCCAGGTTTTGCAGTGGCAGCGGGATCACCGTTTTTGTGGCCGCTGTGGCAACCCGACCCGGATGCACGACCGGGAACGGGCGAAGTGGTGCGATCACTGCCATATTCCGTTCTACCCCCGCCTGGCCCCCTGTGTGATCGTGCTGATCCGTGACGGCGATCGACTGTTCCTGGCGCGCTCAAGTCGCCATACCCATGGCTTCTACAGCCTGATCGCCGGCTTTATCGAGCCCGGTGAAAGTGCCGAGGAGGCGGTGCAGCGGGAGGTCATGGAGGAGACCGGGCTCAAGGTGACCAACATTCGCTACCAGGCCTCCCAGCCCTGGCCGTTTCCCCATCAGTTGATGCTGGGCTACTTCGCCGATTACGACGGCGGCGACCTGCAACTGCAGGCGGATGAACTGGCCACAGCCGACTGGTTTGCGCCGGATCAGCTGCCTCCGGTTCCTCCCGGCTATACCATCGCCGGTCGCCTGATTGAGCGGGCCCTGGCGGAGGGGCGCAGCCGGTCGTGAGTGCGCCCCATGTCCTGGTTTTCGATTCCGGCGTGGGCGGGTTAAGCATCGCGGCCTGCCTTCGTACCCGTCTCCCCGGCGTGCGGTTGTCCTACCTGGCCGACACGGCGGGCTTTCCCTATGGTGACCAGCCCGAGGCGACCGTGATTCATCGGTGCGTCAATCTAGTCGAGCGGCTGATGGCCGATGTCCCTGTTGACCTAGTGGTTGTGGCGTGCAATACGGCCAGTACGGTCGTGTTGCCGGCCCTGCGCGAGCGCCTGGGTATCCCGGTGGTGGGGGTCGTACCGGCGATAAAACCCGCTGCCGCGCTGTCGATGAACGGGCGGCTGGGTGTCCTGGCGACGCCGGCAACGGTGCGGCGCCCCTATACCGACGACCTGATCCTCCGGTTCGCCGCGCACTGCGATGTCACGCGGGTGGGTCATCCCGGCCTGGTGCGCTGGGCGGAAGACAAGGTGGCCGGACAGCCGGTGCCCCTGGAAGCGCTGCGTGAGGCCGTCAGGCCACTCGGCGATGCCGGTGTGGACACGGTGGTCCTGGGCTGCACGCACTACCCGCTGATTCGCGATGAGCTGGCGATCGTGCTGCCGGAGGTGCGTCACTGGGTGGATTCGGGCGAGGCCATCGCCCGGCGGGTGGCGTTCCTGCTGCAAGAAGCCGGCCTCGATGCGGCCGGCTCTCTCAAAGGGTGCGAGATGGGTATGACGGCTCGATTTTCCGGGGCCGCGCCCGCGGCGCTTGAGGTTTTCCTGCCCCGGTTGGGCCTGGAACCCGGCCCGGTCCGGGACCAGTGGCCGGGTTCTACAGCGGCCCCATGACGGGTGGCGGTTTACACCACCCGGGTTAGCTTGAGCATGGCCAGGAATTCCAGCGTGGGCAGGACCCGTTGATGGCAGCAGTAGGTCTTGAACGATTCCCCGCGGAAACGTGACTTGGTGAATTCCAGCCCCTTGAAGTTATAGAGGAAGTTGCCCCTGGCGTAGAGACCGTGGAGGATCTTCTTCAGCAGCTTCGCTTCCTGGGGTTCGGCCGTTTTGTCCAGCGACAGCGGAATCAGGCCCAGGTCCAGGTAGGGCACGCCTTCACTCTGGAACACCTCCATGGCATGGGCCATCAGGGTATAGAACAGACCCTGGCGGAAGGCGGCGTTCGCCCGGGAAATGTTCGGTACGTAGCTGATGATCCGGTTGTTCCGGTAGATGGGATCGAAATAGATGAAGCCCACCGCTTTACCGTTCTCGTAGGCGTAGAAATGGCGTTCGTTTTCCCGGTAATCCATTTCCATCGGCCGGATCAGGAAGCGGATCTCATTGCTCTTCACCTTGCGGGTGCGAATCCAGGCCTCGGAGATCTCCCGCGTGTGATCGTCGCTGAAACGCTCCATAACCGTCACGCCGTTGCGCTCGGCCTGGTTTACCGCCGTGCGGATGGTCTGCTTCTTCTTGCCCTTGAGTGACCATTTCTGCAGGTCGATGCGGGATTCGCTACCGAACTGGGTGCCATACAGGCCATAGCGCCGATGCAGGATATCCACCACCGGCTTGGACACCTGGATGTAGCTGGCGTTGGGGTGGCGCGCATGGAACTGCTCGATGATCAGCTCGAAATGCTCCGGCGCCGCAACGGGATCCGACAGCACAAAGGTCATACCCCACTTGCGCATGTAGGCAATGTAGCCGACACCCGGCAGGTCAAAATAGTCCATGTGGGGCTGGAGGGTTGAAAACGACTGGGAGTGGGCTCCGTGCTGCTTGAGGTAGTCCACCCGCTGGGAGAAGGTCAGGCGCCCTTCTTCCTGCTGACCGGCCAACCGGTCCAGGGTAAGGATCTGGTCAGTCATGTTGTGTGTCTCCCGAAAAACCACTGTTCCCGCCGGCCCGGTTGTTCTGTTATTGGGGGCGGCGTGTCCGTGTTGTTGTTATCTGGCCTGCTTCTGGCCCAGGATCGACCAGTAGCAGTTCATGTTCAGCAGCTTGAAGTGCTTTTTGTCGGTGATCTTCAGACCCAGCCGCTGCATGTGTTCCGGGTAGTTGTAGATCTTGTGGAACGCGTTGTTGGCGAGCAGCCAGAAGGTAAAGACGGCGCCATACCAGTAGAGCTTCTTGAACAGGCGGGCCAGGAGGTTGCCCGTCGGGTAGCTGAAGTCGCCCACCACGACGTTGCCTTCAGCCCGGGCCAGACTGATCAGG
Organism: Marinobacter halodurans; assembly: GCF_004327985.1. GTDB lineage: Bacteria > Pseudomonadota > Gammaproteobacteria > Pseudomonadales > Oleiphilaceae > Marinobacter_A > Marinobacter_A halodurans. Next base: position 65,508 of record NZ_SJDL01000006.1, read on the forward strand.
TGCTCGAGCACCTTGACCATCATGTCCTCGTCGAACACGTTGAGGAAAAAGTTGGCGATGACCATGTCGTACTGGCCGGTTTCGTCGATCTGCATGATGTCGCTGTGGAGGGTGCGAATGGTCAGATCGGGCGCCTCTTTCTGCTTGGCTTCGTTGAACTTGCGCAGCATCGTTTCCGAAAGGTCGACCACGGTCACCTCGGCGCCCAGTTCCGCTGCCCGGATCGCATCCCGGCCATGGCCCACACCGGCGAACAGTACGCGGGTGCCCGGTTGGATGGTTTCCACATCCAGCATGGCGGTCTTGCAACGATGGATGCTCTTGCCGCTATAGAGGTTGCTGAGGAAGTCGTAGACCGGGCCGATGTATCTGTATTTGTCTCGCATTGTCGTCACTGCCTGTCCAAGTCTGAAAAAAACCGGAGTCCCGGCCGATCGGGCGGCTCTTGTTGTTCGGACGTCGGGGCCCGCGGTCGGGCTGTTTTGTTGTTGCTGCAAAGAGAGTAGGAGACTCCCCGGACAAGTTTTGTGCAGCAGCCCTCATTTCACGATACAAAAATTAACACGAAGCTGCGCTTTGCTAACCGAATCAAGATTTTTTATTGGAATGTCCGACAATCATTTTTGAGTTGGATCAAATTTCCTGTCCACGACGGAACGGTTTACCAGCGGCGGTAGCGCCCCACCGGATTTGATGCAAGACTGGTAAAAACAAGGTCGGTCCGGTTGCACAGGATGGCCACACCGTCGCCGACCCGCTGTCTACACAGTCTGTACGGGTCAGGGTGATAGTTATGTCCGATTGCCGGGTGCGCTGGCGGGGATCACTGGTTGGTTGTTTGGTCGCAGTCATTCTGGCTGCGGGGCCTGTGTGCGCTCAGACCGTTGTCAACTACCTGGTGGTGGAGGACAAGGCGCGTCCGTTCCAGATCGTCAAGAACGGCGAAAGCCGTGGCGGGGTCGTGTCGGATATTGTCGATAGGATATTCGCGGGCTCCGATTACACCGTCAATCACCTGGTTTACCCGGTCAACCGCCTGCGTCATGTGGTGTCAGACAACGAGGTGCAGCACTGGATCGCCTATGACGCGCTGCCCTGGCGGACGTTCGGCAATCAGGGGCTGTACGTGGAGGAGCCCATCCTCCAGACCCATCACGTCCTGCTGACGTGCCGCCAGGACATGGACGGCGACATCCGCAATGTCGCCGACCTGCAGGGTCTGAGTATCGTGACGCTGCGTAACTTCGATTACCAGACGCTGGACGTGGCGGCCTCCCATGGGCGCCTCCGCCAGATTCCAATCGATCGTTACGAGGCCGGCATCAAGCTGGTGAGTCTGGGCCGGGCTGACGGTTTCGTGGAGATGGAGTCCCGGTTGCGCTATCACATCAAGTCGATGCCGGAGGCCGGAGCCGCCTGTCTGCGTTGGCTGGATTTCAGCGCGATCATTCCCGATTTTCCGATCTATCTGGCGATCGACATCGATTGGCCTTCCGACTTCCGGGAATTCGTCCTCAAGCGGATTGTCGAGCTGCGCCAGTCGGGCGAGCTGGCGAGGATCAAGGCCCGTTACCTGTCTTCAGACGACGGCCTGGATCGGGGCTCGGGTGCCGAGTAATTCGTTGATTTCACTGGCCGGTCGCGCCGGCCCATAGAAGAATCCCTGGACCTGCTGGCAACCCAGGTTGCGCAGATAGGCCAACTGGATATCCGTTTCCACCCCTTCGGCCACGATGTCCAGCCGCAGGCCATGGGCCATGGCCACGATGGCGTTGACGATGCAGGCGCCGTCCTCCCCACTGCGGATGCCCCGTACGAACGACTGGTCCACCTTGAGGGTGTGGATGGGCAGTCGGTGCAGGTAATTCAGCGACGAGTAGCCGGTGCCGAAATCGTCGATGGCGATGCGGATGCCATGCTCGGCCAACTCCTGGAGCTTGCGGCTGATCTGCTCCAGATCGTTCATGATCACGTTCTCGGTGATCTCGATTTCCAGGTTCTCCGGTGGGAAGTTGATTGCCCTGAGCTGGGCAATCAGGTTCTGCACGAAGCGGGGATGGTCCACCTGGAGCGGCGAGAGGTTCACGGCCAGTCGCAGGGTGCGATGGCCGCCGTCGATCCATTGCTTCATCTGCTGGCAGGCGGTGTCCAGGACGCATTCGCTGAGCTCGGTGATCAGCTTGGTTTCCTCGGCCAGGGGCAGGAAATCCCTGGGGTAGAGCAGGCCGCGCTCGGGGTGCTGCCAGCGAACCAGTGCTTCCAGACCGACCACCTGGCCGGTGTCGGAGGCGACCTGGGGCTGGTAATGGACACAGAGTTCCTTGTTCACCAGGGCCTGGCGCAAGTCCCGCTCGAGGCTCAGCCGATTGGCCGTGCCGATGCTCATGGTTTCGCTGTAGAAGCGATAACCGTCCTTGCCACCGGCCTTGACGTGGTACATGGCAATGTCGGCGCACTGGATCAACTGATCCATGGTCTGGCCGGCATCCGGGAAGATGGCGATCCCCACGCTGACGCCGACAAACACCTCATGCTCGCCCAACTGGAAGGGTTCCTTCAGCACGCTGATCAGTTTGCGGGCGATCTTGCGGGCGTCGTTGTGGGTGGAGATGGCGGGCAGCAGCAAGGTGAATTCGTCGCCGCCGAACCGGGACAGCGTATCGCCCTTGCGCAGGCAGCTTTCCAGGCGCTGGGTCACCGCCTGCAGGAGTCGGTCGCCCATGGCGTGGCCCAGGGTGTCGTTGACCACCTTGAAGCGGTCCAGATCCAGGAACATGACCGCCAGTTTCTGCCGGTTGCGCTGGGCCTGGGTGATGGCCAGCATCAGGCGATCCTTGAACAGGGCCCGGTTGGGGAGCCGCGTCAGCAGGTCATGGTAGGCCTGGAAATTGATGAAGGCCTCGGCCTCCTTGCGCTCGGTAATGTCGCGGGCCGAGCCGTAAATACACGGATCGCTGGTGTTGGAGCGATGGATCTCATGGGGAAGGAACTGGCCACTGTCGTCACCGATAGGGAACGCCGTGATCTCGAAATAGCGATTGGCCTTGCGGCTGCCGCGGGTTTTCAGGCGAATCTCGAAGGTGCGCGGGTTTTCCGCGCTGATGGCCGGATCCTGGAGGGCGTAGGTGCCTCGGGCAACGTCCTGCTCATCGATGAGGTGGCGGAAGTGCCGTCCGATCAATTCGCTGGGTTTGTAGCCCAGCAGGGCCTCGATCTTCCGGTTGACGAAGCAGACCCGTCCCTCCCGGTCGAGCATGAAAACGATGTCGGGCGAGGTGTTGACGATGTAGCGGTGCAGTTCCTCGGACTTCTCCAGTCGCATCTGCACGTTGCGGTGGGCCCAGGCCAGGGCCTGCTTCTGCAGCACATTGCCGACCGTCGCCAGCAGCTCCTCCGGATCGAACGGCTTCTTGATGTAGTCTTCGGCGCCGCGGCGCAGGGCCCGGCTGACGGCGGTAAAGGAGGACTCGCCGCTGACCACGATCACCGGGGTTTCGATTTTCCGGTCCTGGATGAACTGCATGACCTGATGGCCGTCCACCTCCGGCATTCGCAGGTCCAGCATCACCAACTGGAAGGCTTCCCGGGTAAGCAGCTCGCAGGCGGCGCGGCCGCCCAGCGCAGGCACGGCAATGAAGCCCTGTTCTTCGAGCAGGTCGACCAGGCTGCGCAGGAGTCTGGGCTCGTCATCCACAACGAGAATGCGCGCCTCGACAGTACTGGTTTCTAGCAGTGCGTCCGAAATCATGGCCTAAGCTCATCCTGTTGGGGCAACCGGAAGCCGTTCGTATTACTGCCCTGGTTCTTCATGGGCTTCCCGGTCGTATTTTCCAGAGTCTGGAGCCGCTGGCAACAAGAGTCGGAAGCTGGTACCTCGGTCACTTGTCTTGCAGCTGACGATACCTTCCATGTCATCCATGAGCTGTTTCACGATACTCAGTCCCAACCCGCTGTGGGTCGGACCCTTGGTGGAACGCACCGGCTTGAACAGGCGGTTCCTGACCGATTCGGGGATTCCCTCTCCCGAATCCTCGATAACCAGTTCCACCCACTGGCGGCCGTCCTGCCAGACCGGGGCCGCCGTCTGCAGGTGCAACTGGCCCCCCTTGTCCATGGCTTCAACCGCGTTGCGCACCAGGTTCATGACCAACTGCCGCACCGGCCCCCGTGTTGCCCGGACATGAGTGTCGGCGGACGTGAGCGTTGGTTGGCAATCTATGTGTGCCGGCGCAAACAGGGCATCCTCGAAAAGTTCGCAGAGCAGGGTGAGTTCCGAGTTCAGGTCCAGAGGCGGGGCCCCGGCGTGATCGTCGGTGGAATCCGACTCGCTGATCCGCTCCAGCAGGCCCGCAGCGCGATCCATCTCCTCGCGCAGGATCTGCAGATCCGGCTTGAGGCTCTCACTGCCTTCCAGCGACGCCAGCTTGCCCTGCAACTGGTGGATGTACTGGCGCACGATGGTCAGTGGGTTGCTGATTTCATGGACGCGCTTGCGCAGCTCGATGCGCCGTGCCAGGTGCTCCAGCATTTCATCGCTATGGGCGCGGGTATCCAGCTCCAGCGTGTCGGCCAGGTCGGCGACACGCCGGGCAAAGAGATCGAGCAGGACTTGGCTGTCTTCGGCATCACCGGAGGCATCCAGGCCGATGACATAAACGCCGTGGCAGTGAAGGGCGCCATTGACCGCGACGCACATCATCGAAGCGCAGTCGAGCAGGTCCAGCAGTTGCTGGTCCAGGATGGTCCGGTTGTCCGCTGCCAGCGCCTCGGTCTCGTGCAGGGTCGCCACCCGGGTGACGAGGCTGCGGGGATTGTCCAGCGGTACTTCGATATGGGGCGGGCTGGTGCGGGTGGCCGCCAGCAACCGCAGCACGCCATCCTGTTCCTGGAACACCAGGCCCGGCCGACCGGTGAGGGTCACCAGGTTGCGCAGGGCGGTCACCAGCAGTTCGGTGTCGGTCGATTGCGCCGGCAGGGTCTGCATGGCCTGCTCCACCAACGCGGTACGGACCACCCGGTTGAACAGTCGCCGATGGGCGGACTCGCCATCGAACGGGCCATCCAGGGGAATCTCCAGGCTTTGTGCGACGGAGGACACTTCCCGCTCGATACGGGCGCAAATCTCCCGGGTGAGGGCGCTGGTCAGGCCGAAGATGGTCTGGGCGGCCTCGATCCCGCTGGAATCGGCCAGGGCCAGGCGGGTGGAGAGGTTGATCAGCTTGACCAGGTGGCCGGCGTCGCGAATCTCCCGGGCCGGTGCATGCTGGTAGCGAATGGCATCGACAGCCATCTGGCCGAGCCCCCAGTGTTCGGCCAGGCGGGCGCCCATCTCGGTCTGGTTGTCGAGCAGCGCTTGCTGGTTTTCGCCGGTCGGCTGGCGCAGGGCGATCAGCTCACCGACGTTGTGGAGAAGGCCCAACATGAAGGCTTCTTCGTTGTTGGGGTAGCCCGTCAGCCGGCCCAGGGCACGGGCGGTGAGGGCGGTGGTGAGGGAGTGGCGCCAGAAGTCGCGAAGCTGCTGCCAGCGGTCGGCGCCAAGGTCAAACAGTAGCTGGCGTAACGACGCCGTGATGATCAGGGCCTGTATCTGGTTCGTACCCAGACGCTGCAGCGCCTGATCGATCGAGTTGATTTCGCCCGGGCGTCCGTAAAGCGCTGAGTTGGCGAGCGCAAGAACCCGGACGCACAATGCGGTATCGGCACTGATAATCCGACCGATATCACGGTAATCGGCATCGCCGCGACAGGCCTCCAGCGCACGCAGGACAACCTGCGGCAGGCTGGGCAGCTCGCCGTCGGCTGGTAATTCGATTTGAGCCCGGGCCATAGTTTATGACGCTTTAATAATTATATCGTTATTGACGATGGAGCTTAGCCGTTCCAAGGGGAATATCAACGGCAAATTGTACACATTTTGACCCAATTCAAGGGGTCTTGCTTGTAAAATCGCGTAAATCCTGGGCTTTCTTCGTCAAGTTATGTGCTTAAAGCCTGTCGTCCCCGCAGTGCAGGACGGTACAATCCCAGTTTGAGCTTCCCGGGCCGGTCGCGTTCAGGGCCGGGTCATCGTTGGCGAGATGGATTGTCGATCCATGGCTGGACACACGGAATCCTCCACAGCGTCTCCGCGCATCCTTGCTGTTACCGGCGGCAAGGGGGGGGTGGGCAAAACGTCGGTAGCGCTGAACCTGGCCCTGATCCTGGCGCGACAGGGTAGCCGCGTCCTGTTGCTGGACGGTGATACCGACCTGGCCAATGTGACCATTATGCTGGGGCAGTCTCCGGGGAAAACCCTGGAGCATGTGTTGGCCAACGAGTGCACGTTGGAGGAGGCCATCTTCGAGGCGCCTTTTGGCCTGCATATCCTGCCGGGCGCTTCGGGGGTGGAGCGGTGTATCGGTATCGCACCGTCTGACCGCTTGGCGATCTTCCGCGGGCTGGCGTCGCTCGAAAAGCGCTACGACTATATCCTGATCGACACCGCTGCGGGCCTGCAGGCCAATGTCATGCACATGATCGCCAGCGCCTCGCTGGCCTGCGTGGTGGTCACACCGGATCCCACATCGCTGACCGACGCCTTTTCGCTGCTCAAGGTGCTCAAGCGGCGAGGCTATCGGCGTACCCCTAGCATCCTCATCAATATGGCGCGGGGGGCGAGCCAGGCCCAGTCGATCTTCCAGCGTTTCTATGCCGCGGCCCAGCGTCACCTGGATATCTCCCCTCATTATATGGGGGCGATCTGGCGGGATGAGACCCTGAGGCATGCCGTCGCCACACAGCGGCCGGTGGCCACCCTGCCGGAGTCAGACCCGTCCTGTCGCCAGTTCCGTGTCCTGGCGGATATGGTCAAGGTGCGTTTCGAGCGGATCGAGCCACGCCGCTCCGGTTTTTCGGCTTACTGGAACCGTCTGGCGGAGCGTCGCAATCCGGTTTCCGCGAAGGCGGAACCGGCCCCCAGGCAGCCGGCGGATGTACCGACCCGCTGGCGCGAGTGGACCCGGGAGCTGGACGAGCTGCTCAGTGCATCGGAAACATCGCCGATTCAGCGCTACGAGGCGTTGACCAGTTGCTTTGCGCAATTCGGACGCACGATGGACGAAGACACCATCGAGATTATCCAGACCGGGCTGGCCGCCATGGCCTGGGAGCGCCTGCCGGAGGCGCAGCGCGCACACTTTGCCGCCCACCTGCGCCATCTTGCCGGAGAAATCGAGCCGCAGCCGTCGACGCCAGCGCCCATGGTATCCCGGGAGCGTCAGGAGCCGCGTTACGACGAAATCCGTTTCGGCAGCCAGGATGCCCTGTTACGGGCGCTCAGGGACCAGCCCAGCGACGTCTCCCTGGACGCCTGGCTGGATTCAATCTCCTCCTCAGATCGGCGTAAGAAGTAGTCCGTCTTTCCTTATTTCAAATTGGTTTCAGGGCATAGGCGAAGATTGCCGAGCTTTCACTGACGCGATGTCACATTTCTAGTAATGTGTTCCAACCTGATGCAGTTTCTTGCTTCAGGTCACCAATTTGTAACGGCGTGCACCGTAAAATGGCCGCAAAGGCCAATGGCGTTGACTGAATGATAGCGGGTGCCTCGACATATGAATGTCTTGCCTGGAAGTCCTTTAACTCCCGATTCAGCAACTTAGGAAGTATGGCAGTTATCCGTGCCTCAATTTCAGGCTCTTGGCCTGGTTGATGCATCCATCAAGTTATTCGTTTGACATTAGCTTGTGATATCGAGAAGGAGCTTCGTGATGCCATATACCGTTGAAAAAAGCGGTTCAAATGTTCTGCAGGCACTGAGAGGGAAGCATGTGCTGATTACCGGAACAACCGGCTTCCTGGGGAAAGTTGTACTGGAAAAGCTGATCCGTGCGGTCCCGGACATCGGGGGGATCCACCTGCTGATCCGCGGCAATCGCCGCTACCCCGATGCAGAGGATCGTTTCGTTAATGAAATTGCCTGTTCCTCCGTTTTCGAGCGCCTGAAAATGGATGATCCGGACGCCTTTGACCTGTTCCTGGAAGAGAGGGTTCACTGTGTCACCGGGGAGGTGACCGCGCCGCACTTCGGCCTGCCCGAGGCGCGTTTCCAGGAGTTGGCCGGTCGTCTGGATGCCATCATCAATTCCGCCGCCAGCGTGAATTTCCGCGAGGAACTGGACAAGGCCCTCCAGATCAATGCCCTGTGCCTGAACAACGTGATCGAGCTGTCACGCGCGGGCGGTGAGCTGCCGGTGGTGCAGGTGTCGACCTGTTACGTCAATGGCATGAATGCCGGTCTGGCCCGCGAGGCGATTGTCAGCCCGGCCCATGGCGACATCCAGCGCAACGACGATGGCGTCTACGATGTGGACGAGCTGGTCCATCTGCTGCAGGACAAGATTGCCGACGTGAAGGCCCGCTATTCCGGCCAGGTACTGGAGAAAAAACTGGTGGAGCTGGGTATCCGCGAAGCCAACCACTATGGCTGGAGCGATACCTACACCTTCACCAAGTGGTTGGGCGAGCAGATCCTGTTCCGCGGCCTGAAAGGGTCGTCACTGACCATCCTGCGTCCATCCATTATCGAAAGTGCACTGGAAGAGCCGGCACCGGGCTGGATCGAAGGGGTCAAGGTGGCCGACGCCATCATCCTGGCTTACGCTCGCGAAAAGGTGGCCCTGTTCCCGGGCAGACGCAGCGGGATCATCGATGTGATTCCCGCGGATCTGGTGGGCAACAGCATTATCCTGTCGCTGGCGGAAAGCCTGGGTACGCCGTCGACCCATCGTATCTACCAGTGCTGCAGTGGTACCGGCAACCCGATTACCCTGGGCGAGTTCATCGATCATTTGATGGCCGAAGCTAAGGAAAACTACGCCACCTACGACAAGCTGTTCTATCGCCAGCCGCGCAAGCCGTTTATTGCTGTAAACCGACGTCTGTTCGACACCGTAATGAGTGGTGCGCGGCTGCCGCTGAAGGCCTTCAACCAGGCCCTGAAGCTGGCGGGCAGCGAGCGCGAGCTGAAGGCGCTGCGCAACATCGACACCACCTTGTCGCTGGCGACCATTTTCGGCTTCTACACCGCGCCGGACTATGTGTTCGACAACAGCCAACTGCTGGATCTGGCCCAGCGCATGGGCGAGCTGGACCGCAACCTGTTCCCGGTGGATGCCCGCCGCATCGACTGGTCGACCTACCTGCGCAAGATCCACCTGGCGGGGCTGAACAAGTACGCGCTGAGCGAGCGTAAGCTGTATCGGCTCAAGACCCGCAAGCAACGTAAAGCCGCCTGAATCCTTCGCCGCGTCTTCTTTCAACCCCGGTCCAGTGCCCGGGGTTTTTTGTGGCCTGTACCGTCAGGAACTATGCTCTGAGGGACTGTCCAAACTTCTGTCCCACTATCCCGGAGGGTGGTTGGTAACCCTTTGGATAGCCTATAAAGTTTTGTGCTAATAGTACGTTAGTCTAATTCAACCCGTGAGTTGCACCGTGTTGAACTAAACGAAAATGGAGAGGGTCTGCGCAACGCTGCCCAGAGCGCCGGAAAACGGCATGCAGATTCATGGACCGGGGCGACCCAACACCCGGCAGGGCCTCGCGCAGGCGCCTGATGGTTCCGACAATTCCAATAACGATAAATCCGATCCATAAGTAAGGGGAGCACGATGACAGAACAACATAAATCTGTGTATCCGGTAAGTGAGGCGTTCAAGAAGCGCGCCCTCATTGACCGAGCCAAGTACGATGAAATGTACGAGCAGTCGGTCAAGGACCCGGAAACCTTCTGGGGAGAGCACGGCAAACGCATCGACTGGATCAAGCCGTACACCAAGGTCAAGAACACCACCTACGACTACGACAACCTGTCCATCAAGTGGTTCGAAGACGGCGAACTGAACGCCAGTGCGAACTGCCTGGATCGTCACCTGGAAAAGCGTGGCGACAAGACCGCCATCATCTTCGAAGGGGACGAGCCTTCCGTCTCCCGTCACGTCACCTACCGCGAACTGCACGCTGAAACCTGCAAGTTTGCCAATGTCCTCAAGACACTGGGTGTCAGCAAGGGCGATGTGGTGACCATCTACATGCCCATGATCGTGGAAACCGCCGTGGCCATGCTGGCCTGTGCACGAATCGGTGCGATCCACTCGGTGGTTTTCGGTGGCTTTTCACCGGAAGCGCTCGGCGCCCGGATCCAGAACGGCCAGTCGCGTTTCGTGATTACCGCCGATGAGGGCGTGCGCGGTGGCCGGACCATCCCGCTCAAGAAGAACGTCGACAAGGCGCTGCAGAGCGACAGGGTGCCGGACGTGGAGCGCGTGATCGTCGTCACCCGCACCGGCTCGGACGTGCCCTGGAACGAAGACCGGGACGCCCGCTATGAGGATCTGATGAAAAGCGCCTCGGCGGATTGCCCGCCGGAGCCGATGAACGCGGAAGACCCGCTGTTCATGCTGTATACCTCCGGCTCGACCGGCGCGCCCAAGGGGGTGTTGCACACCACCGGCGGCTACCTGGTGTACGCGGCGATGACCCACGAGTACGTCTTCGACTATCACGAGGGCGATGTCTACTGGTGTACCGCCGACTTCGGCTGGATCACCGGCCACAGCTACATTCTCTACGGTCCGCTGGCTAACGGCGCCATCACGGTACTGTTCGAAGGTGTGCCCAACTATCCGGACGCGTCGCGCATGGGCCAGGTCGTGGACAAGCACAAGATCAACGTGCTCTATACCGCACCGACCGCGATCCGGGCGCTGATGGCCAAGGGCGATGACTGTATGGCCAACACCAGCCGCGAGAGTCTGCACCTGCTGGGCTCGGTCGGCGAGCCGATCAACCCGGAAGCCTGGGAGTGGTACTACCGTGTGATCGGCAACTCCAAGTGCCCGATCGTGGACACCTGGTGGCAGACCGAGACCGGCGGTATCCTGATTTCGCCGCTGCCCGGCGCCATCGACCTGAAGCCGGGCTCGGCGACGCTGCCATTCTTCGGCATACAGCCGGCCGTTGTCGACAACGACGGCAACGTCCTGGAAGGTGCCACCGAAGGCAACCTGGTGATGCTCGACAGCTGGCCCGGCCAGATGCGCACGATCTACGGCGATCACGAGCGCTTCAAGCAGACCTACTTCAGCACCTACAAGGGGCGCTACTTCACCGGTGACGGTGTCCGTCGCGATGAAGACGGTTACTACTGGATCACCGGCCGCGTGGATGACGTGCTCAACGTATCCGGCCACCGTCTGGGGACCGCGGAAGTGGAAAGTGCGCTGGTGTCCCATGACAAGGTGGCGGAAGCCGCCGTGGTTGGGTATCCGCACGAGATCAAGGGGCAGGGCATCTATGTCTACGTCACCCTGATCCAGGGCGAGCAGCCATCGGATGAGCTGCGCAAGGAGTTGATCCAGTGGGTGCGCCAGGAAATCGGGCCCATCGCGTCACCGGACGTGATCCAGTGGGCGCCGGGCCTGCCCAAGACCCGCTCCGGCAAGATCATGCGTCGTATCCTGCGCAAGATCGCCTCCAACGAGCACGATCAGTTGGGCGATACGTCGACCCTCGCCGACCCGGGTGTGGTGGACGAGCTGATCCAGCATCGCGAGTTCAAGTAAACGGACGGGTTCTGTCGCCGGCCCTGCGGTCGGCGGCCACGTTTCATCTTTGGCCAGCAGGCGTTTTCGGCGCCTGCTGGCTTTTGTCTGTCCGGGGAATTGGTCAGAGTGTTCCCTGTGCGTGCTATCATTCCCTAAATGCCCGGGAACGGCATGAAGCGTGTCTGTTTCCGCAAAAGAAGACGTCAAGGAGGCCAAACGCCCGATGGTTCAGCAGATAATTATTGCCGATGATCACCCGCTCTTCCGGGCGGCTCTGCGCCAGGCCGTATCCGAGGCCGTGCCGGATGCCCGGATGGTGGAGGTCGACAGTATCAAGACATTGCAGGCTGCGGTGGAAGAACATCCTGACGCCGACCTGGTTCTGCTGGACCTGAACATGCCGGGAGCCCACGGTTTTTCCGGCCTGGTGTTCATGCGCGGGCAGTATCCCGGCCTGCCGGTGGTGGTGGTCTCCGGTTCCGAGGAATTGCAGGTCATGCGTCGGTCCATCGACTACGGCGCTTCCGGTTTCATTCCCAAATCCGCGCCCTTGCCGGAAATCACCGAAGCGATCCGCGACGTCCTCGACGGCGAAGTGTGGCTGCCGGCCGGCGTTGCGGAAAAGCTGGAGCGCATGCAGGCGGACGTCACCGACTTCTCCGACAAGCTGGCGTCCCTGACGCCGCAGCAGTTCCGGGTGCTGGGTATGCTGGCCGAGGGGCTCCTGAACAAGCAGATCGCCTATGACCTGGACGTGTCCGAGGCCACGGTCAAGGCGCACATCACGGCGGTGTTCCGCAAGCTGGGTGTGCGCAACCGGACCCAGGCGGTCATCGCCATCCAGCAGATGGAAATCGATCCGTCCGATACTTCGCTTTCCGGCAGTTGACCGGTTGCCCGGATCCGAAAAAGCCGCTCCCTGGAGAGCGGCTTTTTTATGGGTGCCGATTTATCTTGAAGCGTCAGTCAACTCGAGCGCGTAGCCGACGCTTTAGAGGGTGTTGCAAAAGCGTCGCGAGCGATAGCCAAACAAGGCGAAAATCAACGAAAGAGCGCAGTTTACGGGTTGTAAATGAGCATCTTGATCGGACTCGCGCACGAGGCGATTTTCAACGCCGTATGGCTGAGCGCAGTCGCTTTTACAACACCCTCTTTAGCTTCGGAGCAGCCTGTAGGGCTGCCGGGCTTCGGACTAAGATTGATGCGTTGGTCACCCATGCCAAACCGGCAAACTCATAGCCGTCACCGGGCGCCTTCGGCGCCTCAGAAGCTGAAGCATCTGCTACATACTCCAGTTGCTTCAAATATTCGCGTTGCCTGCCAGTCTCTGAGGGCGCGGTAGAGAGGTCCATTGGTTTCAGGCTCGCGGCGTCTGATTTGGCCGTCATTGACGCCGCCGAAGCCTGGCTGGTAGTCCCGTCCCTGGAGTTTCATATTTAACGTACGCCTGTACTTTTTCTTGATTTCATCCCTGTCATATCGTTGTCATCTAATTTATTGATATAGATCAGTAATGGCCGAAAATGCTCAAAAAATAATCCAAAGGCTATTGCCAAGGTCTGACACCTTCGGTAAATTCAGCGCACACATGTACGCTGAAATACAGAGGTGCTCCCGTGAATGCGGCTGTAAAACCTGAATCCATCCCCGGCCAGACCTTTGGCGAACAGGACGAACGTGCGTTGCGCGACCAGATGCGTCGCGACCTGCCTGCCGACACCTTCCAGCCCCAAAGCTGGCGGGTGATCTGGTTCCTGCCGTTGCAACTGGTGATCTGGGGCTGCGTGCTGACGATCCTGATGGCGGGATTGCCCTGGTACGCCAACCTGGGACTGGCGCTGGTGCTGGGCCATACCGTTGGCTGTCAGGCGTTGCTGGCGCATGAGGTGTTGCACGGGGCGCTCGGGATGAGTCGCCGCTGGCAGAATTTCTTTGGCTGGCTGGGCTTCGGGCCGCTGGTCGCGCCGCCGGAGTTCTGGCGCAAGTGGCACAACTCGATCCACCACGCCCACACCAACATGGGCGATACCGATCCGGACAGCTTCGGCACCATCCGTCGCTACAAGGCGGATCCCAAGCAGCGCAAGTTTCCCAGGCTGGCGCCGGGATCCGGCACCTGGTACAGCCTGCTGTTCCTGACCTATTCCTTCACCATGCACGCCCAGATAGTGCTGTGGCTGCAGGCCAAGCGCCGCAAGCAGTTCAAGGGCTTCAACCGGCGCCGGGCGATTATCCAGTCGCTCCTGTGTGTGGCGGCCTGGCTGGTGCTGGCGGTGGTTTCCGGGCCGCTGGCGGTCTTTACCGTGGTGGTCCCGTTCATGGTGGCCAATGCGCTGGGGCAGGGCTATATCCTGACCAACCACTTCCTGCGGCCCCAGACCGAGACCAACAACCCGCTGGACAACTCCATGAGCCTGCGGACCAACCCGATCCTGGATCGGCTGCACTACCGCTTCAGCCACCATGTGGAGCATCATTTCTTCCCGAAGATGTCCTCCAACAAGGCGCCGCGTCTGCGCGAGTGGTTGGAAACGCACTATCCGGAGCGCTACGTGGCGCCGACCCACTGGCAGGCGATCAAGCTGCTATACAAGACGCCGCGGGTCTACCTGACGCCGACGACGCTGGTCGATCCCAGCAATCCCAGGCGCGTGTTTGATCTGCTGCCGTTGCAGAAAGAGATGAGTGCGGCGACCTACAAGGTGTCAGCCGCCGGTTAGGCCACGTACCATGGCACCGATGCCGGCGACGGCGGCGATCCCCAGGATCAGGGGGCGCATGGCGGAAAATGGCAGGCGTTGCACCAGCGTGGCCGACAGCAGGAAGCCGGTCACCACACCGGGCAGGGTGAGCAGGAAAAGTTTCATCTCTGGCAGGCCCAGGCGCCCGGCAAAGAACAGCGCGACGATGCTGGCGCAGCTGGTAAACAGGAAAAACGCCGACATATTGGCCCGCACCAGCGGGCCTTTTTCGTTCTGGTAGATCATCGCAATAGGCGGTCCGCCCACGGCGACCACTGTCCCCATATAACCACTGGCGGCACCGGCAACGGCGCTGTTACGCGGATTCAGTGCGGGCCGGAGGCCAGCCACGCTGACCAGGACGCCCAGCAGGATCAGCACGCCGAACATCAGGTCAAAGGCAGTCCCGGTGATTACGGCGAGCGTCAAGCCGGCCAGGGTCGTACCGACGATGCTGCCGCCTATGGCATAGCGCACTTCCCGGAAGCGGATACTGGCCCGGTTGCGAAGCAGCAGCAGAATCGCCAGCACCACCGCATTGACCACCAGCGGCCCGGGCACGAACAGCGGGCTCAGCAGGAACAGCAGGGGTGCTGAGAGCGTGCCGATACCATAGCCGGCGACGCCCTGCAGGCAGGCACCGGCCATCAGGAACAGATTGGCGAGGATCAGGTCGGCCAGCGTGATGCTGTCGGGGATCATTCCGCCGGTACCAGCACCAGCTTGCCGGGGACCACCTTCACGTCCACCGGCGCCATGCCGATCATGCGTTCGGCGAAGCTGTTCTCATCCAGCCGATAGACCGGTACCGTCTCCAGCCATTGGGCGACCAGGCGCATGACGTTGTCCGTCACCGGTTTCAGGTCACCCCTGAAAAACTGGGAGTCGATGCTGCTGTCCAGCAGCTTCAGCCGGCGGATGTAGACCGCCCGCTCCTCCCGGTCATAGACCGGTGCACCTTCCACCTTGAGCTTCAGGTCGACCGGCAGCTTGGTCATGAAGGCATTGACGGCCACCTGACCGGCAATATCCAGCACCGCCACCTCGCGGCCGTCCGGGCCCAGGGTGATATCCGCCTGGTCCAGTGATACGCTCAATGGCGACCCGGCCTTGAGCTGCTGCCGGTCGAAATCGGCGACGGCGTTCTGAAGGTAGCCTTCGAGCGTATTTTCACTCACCGAATAGGGCGACAGGGAAGCACAACCGGACAGGGTCAGGGCTGCAGCGAAGGCCAGGACAGGGCCGACTGCACGCTGGAAAAGTGGCATGAACGGGACTCCGTTTCAGTTCGGTAGGGATGTCTGGCCATGGCCAGCGACTTTTATCCTGCCGGATGCCGGGAGTCGACACAAGCCGGAGCAATGGGCACAACCATGACGACGACAGTGGCGCGCTACGACGCCGTGGTATTTGATCTCGATGGCACACTGGTGGATTCCGGGCTCGATTTCCGGGCGATCCGCCGGGAGCTGGGATTCCCCGAAGGGGTCGGCCTGTTGGAGCACATGGCCACCTTGTCGGAGGCGGAGGCCGCCCGGGCCCATGCGATTATTCATCGGTTCGAAATGGCCGGAGCCGAAGGCGCAAGCTGGATGCCGGGTGCCGAGGCCCTGGTGCGGCATCTCCACCAGCGGTCTGTCCCGGTCGCCGTGCTGACCCGCAACAGCCGTGAGGCGGTGGCGGCGACCGATGCGGCGCTTTCCCTGGGCATCGATCTGGTCCTGACCCGTGACGATGCGCCTCCCAAGCCGGATCCCGCCGGCCTGCTACAGATTGCCGACACCTTTGGCGTTGCTCCGAATCGCATGACCTACATCGGCGATTTTATCGATGACCTGACCACCGCCCTTCGGGCCGGTATGGCCGGCGGCCTGTACCGCAATGCGCGGAATGCGGCGTACGTCGACCGCGCCGATTACGTCATCGAGCACTTCGACGATCTGCGTCGGGCCTGGAGCGATTGAGGTCAGTCGTTTTCGGCTTCGGCGTCGATGCTCAATTCGCCGTCTTCACCAAAACGCACGTGAATCAGGATGGGCTGGCAGCAGACCTGGCAGTCCTCCACGTAGTCCTGCTCCGGCACGGACGGGTCGACGCTGACTTCCAGGGTTTCCCAGCAATAGGGGCACTGGATGTGGGCGGGTTCAAGTATCACGTTTGGTGAGGCCGGCCCGTTCGCCGGGCCGGCTTGCTCCAGTTTGAATCAGAATTGCTGCTTGGCCATCCACGGAATCATCCGGTCGAAGGCCTCTTCGATCGTTTCCAGCGGCGCCGAGAAGCTGATGCGAAGGGCGTTGGCGGTGTTCTCCCCGAACGCATCGCCGGGCACCACGCACACACCGGTTTCCTTCAGCATTCGCAGGGCCAGATCCGACCCGTCCACATGCTTGGGCAGGTCCGGGAAGATGAAGAAGGCGCCGCCCGGATGGTAGCCGGTCATGTGCGGGGTCTGGGCCACCAGGTCCACGACCCGGTCGCGCCGCTCCCGATAGATCGACACCATGTCCCGGATGCATTGCTGGTCACCGGTCAGTGCGGCCACACCGGCGAACTGGGATGGCGTGTTGGCGACCGAGGTGGTGAACATGTGATAGCGCCGCAGCGACTTGATCGTGGCCTGGCTGGAAATGATCCAGCCCACCCGCAGGCCCGCCATGCTGTAGGTCTTCGAGAAGCTGCTGATGCACATGATGTTGTCCAGGTCGACGCTGCAGCGCAGCACGCTGGCGTATTCCTGGTCGTCCAGGATCAGGTGGTCGTAGACCTCGTCACTGAAAATCTGGATGCCCCGGTAGGCGCATTCTTCCACGATGGTTTCGATGGTGCTGCGGGGGTACACCGCCCCGGTCGGGTTGTTGGGGGAGTTCAGGACCACCGCAAAGGTGCGCGACCCCATGGCTGCGATCACCTCGTCGGGATCGAGCTGGTGGTTGTTCTCGATGTGGGTCTGGATGAATTTCACCTCGCCGCCGTTCATGCGGATCAACGGGGCGTAGAGCAGGAACGAGGGATCGGTCACGATGAACTGCCGGCCCGGCGCTGCGGTTGCGGACAGGGCCAGGTACATCGCCTCGGTCGCGCCGGAGGTCACCAGGATGTTGTCGCGGGTCAGCTTACGGTCGTAGCGCTTGCCATAGTAGTCGCGTAGAGCCACCAGAAGCTCAGGCAGGCCGGCGTCCATGGTATAGCCGGTCTGGCCAGCGTTGAGGGCATCGATGTAGGCGTCCACCACGTGCTTCGGCGTGGGCAGGTCGGGCTGGCCGATCGACAGGTGGATCACGTCCTTCATGCTTGCCGCCATGTTCACCATGCGGCGGATGCCCGGCACGGGAATGGCCTGCATCGACGGATGCCAACGGGCCTTGGTCTTGCGGTACTTCATCTTGCGCGGTGCGGTGTCGCTGGCTTTATTGAGCTTTGCTCCATCGGCCATAAGCATCTCCTGGCAGAGTAGGAAAAGATGGACAATAAAGCCCGGATCCGTGGATCAGGCCTGCTTTTGCCGAAACGGCGTCACGCCGGTGACCCGGCTCGTGAGAGACGCCTTGACGAAGGCTTGGGAGTCAATCAGTGGCTCCCTTACCTAGGCAGATTAGTTTTTATACGAAGGGGGGGCAAGACCCTGGGTATGAGTATTCCTGCGTAATGCCCTGTCAGGTTGACCGGGGCAAAGAGCACCGACACACTCAGGGAGTCCGCAGTGTTTCCAAAGGAATGCCAAACCAACGACGAGGCCGCCCATGACATCTCAAGCCGATAAACCGATCGTGACAGTCCTGACCGCTCCCGGAGAGAAGGAACCGCCCGGTATGGACGCGGTCCGTGAACGGGCCGAGGTGCGTTTCGCCTCGGATGAGGCAAGCCTGCGTGAGTCGCTGCCGGGGGCCGGCGTGATGATGGTGACGGATTTCCGGACCGAGGCGCTGGAAGCCGCCTGGCCGGCGGCCGATAGCCTGGAATGGATCCACGCCACCAGTGCCGGTGTCGATGCGCTGATGTTCCAGGCTCTCATCGACAGCGACGTGACTGTCACCAACGCGCAGGGCATTTTCGACCGTTCCATTGCCGAGTACGTGCTCTGTACCATCCTGATGTATTGCAAGGATTTCCCGAATTCAATCCGCCTGCAACAGGCGCATCAATGGCAGCACCGGGAAACTGAAAGGGTCCAGGGGCAACGGGTCCTGGTGGTGGGGGCCGGCTCCATCGGCCGCCAGATTGCGCGCCTGTGCAGCGGCGTCGGACTGAAGGTCCATGGCACGGCCCGCTCCGCACGCGACAGCGATCCGGATTTCGAGGCCGTACACGGGAACGATGACCTGATGGAGCAGCTCGGGCAGGCGGATTTTGTGGTGGTGGCCGCGCCACTGACTCCGCAGACCGAGGGCCTGTTCGACCGGAAGGCGTTCCAGGCCATGAAATCGACAGCACGCTTCATCAACATCGGCCGGGGCCCGATCGTCCGGACCGACGACCTGGTCGCCGCGCTCGAAGCCGGCGAGATTGCCGGCGCCGGGCTGGACGTGTTCGAGGAGGAACCCCTGCCTGAGAAACACCCGCTCTGGGATCGTGAGGATGTGCTGATCACCGCGCACATGGCGGGCGACTTCATCGGCTGGAAGGGCGCCCTGACCGACCAGTTCGTCGACAATTTCGATCGCTGGAAGGCGGGCGAGAGCCTTTTCAACATCGTCGACAAGAAACTGGGTTACGCCGCGAAATAGGCGGTGCAACCCATCAACCCGAACAGGATCACTGGCCCAGGCGGGTGATCACCGCATCGCCGATCTCCCGGGTCTTGCGCCGCCGGCCGCTGTGCTCGGCGAGGTCGGCGGCCACCGCATCGTGAAGGGCCTCGGCCGCTTCCTGCATCGGGCCGGTCTCCTCGGCCAGCCAGGTCAGCATCCGTGCGGTGGTAAACAGCATGGCGGTGGGATCGGCCAGGCCCTGCCCGGCAATATCCGGTGCGCTGCCGTGGGTCGGTTCGAACATCGACGGCATGGAGCGGTCATCCGGGTTCAGGTTGCAGGAGGGTGCCACGCCCATGCCGCCGGACAACACCGCCGCCAGGTCCGTCAGGATGTCTCCCTGCAGGTTGCTCGCCACCACCACGTCGAACGCCCAGGGACACTGTACGAACTTCATGCAGGCGGCATCGACCAGCTCGTGATGGGTGGCGACGTCCGGATATTCCGTGGCGATCTCTGCGAAGGCTTCGGTATACATGTCGCCCCAGTAACGCAGGGCATTGCGCTTGGTGATGATGCAGACCTGGCTCTCGCAAGTGCGCCCGTCGAGTGTCTTGAACTGCCGCGTCTGGCCGGATTCCTGGCGCGCCCGGGCGCGTGATCGGGCCTGCTCGAAGCCGTGACGGATGATCCGGTTCGTGGCGCGTCGGGTGAACACTTCCATCTGGGTGGCGACCTCGTCCTCACTGCCGGGTCGCAGCCGACCGCCCTGGGCCACGTATTCGCCTTCGCTGTTTTCCCGGATGACCAGCATGTCCACATCCCGCGCCCGTTCGTCAGCCAGGTACTGGCGGGCGCCCGGCAGCAGGCGGGCGGGCCGCTCGCAGACCCATTGGTCGAAGCCCTTGCGCATCTGCAGCAACGGCGCCAGGGAGATGCTGTCCGGCAGCAGGTAACGGTTCGGATCCGTTATCGGGCCGGGGTCCCCCAGGGCGCCCAGCAGGATCGCGTCGAAGTCACGGAGCTGCTCCAGGGCGTTGGCCGGCATGACGTCGCCATGCGCCTGGTGCCAGCGATGCGACGGCCAGTCGAAGGTTTCCCACTCCAGGTCGAGATCGTAACGCTCGCGCAGGACATCGAGGCAGCGTACGGCCTGTTCGACGACCTCCGGCCCGATGCCGTCTCCGGGTGTAACCGCGATCCGCTTGGTGGCTGTCATAGGGGCTCCCTTCTGATGACGTGACGGGGAATCGATGGGCTGTTGGCCCGCACTGAATGCCCTCAGTGTAGCGTTACCGGTCTATGATGCCATCCCTCGCAATCAACCCCGGGCGTGCTAGAGTCTGTAGCAGGTAAAAATAGGATAATCGGTGAACGGAGCGGCCAGTGAATCAGCCAGCAGTACTCTTTGACGAATCCCATTGCGGGCAGTGCGCCTGTGGCGAAGGGCTCGATTTCGAGATCAGTTTTGCGTTCCAGCCCATCGTTGATGTCAGCAATCGATCCGTCTATGCCTATGAGGCGCTGGTGCGTGGCGCCTCCGGCGAAGGCGCCGGCGACGTCCTGGCCCGGGTGAACGAACGCAACCGCTATGCCTTCGACCAGATTTGCCGGGTGAAGGCCGTCAAGCTGGCCTCGCGGCTGGAGATGCAGGCGCGGCTGAGTATCAACTTCATGCCCAATGCGGTGTACCAGGCCGAGTACTGTATCCGCACCACCCTGGCGGCGGCGAAGACCTACCGGTTCGATACGCGCCAGATTATCTTTGAGGTGGTCGAAAACGAATCCCTGTCCTCGCCGGATCACCTGGCCGACATCATCCGCACCTATCAGGATATGGGCTTCCAGACGGCGCTGGATGACTTCGGGGCCGGTTATCCCCGCTACGATCTGCTGATTGCCAGCCCGCCCGACCTTCTCAAGCTGGACATGGGCCTGATTCGCAACATCGACCGCGAACCCAATAAACAGGCCGTGGTCGCCGGCGTCGTCACCATGATGCAGCGACTGGGTGGGCGAGTCATCGCCGAGGGTGTGGAAACCGAAGCCGAGTATCGGTGGCTGCGGACACTCGGTATCGACCTGTTCCAGGGCTACCTGTTTGCCCGCCCCGGCTTCGAAAGTTTGCCGGAGCCTCACTTCCCGGACTAACCTGGGTTCGCTTCCCCACAGTAAGGTTCTGTTTCACATGATCTATCGCGCCGTTGTCGTGCTGGTTGGCCTCGTCCTGGTGGCCGCGCTCTATGGTCTGATCTGGCTGTTGTCCCGGCATTTCCTGCGTCGTCACGGCGTCGAGGCCGAACTGGCCGATCGCAGCACCGTGCTGGCCACCTGGACCTTCGCGGGCGTGGCGGTCGGGCTGGTCTTCGCCGTATTCGGAGCCTTTGTGCTGGGCCCCTGGGCCTTTTACCGGACGGCACGGGCGCATGGGGTGGCGGTGTCCGACGCTGCCGCTGTTGGCTGGGGGTTGCTGGTCGTGGCCGTGAGCCTGGTGCTGGCAGCTGGTGGCCTGTTCGTGCTGCTATGGTCGGTCGGGGCGGTTTGACGCCACCCGGTGCAGTTGCTCGCGGAACCACAGCAGCGAGGGCTCCTTCTCGTAGGCCGTGTGCCAGTAAAGGTGTACATTGAGCGCCGGCATGTCGGTCGGCAGGGGCAGTACCCGGACCTTGGCCTGCTGTTCGATCATGCGGGCATAGGTCTCCGGCATGGTCACCAGCAGATCGGTATTCTCGGCCACCCGGCAGGCGGCGTAGTAGTGCTGGCAGCGCAGGGCGATGCGACGATGGACACCCTGGCGCGAGAGCTCGAAGTCCTCGATACCCGGGCCTTCGGTGCGTGACGACACCAGCACATGGCGGGCGGCCAGGTACTGTTCCATCGTCAGCCCGTTTTCAATGCCCGGATGGTGCTCCCCGGCGATCACCACCAGTTGGTCCTTGCGCAGCAGCTCGTGGGACGTCTGGTTACTCACCGGCAGCAGCACGTCCACCGCGAAATCCAGTTTGCCCGAGGCCAGTTGCGTCTCCATTTCCCGGCGGGCGATACGCTGGCTGACCACCTCGATTTCCGGATAGCTTGTCAGGTTCTTCATCAGTTGGGGCAGGAAGGTAGATTCCAGGATGTCCCGCAGTCCCAGGGAAAACGTCTTGTGCTGGCGCGCCGGGTCGAAGGCGTGGAACTGGTTCACCGCGCTCTGGATCTGGGTCAGCCCCGGCCGCATGGTTTCGGCAAAGCGCCGGGCCAGTGGCGTGGGCACCATCTGGTTGCCCTGGCGGGTGAACAGCGGATCGTTGAAATGATCCCGCAGGCGCGACAGCGAGTGGCTCACCGCCGGCTGGGTCAGGTGCAGCGCGCGGGCGGCACGGGTCAGGCTGCCTTCCCGGAAGATGGTGTCGAACACGTGGAGCAGGTTCAGGTCGAGGCGGTTCATTGCAATGTCCCGGACGGTAAAAAGATATAAATGCAGTTTATATTAAATGATAAGAATAATTCAGTGGTCTAATTCGGTGTTCCAAAAGTAGACTGCGGCTACGCTTGAGAGGAACGGTGGGACCCCGATGGGGGCCGGTCGTTCCGGGAGGCCTTCTGGATGGCCTTCTTTCGATTGTCACGTGTCGCCCGGGAGTGATCGCTATGGACTTTACCCCTTCAGAGAAAGGCCAGGACTACCTGAACCGCGTCAAGGCGTTCATCCGCGATGAGATCCAGCCTATCGAGGCGGATTACCACGCCGAGATGGCCAGGCTCGACAACCGCTGGGTGGAACTGCCGGTCATTGCCGAGCTGAAAGCCAAGGCCCGCGAGCAGGGCCTGTGGAATCTGTTCTTCCCGGACGAGGAGCACGGCTGTGGCCTGCTCAACTCTGACTATGCCCTGATTGCCGAAGAGACCGGTAAAAGTTTTATCGCCCCGGAGATCTTCAACTGCAACGCGCCGGATACCGGCAACATGGAAGTGCTGATCCACTACGGGTCCGAGGAGCAGAAAGCACAGTGGCTGCCGCGCCTGCTCAGCGGCGAGATCCGCTCCGCCTTCTGTATGACCGAGCCGGCCGTGGCGTCGTCCGATGCCACCAACATGTCGGCAACGGCGGTTGTGGAAGGGGACGAGGTGGTCCTCAACGGTCGCAAGTGGTGGAGCACCGGCATCGGTCATCCTAAGTGCGAGATGATCATCTTTATGGGGCTGAGCGATCCGGAAGCGCCCAAGCATCGCCAGCACTCCATGGTCCTGGTACCGAAGAACACGCCGGGCGTCAAAGTCGAGCGCATGCTGCCGGTGTTTGGGTCCTACGACGAGCCCTACGGCCACGGTGAAGTCAGCTTCGACAACGTGCGCCTGCCCAAGAGCGCCATCATTGCCGGACCGGGCCGCGGGTTCGAGATCGCCCAGGGCCGACTGGGGCCGGGCCGGGTGCATCATTGCATGCGGGCCATCGGTGCCGCGGAACGCACCCTGGAGTTGCTGATCAAACGGGCCATGAGCCGGGAAGCCTTTGGCAAGCCGCTGGCCAGGCTCGGCGGCAACCCGGACATCATTGCCAACGCCCGCATGTCGATCGAGCAGGCCCGGTTGCTGACGCTCAAATGTGCGTGGCTGCTGGATACCAAAGGCATCATGGGCGCGCTGAGCGAAGTCGCCATGATCAAGGCGGTGATCCCGCAGATGCTGCAGACCATCGTCGACAACGCCATCCAGATCCACGGCGGCGCCGGTGTCAGCGACGACGATTTCCCGCTGACCCAGCTGTTTGCCTATGCCCGGGTGCTGCGTCTGGCGGACGGGCCGGATGAAGTACACCGTGGTACGGTGGCCAAACTGGAACTCAAGAAATACGCCTGAAGCCTGATCCGGATCCACAAGAAGCCCCGGCCATAATCGTGGTACGGGGCCTTTCAGCGCTTCAGCACAACAACAGGACACCAGCATGACAAAACGCGTTTTTATCACCGGCGGAGCCAGCGGTCTGGGGCGCGCCATCGCCCTGCGTTACGCCCGCGAAGGCGCCCGCGTCTGTATCGGCGATATCAATCCCGAGCAGGGCGCTGTGGTTGAGGAAGAGATCCGACAGGCGGGGGGCGAAGGCCTGTTCGTGACCTGCGACGTACGCCGTATTGCCGACCTGGACCAGGTGCGGGACCAGTTGGAAACGCAGTGGGGCGGCGTGGACATTGTGGTCAACAACGCCGGGGTGGCATCCAGCGGCAGTATCGAGGGGACGACGCTGACCGACTGGGAGTGGATCCTGGACATCAACATCATGGGCGTGGTGCGTGGCTGCAAGGCCTTCACGCCGCTGTTCAAGAAGCAGCAGCAGGGAACCTTCATCAACATCGCGTCCATGGCGGGCCTGATGCTGGCGCCGCTGATGAGCAGCTACAACGTCTCCAAGGCTGGCGTGATCGCGCTGTCCGAAACGTTGAGCATGGAACTTCGTGACGACGGCATCCGCGTGAGCTGCGTGTGCCCGGCCTTCTTCCCAACCAACCTGACCGACTCCATGCGCTCGGAAAAGGCGGGCATGGACGACAACGTCAAGAAGCTGATGAAGCGTTCCGGCATTACCGCGGACGATGTGGCGGAAGACATTTACCGGGCCGAGTCCAACGGTGATTTCTGGGTGCTGCCCCACGTGAAGGAGCGCCGCCTGTGGATGATCAAGCGCCACGCGCCCTGGGCGTTCGACTGGCTGATGCACCAGGAAAGCAAACGCTGGATGCGCAAGTTCGGCGGTGCCGCATAACAGACACTTCCGCGTTGGGGAGGACGTGAATCACATGACACAGATTGACCAGGCGGTCGACATCCGCGCAGGCGAAGAACTCGATGCGGCGGCGGTGGACCGTTTCATGAAGCAGGCGTTGCCGGAACTGGACGGCCAGCCCGACATCCGCCAGTACCCGGGCGGGGCCTCCAACCTGACCTACCAGGTGGATTACGGCGACCGCTCGTTCGTACTGCGTCGCCCGCCGTTTGGGCACATCGCCAAATCGGCCCACGACATGCTGCGGGAAGCCCGGGTCATGAAGGCCCTCAAACCGGTCTATCCCTATGTCCCGGAGATCATCGCGATCTGCGAAGACCATGACGTGCTGGGTTGCGATTTTTACGTGATGGAGCGCTTCAGGGGCATCATCCTGCGCCAGGATTTCCCGGAGGGTTTCGACCTGTCGCCGGAGGACACCCGGCGCCTGTGCCTGAACGTGATCGACAAACTGGTGGATCTCCATACCGTCGATCCGGTGGCGACCGGACTGGACAGGCTGGGCAAGGGCCCCGGCTACGTGCAGCGCCAGATCGGTGGCTGGAGCAACCGTTTCCGCAAGGCGCGCACCGAAGACATAGGCGACTTCGAGGCGGTCATGGGCTGGCTCGACGACAAGATGCCGGACGACATCGCCCAATGCGTCATCCACAATGATTTCCGCTTCGACAACGTGGTCTTGAACCCGGACAACCCGTTCGAAGTCACCGGCGTCCTGGACTGGGAAATGGCCACCATCGGCGATCCGCTGATGGACCTGGGCAACAGCCTGGCCTACTGGATCCAGGCGGACGACGAGCAGCCATTCCAGATCCTGCGACGCCAGCCCACCCACCGTCCGGGCATGCTGACCCGCGACGAAGTGGTCGAGTACTACATGGACCGTTCGGGCTACCGGGCCGAGCGTTTCGACTTCTACGAAATCTATGGCCTGTTCCGGCTGGCGGTGATCATCCAGCAGATCTACTACCGCTTCTACCACGGCCAGACCCAGGACAAGCGCTTTGCCATGTTCGGCCAAGCGGCCAACTATCTGGAGAAGCGCTGCCTGCGGCGGATCGAAGCGAGTGACCTGTAATGGCGACGCTCTACCTGATCCGTCACGGCCAGGCCAGCTTCGGCAAGGCGAACTACGACCAGCTGTCCGACACGGGCTGGGAGCAGGGCCGCGTGCTGGGGCGCTGGCTGGCGGACAAGGTGACACCCACGGCGGTGTTCAGCGGCGATCTGCAACGCCACCAGGAAACCGTGGCGGCAATCACCGAGGGTTACGGTCAGGCATTGCCGGACCTGCAGATGAACGCCGGATTCAACGAGTTCGACCACGAAGCCGTGGTGCACGCCTTCAAACCGGAGTGGGCCGACCGTGAGGTGATGGCCCGCGACCTGGCACAGCATCCCAAACCGGCCAGGGCCTTCCAACTGGCGTTTGTCGAGGCCGTCCAGCGCTGGGTCAGTGGAGATTATGCATCGGAGTACGCGGAAAGCTGGGCGGATTTCCAGACCCGGGTGCTGGCGGCACTGGACGACGCCATCGCCAACGCGGGTGGCGGCGATGTGCTGGTCGCCAGTTCCGGCGGGCCGATTTCCGTGGCCGTCCAGTCGCTGCTGGGCCTGGATGACCGCCGTGCCCTGGCCCTGAACGAAGTCATCACCAACACCAGCGTCACCCGCATCCTGTTCTCCGGCCGGCGCCGCAACCTGGCCGTCTTCAACAACTACGCCCATCTCGAAGACGCCGCTCCGGAACTGGTGACGTTCCGCTGAACGCGGCGGCTTTTTCAGTCTTTAACGGGAGATCCCATGAGTCAGAACAACCTGTTTGACCTGTCCGGCAAAATTGCCCTGGTCACCGGTGCCAGCCGTGGCATCGGCGAAAGCATCGCCCGCTTGCTGGCGGACAACGGCGCCCACGTGATCGTCAGCAGCCGCAAGCTGGAAGGCTGCGAGGCCGTGGCCGGCAGCATCCGCGACAACGGCGGCAAGGCCGAGGCCTACGCCTGCCACATCGGCGAAATGGAGCAGATCGAAGGCCTCTGGGCCCACATCCGCGAGACCTACGGCAAGCTGGATATCCTGGTGAACAACGCCGCCACCAACCCGCATTTCGGCCCGATCGAGACCACCGAGCTGGCGGCCTTCCAGAAAACCGTCGACGTAAATATCCGCGGTTACTTCTTCATGTGTGCCGAGGCGGCCAAACTGATGAAAGAGCAGGGCGGCGGCGCCATTGTCAACGTGGCGTCGGTCAATGGCGTGGCCCCCGGGCATTTCCAGGGCATCTACTCCATCACCAAGGCGGCGGTCATCTCCATGACCAAGGCCTATGCCAAGGAACTGGGGCAGCAGAATATCCGCGTCAACGCGCTGCTGCCGGGGCTGACCGACACCAGGTTTGCCAGCGCCCTGACCACCAACGACGCCATCAGGAAGCAGGCGCTGATGCACATCCCCATGAACCGCATGGCCAATCCGGACGAAATGGCGGGCACCGTGCTGTATCTGGTGTCCGATGCGTCCACTTACACTACGGGGACGGCGATCAATGTGGATGGGGGATACCTGACGGTTTGAGGTGGACCGGATGACCTGTTTCGAAGGTAGCGTTAACTCGTGATTTGATCGGGAAGCGAAGGCAAGGGTATCCATTTGCTTCCCTGCACGAGTTTCATACCGATCCGTTCAGGAAACCGAGGTTCGCCTCAGCGAACCTCGGTCGACGAATCCATCTGGGCCTTGGAAAAGGCCGTGCCCACCGGCGGTTGCAGATAGAGCGAGTAGAGCACCTTGTCCAGCAGCGCCTGCCCGTTCCAGGCCGGCGCATGATTCACCAGGCCGACCACCGCCCAGGTGGTGTCGTTGGTGTCCCGCGTGAAACCGGCGATCGACCGCACGTTTTCCAGATAGCCCGTCTTGATCCGGCCCAGACCGGCCATACCGGTGTTGCGCAGCCGGCGATGCATGGTACCGTCCATCGCAATCAGCGGCATCGAGGACATCAGGTCGGCGGCATAGGGGCTCTTCCAGGCCGCCTGCAGGATCTGCGCACCCTGGCGGGCGCTGATACGGCTGTCCCGGGACAGACCGGAACCGTTGTCGATCACCAGACCGTCCGTATCCACGCCCTTGCCGGAGAGCCAGGACTTGATTTTCCGGATCCCCGCCTCGCGGTCGTCATCATCCGTCGGCAACCGGTTTTCCGCGCCAATGGCCAACAGCAACTGGCGGGCCATGACGTTGTTGCTCCACTTGTTGATGTCGCGGACCGTGGTGACCAGGTCCGGCGAGTCGGACGTCATCAGCAGGCGGGTATCGTCCGGGGTTTCGCCCGTGCGCCAGCGGCCGGTCATCAGCCCGCCCATCTGCGACCACACGGTGCGGATGGTGGCGGCGGTGTAGTCGGCCGCCGGCAGCAGCGACATGTATTTGGTGGTCCGGCAGCCCTGTGGCAGACGGCCGGTCACATGAACCGTGACCGTGCCGTCGTCGTGGTACGTCGGGGTCCAGTCGAAGTGATGGTGCGACGGACAGCGGCCGGCCGGCAGCATTTTCACGTCGTTGTCGATGATGACCGCATTCAGGGCCGGAGTCGTCCAGGCGGTGGTGCCCCGCTCGTCGGACCGGACCTGGAAATGCATCAGGTTGAAGTTGGTCAGGTAGGGCGAGGGTTGCACCAGGAACGGCGCATGGTCGTTGTCGCCGTTGTCATCGAATGTCGGCAGGCCGTTGGGCAGGTTGAACACCGTGCCGTCCAGCACCAGGTCGCCGTCGATGGTGTCGATGCCCATGCCGCGCAACTCGGAAAACGCGGACCACAGCCGCTCGAGTCCCAGGTGCGGATCGCCGGAAAGCGTCACATAGAGGTTGCCCTGCAGCGTATGGCCGACCAGTTGGCCATCGGTGGAGAACCGGGTTTCCCAGCGGTAGGTGGGGCCGAGGATCTCCAGCGCGCCGAAGGTGGTGACCAGCTTCATGATCGAGCCCGGACTCATGGGCGCATCGGCATTGATGTATTGCGGCAGACCCGGACCGTTGAGCGGCACGGCGGCCACGCTGATGGCCTGTTCGGTATCCATGGCCCGTACCGTGGCGTCCACGATGTTCTCGGACCACGGCGACAGTCGGGGACCGTCGGCCAGGGCAGAACCCGCAGACAGACCGGCAAGCAGTGTCAAAGCAAGGGACAGGGGGCGGACCCGACCACGTTTCCGTTGGAAAGCGGTTGTGGCTGGCATGTTTGTTCACCCTTGTGGTGTAGCGTCGAGTATCAGCACAAAGCGTTTGGGAGACACTGCGGGAGGCCGGTTATTGTCGCGGCTTTTCCCAGACTCGCCTTATAAAATAGCCCAGATGGCCTGGTTTCGCCTATGACTGATTTTTATACATAACGTTAATTCTGGCCAGTAAATGCATCTTTTGGCTCGAAATTGTTGTGAGTTGTAAAGGTTGCGGCAGGGCCGGCTGGAGCGTTCAGGCAATCCAGCCAACGGCAGGGCCCGGGTAATGTGTTGAAATTGCGATTATTCATGGCAATCGGCGATGCCTGCGCGGCGTCGGCCGATGCACAGACGACAAAGGATCGGACTCATGGGGAATCCATTGACATTTCATCTCGACATTCTCGGGTCGGCGCTGACCTCCACCCTGACCGCCTGGCGCGGCTGTATGGTGGTCCGCCAGGCGGAGCAGCCGGCCTTGCCCCTGGTGCTCTACGACATGGAGGGCTGCCCCTTCTGTCGCCGGGTCCGGGAAGCCCTGTCGGCCCTGCAACTGGATGTGGACATCCGACCCTGCCCGAAAGGCGGCCGCCGCTTCCGGCCCGAGGCCGAGCAGGTGGGCGGAAGGCAGCTGTTTCCGCTGCTGGTGGACGACAACACCGGTACCGTCATGTATGAATCCGCCGATATCGTGGCCTATCTTTTCCAGACTTACGGCGGTCGTCCGGTTCCCGCTTATTACCGTTCACGGCCTTACCAGCCGGCCCTGGGCAGCCTGGCCAGCGCGGTGCGTGGGTTGCGGGGAATCCGGGTGAAGGCATCGCGGCGCCCGGAAAAGGCGCTGTCGCTGTGGAGTTTCGAGGGCAGCCCTTATTCGCGCCCCGTGCGCGAGCGGCTGTGTGAGCTGGAGATTCCCTACCGGCTACACAACCTGGCCAAGGAACACTGGACCGAGATCGGCCCGGCCGTCCAGCGCATCAAGCCCGGTCCCTACACGCCGCTGCCCGGGGGCAAGCGCGAGGTGTTCTTCAGCCACCACCGACGGGTGCAGGTGCCTTACCTCGAAGATCCCAACACCGGTGAAGGCCTTTTCGAATCGGCGGATATCCTGCGCTACCTGGACCGGCACTACGCTGCAAAAGCGTCATGACCGGATCGCGATGGCTGACGTACAATCCCCTGTAACGGGCATGCCGGCCGCAGGCAGCCGGGCAACAGGAGGACGCGTCATGACGATTCCGTTCAGCCGTCGCCGCTTTCTGGGTGGTCTGACCGCCCTGGTGCTGCTGTCCCTGGCGCCCGCACTGGGAGCCCAAGCCGCACCTATCCGGCGCCCGATCCCGTCCACGGGAGAACGCGTGCCGGCGATTGGCATGGGGACCTGGCGGACGTTCAATGTCGGTTCCGACCTCCGTCTGCTCGACCAGCGTGCCGAGGTCCTGGAGCGCTTTTTCCGGGCGGGCGGTACCCTGGTGGACTCTTCCTCCATGTACGGTTCGGCGGAAGCCGTGATGGGGCGACTGCTGGAACGCCTGCAGCGTGAGGGCACCGTCTTCGCCGCCACCAAGATCTGGACCGGCGACGGGGACGCGACCCGCGAGGAGGCCGCCCATTCCCGTGAACTCTGGGGGATCGATCGGTTCGACCTGTTGCAGGTCCATAACCTGCTCGGGGTGGACGGTCATCTGCCCACCCTGCGGGCGATGAAGGCGGAGGGCCGCATCCGTTACCTGGGCGTCACCACTTCCCACGGGCGGCGCCACGACGACCTGGAGCGGCTGATGACGCGCGAGTCGCTGGATTTCGTCCAGCTCACCTACAACGTCCTGGACCGGACTGCGGAACAGCGCCTGCTGCCGCTGGCACGGGAGAAGGGCATTGCCGTGATTGCCAACCGACCCTTCCGGGGCGGGCGCCTCTTTGACCGGTTTGAATCCCGGCCGCTGCCTGAGTGGGCCGGCGAGGCCGGTGTCACGAACTGGGCCGAATACTTCCTTAAGTTCATCATCTCCCATCCGGATATCACCTGCGCCATTCCGGCCACCACGCAAGTGGAGCACATGCAGGAAAACATGGGCGCCCTCCACGGTCGACTGCCGGATCCGGTCCTGCGCCGCCGCATGGTCGAGTACCTGGGTTAGCCTCCATGGATTACGCGCTGCGCGATTTCCTGATGTTCACCCCCGAGGTGTACCTGCGTCTTTTCATTCGCTTCAACGAAGCCCTCTGGCCCTGGCCGCTGGTTTTCCCGGTGGCGCTGGCCGCACTGGCCGGCTTGCTGTCGCTGCCGCAGGGACGGGCGCGCCGGCTGGGCCTGTCGTTGCTGGCGGTCGGCTGGGTGCTGACGGCCCTGCTTTTCCTGCAGCGCTACTACCAGCCGATTCACTGGGGCATGACCTATGCGGTCTGGGGGTTCCTGGGGCAGGCGGTACTGCTGGCCCTGCTGGCGTGGCGCGTGACGCCCAACCGGATTCCGCTGGGTGTCGGCCTGCTGGGCGCGGTTGCCGTGATGGGGCTCTCCACGGCGAGCGCGCTCAGTGCCGGAACGCCGGAAGCCATGGGATGGCCCGGACTGACGCCGGAC
Source organism: Marinobacter halodurans (assembly GCF_004327985.1). GTDB lineage: Bacteria > Pseudomonadota > Gammaproteobacteria > Pseudomonadales > Oleiphilaceae > Marinobacter_A > Marinobacter_A halodurans. Next base: position 97,084 of record NZ_SJDL01000006.1, read on the forward strand.
GCCACTGTACTGCTCACGGTGATGGCCCTGCTGGCCGTGCCCTGGAAACCGCGCTGCGTGTTGCTGGTGGTGCCTGTCCTGTGGTTGTTAACCAGCGCCCTGACACAATGGGCCCTGGAGCTGCGGGCGACGCTGCTGCCGCCCGTGGTCGGTCTCGGTGTGGCCCTCCTGGGGCTGTGGCCAGGCAGCCGCAGGCGCTCCCGGCGGAGACCCTGATCAGTCCCAGTCCGGGGCGATGTCGGGGTTGGCGATGCGTTCGTTGCGATCCAGTTTGTCGATGGCATCGATGTCGTCGATCGACAACTCGATATCCAGTGCCTCGAGGTTGGATTTCTGGTGTTCCGGTCGGGTGGAGGAGGGAATCGGCACAATGCCACGGGACGCGACCCAGGCAATGGCGATCTGGGCCGGCGTCGCGTTGTGCTGGTGGGCGATGCCTTGCAGGGTCTCATCGTCCATGACCCGGCCGACCGCCAGCGGCATGTAGCCGGTCACCTTGATCCCCAGTTCCTGCACGTGACTGACCACCTTGCGGTTGGCCAGGAACGGATGCACTTCCACCTGGTTGGTCAGAATGGGGGTATCGCCGAGGATCACCCGCGCGTTGTCCAGTTGCGCGTTGGTAAAGTTGGACACCCCGACAAACCGTGTCAGTCCCTCGCGCTGGGCATCCCGCAGGGCGTCGAGGTATTCCTCCATCGGCACCTCATCTCCGGGGGAGGGCCAGTGGATCAGCGTGAGATCGACGTGGTCCGTCTTCAGGCGCTGCAGGCTGTCCTTGAGGCTGTTCATCAGGTCGCTGTAATGCAGCCTGTCGTGCCAGATCTTGGTGGTCAGGAAAATGTCGCGGCGCGGGATACCACTGGACGTGATGCCGTCTCCCACCTCGGATTCGTTGTCGTACATCCGGGCCGTATCGATGTGGCGGTAGCCCAGTGACAAGGCACTGCGAACGGCGTCCCGTGCCGTATCGCCGGTAAGACGATAGGTCCCCATCCCGATGGGCGGCAAGGTATCCAGGGCCATGGCAACTCCCCTCTGCAAAATCGGTCAATATGGCGACGTAACGCACCGCGCTACGCACCAAACGGAAGGCGATGGCGCGCCTTCGCGCAGCCTTATTCCCGGGAGTCTCCGGAGGGCGGCTTCACGATCGATAGTGCCGGATGGGCAAGAGAGCAGATGACGACCCGGCGCCGACCGGATGCTCCTGAACTACTTCCTACGTTGGGACCAATTGCTTCGGTCTTCAAGTCCTTTTTCGCGGCTGTCGATATTTTTTGCGGGCAATTGGCCGGACTCACCACCGAACTGGCGGATACGCCCCTGTGCAAAGCCCCAGCCGCCGCCTACCCTGGGGATTCGATCAAAATAACAGGAGACCCCCCCCCATGTTGCAGGCCAAATACGACCATCGCGGTCCCGTCCCACAGGATGTGATCGAAGCGGTGGAAGCGGACACTCCCGAGCCGGGACCCGGCCAGGCATTGGTCAAGGTCCTGGCAGCACCGATCAACCCATCCGACGTGCTGACCCTGACCGGCGAGTACGGCATACTGCCGCCGCTGCCCGCCGTGGGTGGCAATGAAGGTGTGGCCGAAGTCGTGGCCCTGGGGCCCGATGCCCAGGGTGTGGATGTCGGCCAGACGGTGCTGCTGCCGGTTGGTATCGGCACCTGGGTCTCCCACGCCGTGGTCGACGCCCGCAAACTGGTGGCCCTGCCCAAGGAGGCCGACCCGCGCCAGATGGCGATGATGACCATCAACCCGCCCACGGCACTGTTGATGCTGAGCGAATTCGTCGATCTGCAGGAAGGCGACTGGGTGATCCAGAATGCGGCCAACTCCGGTGTCGGCGGCTACCTGATCCAACTGGCGAAGATCCGCGGGTTGAAGACTGTCAACGTGGTGCGCCGGGAATCGGCGGTCGAGGGCGTTACCGCCCAGGGTGCGGACGTGGTGCTGGTGGATGGCCCGGACCTGCACAAACGGGTGAAGGAAGCCGTCGGGGACGGCGCCATCAAGCTGGCCATCGATGCCGTTGGCGGCGCGTCCACGGACCACATCGCCGACTGCCTGCAAGAGGGCGGCACCCTGGTCAACTACGGCATGATGAGCGGCGAGCCGTGCCAGCTCACACCGCGCAACCTGGTGTTCCGCAACATCACCGCCCGCGGCTTTTGGCTGGCGAAATGGTTCGAACAGGCGTCCCGCGAGGACCAGATGAAGGTCTTTGGCCAGCTCACCAAGCTGATTGCCACCGGCAAGCTTCAGGCGAAGATTGCAGGCGAGTATGATGTCTCGCAAATCAAGGAAGCGGTGGCGGCCGCCGCGGCCGGGGAGCGCAACGGGAAGATCCTGGTCGTGCCGGCCTGAGGCACCCTGGAGGGCGCCCGTGGGCGCCAGGCCACCGCGCAACCCAGTCGGAGACAACTCGATGATGACCGGTCAATGCCTGTGCGGTGGCATCCACTATGAATACGCGGGTCGCCTCGGCCCAATCGCCCTGTGCCACTGCAGTCAATGCCGGCGGGCGCAGGGCAGCGCTTTCGCCGCCAATAGCCCGGTGCAGAAAGTCCACTTTCGCGTGACCCGGGGCGACGAGCTCGTCAAGGAATTCGAGTCGCGCCCGGGCAAGTACCGGGCGTTTTGCCGCGAGTGCGGCAGCCCGCTCTACAGCCGGGTCGATGCTATCCCGGGGATCCTCCGATTGCGGGTGGGCACCCTGGATGGTCCGGTGAACCAGTCTCCGGCGTACCATGTGTACGTTGGCTCCAAGGCAGACTGGTACACGATCACCGATGACCTTCCCCAATATGAAAAAACCGAGCGCACCAACGATCCCCACTGACCCCGTCAGGCCCCGGGGCGACCATGCCGAATCCCCGGTGGTTCAAATCGACGGTCTGCGCAAGCATTTCCGCTCGGGCGGCGAGGACATCGCCGTGTTCGACAACTTCGGCCTGACCCTGGCGTCGGGGCAGTCGCTGGCCCTGGTAGGGCGCTCGGGATCGGGCAAGAGCACGCTGCTCAACATGCTGAGTGGGCTGGAAGGCTGGTCGGCCGGGTCGATAACACTGTTTGGCGAGTCCCTGGCGGCGGCATCGGCGCGCTGGAGTGAACTGCGGCGTTGTGCGATTGCCACCGTGTTCCAGGAAGCCAACCTGATGCCGGCCCTGACGCTGCTGGAGAACGTCCGGCTGCGTGCCGACATTGCCGGCCGGGACGGCGCGGATGCGAAGGACTGGCTGGACCGCCTGGGCATCGGCTCCCTGGCTGCGCGTTATCCCGACCAGGTCTCGGGTGGCCAGCGTCAGCGCGCGGCCCTGGCCATGGTCTTTGGCATGCAGCCGCGTCTGCTGCTGGCCGACGAACCCACCGGCAGCCTGGACGGGCATACCGCCGCCGACGTGGCGGACGTGCTGTTCGAGTTCCAGCGGGCCCAGGGATGCCCGATGATCCTGGCGACCCACGACCCGGCCCTGGCCAAACGCTGTGACCACACCGTGAGCCTGGGAGGCTGACATGACCCGGCGCAGTCTCTGGCTTGCGAGCGCCAGCCATTACCGCCGCCATCCGCTGCAAGGGGGTGCCCTGCTGCTGATCATCATCCTGGCGACGGCGCTCTGGTCGGGCGTCTGGGACCTGACGCGCCAGGCCCGCCAGAGCCTGCAGCAGGGCACCGGCATGCTGGAGGGATTGCAGGAAATCCGCCGGGAGGATGGCGCGGCGCTCACGGTGGCCGATTTCGTGCACCTGCGTCGTTCCGGCGTCTGTGTGTTGCCCTGGCTCGAATCGACGCCACCAACCGGGCAGGGGCGCGTCATCGGTATCGATCCGCTGTCGCTGGGCTGTTTTGCCGACGCCGGCATGCCGCGGCTGTCGCAACGCCTGCAGGACGGCCCGTTCGAGGATATCGGCAAGGTGATCGATCAGGCGCCGGCGCCAACCGCCGTGGCCGGACTGCGCCTGATGGCGCCGTCGGCGCTGGACTCCCTGCCAGCCGGCTATCGGGCGGTACCGGCCGAGCCGCGGTTGGCGACCGGGGAACTGGCCGACAGTTTCCTGTTGAACCTGGACGCGCTCTGCATCCTGGTGCTGTTGATCACCGGGCTGCTGGTACGCAGCGTCTACCTGCTGGGATTGTCCCAGCGTCGCGCGGGGACGCTGCTGCTGATCCGGTTCGGCGTGACGCCCGCCCGGCTGCGTGGCCTGCGGCTGGTGGAACTGGTGGTCGTCTCGCTGCTGGGCGCCGTTCCGGGCACCCTGCTGGGCTTGCTGATGGCGCAGCTGTTTGCCCAGGGGTTCGCGCGGGTCATGAGCGGCCTGTTCGACGTCACCCTGGTGGCCGATGCGGTGTCCTGGATGGCCTGCCTGCCGGTTCCGGTGATGATTGGCCTGGTCCTCGTCTGGTGTTGGTTTGACCGGCCCGAAGGCGAAGGCAGGCACCGGTTAGGGTCCTGTCGCTGGGGTTGTGCTGCCGCCGTCCTGCTGCTGGGGGTTGCCGGCTTGCTCCTGGCCGATACGCTGGTCCTGGTCTTCCTCGCGCTGGCCCTGGTTTTCCTCGGTGTGGGGCTGCTGACGCCAGCGTTGCTGAGCCGGGGACTGGACCGGGCGGCTGGCTCGACCAGCCGACCCATGCGTCAATGGTCGTTGCGAGAGCTGTCCGTGATGATCCGGCGCCTCGGCCTGCCGGTGGTTGCGTTGCAGTTCGCCGCCGCCACGGTGATCGCGATCCAGGCGCTGGTCAGCACGTTCGAGGCGACGTTCTACCAGTGGCTGGACCAGCGCCTGCAGGGGGACGTCTACCTCGAGATCCGGGATACCGCCGAACGGTCTGCCCTCACCGATGCCCTGGGCCGCCTGGATCTCGTCGATCACTGGTACACCGTGCAGCGGGACCGGGCCGAACTGATACAGCCGCAGACCCAGTCCGTGGATTTGCTGGCACTGCCGTCCGACTCGCTGCTGCTGCACCACTGGTCGTTCCTGGGCGCCGCTGCCGATCCCTGGGCCCGGCTCAGCGAGGGGCAGGTTATGGTCAATGAACAACTGGCCCGGCGTCTGGAGCTGGAGACCGGGGACCGCCTCTGCTATCGCATCGCAGGCCAGGATGTCTCGGCCACGGTGGCCGCGGTCTATGCCGACTACGGCCGACCCAGCGGCGAACTGCTGGTGGCGGAATCGTCCCTGCCCGCTGGGTTCCGGGCGGGCTTCACCAGTATCACGGTCGAACTGGCCGACGGCGCCTCGCCCGAGGCGTTGGGCGCCGCACTGGCCCGCACCCTGCCGGATATGGCCCTGGACCAGCGGGATACCGCCTCGGTTCGTGAGCTGGCGACGCGGATCTTCGAGCAGACCTTCCTGCTGACCCGGGCCATCAGCATGCTGACCCTGGTGCTGGCTGCTGTGTCGCTGCTGGTGCTGGGCTGGGTGTTCTTTGGCACCCGGCGCTGGTATTTCCATCTGCTGCGGGTCTGGGGTATCGGTCGACGGGAACTGCGCGGGCGCATCAGCGGTCTGTCCGTCTCGGTCACCCTGATGGCCTGTCTGGCAGCTTTGCCGTTGGGTATCCTGCTGACCTGGGTGCTGGTGGCCCGGATCAACCCGCTGGCCTTTGGCTGGTCGCTGCCCATGGCGATCTACCCGTTGTTCTGGCTGCAACTGGTGGTTGTGGCGGGCGTGATCGGGTTGGCGATTGCCTGGCTGATCCAGCGTCGTCTGGGCGAGCGGCCACCGGAACCGGTGACGGTGGGGCAACTGCAGGGGGCGGAGCGATGAAATGGCTGGTTGGAGCGCTGGCGGCCTTGCTGCTGGTGGGCTGCGAGCCCCAGGAAGACGCACCACAGGGCTTTGCCGGTCTGGGACAGTCCTTCGACGCCCAGGCGGGCCAGGCGGGCTTTGCCCAGCCGGCGCCGGGCGATCGCATCCAGTTACCCCGGGACCTCGGGCCGCACCCCCGCTATCGCATTGAATGGTGGTATCTCACCGCCAACCTGACCACCGCCGGGGGCGATCCATTGGGGTTGCAGTGGACCCAATTCCGTCAGGGGCTGAAACCGCACCCGCCGGATGCCGATCCACCACCTCCGGAGACCTGGCCAATGCAGTCGGTCTGGATGGCCCATGCGGCGGTGTCGCGCCCCAACGACCACCACTTCACCGAGCGACTCGCCCGCGGCGGTATCGGCCATGCCGGCGCCACGGCGGCGCCGTTTGCCGTGTGGCTGGACGACTGGTCCCTGACGGCCACGGAAGACGGCGATTGGCGGCTCCACGTCCAGGCCGGCGACTGGGGATACGACCTGACCCTGACCCCGCGGAGCGAGGCGATACACCATGGCGATCACGGCTTCAGCGCGAAGTCGTCCAGTGGCGAGGGGTCCATGTATTTCAGCTTCGTGGACCTGACCATCCACGGCACGGTGACCGTCAACGGCGAAACGCTGGATGTGCAGGGCAGCGGCTGGTTCGATCGGGAGTGGAGCAGCCAGTTCCTGCGGTCCGACCAGCAGGGCTGGGACTGGATGGCACTGCAACTGGACTCCGGCGAACGGGTCATGGCGTTCCGGTTGCGGGAGGAACAAGGAGCCTTCCTGGCCGGGACCTGGATCAGCGCCTTCGGCGAGGTGGTACCCCTGACCGGCGACGACTTTACCCTGCAACCGCTCGAACAGCAGTCCTTCGCCACGGGGACCGTGCCGTCGCGCTGGCGGCTGACGATTCCCAGCCGTGAGGTGGAGATCGAAGTGGACGCCATGGCCGGCAATTTCTGGAACACCGGTCTTTACCCTTATTGGGAGAGCCCGGTCACAGTGTCGGGCTCGCACAGCGGGCGCGGTTACCTGGAACTGACCGGCTACGCCGAGTGAAGCGGACGGTGACGGGCGCATTTATTGCTTTAATGGAATGGAGACCGGTATCAACACAACCCGCGAGGATCGCCCGTGACCCACATCCTGATTGCCCCGGATTCGTTCAAGGAAAGCCTGTCGGCCACGGAGGTGGCTGAGGCCATCCGCGAGGGCGTGGCCCAGGCCCTGCCCGAGGCGACGTTCACCGAATTGCCGTTGGCGGATGGCGGTGAAGGGACCCTGGAGGCGCTGGTAACGGCGGCGGGCGGCCGGTACGAAACCACAGAGGTGACCGGGCCCGACGGCAATCCCGTGAAGGCCCGGTTTGGCCTGATCCATGACGACCGCACGGCGGTGATCGAGATGGCCGAGGCCAGCGGTCTGCAGCGCCTGCCGAAAGCCCGGCGCAACCCGATGAAAACCACCACCCGGGGCACCGGGGAGCTGATCGTCGATGCGCTGGACCTGGGGGTGGAACAGGTCATCCTGACCCTGGGTGGCAGCGCCACCAACGATGGCGGACTGGGCATGGCGCAGGCGCTGGGGGTCAAGGCGCTGGATGCTGCCGGCAATCCCATCGGTCCGGGCGGGCAGGGGCTGTTGGACGTGGCATCGCTGAACCTGCACGGGCTGGACACCCGGGTGCCCGCCACCCGTTTCCGCATCATCTGCGACGTCGACAATCCGCTGACCGGCCCCAACGGGGCAACCTATGTGTTCGGGCCCCAAAAAGGGGCAACGGAGGACATGCTGGTTGCCCTGGACCAGGGGATGGCCCGTTACGGAACCCTGCTGGAACAGGTCGTCGGCCGCAAATTGGCGGAGATGCCCGGTGCCGGAGCCGCCGGCGGCATGGGGATGGCCGCGTGCGGTTATCTCGGCGGCCGCCTGGAGCCCGGCGTGGATGTGGTCATGGATGCGGTCAGGCTGCGCGAGCATCTGAAGAAGGCGGATCTGGTGATCACCGGTGAGGGCCGGATCGACGGGCAGACCGCCCGCGGCAAAACCCTGGCGGGGCTGGCGCGGGAGGCCGGCCAGGCCGGCGTGCCCGTAGTGGCGCTGGCCGGCAGCGTGGGCGAAGACTACGACGAGGTGCTGGCGTGCGGACTGGCGGCCGTGTTCGGCATCACGCCATCGCCCATGGATCTGTCCGAGGCCCTGGCCGGGGCCGCCGACAACCTGCGCCGGGTGGCGCGGAATGTGGCGGCGCTCTACCGGTTAGGGTGCTGACAGGCGCAGGATCTCGCCGTCGTGGGCATCGGTCAGCAGCCAGATGGAACCATCCGGCGCCTGCTTGACCTCCCGGATGCGCTTGCCCAAATCGGTTAGCAGGTCTTCCTCTTCCACCACCTGCTCCCGGTCATTGACCCGCAGCCGGACCACTTTCTGGAACTTCAGGGCGCCGACGAACAGGTCGCCGCGCCATTTCGGGAACATCTCGCCGTCGTAGATGGCCAGCCCCGACGGGGCAATCGACGGATCCCAGTAGTGCAGCGGCTGGGCCATGCCCGGTGCCCGGGTCCGGTCGGTGATCGGCAGGCCGCTGTAATCGATACCGTAGGTGATTTCCGGCCAGCCATAGTTGGTGCCGGCGCGGATGATGTTGACCTCGTCGCCGCCCCGGGGCCCGTGTTCGTGACTCCAGATTTCCCCGGTGACCGGATGGCGGGCCATGCCCTGGATATTGCGGTTGCCGTAGGTGAAGAAGGTCTTGCGGGCGCCGTCCTTGTCCAGGAAGGGGTTGCCCGGTGCCGGTTGGCCATCAATGGTGATGCGATGGACGCCGCCGGCATCGTCGGACAGGTCCTGGGCGCGTGGTTTGTCACCCCGGTCGCCCACCGGCACGTACAGGTAGCCGTCCCGGTCGAAGGCCAGGCGCCCGGCAAAGTGGCGGGTGGTGTTGGAGCGGGGCAGGGCCTCGAAGATGACGTTGACGTTCTCCAGGGCGCCATCCCGGTATTCGGCGCGGGCGACCCGGGTGGTGCGACCCTCGCCGGTCTGGTGGGCGTAGCTCAGGAAAAGCAGGCGGTTGTCGTCGAACTGCGGGTGCAGGATCACGTCCAGCAGGCCGCCCTGGCCGCCCACCGCGACTTCCGGCACGCCGCTGACCGGCGTTTCCAGCAGCTCGCCGTCGCGCAGGATCCGCAGGCGGCCAGCCCGCTCGGTCACCAGCACATCGCCACCCGGCAGGAACGCCAGCCCCCAGGGATATTCAAGCCGGGCGGCCAGGGTATCGACCCGGAAGTCGTGATAGCGGGATTCATAGACATCGGCTTCCGCCATGCCGGACAGCAGCACGGCGGCCAGCAGCGAGAAGAAGCCGCGAAGCGAGTGGTGCAACGGGGAGGGGATCATCGGGGTTGCCTCCTGCAGACGATGGGAATGCCCTGGTTGCTTGGATGGTTCCAATGGACAAAGGTTCATCGCAACCTTTTGAAATCGACCGCCCCCCGTGTGCCATACTGACCCTGCAACGCTTTTGAACCGGGTTCGGCCCAGAACCTGGTCCGACACAAGGAGACACTGAATGTCTGATCATCATGTCTACAAGAAAGTCGAGATTGTGGGTTCCTCCAGGACCGGCATCGAAGACGCCATCGAGAACGCGTTGGCGGAGTGCAGCAAAAGCGTGGACAACGTCGAGTGGTTTGAAGTGACCGAAACCCGCGGCCATGTGGTGGACGGCAAGGTGGCGCATTACCAGGTCGTCCTGAAGGTCGGGTTTCGTATCCAGGGGAGTTAGGGGCCGGCAAACGGCCCCTGTCCCGGTGCATCCGGCCTGAAACCGGATACGGCGCAGACGCCTAGACCGTATCCGCCGCCGCGCCTGTCTGGACCCGCCACTGCGCCGCATAGTGGCCGTCCCGCGCGATCAACTGGTCGTGGGTGCCTTGCTCGGTGACCTCGCCGTCCTGGACCACGGCGATCTGGTCGGCGTGCACGATGGTCGACAGGCGGTGGGCGATCATGATGACGGTGCGATTGTGGCCGATGCGCCGCAGCGAACGCTGGATCGCGGCTTCGGTCTCGTTGTCCACGGCGCTGGTGGCTTCGTCCAGCACCAGGATCGGCGGATCCTTGAGCAGCGCCCGGGCCAGTGACAGGCGCTGGCGCTGGCCACCGGACAGGCGCACGCCGCGCTCGCCCACCGCCGTATCCAGGCCCTCCGGCAGGGCTTCGATAAAGCCCCAGGCTTCGGCCGTCCTTGCCGCCTCGATGATGTCGTCGTCGGTGGCTTCCGGACGCCCGTAGGCGATGTTGTCGCGGATCGTGCCGTCGAACAGGTAGACATCCTGGCTCACCAGACCAATGGCCTGGCGCACCGAGTTCAGGCTGACCTCCTGGATAGGGTGGTCGTCGATGCGGATCGTGCCGTGCTGGACATCGTAGAAGCGCAGCAGCAGCTTGATCAGGGTGGACTTGCCGGAGCCGGTGGCGCCCACCAGGGCGAGGGTGTGGCCGGCCGGTACCTCCAGGCTGATGCCCTTGACGCCCGCGCCGCTGTTGCCATAGCGGAACTGCACGTTGTCGAAGCTCACCGCGCCGAGAACCGGCTGGGGCAAAGGCGTGGTGACGTTGTCCCGCACATGCACCGGCTCTGCGATCAGGTCCAGGATACGGCGGGTGCTGGCCATGGCCCGTTCGAACTGGTCGACCACTGCCGCCAGCCCGGTCATCGGCCACAGCAGGCGCTGGGTCAGGAAGACCAGCACGCCGTAGGCCCCCACGTTCAGCTCGCCGTCCAGGGCCATCATGCCGCCGATCATGAACGTCGCCAGGAAGCCGAACAGGATCGCCATCCGGATCAGCGGAATAAACGCGGAACTGATGCGGATGGCCTTACGGTTGGCCTGGACATACTCCTCGCTGGCCTGGCGCAGGCGCTCCGCCTCGCGGGCTTCGGAGGTGAAACTCTTGATGGTGGCGATGCCGCCCAGGTTGTTGGCCAGGCGGGTGGACAGGTTGCCCACCTTCTCGCGCACATCGGCGTACAGTGGCCCGGCCTTCTTCTGGAAGTAGAACGCGCCCCAGACGATGACGGGAATCGGCGTGAACGCCAGCAGGGCGATCAGCGGCGAGATCACGAAGAACACCAGGCCCACGGTGAGAATCGTCACCACCACCTGGATCATGGCGTTGGCGCCGCCGTCGAGGAAGCGCTCCAACTGGTTCACGTCGTCGTTCATGGTGGCCACCAGTTGGCCGGAGCTGCGCGATTCGAAGAAGTGCATGTCCAGCCGCTGGGCGTGCTCGTAGGCATCCTGGCGCAGGTCCGCCTGCAGGGCCTGTGAGAGGTTGCGCCAAAGGATCTGGTACAGGTACTCGAAGATCGATTCCCCCGCCCAGATGAGGAACGTCAGCAGCCCCAGTACCAGGATCTGCGACTGGGCGGAGGTGAAGCCGAGGGACGCGACGAAGCTGGATTCCTTGTTCACCACCACGTCGATGGCGATACCGATCAGGATTTCCGGCGCGATGTCGAACAGCTTGTTGATGATCGAGCAGGTGCTGGCCGCGATGATGTGACGGCGATAGCCGCGGGCGTATCGCAGCAGCCGGCCGAGGGCCTGGAAACTGCTGGTGTTGGAGCTGGACATGAAGACTCTCCGAATCGGGCAGACCCGTCAGACGAAACAGGGAGTTAACGGGGTCGGGAAGGCGCACAGACTAGCTGAATTCGCCCGGTGTTAAAAGCGAATCATTATCAGGCCCGGGTGCCCGCAATCAGCGCCGGATGTGCTTCTGCAGCCAGCGGTCGAGCTGATCGGCAAAGGCCTTGCGATCGGTCTGGGAGTAGCCGGATGGCCCGCCGGTCATCTGGCCGGCATTGCGCATCTCCTCCATGAAATTGCGCATCGCCAGGCGCTGGCGAATGTTGTCCGGAGTGTAGACCTGACCGCGTGGATTGAGTGCGCGGGCGCCCCGTTCGATCGCCTCCGCGGCCAGCGGGATATCCTGGGTCACCACCAGGTCGTTCTCGGACAGCAGCTCGACGATCTCGTTGTCCGCCACATCGAAACCCTGCGGCACCTGGCGTGTCCTGATAAACGGTGACGGCGGCACATTGATGCGCTGGTTGGCGACGAATGTCACGTTCACTTTCCAGCGGTTGGCAGCGCGGCAGAGGATTTCCTTAACCGGGATGGGGCAGGCGTCGGCGTCGACCCAGATGGCCATAATGAGTTCTCCAGTCAGTCGCGCCAAGGATACGCCAAAACGATGGCCGGGGTGAACGGTCAGGTTCTGCCGGGGGCCTGATCCTGGCGATGCCGCCGGGCGAGAACAATCAGGTACTTGCCCGTGTGGCCCCGAGCCGGCCAAAGATTGACCACTCCCGGTACTTGTCCGCGCCGTGATCGGGGTCTAAAAATAAAGGGAAGGTTCCCGCGCCATGGATCTGATCCGGACCGCCGGCGCGCCACGATAAAACAGCCCAAGTCCCCAGGAAAGGTTTCGCCACAAGCGGACACTGATCGTGGGTGCGGAAGGAGTGGAGCCAATGAAAGACCGATATGCGTTTCATGTCGACAGCATCGCCTACCTGGATGAAAGCGGGGATGCCCTCGGCGACCTGCCCGAGTGGTCTGACGACCGCGATACGATTCTCGATGCCTACCGACACATGGTCCTGACCCGGACCTTCGACAACAAGACCATCGCCCTCCAGCGAACCGGACAGTGTGGTACCTATCCCTCGGTCCTCGGCCACGAAACCATCGGCACCGCCATCGGCCAGACCCTGGCGAAAGATGACGTACTGGTGCCTTACTACCGGGATCATGCCGCCCAGTTGCTGCGTGGGGTGACACTCACCGAAATGCTGCTCTACTGGGGCGGGGACGAGCGGGGCAGTGCCTATGCCCATTGCCCGGAAGACCTGCCGGTGGCGGTGCCGATATCCACCCAGTGCTGCCACGCCGTGGGCGTCGGCGCGTCGTTCCGCATCCGCGACCAGAAACGGGCGGTGCTCTGTTCGCTGGGCGACGGCGCGACGTCCAAGGGCGATTTCCTGGAAAGCGTCAACCTGGCGGGGGCCTGGCACCTGCCAGTCGTGTTCATCGTGACCAACAACCAGTGGGCCATTTCCACGCCCCGGCATCTGCAGACCGGCGCCGAAACCATTGCCCAGAAAGCCATCAGCGGCGGGCTGCCCGGCATTATCTGTGACGGCAACGACTACTTTGCGGTACGCCACGCCCTGATGCATGCCCTGGAACGGGCGCGTACCGGCAAGGGCGGCTCGGTCATCGAGGCGGTGACCTATCGGCTCGGGGACCACACCACCGCAGACGACGCCACCCGCTATCGCCCGGCCGAGGAGCTCAAGCAGGCCTGGGAGCGGGAAGGCGTCAAGCGGTTGCAGAGCTGGCTGCACCATCAGGGATTATGGGATTCCGACAGGGAGCAGGCTTTGCAGGTCAGTTGCAGGAACCAGGTGGACAAGGCGGTGGAAGCCTACCTGGCAACAGGCCCCCAACCGCCGACGGCGATGTTCGACCACCTGTTCGAAACCCTGCCCGCCGCCCTGGCCGGCCAGTACGAGCGCCTCCAGCGCCGGGAGGTGAAACATGGCTGATGTCACGCTGGTGGAAGCGGTCAACATGGCGCTGGCCCACGAGATGGCGGCCAACGAGGACGTGGTCGTCCTGGGTGAGGATATCGCCACCAACGGCGGCGTGTTCCGGGCCACGGTCGGCCTCAAGGACAGGTTTGGTTTCAAGCGGGTGATGGACACGCCGCTGGCGGAGAACCTCATTGCCGGAACGGCCGTCGGTATGGCCACGCAGGGCCTGCGCCCGGTGGCCGAATTCCAGTTCATGGGCTTTATCTATGCGGGCATGGAGCAGATCATCAGCCACGCCGCACGCATGCGTAACCGTACCCGCGGCCGGCTGTCCTGCCCGGTGGTCTTCCGCGCCCCATTCGGCGGCGGCATCCACGCGCCGGAGCACCACTCCGAAAGCACGGAGGCGCTGTTCGCTCATATCCCCGGCCTGCGGGTGGTGATCCCCAGTTCTCCCAAACGGGCCTATGGCCTGCTGCTGGCTTCGATCCGCAACAACGACCCGGTGGTGTTCCTGGAGCCCAAGCGCCTCTACCGGGCCGTCACCCAGTCGGTGGAGGACGATGGTGAAGCCCTGCCGCTGGATACCTGCTTTACCCTGCGCGAAGGCAGCGACGTCACCCTGATCAGTTGGGGCGCGTCCATCGCCGAGACCCTGGAGGCGGCGGATGCCCTGGCGGAGCAGGGCGTGTCGGCGGAAGTGATCGACGTGGCCACCATCAGCCCGCTCGACCGGGAAACGCTGCTGTGCTCGGTGGCCAAGACGGGGCGCTGCGTCATCGTCCACGAGGCCTGCCGCAATGTGGGCGTTGGCGCCGAGATCGCCGCGAGCATCGCCGAGGCCGCCTTCCTGGACCTGCAGGCGCCGGTGGTCCGGGTCACGGGGTACGACACCATCATGCCCTATGCCCGCAATGAAATGGCCTATCTGCCCCAGGTGGCGGATATCGTCGAAGCCGTGGAACAGGTGATCGCGCTATGAAACATTTCAAATTACCGGATCTGGGAGAAGGCCTGCCGGAAGCGGAAATCGTGGAATGGCAGGTGCAGGTGGGCGACACGGTCACGGTCGATCAGGTGCTGGTGTCCGTCGAAACCGCCAAGGCGATCGTGGAGGTGCCGTCGCCGTTCGATGGGGTGGTGGCCAAGCTGTTCGGCGAGCCGGGCGACATCATCCACACCGGTGAACCGCTGCTGGCCTTCGAAGGGGAAGATGAGGACAGCGGCACCGTGGTGGGTGAGCTGAAACGCGCCCGCGACAGCCAGGCGAAGGACGACTTTATCATCGGCGCCGCCACCTCCAGCCGCCAGGCCCGTCACCAGAAAGCCACGCCGGGCGTGCGAGCCCTGGCCGAACGGATGGGGGTGAACCTGGAATCCATCAAGGGCAGCGGGCCGGGTGGACTGATTACGACCGACGACGTGCACGCCAAGGCCAGCCACCACAAGGCGCTGGGCGATGCCGAGTCGCTGCGGGGCGTGCGTCGCACCATGGCCCGCAACATGGCAGTGTCCCACGCGCAGGTGGTGCCGGTGTCGATTTTCGAGGATGCCGATATCAACCGCTGGAAGCGGGGTACGGACATCACCATGCGGTTGGTGCAGGCCATGGCCCACGCCTGCGAGGCGTCGCCGGCGCTCAACGCCTGGTTCGATGGCGACGGCCTGAGCCGTCGCCTGCTGGACGAGGTTCATGTGGGGATCGCCGTGGACACGCCGGACGGCCTGTTCGTGCCGGTGCTGCGGGACATCAACCACCGCACCCAGAAGGACCTGCGCAAGGGCCTGGAGAACCTGCGCAAGGCCGTCATGGAGCGCAAGATCCCGCCGCAGGAGATGCAGGGGGCGACGATCACGCTGTCCAATTTCGGCACCCTGACCGGCCAGTACGCCAACCCCGTGGTCACGCCGCCCCAGGTGGCCATCGTCGGCGCCGGGACCATCCGCGAGAAGGTGGTGCCCTACGACGGCAAGCCGGCGGTACACCGGATACTGCCGTTGTCGCTGACGTTTGATCACCGGGCCTGTACCGGAGGCGAGGCGGCCCGGTTCCTGAAGGCGATGATTGAGGCACTGGTAGAGGCCTGAGCGCTTGATCGAGGCATGTAGCCGGGACGTAAACCTCCGCTGTTCCCAGAGGCTGGACGACGACAAGAGATGCTTTGAAAGAGACCTTGGGCGCCTGAAACCCATGGAGGCCATCGCTTCCGTCGCCTAAGAGGGCCGTCCATGGCCGCTTATGCGATGAGGACATCCTGTCCTCTGCTCCAGCGATGGCCTCCATGGGTTTCGATCAGGCCTTTGCAAGATCCTCTTTAGCTGCCTGAGCACCGTCGCGGCTCCGTGTTGCCCCCAATGGGCGGGTCGGGATGACGGCGCCCGGCTTCCGGGAGGCCGCCTGCCCTAACTGAATCGGGCATTGGACATATCGTGGTCAGGGCGTATTGCAGGGGGGCGGGTAAGTATGGACACTGCCTGTCTTCCTGGCATTCCACATACCGAGCAACCGGGTTTCTCTCAGCCAGAGGAGCCAAGGAGCGTCATAATGTCCGAAAAACTGATCGCACCCGCCCGCTGTTCCGTCTGTCACAGCGAGGACCTGCGTTTGCTTGAGGTGGTCGGCGAGGTGCCTTACTGGCGCTGTGGTTGCTGTGAGGCCACGTTGATGGCGCCGGAGCACTGGCTGGACCGGGACGCGGAACAGCGCGTCTACGACCTGCACGACAACGATCCCGAGGATGAAGGTTACCAGCGCTTCCTGGCCAAACTGGCGGACCCGATCCTGGCCCTGGCGCCGGATGAGGCTCACGGGCTGGATTTCGGCTGTGGACCGGGCCCGGCGCTGGCGAAGATGCTGGCCGCCAAAGGCATGGAAGTGTCGCTCTACGATCCCTTCTACGCGCCGAATCCGGAAACCCTGGAGCAGACCTACGATTTCATCACCTGCACCGAAGTGGTGGAGCACCTGCAGGATCCGAATACCGTCTTCCGTCAGTTGGACAGCCTGCTCAAACCCGGCGGCTGGCTGGGGGTGATGACCTGCTTCCAGACGGACGATGCCCGGTTCGCCAACTGGCACTACCGGCGCGATCCGACCCACATCGTGTTCTACCGGGAGTCCACCCTGCGCTGGGTGGCCGGATCGCTGGGCTGGGAGCTGGAGGTGCCGGCCAAGGATGTGGCGTTGTTCCGTAAACCGGCGGCGGCCTGATTCCGGGGCGCTCCTGGCCGTTCAGAACAGCACGGCCAGGGCAGTCGAGATAAAGGCGCTCCTTGCACACACGTCGCTAACGCTCCCGCAGGATGGGGAAGGTTTCAAACGTGCAAAGTCGTGGGTGCGTTACGGGGTGGCCGTCTTGAGCCGGGCCTGTTCCAGAATATCAGTGAGCCAGCGACCGGTCGCGCCGCCTGCGACCAACTGCCGGGCAAGCTGGTCCACATCGATGTGCTCGCCGGTACGGTCTTCGATCAGTTGCAGCAGGTGGCGATCGCCTTGCATGGCTTCCCTGACGCACTGTGTGACCAGTTCCGAAGCCTTGTCCCTACCCATGGCGTGGGCCAGTTCAAAGGTCGCTGCTTCGGCATAGATCACGCCGTTGCAGGCATCCAGGTTGGCGCGCATGCGCTGATCGTGAATCTCGATAAACCGGAGCCCGCTTTGCGCATGGTTGAGCGCGACACTCGAAGCCATGAGTTGCTGGGGCAACTGGAACCATTCCTGGGTCCAGGCGCTGCCGCTGCGTTCGTGTTCCTGCATCAGGGTCTGGTGCATCTGGCCGACGGCTGCTGCACTGGTGCGCGCCATGGCGACGATGATCTCCGCGTCCACCGGATTGCATTTCTGCGGCATGGTGGAGGAACCGCCTCCGTTGCTGAAGCGGATCTCGCCCACTTCCGACTGCGCCAGCCAGAGCCAGTCCTGGGCCATCTTGCCCAGGGTGCCGGTGGTCAGGCTGAGCCAGCCGGACAGTTCCACCAGGGAGTCCCGCTGGGTATGCCAGCAGGGGCCGGCCACCAGGTCAAGGCGATGGGCCAGGCGCTCATTGATGTCCACGGCCTTGCCGCCCATCGCCGCCAGGGTGCCGACAGCGCCGCCCAGTTGGAGCCGCAGCAGGCGCGGGCGCAGTGCTTCCAGCCGGTCCACATGATTCAGCAGCGGTGCCAGCCACTGGGCCACTTTCAGCCCGAAACTCATGGGCACCGCCTGCTGGGTTCGGGTGCGGCCGGCGATCAGGGTGTTGCGATGCGCTTCAGCCAGGTCGGCCAGGGCGCGGATGACGGCAGCCAGGCGCGCCTGCTGGTCGATCAGGATCTCGCGGATATTCAGGACCAGCGCGGTGTCGACGATGTCCTGGCTGGTGGCGCCGTAATGCACCCAGCGGGCGTGCTCCCCGGGCAGCGCTGCTTTCAGCGCTTTCACCAGTGCCGGCACCGGCACGCCGGCGGAGGCGACGCCGTCGGCCAGGCTGGTGGGTTCCGGTGTCAGGGAAGCTGCCGCCTGGGCGATGGCTTCGGCGGCGTCCCCAGGGATCAGCCCCGCTTCGGCCTGGGCCAGCGCCAGCTCCCCTTCGACCCTCAGCATCGTCCGGATCTGGGCGGCGTCCCCCAGGCGGTCAGCGGTCGCGGCATCGGACAGCAGTTGGCGGTAGAGCTTGGAGTCGAATGGCGATACCTGAAACATCGGTAAGTCGGCGTCCTTGGCGATTGAATCGGGAAGGGCAGGGCCCCGCTAAACCCATCATAGCGGTTTAGCGGGCATCAGGCAGAACGATCAGAAATCGAAGAAGACGGTCTCGCCGTCACCCTGCATCCGGATGTCGAAGCGGTACTCAACACCGGTGGCGGTTTCGTTGCGTGTGGCAATCAGCGTGTCACGGCGGTCGGCAGGCACTCTTTCCAGCACCGGATCGCTGGCATTGGCGTCCCCCTCGTCGCTGAAGTACAGGCGCGTGTAGGCGTGGTTCATCATGCCGCGGCCGAACACGGTCACGCTAATGAACGGCGCCACGCCGTCACGGATTGCACCGGGCTTGATGGTCTCGAAGCGGAAGCTGTTGTCCGGCATGGTGCCGGTCCCGAAACGGCCAAAGCCCTTGAAGGCCGGGTCCAGCGGACGCGCTTCCCGGGCATCGTTGGGGTGGTCGAAACGGCCGGCGGCGTTGGCCTGCCAGATCTCGATCATCGCGTCATCCACCGCGTCGCCGTTGCCGTCGAGGACGCGGCCGACGATACGGATACGTTCGCCCTTCGTCCGCTCACTGACCAGGCAGCCGCCGGCGTACTGGGAATGCGGGTAGTGGTACTGCTGGGCCGTCAGGCCATAGGCGAAGTAGGGCCCGACTGTCTGGGAGGGGGTTTGCTTCATTGCCATGGGATCAGGCCTCCACAGGAGTGGCATTGACGCCACGCAGGACAATATCGAAGACGTAACCGAGCGCATAGCTCTCTTCCGTGACGTCGATGGAGAAGCGACTGACAAGGCGCTCACGGGACTCGGCCGGCACTGACTGGTAGATCGGGTCCAGTTCCAGCAGGGGATCGCCCGGAAAGTACATCTGGGTCACCAGCCGGGTGGCGATCGTCGGCCCGTACAGCGAGAAGTGGATGTGGTTGGGCCGCCAGGCGTTGGGGTGGTTGCCCCATGGGTAGGCGCCGGGCTTAATGGTGATGAACCGGTACTCGCCGTTGTCGTCGGTCACGCAGCGGCCGGCGCCCAGGAAGTTCGGGTCCAGCGGCGCGTCGTGCTGGTCACGGATATGCACGTAACGACCGGCGGCATTGGCCTGCCAGACTTCCACCAGCGTGTTGGGTACCGGATCGCCGTTTTCGCCCAGCACGCGACCGGTGACGATGATACGTTCGCCCAGGGGCTCGCCATTGACACGGCCATTGCGGGTCAGGTCGTAGTCCAGCGGCCCCACCACTTCCTCGCCGAAGGCGGGGCCGGTCAGCTCGGCCAGCTCCGGATCGATTTCCACCAGGTTGCGGGACACGCCGCGCAGGCGTGAGGACTTGTAGTCGGGGCTGATGTACCTGGGATGGCTGGCCCAGTCACGAGGCGTGTTTTGGCTCATTGTTCACTCTCTCCATCAATAGCGACGCCTTTGCTTCTGTAGGCTTCTTTGGCAATGCGGATGGCCGTGTTGGAGGCCGGGACGCCGGCGTAGACGCCCAGGTGCAGCAGCGTTTCGCGGACTTCTTCCAGGGAGGCGCCGGTCTGCTGGGTGGCCCGGATGTGCATGGCCAGTTCGTCCTCATGGCCCAGGGCGGCCATCAGGGCGATGGTGATCAGGCTGCGGTCGCGCCGGCTCAGGGTCGGGCGGCTCCAGACCGAACCCCAGGCGCTTTCGGTAATGAAGCGCTGGAACGGTTCGTCAAAGGAGGTCTTGTTGGCTTCGGCCCGATCGACATGGGCGTTGCCGAGCACCGAGCGGCGCACGCCCATGCCCAGCTCGTAGCGGCTGGAGGCGGGAGTGTGTCGGCTCAGGAAATCCACGATCAGCCCCGCCAGTGCCTTCGGCTGCTCGACGCAGGGCAGGTGACCGGCACCTTCAATTACTTCAAAACGACTGTCCGGGATCAGCTCGGCCATGCTGCGCACGCGATCCGGCGGCGTGGAGCCGTCTTCGGAGCCGACCACGCACAGGGTGGGCTGCTTGAGCTCCCGGGTACTGGCTTGCAGGTCGGTATCGCGGATCGCGGCGCAGGTGCCCAGGTAGCCCTCCACCGGCGTGCGCACCAGCATGTTACGCCACAAACCGATGGCGTCACCCTGGACGGCATGGAAACGCGGACTGAACCAGCGCTCCAGGATGCCGTCGGCAATCGCCTCCAGTCCCTGTTCGCGGATGCCCTCGATGCGGGTGTTCCACATGTCGGCGGTGCCGATGCGATGGGCGGTATCGCACAGGATCAGGTTTTTCACCAGGTCGGGCCGCTTTGCCGCCACGCCCTGGGCAATCTGACCGCCGACGGACAGGCCGCACAGGTTGACCTGTGTCAGTTCCAGTGCGTCCAGCAGACCGATCAGGTCATCGATGTGATCGTCCGGCTGGTAGGGCGCCGGCGGGCAGGACGAGAGCCCGTGGCCCCGCTTGTCATAGCGCAGGAAGCGGAACTGGTCGCGCAGGTAAGGCAGCAGCGGTTCCCAGACCCGCAGGTCGGTGCCCAGCGAGTTGGAAAAGACGATCAGCGGCAGGTGGGCCGGGCCGTCCAACTGGTAATGGAGCGTCTGCCCGTTGACGGAAAGGGTTTGCATGAATCAGGGCCTATCGTGTCTTGGCGGCTTTGGCTCAACTCTTATACAGTGCTTTCGTTATGTAAAATGATCGTTTGTCGTTTTTATATATCGAATCTGATATGAGTCTGGGCACTTAGCCCGATGTCCGGGCGCAGTCCCGTACCGCATTCATGAACAGTTGCAGGGCCGGCGTGGGCTGGGTGTCGGCGCGGGTAGTCAGGCCCACTTGCCCGAGGGTCTCGGTGGTCTCCAGCGGCAACTCCGCAAACTCGCCCGCCTCAATTTCCCGGGCCGCCACGCCCCGGGAAATAATCCACACCGCGTCGGTCTGGCGGATGTACTCCTTGCCGAAGGCATCGGAAATGGTCTCGATCCGGTCGGGCAGGGTGCCGATACCGTGGGCGAGCAGGAAACGCTCGACCGGTGTGGCAATGATGGAGTCCTTGGGTGGATACAGGACGGTGTAGTCGCTGATCGCCTTCAGGTCGAGTGACGGTGTTTTCAGCAGGGGGTGATCCGGCCGTACCACAAAGGTCACGCGCTCGGAGTACAGGTGCTGGAAGGACAGGCCCGACATCAGGTCCGGCTCTGCCAGTCGGCCCACCACCAGGTCCAGCTCGCCGACGCGCAACTGGCTGAGCAGCAGGGTATTGGGACCGGCCACCAGTTTCAGCGTCACATCCAGCCCGCCCTGGCGGAAACGCCTCACCGACTGGGGCAGCACACTGGCGGCGACGGTGGGCAGAACGCCGATAATCAACTGGGTCTTGCCACCCTGCTGGGCCTGCAGGATGCTGTTGGTACCTTCCCGCAATGCCGCCACGCTGGCACCGGCATAGCGCAGGAACACCTCGCCGAACTGGGTGAGCTCCACGCCTTTCCTGCTGCGCTCCATCAGCCGTACACCCAGCATTTCTTCCAGCTCTTTCAGTTTCTTGGAGACGGCCGGCTGGGTCAGGGCGAGCACATCCGCCGCACCGCCGACACTGCCCTGGCGCGCCACTTCCAGGAAGCACTGGAGGTGGCGGTACTTGATTCGGTTTTCCAGCACAGGTGTTGCTCCAGTCTGTCAGGACATCATATGCCTGTTCAGGATGAAAACAGGCATCAGGCCTATCATGACATATCAAAAGTGATATGTATGGCAAGCGTGAAAGCGTGTTTGCGATAGGCGCGTTGATGAACGGGAGGTGTGTCGGGCGACGTTGACCGGCTCAGAAGTCAGGGACGCCCGATGATCGGGGCAGGCTCAGGCCAGCTTCGGCACCTTCTTCATGCCGCGCCGGATGGCCTGTTCCAGACCGGCGCTGATGACCTTGCCGCTGAAGGGGATGAAGTCGTCAAAGCGGATGGTGTAGTTGACCACGGTCTTGCCGGCAACGTCGTTGAAGCGGATGCGGCCCAGGTGATTGCGGATGGGGCTGGCGCTGGTCACTGTGTACTCGATCAGCGCATCCTGCTCGAAGGCAATGACGGTTTCCTCCAGCCCCAGCGGACCGATGCCGATGCGGCGGACCGACCCGACGCCGTTGGGATCGGCCTGGTTGCTGTCCTTGATGCGCTTGATGGGGGCGCCGAGGACGCCGCCCAGGCGGTTGTGATCGGAGAACAGGGCAAAGACCCTGTCCTTCGGCAAATCGTATTGTTCCTGGATTTCAATGGTATAGCTGGCCATACGTGGGTCCGTTCTTGTTGTCAGGTGGTCCAGACTATCAGTTTTTCCCGCCAACTGAAGAGGGCGGTCTGCTCCTGAGCATGAATTGGCCCTCAGTGCCGTCGGGTATGCCGGTAATCCCGCGGCGACACCCCCATCACCTTCTTGAACAGGCGCGAGAAGTAGTAGCTGTCCTCGTAGCCGAGGCTGTCGCTGATCGCCCGGAACGACAGGTCCGAGTTGTCCAGCAACTGGCAGGCCCGTTCTACCTTCAGGTGCAGGAAGTGCTGGATCGGCGCCACGCCGGTCAGCGAGCGGTAGCGGGTGGCGAAGTGGGCCGGTGACAGGCCGGACAGTTCCGCCAGGTTCTCCAGGGTCAGGCGCTCGTCCAGGTGTTCCTTCATGAAGCCGTGCAGGCTGTCCAGGTCCAGCGGCTGGCGATGGGCCAGAGGCTCGGCGCACAGTGGAACCGCGGTCAGCAGCTGGCGCAGCCGATTGGCCGCATGGATCAGCCCGGACGGGCGAAAGCCGGTCTGCTGCACCGAGAGCAGGCCGTTGAAATCCACCAGTAACCGCGGCTGCTGGCCCACATGCCGGATCAGCGTCTGGCGGGAAAATCCCATGTGTTCGCAAAAGGCCGAAGCGAGCGAGCCGGCGAAATGCACCCAGTGCAGCGACCAGGGCTGGTCGGTATCCGCACTGTAGCGATGGGCGGCGCCCCTGGGCAGCAACAGCAGGTCGCCCGCCTGCACCCGGTGACCTTCCCCCTCCACATTCAGGTGCGCCAGACCGTCGGTGCAGTAGATCAGCAGGTTGTCGTCATGATGCTGGCGGTGCATATGGTGACCCCGTGCCTGCCGGTAGTGGCCAAAGGCCAGCGGGTACAGGTCCCGGGTCAGGGGGTGGTTGTCGAGCAACTGCACCATGCGCGACGGCACCACGTAGCGAATGCTGTCCGGGGGTAGCGGCCATTGTGACGTACGGGTCATGTTCTGTTTTGGTCTTCGATGAGGTTGTTTCCGAAAAATAATCCATTACGAGCGAAATTTAGTCAATCTAATCATCTATTATGCTGTGCTAGGATCATTTCAAAGCCGGTGCTGAAGCGCCTTGTGTCGCTTGAGTACCTCCTCCTTGCCGACAAGAACAACAGGGGAATCCGTATGAAAAAAGTGCCACTTTTTATCGAGGGCGAGTTCTGCCAGAGCGCGACCAACGACTGGATTGATGTGACCAATCCCGCCACCAACGAAGTGATCGCGCAGGTCCCGTGCGCCACCGAAGACGAGATGCAGCGGGCGATCCACCACGCCGGCGAAGCCTTCAAAACCTGGAAGGAAACCCCGGTCTCCGAGCGCGCCCGTCTGATGATGCGCTACCAGGCCCTGCTGAAGGAGCACCACGACGAAATCGCCGAAATCCTGTCCCAGGAAACCGGCAAGACCTTCGAGGACGCCAAGGGCGATGTCTGGCGCGGCATCGAAGTCGTGGAGCACGCGGCCAACATCCCGTCCCTGATGATGGGCGAGACCGTCGAGAACGTGGCCCGGGAAATCGACACCTATTCCTACACCCAGCCGCTGGGCGTCTGCGCCGGTATCACCCCGTTCAACTTCCCGGCCATGATCCCGCTGTGGATGTTCCCGATGGCGATTGCCGCGGGGAACACCTTCGTCCTGAAGCCGTCCGAGCAGGACCCGCTGACCCCGACCCGCCTGGCGGAACTGTTCGTTGAAGCCGGAGCACCCAAGGGTGTCCTGCAGGTGATCCACGGTGCCAAGCCGCAGGTGGACAAGCTGCTGACCGATCCTGCGATCAAGGCCGTGTCCTTCGTCGGTTCCGTCCCGGTCGGCCGCTACATTTACGAGACCGGTACGAAGAACATGAAGCGCGTGCAGAGCTTCGCCGGTGCCAAGAACCACATGGTGATCCTGCCGGACGCGGACAAGGACCAGGTGATCAGTGCCCTGGTCGGCGCCTCCGTCGGTGCCGCCGGTCAGCGTTGCATGGCCATTTCCGTGGCGGTGTTCGTGGGCGAGGCCCAGGAGTGGATTCCGGAAGTGAAGGACGCCCTGGCGAAAGTGCGTCCGGGTGCCTGGAACGATTCCGGTGCCAGCTACGGCCCGGTCATCAGCGCCAAGGCCAAGGACCGTATCGAGCAGTTGATCGGCCGTGGCGAGCAGGAAGGCGCGCGCCTGTTGCTGGACGGTCGCGGCTGCACCGTCGATGGCCTGCCGGACGGCAACTGGGTCGGCCCGACGCTGTTTGCCGGCGTGAAGCCGGAGATGGACATCTACAAGGAAGAAATCTTCGGCCCGGTCCTCAGTTGCATGGAAGTCGACAACCTGGGCGAGGCCATCGAACTGATCAACAACAGCCCGTACGGTAACGGCACCTCGATCTTCACCAACTCCGGTGGCGCCGCCCGTCGCTTCCAGCACGAGATCGAAGTGGGTCAGGTGGGGATCAACATTCCCATTCCGGTGCCCCTGCCGTTCTTCTCCTTCACCGGCTGGAAAGGCTCGTTCTACGGCGACCAGCACGCCTATGGCAAACAGGCGGTGAAATTCTACACCGAGACCAAGACCATCACGGCCCGCTGGTTCTCCAGCGACGCGGTGGCCGGAACGAACTTCTCCATCCGCATGCACTGAGGGTGGCCGGTTATGGATTTCGCGCTGAACGAAGACCAACTGGCCTATCGTGATGCCGCCAGGGCCTTCGCCGAGAAGGCGATGGCCCCGCACGCGGCCGGTTGGGACATCGACCACACCTTTCCGCTGGAAGTGATCCGCGAGGCCGGGGAACTCGGCTTCTGTGGCCTCTACACGCCGGAAGACTGCGGTGGCATGGGACTGTCGCGGCTGGATACCTCGGTCATCGTCGAGGAACTGGCGGCGGCCTGTCCGTCCACGGCGGCCTATATCACCATTCACAATATGGCCACCTGGATGGTGGCCTGCTTCGGCAGCGACGCCATGAAGCAGGATGTCGCACCGCGCATGGCCAGCGGTGAATGGTTGGGCTCCTACTGTCTGACCGAACCCGGCGCCGGATCGGACGCCGCCAACCTGCAGACCAAGGCGGTACGAGAGGGCGACGGCTATCGCCTGACCGGCTCCAAGGTGTTTATCTCCGGGGCTGGCGCCACGCAAGTGCTGGTGGTGATGGCCCGCACCGGGGCGCCGGACAGCGGCGCCAAGGGCATTTCCGCGTTCGTCGTCCCGGCGAACAGCGAGGGCATTCACTACGGCAAGTCGGAAGACAAGATGGGCTGGCACAGTCAGCCGACCCGTCAGGTCAGCTTTGACAACGTCTACGTGCCCCTGGAAAACCGGCTGGGTGAAGAGGGAGAGGGCTTCCGCTTCGCCATGAAAGGGCTGGACGGCGGTCGCCTGAACATCGCCACCTGCTCGCTCGGCGGTGCCCAGGCCGCGTTGTCGCGCACGCGGGACTACATGCACGAACGCAGCCAGTTCGGCCGTCACTTGGCCGATTTCCAGGCGTTGCAGTTCAAACTGGCGGACATGGCCACCGACCTGGTGGCGTCCCGGCAGATGGTGCGGCTGGCGGCCTGGAAGCTGGATCACGGCGACGCCGAGGCCACCCTGCACTGTGCCATGGCCAAGCGGTTCGCCACCGATGCCTGCTTCGAGGTCTGCAACCAGGCCCTGCAACTGCATGGGGGCTACGGCTACATCCGCGAATACCCGCTGGAGCGTTACGTGCGCGACCTGCGGGTGCACCAGATCCTGGAAGGTACCAACGAAATCATGCGGCTGATCGTCGCCCGCCGGGTGCTCGAGTCTGGCGTCGTCGAAGCGATTCAATAAGGAGAACAAGGCAATGAGCGATCTGATCCAGCTCGAAAATCGCGGGCATGTAGCCATCCTGACCATCAACAACCCGCCGGCCAATACCTGGACCGAAGAGTCCCTCGGGGCCCTGGCAGAGACGATTGAAGCCCTGAACGCCGACCGCAGTATCTTTGCCCTGGTGGTGACCGGGCAGGGGGAGAAGTTCTTTTCCGCCGGCGCCGACCTGAAAACCTTTGCCGACGGGGACGAAGGCCGTGCCAACCGCATGGCCCAGGCATTCGGCCACGCCTTTGCGACCCTGAGCCGGTTCCGTGGCGTGTCGATTGCCGCGGTGAACGGTTACGCCATGGGTGGTGGCCTGGAATGCGCCATGGCCTGCGATATCCGTATTGCCGAGGAACACGCCCAGATGGCCCTGCCGGAAGCGGGTGTTGGCCTGCTGCCCTGCGCCGGCGGCACCCAGAACCTGCCCTGGCTGGTGGGCGAGGGCTGGGCCAAGCGCATGATCCTGTGCGGCGAACGTGTGAAGGCGGACAAGGCCCTGGACATCGGTTTGGTGGAAGAAGTGGTGCCGACCGGGCAGTCGCTGGATAAGGCCATCGAGCTGGCGGAGATGGCGTGCAAGCAGAGCCCGTCGTCCATCGCCCGCTGCAAATCGCTGGTGATGAGTGCCCGTGACGGCCGGTCCCACGACGATGGCTGGCGCATGGAACGCGAGCTGTTCGTGGAACTGTTCGCCACCGAAGATCAGCGCGAGGGCGTCAACGCCTTCCTGGAAAAACGCAAACCCGAATGGAAGAACCGGTAACGGTTGGAGTCAGCATGTCAGAACAAGCCATCCTTTTCGACGAGAAGGCGGCCGCCGGTGGCAAGCGCATCGGCGTGGCCACCCTGAATCAGCCCAAGGCACTGAATTCCCTGTCCCTGCCCATGATCCGGGCGCTGGAAGACCAGCTCGACCAGTGGGTGAAGGACGACGGGATTGCTGCGGTCTGGCTGGAAGGTGCGGGCGACAAGGCGTTCTGCGCCGGCGGTGACATCGTCTCCCTGTACCGGTCCATGACCGAGGGGGCGTCCGGGCCGGATGAGGGCGTGGCGTTCTTCACCGAGGAGTACGCCCTGGACTACCAGATCCACACCTTCCCCAAGCCCGTCGTGGCCTGGGGGCATGGCTTCGTCATGGGCGGCGGTGTCGGCCTGCTGGCCGGGGCCTCGCATCGGGTGGTCACCGAGCAGTCTCGGGTGGCCATGCCGGAAGTGACCATTGGTCTCTATCCGGATGTCGGCGCCAGTTGGTTCCTCAATCACATGCCCGGGCACCTGGGGCTGTTCATCGGCCTGACTGGCGTCCACCTGAACGCGGCGGACGCCTGCTTCCTGAGGATGGCGGATCGGCGGATCGCCCACGATCACAAGGACGCGGTACTCGAAGCACTGGCGCAGGCGGAACAGCTGCCGGAATCCGCCGAAACGGCGGTGAACAGCGTGCTGCGTACCTTTGAAAGGGAATCCGTCGCGGTCATGCCGACGTCGGCCGTGCGCGAACGGCTGGACGCGATTAATGCCCTGATGGACGCGGACGATCTGGTCACCCAGGTGCGGCGCATTGCGGACTATGACGGTGACGATGTCTGGCTCCAGAAGGCCGCGAAAGTCGCGAAGACCGGCTCGCCTACGACCATGGCGATCCTGGAGCGTCAGTTGCGGGAGACCCGGCTGGATGGGCTCAAGGCAGTGTTCGACAAAGAGCTGAAGCTGTCGACCCGCTGCCTTGAGAAGGGCGAGTTTGCCGAGGGCATCCGGGCCTTGTTGATCGACAAGGATAAGCAGCCCCGCTGGCGGTATCCATCGCTGGAGAGCATGGATCCGGCTTGGGTAGAGAGTTTTTTCGAGTAGCACCGCGACGGTGGTGGAGCGTGATCGGGCGCCTGCGGCGCCTCAGAAGCTGAAGCATCTGCTACATGCTCGAGATAGCTGGGCAATGTAGCCGACGCTTTAGCTTCGGAGCTGCCCGCAGGGCAGCCGGGACGTTGACCACCCAACGGGCGATTCCCGAACAAAAACAACAGGAGAACGAAACATGGCCAACATCACCTTTATCGGACTGGGCAACATGGGCGGCCCCATGGCCCACAATCTCATCAAGGCCGGCCATACGGTCACGGTCTTCGACCTCTCCGCCGATGCGGTCAAGGTGCTGGTGGACGACGGTGCCCGCACCGCCGATACCGTGCATGCTGCCGCTGAGGGCGCGGAGGTCCTGATCACCATGCTGCCGGCCGGCGAGCATGTGGAAGCGGTCTACCTGGGTGACGAGGGGCTGCTCAACACCCTGACGTCATCCACGCTGGTCATCGATTCCTCCACCATCGCGCCGGAAACCGCCCGGGGCGTGGCCGAGAAGGCGACCGAGAAAGGCATCGCGTTCCTGGATGCGCCGGTCTCGGGCGGTGTCGGCGGGGCCAAAGCCGGCACGCTGACCTTCATCTGCGGCGGCGAGGACGCGGCATTCGAACAGGCCAGGCCGGTTCTCGAGGACATGGGCAAGAACATCTTCCACGCCGGTCCCCACGGTGCCGGCCAGGTGGCCAAGATCTGCAACAACATGCTGCTGGCAATCCTCATGAACGGCACCTGCGAGGCCCTGGCGTTGGGGGTGAAGAACGGCCTGGATCCGGCGGTTCTGTCCGAGATCATGCGTCAGAGTTCCGGCGGCAACTGGGCACTGAACGTCTACAACCCCTGGCCGGGAGTGATGGAGGGGGTGCCCGCCTCCAACGACTACCAGGGCGGCTTCCTGGTGGACCTGATGAACAAGGACCTGGGCCTGGCGTTCGACAATGCGGTGAAGAACAAGGCGCCGATTCCCATGGGGTCACTGGCGCGCAACCTGTACGCGCTGCATGGCCAGCAGGGTAATGGCCGTCTGGATTTCTCCAGCATCCAGCGCTTCTACCGCGGTGAGGAATAGGCCCGTGAACATGGCCACCGCGTCATCCGCATGGATTCGCGGTGGTCGACTCCGCTAGACTGTCGCGATGTCTACGGAAGGCGCAGCCGCCAACAAGGAGTCCGCCTGCATGACCGACGAGTCGCCACGTTCCAGTCCGGGTCGCGATCAGCCTGACGTGACGCCTGACACGAGAACCCTGGCTGGACTGACGATTCCTGCCAACCTGGCCACGCCCATCTATGGCCTCTTTACCCTGGGCATTCTCTACACCCTCTATGTCGCGCACCAGATTATCCTGCCGATTACCCTGGCGTTGCTCGCCAGCCTGCTGATGGCCCCGGCCGTTCGTGGCGCCCGCAAGCGCTGGAGGATTCCCCAGGGCGTGACTGCGCTGGTCCTGATCCTGGGGTTATTGGCCGGTATGGTCGGCGTGGGCTGGGCCGTGTCTTCGCCCATTATGGAATGGATTGAGAAGGCACCGCAGGGGCTCTCCCGACTGCTGGTAGGGGGCAAGGGCATTACCGCCAGTCTGGAGCGGGTCACGGAATCGGCCCGCAAGGTCGAAAAGAAAATGGACGAGCTGTCCAAGGGGGATGAGCCCACCAAGGTGGTCGTGCAATCCAATTCCTGGCAGCAGACGATATTCACCAAGTTGCGTAACGGCGTGATGGGGTTGGCCCTGGCCCTGGCATTGAGCTACTTCCTGCTGGTCAGTGGCGACAGCCTGATACGCAATTTCGTGCGCCAGCTCCCGCGTCGCGATCGGCGCATGGTGTTGCGAGTGGTGCGGGATTCCCAGCACCAGATTGCCCAGTACCTGATGGTGATCAGCACCAGTAACCTGCTGGTTGGGGTGCTGACCGGGTTCATGTGTTGGGCCGTGGGGCTGCCGTCGCCGGCGGTCTGGGGGCTGATTGCGGGGCTGGCACGGTTCGTTCCCTACCTCGGGGTCATCGGTACCGTCGGCCTGCTGGCCGTCATCTCACTGACCACCCTCGACCAGCTGTGGATGATGGCGATTGCGCCGCTGGGCTACCTGGCCCTGACCTCCATTGTCGGCTTTTTCATCGAGCCCTACATTCACGGCTTCCGGATGTCGATCAACCCGGTGGTGATCTTCCTGTCGATCTTCTTCTGGGGCTGGCTCTGGGGCGCGATCGGTGTCGTGATGGCCGTGCCGTTGATGACCGTCCTGCAGGTGGTGCTCAGGCAGATTCCCAAACTTCGGCCGGTCTACCGCGTCATTGCCCGTTAGGGGGACTTCGCGTCGCGATCGTGAGCCTATGTTGGCAGTACCGGTTCCGGGGCATGGGAATGCGGCCCTGGTGGGCCGTATCCGCGTTTCGGATTGTGCCTATCCTCTATGCCTCCGGCTGGAAAATAACCTAACCTGAGAAGAACTGTTCACGGCGCCGTTGTCACGTGGATGGCCCGGCACAACCTTGAGCGGGGTCAGGTCGCCAGACGGTCGCACTATCTGGAAACACCGACGTGACGCTGATTGCGTTCATGTTCGGGCAATACATCCGCGAGCAGGTTGCGTTAGCCGGCCGCAAGCGGGACGGAGTGGGAGCTTGCCATGCAAAAAGACGGCACACAGCACCGGATGCGGTCCATCGGTCTGATCGATATGCAGTCAGGCGGCGATGTCAGCCGCATCATCACCTACGGCGTGGGGCATCTGCCCGGCGATTCGGTGCTGGGAAAAATGCGCTATATCCAGCAGCACGGTGACGGATTCCGGCGCCTGTTGCTGTCCGAGCCCTACGGCGACCCTTACATGTCCCTGGACCTGATCGTGGAACCTTCCAATCCCAAGGCGCAGGCGGGTTATATCATCATGGAGGCGATGGGCTACCCGCTGTATTCCGGGTCGAACACCATCTGCACGGCGACCGCGGTCCTGCAGAGCGGCATCATACCAATGGTGGAGGGCGAGCAGTCCATCGTGCTGGAATCGCCGGCCGGTCTGGCCCATATCAAGGCTTACAACGAGAATGGCCGGGTCCAGTCGATCACCACCCAGGGAGAGCCTGCCTATGTGGAGGCACGTGACCAGGAGGTGGATGTTCCGCGCTACGGGCGGGTTCGCTATGACCTGGTCTGGAGTGGCGCCTATTTCGCGCTGGTGGACGCAGCCCAATACGGATTCCACCTGACGGCTGACGAGACGACGGCGCTGGCCGCCTTCGGTGATGCGCTGGTCACGGCGGCACGACCCCAGGTGACCTCTCAGCATCCTGAATTAGGGGAAGTGGGGCCGTTGCCATTTGCGCATTTCATGGGGCCGTTGGAGCCCGTCGGCGATGACGGCTATCGAACGCCTTCGGCCACCTACGTGCATCCCGGGGTCATATGCCGCAGCCCGACCGGTACCGGCACCTCGGCCCGTCTGGCGTTGATGTATGACGCCGGCGACATCCGTGACGGCCAGTGGATCGAAACGGTCTCTCCCCGGGGAAGTTCCTTCGTCGGTAAGGTATTGGGAGAAGCCACTGTCGCTGGGCATCGCGCGGTGCACAGCGATATCACAGGCCGGGCCTGGACGCTGGCCCGTTCGGAAATCGTCGTGGATCTCGATGATCCGCTGGTGGACAGCTCGGATCTGGAAGACGTGCTGGATACCTGGCCTGACTGAATACCCCCACCACCGGCGGCCCTCCAGTGGCCGCCGCTGCTTTCTGCTCTCTCCGTGTCGTCGTGGCGCATCATTTGCAACCTCTCCCTGGCACGACGACGGACCGGGCCTTTTCCGGTTAACGGGTATGGCCCGCTCAATCAGGATGTGAATCGGTATCAAGAAGTGCTATAGGAAAATGGTTTACAAATGAGAATTATTCTCATATTGTAAATGCCAATGGCGTTGATCGATCCTGTCCAAAGAGGGGCTGACCATGCAGCTACTGTTAAGGAAGAACAGTTTTGCCGGGAATCCCGGGGCACCGCTGGATAAAACCGAACCGCGCGACCGGGAATTGCTTGAAGGTCTCAAGGTGGCCGGTATCGCCCTGGGCGTGGCGTTGGTCGCCGGTCTGCTATCAGCGACCGGCCGTATGCTCTGATGCCGGCTTGAATGGGAGTCGAGTCCGTTCGGCTGCTTTCCGGTCGTCCACCGTCTTGTGTATTCTTTCCCGCCGTTCAATCCCCGGCTTTCAGGCGCCCGCCGGGGCAGACTGGCCTGTTGGGGCGTTGAGAGTGGTGACCCGCAGTGACGCGAGGCTGGCATCCGGCTGGCCGCTCTCCATGCCGCGGGCAAACTCGTCGATAAAGCGGGCGAGGGTATCCGGTTGGCTCAGTGGCACCCAGTGGCCGGCATCGATCTCACGCCGGTACAGGGCCGGCACCCACTCGTGCAGGTCCTCGAACAGCTGGGCGCCCACGTAGCGGTCCTGCGTGGGCACGATCAACTGCACCGGACAGCGGGCGTAGCGGACCCGGGGGCTGAGCAGGCGTGGCAGCATGTTGGCCCGGTACAGGCGGATGCCGTCCCGGCCATCGGCGCCCCGGTGGGGATTGGGGCTGGCTTCGGTGATGCCCTCGCTGGCCTTCAGGTAGGCGGGCCAACGGGTGCCCAACAGGGTGTCCCATAAGGTGGGTGCCAGCCAGGGCAACTGGAAGGCAAAGATGTACCATGAACTCCCCAGCTGTTTCAGCAGTTGGCCGGCCCGGTCTGGGGAAAGGGACTTCACGCGGTCGCGCATCCAGTAACCGACGTGATCGAGGCAAGGGCCGGACAGGGTGGTGTAGGAGGCGATGCGATCCTGCAACGGCCGGCCGGTCACCGATTCCCAGCCCTGGATTGATCCCCAGTCGTGGGCCACCAGGTGGAAACGGCGACCGGGCAGCAGCGCATCGACAACGGCCTCCAGGTCCCGCGCCAGCAGCGACAGGCGATAGTCCCGGGTACGGGCCGGTCGGTCGGAAAGGCCGGCACCGCGGACATCGTAGGTCACCACATACCAGTTCCTGGCCAAGCGTTCGGCCACGCCGTCCCATACCTGCTGGTTATCCGGATAGCCATGCACCAGGACAACGGCGGGCGCCTCGGGATGGCCCCGGGTGGTGGTGAAAAGCTGTACCCCGCATCCCTGGATGTGTTGTGGTGTGGCCATGGGTCACTCCCTGCGTGCGGCTGGATGGATGACAACCTACTCTAGCCGCCACATCGCTATTCATGGATGGCCGCAGGGGCCGTGTTATTGACCGCCAGGGCCAACCGCTGCCCATGACCAGGAGGACATATGGACCGGACTCAGCCGATCATTCTCTTTGATGGTGTCTGCGTCTTCTGCCAGTTCTGGGGCCGTTTCGTGCTGCGCCACGATCGCGCCCACCGCTTTCAGCTGGGCACGCTGCAATCGGACAAGGGGCAGGCACTGTGTCGCGAGGTGGGCGTGCCGGTCGACGCGATGGAGAGTGTGGTTCTGATTGAGGGCGATCGGGCGTATCTGCGTAGCGAGGCGATCCTGCGCATCGTGGCCGGGTTGCCGCGGCCCTGGCGCTGGCTCGCGCTGCTGCGCTGGGTGCCCCGGCCCCTGCGCGACGGCCTATACGACTGGATCGGACGCCATCGCTACCGGTGGTTTGGGCGCTACGAGACCTGCCCCGTCCCCGCGCCGGAAGACCGGGCGCGGTTTATAGACCGGTGATGCCGCTTTATTGCCAGAGCTCCCTGAGCGGTGTGTCGGGCGAGAACCGGTGCTGGAGCTGCGCCATCAGCAGTTCCGCCGTGGCCAGCGCGTCGGTCAGGGCGTGATGCGGCGCATAATAGGGCAGGCCGTAGCGGGTGCGGCTGTCCGCCAGCCGGATCGATTCGGGTTTACGGCGGCGCAGCCGGTCCCAGAGACTGGGCGGCTTCTGGCGGTGCCAGCGGGCCTCCAGTTCCATGGTGTCGATGACCGGGAATTCGATGCCTTCCTCCAGTCGCCAGCGCAGGGCGGCATCCAGGAAGGCCCGCTCGATCGAACGATAGTGGACGACCACGATGCGTCCGGCCAGGGCATCCAGCAGGTCGTCCAGAATCTCCCGTAGATCCGGCGCCGCCCGGACTTCCGAATGGGTGATCCCGTGGAAGGTGACCGACTCCCGATGCAGCGGCAGCACCGGGCGGACCACCCAGTGACGGGCATTCCGGCAATAGATGCGTTGGGTGTTGAAAGGCACCACGCCGATGCTGACGATGGAGTGGATGTCGGGATCCAGCCCGGTGGTCTCGAAATCCATGGCGACCATCGGGACGTCGCTAATCGGTGTATCGCCGGACGGTGTACCGCCGGCGTAATAGCGTTGCAACGCCGGCGACTTCGCGGTGGCGGCGAGCGTCTCGAAACGGGTTGGCCAGTCCAGGGCCCGGGCGGCGGCTGACGAAGCGGGCATGGCTGAATTTCCCATCAGTTGATCGACCCGCCGCCGCTGGCATGATAACGGTGGCGCAGGAACTTCTGCGCGTTGCTGATCACCTGGAACGCCTCCTTGAGATTACGGCGCTCGAAGCGGGTCAGGTTCTCCGGTTCGATGTTGTTGTCCGGCTCGCGGCCGGCTTCGATATCCAGTGCCTGGTGGCGGATGCGGACGATGGCAATCAGCTCCAGCGCATCCCGCAGGTTGTTGGCCACGCCTTCGGCCAGCAGTTGGGTTTCCTCGATCGCATTGATCCGGTTGAAGGTGTTCTGCGCCCGGGAGCCGCAGGCCAGCGCGTGGACCCGCACCAGGTCCGACAGCGGCGCGGTGCCGCGGCGTTTGAGATTGATCGAGTTGTTGTGCTTGCCGTCGTTCTCCATGACAAAGTCGCGGAAGAACCCCAGCGGCGGTTTGCGATTCAGTGCCGCATGAGCCAGGTACGCCAGGAATCGCGGTGCGCGCTGGGCCTTGGTGGCGATCAGGGCCTTCAGATCTTCGGCGAACTGGGTTTCTCCGGCGATACCGTCCAGATCGAAGAAGATGGCGCTGTTGAGCAAGGACTTGGCATCGGGTTTCTCGATCCAGTCGGTGAAGTATTCCTTCCAGACCCGAAGCGGCTGGCGCCAGGCCTGGTTGGTTGCCATGATGTCGCCGCTGCAGTAGGCGTAGCCGCACTCCGCCAGGCCGTCACTGACGAACTTGGCCAGCGCCTTGAAGTACTCGTCGTGCTCTTCCGGCACGAAGCTGTCGTCCAGGACCAGCGCGTTGTCCTGATCCGTCACGATCAGTTGCTCGTCCCGGGCCATGGATCCCAGGGCCATGAAGCAGTAGGGGATCGGCGGCGGTCCCAGCTTTTCCTCGGCCAGCTCCAGCAGGCGCTGGGATATGGCCCGGCCGATGCCGGCCATGGCACTGCCGATCATGTGCGAGTTGGCATCCTCGTTGACCATCCGCACAAACGTGGCCGCGGTATCCCGGCTCAGGCGCTTGAGACCACGGACATCAACCTGGTGGTGGATGTTGCTGACCAGGTAGAGGCTGCTCTGGGATTCATACTTCACCAGATCCGACAACGCCACCACCCCGATCGGCTTGTTGCGGTGCAGCACCGGCAGATGATGCACGTTGTGCTTCAACATGGAGAGCATGGCCTCGAACACGAACTGGTCGGACCGGATGTAGACCAGGTCGGTGGACATGAATTCACTGACCGGCGTGCTGTAGTCGAGCCCCTCGGCCACTGCCCGGGTGCGAAGGTCCCGGTCGGTGATGATCCCGGCGACCAGGGGCGTCTCTCCGGGCCGCCATTCCTGGTCCACCTGCATCCCGGGGTTCATCAGGACCAGGGCGGACACGCCCTCTTCGGTCATCAGCCGGGCGGCCTCGATGATGCTGATGGATGCCTCGGCGGTAACCGGTGAGCGGGTGATGAGCTTGCGCACCCGCGATGTCATTAGCGGGTTGGCCTTTTCCTGCCTGGACACCGCGGCACGCAGGAGCCCCTGGTCCTCGATGTCGAAGAAATCCGCAAAATGCTCACCGGCTTCCCACAGTTCCTGAAAGATCGCGTCGGGAATCAGATAGATCAGCGTATCCTCGATGGCGGTAGCCGGATAGCGCACCTTCTTGTTCATCATCAGGCCCAGCTGGCCGAACAGGTCGCCTTCGCTGAGACGGTTGTAGAGGTCGCCGTTGCGCCGATAGACTTCCACTGCGCCACTGCGGATGAAGTAGAGATCGCCGATGCTCTCGCCGTAGGTCAGGATGGTCGAGCCTGCCCGGTAGTAGGCGACTTCCACCTGTGTCGCCAGACGGTCGATGGTTTCGTCCGGCAGGTTATCGAACGGGGCAAACCGTTTGATATGATCCCTGATCTCGATCTGTTCGACTTCCATGAAGCATTCTTCCCAATGTCGTTGTCGTCGTCATTTTGGCAGAGTTTTTAAATTGGACTCAAACCAGGGCGTCATGGCCTGACCTCCGAGCGACCTTTCTGCTATGACCTATGCCAATCCTCTCAGCCTGATTTACGAAGACGACGAGCTGCTGGCCGTCCACAAGCCGGCCGGTTTGCTGGTACATCGCAGCCCGATCGACCGGCACGAAACCGAATTCGCCCTCCAGTATGCCCGGGACCTGAACGGGGGCCGGCACGTGTATCCGGTGCATCGTCTGGACCGGCCGACGTCGGGACTGCTGCTGTTTGCCAAGGATCCCGGGGTGGCGCGTCTGCTCGGTGCACAGATGATGGCCCATGAGGTTCAAAAGAGTTACCTGGCCATCGTGCGGGGCTGGCCGCAAGAACGGGGAACCATTGATCATCCGCTGCGGGAAGAAGCGACGGATCGCCGCCTGAAAGGGCAGGTGGCGGTCGTCCAGGAGGCCGTCACGGATTTTGTAAGGCTCGGGGTCGCCGAGATCCCCTACGAAGTCGAAGGTTATCCCACCAGTCGCTACGCGCTCATGGCCCTGTACCCGCGCACAGGCCGGCGCCACCAGCTGCGCCGCCACATGAAGCACATCAGCCACCCGATCATCGGCGATGCCAATCATGGTCGCGGTCGGCACAATCGGTTCTTTACACGGCACTTCGGCGAAGCCCGGCTGTTCCTGGCCTCCGTCGGCATGAGCCTGACCCATCCGTTGACCGGTGAATCACTGGTTCTCCAGGCGCCGCCGGAGGCCGGGTTTACCCGGGTGGCCGAGGCGCTTGGCTGGGGAGTGCTGGTCATGGAACCGTTGCCCCTTTACCCAGTGGATTCGTCGCTGTAACGACGCTCAGGTGACAACACTGTCATCGCCCCGGCATGCCGAACGGCTCTGGAACGCGGTCGAGCCGGTAAGGAAGATGGAGCGCTGACAGCTCTATTGAACCGTCCCTGGCGGGCTGAGCCGTGGTGATGGGGCTCCGGTGGTGGTTTCCGATAGGAGATAGGGGGGGCGAGCAATCGTGGGCGCGGGCGGCGCCCGTCGTCGCCGTCAGGACCGATCCGATCCCACGAGTGGGGCTCTGTCCTGCCAGCCGTCACCCGCCTCGACACGGATATCCCGGGCCGTAATCGGCTCGCCGCATTCGGAGCAGACCATCTGCGGATGCATGGCGTGGCCACACGCCTTGTGAATGTGCTTGACCGGGGCGCCACGATCATCAGCCATGTGTTTGTCGCCCCAGTTCACCAGCGCCAGGATCACGGTGTACAGGTCCAGGCCTTTCCCGGTCAGGCGGTATTCCTCCCGGCGCGGGCGCTCCTGGTAGGCTGACTTGTACAGGACCCCGTGTTCCACCAGTTTCTTCAGCCGGTCGGTCAGGACGTGCCGGGTGATGCCGAGGCGACGTTCGAAGGTCTCGAACCGGCGTACCCCCAGAAAGCAGTCCCGCAGGATCAGCAATGTCCAGCGATCCCCCACCACGGACAGGGTCCGGGCCAGTGAGCAGGGCTGCTGATCCAGTTCTTCCCAACGCATCCAGTAACGTCCTCTGATGACATGAATCCCCAGAATAGCTTGACAAGTTCTGTAATGGAACTGACTGTTTAATGAGTTCCAAAAAAGAACCTACAAAAGCGGACAACGATGCCCCGGAGGCAAATCGCTATGGAAACGAACAGCGGACAGGATAACCCGCACCCCCAGGTGGCTGTGGTCATTGGCGCCGGAGAGGCCACCGGCGGTGCCATTGCCAAACGCTTTGCCCGGGAAGGGTTGGTGGTGGTCGTTACCCGTCGCCATCGCGAGGCGCTGGAACCGTTGATGGCGGACATCCGGGAAGCCGGCGGGACGGTGCATGGCTACGGCTGCGATGCCCGTGACGAGGCGGCCATGGTCGAACTGTTCGATCGGATCGAGGCCGATATCGGTGAGGTGGCACTTGTCGTCTTCAACATCGGAGCCAACGTCCGCTATTCGATCACCGACACCACCGCCCGGGTCTATCGCAAAGTGTGGGAGATGGCGGCCTTTGCCGGATTCCTCACAGGCCGCGAAGCCGCCCGGGTGATGCTGCCGCGCCGCCGGGGAACCCTCATCTTCACCGGGGCGACCGCATCCCTGCGCGGTGGTGTCGGCTTCTCGGCGTTTGCCGGGGCGAAGTTTGCTCTGCGGGCCCTGGCCCAGAGCATGGCCCGGGAATTGGGGCCGCAGGGCATTCACGTGGCGCATGCCGTGATCGACGGCGCCATCGACACGGATTTTATCCGCGACAATTTCCCGGACCGTTACGCGCTGAAAGATCAGGGCGGCATTCTCGATCCCGGGCATGTCGCGGATCAGTACTGGCAATTGCACTGCCAGCCCCGGGATTGCTGGACCCATGAGCTGGATCTGCGCCCCTGGATTGAAACCTTTTGAGGAGCTTGACCATGAACGCCATCATTGATGTGTACTTCGACGTCGGCAGCCCGGCCAGCTATCTCGCCTGGACCCAACTGCCGGCCCTGGCCGACCGCTGCCAGGCACGACTCAACTGGCGCCCCATGCTGTTGGGTGCCGTGTTCCAGGCAACCGGCAACCAGTCACCGGTGATGATCCCGGCCAAGGGCCGATACATGACCATGGATTTTCATCGGTTCGCCGCCAGCTACGGCGTGCCGTTCCGGTTCAACCCCCATTTCCCGATCAATACACTGACCCTGATACGTGGTGCCGTTGCGTTTCTCGACACACCGAGGTTCGATGACTACCTGACCGCTGTGTTCAATGCCATGTGGGTCGATCAGAAAAACATGGCCGATCCCGAAGTGGTGGCCAGCGTCTGGGCGGAGGCGGGCTTCGATCCCGGGGCCGTGATGGACCAGTGCAACGCGGCGACCGTCAAGCAGCGCCTCCGGGAGACCACTGACGAAGCGGTTGAAAAGGGCGTCTTTGGTGCGCCGACGCTGTTTATCGGGAACGAAATGTTTTTTGGACAGGACCGCCTCTGGCAGGTCGAACAGCGACTCCAGACCAACGGATAGAAGGGGCTTTTATGACTGGACAAGCGAAAAAACACGTCTTCGATCAATCCATTGCCCTGACACCAAGCGGGGACAACAGCTGGCAGGGGCAGTTCCCGCCGGCCTACGCCAACATGGTCGGGCCGTTTGGCGGGGTGATTGCCGCGACCCTGCTTAACGGCGTCCTCAACCATCCCGAGCGCCTGGGCGACCCGGTTTCCATGACCGTCAATTTTGCCGGCCCCATTGCCGACGATCACTTCGATGTGGCCACCCGCCCCTGCCGGACCAACCGGTCCACCCAGCACTGGATGATCGAGCTGACCCAGGGTGGCGAGACGGCGGTAACGGCGACGGTACTCACCGGTGTTCGCCGGGACAGCTGGGAAGGCAGCGATGTCAGCATGCCCGATGACGTGCCGCCGTTCGATGAGGTGGAGCCGTTCGACGTCGGGCGTAGCCTGCCGTGGGTGGCCAATTACGACCTGCGCATCATCGATGGCGGTTTCGATCCCTCCGGCAGGACGCCGGAACAGGCCCACGGTGCCTCCCGCCTCTGGGTGAGGGACAAGCCATCCCGGCCGCTGGATTTCACCTCGCTGATGGCGATCAGTGACTGCTTCTTCCCGCGGATCTTTATCCGTCGCCAGGAGCGGATGCCGGCGGGTACTGTGTCGCTGACCACCTACTTCCACGCCGATGGCGACACCCTGGCACGGCAGGGTGATCTGCCCGTCCTGGCCGAGGCCCGGGCCCAGCGGTACTTCAAGGGTTATTTCGACCAGAGCGCCGAACTCTGGGGCGCGGATGGGCAGTTGCTGGCGACCACACATCAGGTGGTGTATTTCAAGGGCTGAGATCTGGCGCGGGCGCTGGAACCGACGTACCGCCGGGACGTCAAACCTGCCAGAGATGGAGGAAATCAGGATGCAGATCAAGTGGGGTAGAGACCGCGCCGGAATCCGGTGGGTGATTGTGGCCGCCGCAGGCGTTCTCCTGGCTGGCTGCCAGAGCCCGGGTCTGCGCCCTTTTGATGGCGCTGTCGGATATACCTTTGCCAGTCGGGGCAGTGAATGGCGGGTCAGCTACACCGACCGGGCGGGGCGTGACTGGTCCGAACTGGAGATGCAGGCGCTGGCGGCCTGTGCCCGTGAGACGGGACAGCCACCTGAGCGTCTGCATCTGGCGAACCTGACCCGGAATGAGTTCGCCCGCGATGTTCCGGTGCCGGTGTCCTATCCCGCCGGCGTCGTCAACACGCCGATCAGCAACAACGGCGGTATGGGGGCGCAGGCGCAATCCCCCCTGACGTTTACCCAGACCGAGCAGGTGATCCAACGGGTCAGCTTCCGCCAGGTCACCGCAGTCTGTCAGGCGGTCTGATCCGGCAGGACCTTGCGCAGGAAATCCCGGGTGCGCGGATCCCGGGGATTGGAGAACAGCTCCGACGGCGGGCCCTGTTCGACGATGCGGCCGCCGTCGACGAAGATCACCCGATCCGCCACATCCCGGGCAAAACTCATCTCGTGGGTAACCACCAGCATGGTCTGGTGTTCGCGGGCCAACTGTTTCATCAGCCCCGGCACTTCCTCGACCCATTCCGGGTCCAGCGACGACGTGGGTTCGTCGAACAGGATCACCTCGGCACCGGTGGCCATGGCCCGGCCAATGCCCACCCGTTGTTGCTGGCCGCCGGACAGGGAGGCGGGATAGGCCTCGGCCTTGTCGGCCAGACCGATCCGCTGGAGAATCTCGCGGGCTTTCTGGCGGGCCTTCTCCTTGGGCCACCTGTCCACCACGATCAGCCGCTCGGCAATATTGTCGAGCGCATTCTTGTTGGCGAACAGCGCGTAGTTCTGGAACACGAAGGCGGTACGCCGGCGCAACGCCAGAATATCCTTGCGTGAGGTGGAGCAGGCGTCGACGGTCAGGTCGCCCACGGTGATTTCGCCGGCGGTCGGCGTTTCCAGGAAGTTGATGCAGCGCAGCAGGGTCGACTTGCCGGTCCCGGAGGGACCGATGACCACGACGATCTCGCCCTTGGCGATATCCAGGTCAATGCCGTCGAGTACCGTCTGTTTGCCGTACTCCTTGCGCAGTCCTTTCAGTTGGATCATCGGCTATAGGCCCTGTTCAGTCGATGTTCCAGGTAACGCTGCAGCCAGGACAGCAACTCCACGATCCCCCTGTAGATAATCGCCACAATGATGAAGGCCTCGAAGTACAGGAAGCTGCCGGCGGCTTCTTTCTGGGCGGACCCCATCAGTTCAGTCACCCCCAGGGTGAAGGCCAGTGAAGTGGCCTTGATCATGTCGAGGAAGTAGTTCATCAGCGTGGGTACGGCGATGCGGGTGGCCTGCGGCAGGACGATGCGCCGCATGAGCTGGGCGTTGGTCATGCCGATCGACAGGGCTGCTTCGGTCTGGCTGCGGTCCACGCCGACGATCGCCGCGCGGATGGATTCCGCCATATAGGCGGAGAAGTGCATGGTCAGCCCCATAATGGTGGCGGTGATGCCGTTGATGGCGGTCAGGGAGCTCATCAGTTGGGGCAGACCGTAGTAGAACAGGAACAGCTGCACCAGCAGCGGTGTCCCCCGGAAGAACGAAATGAACAGCATGGCGAACCGGTCGAGTACCGGCACCTTCAGCACCCGGATCACCGCCAGCAGGCAGGCGAGGACCAGCGCCAGCACCATGCCGGCGGCGGCCATCTCCAGGGTCAGGGGCAGATACTTGAGCAGTACCGGTATCAGCCCCAGCATGTAGTCGAGATCTAGGACATTCATTCAACCGCCCCGGTTCAGGGTGTGGTGATGTCGGTGCCGAACCAGGATTCGGAAATGGATTTCAGGGTGCCGTTCTCGCGCAGTTTGGTGATGGCCTGATCCACCTGGTCCCGCAGGGCGCGGCCCTCTTCCGTGTCGCGGAACGGATAGGCATTGCTGATGCTGGAAAACGTCGGGCCGGCCAGGGCGAGGGGCAGCGGCTTGTCCTTGATGATCTGGCTGGCGCTGATCCGGTCCATCACGAACGCATCGACCCGGCCCAGGGCGGTGTCCTGCTCCAGGTTGCTCTCGTAGGTACGGATGTCGATCTGGTCCGCATAGGGCAGCTCGCGCAGCAGGGATTCGTAGTTGGAGCCCAGGTTCACGGCGACGCTCTTGCCCTTGAGATCCTCCACGCCATGGATCTCGTCGTTGCCTTTCTTGACCACCACTTGGGCGCCGTCATAGACATAGGGCTGGGTGAACACGTACTTCTAGTAACAGTGCTTTCATCGTATTCTCCCGGTATGCAGGTTGTTGGCGCTTAAGGCTTACGACGGCTTGAGCGCCTTGTACCAGAATTGCATGGGCTTTTCCGTGGGGGCGTGGTCTCCGATATCCGTCCAGGAATAGCCGGTTTCAAGGCCGGGTACGGGTTCATACCCACGCTTGCGCCAGAAGTTGTCCAGCGGTTGGTAATCGTTTGGTCTGGCCGGATGGTCCGCGGGACGGACGACGGCACAGAACACGGCATGGTCAAACCCCGCCTTGCGGGCGTGGGCCTCGCGTTCGTCGAAGAAGGCCACGCCCAGGCCCTGCCCACGGTATTCCCCGAGCAGGACGGATTCGCCATAGTAGAAAATATCGTCTGGATTCCAGCCGGCATCAACAAACGGCTGGCGAAAGGCGTCGTCTTCGTCCGCCATGGGGATGCCGGTCGAGGCACCGACAATGCGCCCGTCGTCGCGGGCTATCACGCAGATGGAGCCGGCGGAGCGGGCATAGGTGCGCAGGTACTGGCGCTCGTAGTCGGCGCTGCCGTCGTACAGGTAGGGAAAATCGCGGAACACGGTCATGCGCAGGTCGGCCAGCGCATCCAGGTGGTCCAGTAGGGCGGCGCCTTGCAGTTTCTCAATTTTCACGGCCATGGGAGATCCCGTTCAGTCCAGTTGAATCATTGTCAGGCTATGGATATGACTGCGCTGGTTTCGGGTTTCAACCCGTCAGGAACCTGCATGATCGACCCACGGGCATCCCGCATGCCGTTCGTCACAGGGCCGAACGCCGGGGGACGGCGTCGAGGGCAAGCAACTGATCGATGGGAACCGGCTTGCTGAACAGGTAACCCTGCAGCAGTTCGCAA
Organism: Marinobacter halodurans; assembly: GCF_004327985.1. Lineage (GTDB taxonomy): Bacteria > Pseudomonadota > Gammaproteobacteria > Pseudomonadales > Oleiphilaceae > Marinobacter_A > Marinobacter_A halodurans. The sequence continues at coordinate 140,628 of NZ_SJDL01000006.1, forward strand.
CCCTGTTCCAGCAGCCAATGGCGCTGTTCTTCCGTTTCCACCCCTTCAGCCACGACCTCCATACCCAGGCCGCGGGCCAGGCCGAGGATCGACAGGGTGATGGCTTTGTCGTCGGCATTGTCAGGGATGTCGCGAATGAAGGAGCGGTCGATCTTTAATCGGGAGAAGGGGAGGTGCTTGAGTCGTGACAACGACGAGTAGCCGGTGCCGAAGTCGTCGATGGACAGCTTGGATCCCAGTGCGCCCAGTTCGTTGAGGATGGCCTGCATGCTTTTGGAATCGTCCTTGATCGCATCCTCGGTGAGTTCGAACTGCAGTTCACTGCCGCTGATGCCATAGTGTTCCAGCATCTCCTCCACCAGCTTGGGCAGGCGATCGTCCATAACCTGCTCGGCGGACAGGTTGATGGCCATCACCGGCAATTCAATACCCTGGCTGGCGGTGCGCTGGCGGTCCTCGCACACCCGGCGCAGGACAGCGGTGCCCAGATCCTGCATCAAGCCGGCATTGCGGGCCACATCAAGGAATTCGATGGGCGACATCCACCCCTGCTCCGGGTGCTCCCAGCGGACCAGGGCCTCAATGCTCACCATACGACGGTCCCGCGTATTCACGATCGGCTGGTAGAACACGTCCAGTTCGTTGCGCAGGATGGCCTGCCGCAATTCGCCCTCGAGTACGAAGCGGGACCGGGCCGTCGAGTGGATGTCCGAATTGAAGGTCTGCATGCGTGCCCGGCCATTCTCCTTGGCGTAGTACATGGCCGCTTCGGCGCTACGCAGGAGCGATTCGGTGTCCTTTCCATCGTCCGGGTACCGGCATACGCCAACGCTGGCCGTCATGCGCAGGGTTCGGTTATCGATCGCGATGGGATCACTGACACAGTGCTGGATCTGGTGAACGATTTGCTCCAGGTTGCAGTCACCGTCGGCATCGCGGACCAGGACGGCAAACTCGTCTCCGCCGATCCGGGCCACCTTGTCCCGGCCCTGCAGATACAGGCTGCGCAGGCGGTTGGCGATTTCGGAGATCACCCGGTTGCCGCCGGCGGCGCCCATGCCGTCGTTCACGCTCTTGAGCCGATCCAGGTCGATCCAGATCAGGGTGAAGCCTTCTTCCGGCCGCTGGCGGATTTTCTGGATCAGGTGGTAGATCCTTTCGCGGAACGACTGCAGGTTGGGCAGCCCCGTCAGGCTGTCGAAATGGGTCACATAGTCCAGTTGCTTCTGGGAGTGGAGCCAGGCCTCGTGGGTATTGATCAGGCTGATGGTGTCGGCAATGGCGGTGGCGAAGGAGATTTCGGGCAGGGTCCAGGCGCGCCGTTTCAGCGATTCCAGGCAGATGACGCCGCTGAGCCGGCCGCCATCGAAGACCGGGGCATCAAGCAGGGAATGGATGCCGGGCGGCACGAAGTAGGACTGGGTAAACTGGGCGGTGCGCCGGTCGCTTCGGGCATCACTGGCATCGATGACGCGGGCGGTCCGGAGGGCCTGGAAGTAGGCCGGGTTGTCCTGTTCCTCCAGGGCGATCGGCTGATAGTCGTGGCCGCCCTCAAGCTGGAACAGGACTTCGCTGTCGATACGGTTTCCCGCCGCATTCATCTGCCAGATGCTGACGCGGTCGACTTGCAACAACTGGCCGGCCAGGTCGCTGAGCGCCGCCAGTTTCCGGCTGCGGTTGTCGTTGATAAAGTCCGGACGATGGTTGAGCTTCAGCAGTGCTTCGTGAAATTCGATGAATGTCTTGTTCTGGGACATCAATGCGTTACCAGTACCGGATTCATAATCGGGAGTCATTTTGCGATCTGCTGACACACCGGGCGATCGGGTTTAATAATGGCAATCCCCTCACGGTCTGTCCAACCCGGTCGGCCGTTTGGCGGTTGTTCCATTCCACAGTACAACAGGAGGTATCATGGCCTGGCATCAGACGATCATCACCCTGGATCCTAAGCCGCGTGGCTTTCACCTGGTCACCGGCGACGTCCTGTCGCAGCTGACGGTGCTGTCGGACTACCGGATCGGTCTGCTGCACCTGTTTATCCAGCACACCTCCGCGTCGCTTGCGGTCAACGAAAACGCCGACCCGGACGTTCGCGGCGACCTGGAGCGGCATTTCAACGTGATGGTTCCGGAAAACGCGCCCCACTACGAACACACCATGGAAGGGCCCGATGATATGCCGGCCCACATCAAGAGCGTATTGATCGGACCGTCACTGACCCTGCCGATTCGCGACGGTCGCCCCGTACTGGGGACCTGGCAGGGCATCTACCTTTGTGAACACCGGGATCACGGCGGTGCCCGCCGGATTGTGGCGACGCTGCAGGGGGAGTGACAACGCGTCGGGATGTCCGTTTGGAAATCGGACATTTTGTGGTTTGGTCGACGTTTCTGTCGTCCAATAAAACAACTTATTACAAAAATGACCTATTCCGGTATATCAACTGTTTCATACTAAGCCTGTAATAAGCCCCATAACAAGAACGATACAGGCGATCTATGGTTCGTTGGTTTTTACTGACAGCACTCCTTGTCACCGGTACCGCTGTTGCGGATCCACTGATTCTCTCGCCCTTTACCCAGAAGGAGGACCTGGCCTCCCACGTGAGTTACTGGGCGGAGGGCAATGGTGAAGTGTCGTTGCAGCAGGTGCTGAAGCTGGACGCCGCCGACTGGACCCGCAACACCGGCGAAGACATCAACCTGGGCTATCAGGACCAGGCCTACTGGTTCCGGCTGAGCATCGAGAATCCACAACTGACGCGCGTGGATAATCTGCTCGAGATTGCCTATCCGGTACTCGACAACATCGAGATTTACCAGGTTGTCGACGAAGTGGTGAGAACGTCGTGGTCGTTAGGGGACAAACAGCCGTTCTACGCTCGGCCCGTTCATTACCGCAACTTCCTGGTCCCGGTCGAGGTGCCGTCGCAGGGGGACACCACCCTGTACCTGCGGGTGCAGACCACCAGTTCGATGCAGTTGCCCATGACCTTCTGGACCCAGGAGGCGTTCTTTGCCTCGGAACAGCCGCGGTTGCTGCTGGAGGGGGCCTACTACGGCATCGTGCTGGTGATGATCCTGTACAACCTGTTCGTGTTCCTGGCGGTGGGCGAACGCAGCTTCCTCTACTACGTGGGCTACATCACCGCGATGCCGCTGTTCCTGGCGAGCCTGCACGGTATGGCCTTCCAGTACCTCTGGCCGGAAGCGACTTGGTGGAACGACCAGGCCATCATCTTTTTCCTCAACCTGACAGTGACGTTTGGCGGCATCTTTGCCATGCGCTTCCTGTCGGTGCTGCCGCGGACCCATCCGGTGCTGGCCTGGGCGACGATCATCGTCGCGGCGCTGTCCGCCGTGTTTGCCCTGGCGGCCCTGGTGGTGCCGTACCGATACATGATTCACCCGACGATCATACTGGCTGCGATCGGCTGCACCGGTATGGTGGTGCTGGGCCTGGTCCGCTGGCTGAAGCAGGATCCCGCGGCCCGTTACTTCGGGGTGGCCTGGTTCTTCATGCTGTTTGGCGGCGTGGTGCTGGCGCTGAACAAGTTCACCGTGCTGCCGCAGAACCTGTTTACGGAGAATGCCACCCAGGTCGGATCGGCGCTGGGGGTGATCCTGCTGTCCATTGCCCTGGCGGATCGTCTCAACAAGGAAAAGAAGCGTAACTTCGAGGCCCAGCAGAAACTGTATCGGGAAGAGCGTAAGGCCCGACTGGCGCAGGAGAAGAGCCTGCAGATCCAGCAGGAAGCCAACGCGTTGCTGGAAGAGCGGGTACAGGAGCGTACCCGGGACCTGGAGAACCTCAACGAACGACTGATGGAACTGAGCGCCACCGACGCGTTGACCGGACTCAAGAACCGGGGACACTTCGACCGGGCCTTCCAGTCGGCCTGTGTCAAAGCCTATCGGTTTGGCCAACCCCTCTCGCTGTTGGTGGTGGATATCGACCACTTCAAGCAGTTCAACGACAAGTACGGCCACTTGGTGGGGGACGATTGCCTGCAGATGGTCACCCAGGGTATCCGCCAGTTCGTGACCCGCCCGCAGGATCTGGCGGCGCGCTATGGCGGCGAGGAGTTCGTCGTCCTGCTGCCGGACACTCCGGAGGAGGGCGCCGTGCGCGTGGCGGAAAAGATCCGCCAGGACATCGCCGCCACCGATTTCCGCGTGTCGGACGAGATCCTGCGCCTGACGGTAAGCATCGGCGTCTGCTCCCTGATCCCTGGCCAGGCCGATGCCACCAAGCAGATCTTCACCCGTGCCGACCAGGCACTCTATGAGGCCAAGGGCGCCGGTCGCAACCGCGTGTCAGTCTTCCGGCCCGACGAGGAAGCGGCCCTGAACCCGGTGTGATGCCGACCGTCGCGCCCCTCCTACAGGGACGTCTGATCCCGCGCCTGCCAGCGTGACTTCAGGGCATCGGAGAAACGCTGGTCTCCCTTGTCTTCCGTGCTCAGCAACAGCGTAAAGTAGCTCCCGTCGGTGCGGGTGATCTGTACCAGTGTGGGCGAGTTCAGGCTGCCAGGCGTCACCTTGAGATCGGCGATCTCGTCGAACCCGACCTTCTCGGTCTGCAGGCGTGATGCGGTATCGTGCCAGTAAGCAAACACACCCTGGCTGGTCAGGCCGTTGCCCTCGGCCGTGTAATCCAGGAAACCGCTCGCATAGAACTGGATGAGCGTTTCGCGGGGTGTCAGCAGATGTTCGCGATCCAGAAACAGGCGCACTTTCGTGGGAACCTTGTCGCCGGCCATGACGTGACTGGGCGGCACCAGGTAGAGGGTGGTGCCCAGTTCAAAGGCGAAGATCACCGCGAAGAACAGCGCCAGGATCCCATGCCGTACTCGCCAGCGGGAATTGAAGCGGAAGCGGTCGTTGTCCCCGTTGAGCTGGTTGTAGAAACGCTGCAGCGGCAGCAGGCAAAGGCTGGCCAGGATCAGGGCGCCGTAACAGACCCATATGACGGAGCTGGAGGTCAGGGTGCCCAGGACAAAATACGCCACAGCCGGCACTGCAAGCGCCGCGGTAGGCCAGCGCAGTGACGCTTCCGGCAGGGTCTGGCGGCGGGCGTCGGCGTACAGTCCGTACAGTGTAAAGCCCAGGAAAAACGCGCGCACCGGGGCCCACAGCGGCCGCTGGTCCCGATCCCGGATGTAGGCCCAGTTCCGGTAACCCCAGAACAGCGAATACAGGCCCAGGGACATGATGTTCAGCAGGATGAGTTTGGGAACGGACACCGGGTAGTAGGCGCCGCCGTCGAGGGTTTTCTCGTGGCGGCGGTCCCGCAGGTAATCCACCACGCTGATCACCAGCAACAACAGCACGAGCGATACCACGATCACGCCGATGCCATAGGGTGAGATGGGTGCGTCCGGGCCGGGGCCGTCGAGGGTTTCCTGCAGCCCGTAGTAACGCAGGTCGTTCACCTGCTGCAGGTCGGCCATGAAGGCTTCGGTGTCGGTCGCGGGGACATGATCGGCCTGCGAGCGGAATCGATGACTGACCGTTAGCACGCCGCCGGTGTAGGTGACGTCCCGCTGGTAGTCGAAGTAATCGCTGTCCACACGCTGGTGTTCTTCCGGCAGCATCCACTGACTGCCCAGGTCCACCTTGATGTCCTGGCGCAGGCGGATGGGATCAAACAGCGCGTAGGGCGCGGTGCGATGGCGGGTCGCCGGTGCGCTGAGGAAGTTGCTGAGCTGATCGCCATCGAGCCACGCCACCCGGCGACTGGCGTCTTCATCCTTTTCCCAGAGTGACGGAACCTCGTAATGCTCCTCGATGACCATCCGGTTTTCTTCCGGATAGTCGTGGTAGGTGGCAGGGCTGTACGTTTTAACGCCTGGATACAGCGACTCGTAGTAGTCCAGGTAATCGCTGTGGAACTGCTCCCCCGAGCGGGCAATGCGGCCGCGGATGTAGCTGGCCTCGCTGCCCCGAAACTCGGTCATGATGATCAGTTCCCCGGCTTGCGAGGCGTCCTCCGGCAGCAGGACCCGCTGAGTGACGGTCTGGCTGGGGAATGCGGAGTCCGGGATGACAGGTCGGATGACTTGGGGGGTATCCGGTCCGTCACCGAGGATCAGGCCGGCGCCAAACACAGCCGGCGTACGGAACTCGAGGGCCCCGCGCTGGTGCGTGTCGGTGGCGTCCAACCAGTACGATCGGCCGTTGAGCTGCGCCCGCGTGATGACGTGGTCGAACAGTAGCGGGCTGGCGGGTTCGTCAACGATGGTCTGGCGCAGGCTGGTGTTGACCAGCACGGCGTTCGCCGGGATGTCCAGTTGTTGAAGCAGCGTGTTGAGCAGCAGGGTCTTGTCCTTGCAGTCCCCGAACCGGCGCTTCAGCGTCTGCGATGGCTCTGACGGCTGGTGCGACCCGGCACCCAGCTCAATCCCCACGTAGCGGATGTCCTGTTGCACGAACGACAGCGCGGCGGTCAGACGTTGTTCCGGTGTTTGGGTCCTGGCGCGGATGTCGTCCGCCAGGGCCCGCACGGAAGGCGCCGGATGGTCGGGGATGCGGAACAGCCTTGATGCCCATTGATGGATCGTCGGCCAGCCGCTGAATTCGCTGAGTGTGACGGTGGGCTTGTCGACGTACCAGCCTGGGGCTTCGCTGTCGACGTTCTGGCCCGGCACATTGTCCCGCTGCCGGCGGTATTCGATGATGCCATCCTGGCGGGTCTGCTCGAAGTCGGCCCGACCGGGGCGTGCCTGCAGTGTCAGTGGCTGGGTTTCCGGCACGAGGATGCGCAGTGAGTGTCGGGCCAGGGAAACGCTCCACTGCAGGGGCAGGAACGCCGAGTAGCGTCCGTCGAAAACGGGATTGTTGCCGATGACGGAATAGCTGTACTCCACCGTATCGCCCACGCGCAGGTCATCCAGCACCGTGTGCGCGGTGAGGTTACCGTTATAGAGCTGGCGTTCCAGGTTGGATTCCCGCTGGTAGATCTGGAAGTCGGCCGTGGGCAGCCGGTCGATGACACGCCCGTCGCGATGGATGCGGATGCGGTGGATCACGATGGATTCGTAATCCGGGTCGTAGGTGACGGACAGGGAACTGTTGTCCTGCAACCCTTCGGCGTTGCGGATGTGATTGGCAAGGTGAAAGAACTGTCGTGGCGTATCACCTGTCAGGTTCAGCTGCTCGTCGAAAAGCAGGACGTCGGTGCTGCCGGACCCTTCATGACCGTCGGATTCCACGACAGGGATGTCTATCGGAGTAACCCAGTCCGGTACCGGTCCGGTGGGCACTTCCGCGGCTCCGGCTGTCGATGCAGACAGTCCCAGGATCAGGACGAGCAGTAGGGTAAGGGGGAAGGCACTTGCGTCCTGCAAGCGGGATCGGGGATTCATTCCTTGGTAACCTTTTGTGGACAGCGGACCTGGCAGGAGAAGGGCGGAGCGGAATGGCGAGCGCCCGGACTCTGCCGACGACGTCAGTGCGGCAGCGCGCCGGCTCCGGGGCCGCGGTGCTGTATAGGCAGGGCAGCCGGGGAGCGGGCGAGTGCCCTCTCCATAGTAGCACGGCTTCCGGACGCTTGAGGCGCCGTGTTCAGGCCGGTTTGTCGAGCTGTGACCGGATAGGCGATTCCGCCGTCGCCAGAGATGGCCAGGGTGCCACCGCCTCCAGCTCAAAGGCCAGTTCCAGCAGGTCGCGTTCGCCGCCGTGCCGGGCGGACAGGTGAACGGCAATCGGCAGGTTGTCGGCGGTACGGCCGCCAGGCAGGCTGATCGCCGGTGCCCCGCTGGCGTTGGCAAGGGGCGTGAAAGCGACGTAGCGGCGCAGGCGCGCAAACAATGTCTCGAATGGCTGGTCCGGGCTGAGATAGCCCAGCTTGGGCGTGGTGTGGGCCAGCGCCGGCGACAGCACCACATCCACGCCCATCCTCTCGAGTCCCTCGGCGTACTGCTTCCGGCTGCGATACAACCGCCAGAGCACTCCGGGCGCGCGATGCAGCTGGCGGCGGAAGCGGTCCGCCAGGCCGCGGGTCAGGCCATCGACGTGTTCCGGCTGGAAATTCCGGTCCAGGATGCGATGGCCGAAGCGGGTCATCAGGAACGCCAGGCTGGACCAGTAATGGGCGAAGTCATCGGCGAAGCTGGCGGCCACCGGAACGTCGACCGGCATGACCGCGTGGCCCTGTCCGGCGAGCAGACGGGCCGTTGCTTCGACGGCCTGACGGGTTTGCGGGTCGGTGGCCTCACCGGTGACGGAATCCAGCACCAGGCCGATGCGCAGGCGCCGCTTCCCCGGACCCAGCACCTCACCAACGGGCGGTAACCGTCTGTTCTGGTGGTAGCGCTCGGCGCCGGCCAGGAAATTCGCCGTGTCCCGGACCGTGCGGGTGACCACGCCTTCGCCGATGATATTGATCGGCAACGCCCGCGCCGCCTCGCCGTCGACCAGTCGGCCACGGGTGGGCTTCAGCCCTACCAGCCCGCAGCAGGCCGCCGGAATGCGGATTGAGCCGCCGCCGTCGTTGGCGTGGGCGATGGGCACGACGCCCGCAGCCACCAGGGCCGCCGACCCACCGCTGGAGGCGCCACTGGAATAGGCCGGGTTCCAGGGATTACGCGTGGCCTCGGTATGGGCCGGTTCGGTGGATGCATTGAAGCCGAACTCCGGCAGGGTGCTCTTGCCGATGCTGATCAGGCCCTGTGCCAGGAACTGTTGCGCAAACGCATTGGTGTGTGACGCCGGCCCCGAACGCACGGCCAGGGAGCCGTGTCCGGTGGGCAGTCCGCGGACGTCCGTATTGTCCTTGATCAGCGTGGGGACGCCGGCAAACACCCCGTTTCCGGTACAGGCTGCCTGCCGCCGCGCGTTTTCGTAGTCGGGAGTCGCGATGCCATGCAGTTGGGGCTCCACCGCCTGGGCCCTCTGGATGGCGGCATTCACCGCTTCACGGGCACTGATGTCGCCCCGGCGGATCAGGGCGGCCAGGGCGGTTGCGTCGTGCTTGCCGAGGGCGTCGTCGGTGAAGGCATGGATCGGCGTGGGGCGTTCCTGGGCAGTCATGTTCGGTCCCGTGATGATGTGTATGTCGAACTCTAGCCGATCCCCGAAGGTGGCTGAATGTCATATTGGGAAACAGCGCGGGGGATTCCGGTTTCAGGCCGGCGCGTTTCTCGCTAAGCTCCTATTCCGTCAGTCCAGATCATGCGTTGTCAGTGGGAGAAACGTCCGGGATGAGTTCGATCGAGTTGCTGGTAAAACACTTCCTGGGGATCTATTTCCTCATGATCGGACTGCACTACACGAGCCGCAGCCTGGGGCTGTTCGAGCGCATGCGGTTTTCCCACATCAACTATGGGGCGCGGGGCAGCAGGACCTGGTGGCACCGGCACATCTTCAATGTTTTCCGGGCGGCGATCCTGGTCGTCTGCGTGGCACGGATCTTTGTCGATATCGATCCCTGGCTCGGTGTCTTTCCCGCGCTCTTCGAGCCGTTCGTCCTGGCGAGCGGCGCGGTGCTGTTACTGGCCTCGTTCTCGTTGATCGATTACGTGCAGGCGTACATGCATGAGGACTGGCGCTCGGGCATCGACAGCCAGCGTCACGGGCATCTGCTGGCCAGCGGGCCATTCCGGCGCAGCCGCAATCCACTGTTCATGGCCATCATGCTGGGGCAGGTGGGGTTCTTCCTGGCGCTGCCCAGCGTGTTCTCGCTGGTCTGCCTGATGGTAGGGGTTGTCGTGATCGTCCGTCAGGCCAGGGCCGAGGAACAGGCGCTGGCCCGGCTCTACGGCGATGCCTACCGCGAGTACCAGGCCCGGGTGCCGCGCTGGCTATGATCCCGCGGCGCATCATCTTCAGCCGCAAGGGGTTCGATTCCAGTTCCGGCGGCTGTCCCAGCCCCATCCTGCCCGACGGCCGATTGTTGTCGTTACCCATTCCGGATGCGCGGTCGACCGTGTCTTTCGGCGATATCGTCCATCACGGACTGTCGTTGGGAGAGGCCGTCGACCAGCTCACCCGGCAGCGGTTGTCGGCAGCCAGCGGCGCCCACATCGATCCGGACCTCAACGCCGGGGCATTGCCGCGCCAGAGTGGCTGGCGGCCGCTTTTCGGCCAGAGTGGCGCAGCCCAGGGTCACCTCAGGAACCAGGGCGTTGCGGAGGGCGACCTGTTTGTCTTCTTCGGGCTGTTCCGACCGGTCATCGAAGCGGACGGTGGCTGGCGGTTCGATCCGACCGAGCCCGCCCGGCACGTCATCTGGGGATGGCTGCAGGTCGGGGCCATGCACGCGGTGGATACGCTGGCCGGCGATCAGCTGACCTGGGCCCGTTACCATCCGCATTTCCGGTGGCAGGACGATCCGGTCAATACCCTGTACCTGGCATCGGATGCCCTGACGCTGGACGACGACCCGCCAGTGCTGCCCGGCGCCGGCTGGTTTGAACGGCACCGGGCGTCGCTGCAGCTGACCGACCGCCGGGCTACCCGGCCGGGCATCTGGGTGCTGCCACGCTGGTTCCACCCGCGGGATGGGCAGGTGCCGTTGACCTATCATGCCAAGCTCGAGCGCTGGCAGCGCGAGACCCATCGTGTGGTGCTCCAGGCCGTGGCCCGGGGCCAGGAGTTCGTGCTGGATACGGCGCACTACCCCGAAGCACTTCCCTGGATCCGCTGTATTATCCATTCGAATGCCGGCGCGTCCTGCCGCTGAGGCTTCCCGCCGTGCGGCGGCTTCGGTAAGTACCTATACGTTCGCTACACAGGTTTCATTAGCTTGCATTGATGAATAGTTCATCGCCCTCAGTGGTTTACCGACTGGATCCGGCACGGGTACGTGGGGAGTTCCTGCGTCTGTTGCCCATATCCCTGTTTGTGGTGGCCTTCGGCACCGCGTTTGGCCTGGCTGCCGTCCAGAAAGGCATTCTGCCGCTGGAAGCCACGCTGATGAGCGCGCTGGTGTTTGCCGGCGCCTCCCAGTTTGCCGCCCTCGAGCTCTGGGGCGATCAGGTGGCGCTGTTGCCGCTGATGGCCATCACCTTTGCCATCAACTCCCGCCACATCCTGATGGGCGCTTCGCTCTATCCCATGCTCCGTGACATGCCAACGCCCCGGCGCTACGGACTCCTGCTGGTGCTGACCGACGCCAACTGGGCGATTTCCGCGCAGGACTACCAGAATGGCCGCCGCAACCTGGAGGTCATCCTCGGTGGTGGCATGGTGTTGTGGCTGGCCTGGCTGATCGGCACGTTACTGGGGGTCTATTTCGGCGGCATGCTGGCCCATCCGGAGCAGTTCGGTCTGGACATGGTGCTGGGCTGCTTCCTGCTGGCCATGGCGCTGGGTGGACGCAAGAACCCACGGGTCCTGCTGGCCTGGATCGTGGCCGCTGTGGCTGCGATGGCGGCCTACTGGTGGTTACCGCCGCATACGCATGTGGTCGTGGGCGCGCTGGCCGGTGGCGTGGTGGGCTTTTTCTGGTTGGAGCGCAAGACCGATGAGCATTGAAACCTCGTCGCAGGGCATCCTTGCCATCATCGCCATTATGGCCTTGGTGACGCTGGCGACCCGTTGGGGCGGGCCTTTCCTGATGTCCTACGTGACCATCAACCCGCGCATCGAGAGCTTCATCAACACCATGGCCAGCTCGGTGCTGATCGCCATCCTCACGCCCATGGCCATCACCGGCGATATTGGCGCACGGGCCGCGCTGGGAACAACGGCGGTACTGATGCTGGTGCTGCACAAGCCGCTGCCCTCGATCGCTGCGGGGATCGCGGCGGCGGCCGCGGCCCGCTATTTCTTCTGAGGCTCCGGGCGGGCCGGGGAGGGGGAGGTGCTGTCAGGCCGCCCGGGCTGCCTTGATGACGTCGTAGGCGTTGCTGATCTCCCGGGTCTTCTCTTCGGCCATCTCCCGCATGCTCTCAGGCAGGCCGCGTCCGGCCAGCTTGTCCGGGTGGTTCTCGCTCATCAGCTTGCGATAGGCGCGTTTCACCTCGGCATCGCTGGCGTCTTCGGATACCCCCAACACCTTATAGGCATCGGCCAGCTTCCGGCCGCTGGAAGGACCGGCGCCCGCCGAGCTGCCGGCACCACTGTAGGCGCCGCGCATCATCGCTTCGAGCTGGTCGATCTGGGATTCCGGCAGGCCCAGCTTGCGGGCGATGCGCAGCAGCATTTCGTGCTCGGCCGGATGGATGGCGCCATCGGCGGCCACGGCCGACACCTGGACCTGCAGGAACATCTGCAGCAAGGCCTGGTTGCCACGGGTCACGCGCAGCAGTTGTTCCAGCTCCGCATCCAGGTCGAAATCCGCTTCCTTGCCCCGACGGAAGGCGACCTTGGCGGATTCCCGTTGCTCGCCGGAGAGGTGCAGGCGGTTGAAGAGGGTCTCCGCCACCTGGATCTCGTCCTCGGTGACGACGCCGTCGGCCTTGCATAGGGCGCCCATAACGGCGAATGTGCTTTCCAGGAACTGGGACTGGATGTTGAAAATGCCGGAGCGCAGCTTGTTGCGCAGGGCATTACTGATGAAGTAGCCGGCGACGGCACCAACGATCAGGCCCGGCAGGCGGCCAATCTGGTAGCCGATCAGGGCCCCGAAGAAGATTGCTAAAAACATGCACTGAATCCTATCGTGTTTTTTGCCATGCCGGGCGTTACGATACATTGATCTGCAGCAAGACGCAGAGGTTGTTCAACGACGGCTGACACGTGGCCGGCCATTCCGGAATGGAATGCCCTTATATTGGCCCGGTGTTGGCCATTTCAAGGATGATGATCATGCGCAAGCTCATGACCCTCTCCCTGCTGGCACTGGCCGTGCTCCCACTGCATGCGGAAGTGTACCAGTGGACGGACGCCCAGGGGCAGGTCCATTTTGGCGACCGGCCGCCCGCCAACGCCGACGCCCGTGAAAGGCAGATCGAGTCGCCCCGGCGCCTGAACGGTGCCGGGGAGGACAGCGCCGCCCGGATCCGGGAGCTCGACGAGTTCTTCCGCCGGCGCCAGGACGAGCGGAGGGCCGAGGAGCAGGCGGCGGCCAAGCGCGAGGCCGCCAGTGAGAAACGCGATGAAGCCTGTCGCAGAATGCTCGCCGAACTCCGCCACATGAAAACCATCAACCGCTTTTACCGCCTCAACGACCAGGGCGAGACGGTCTTCCTGAGCGGCGAAGAGGGCGACCGCCTGCGCCGGAACTACCGGCAGTCCTACGAAGAGCATTGCGGGGACCGCTGATCGGGGCTTCTCGATGATGCGGTGAGGTGCCGACAGCCCGCTTATTCCGGATGTTGCAGGTAACGTTCGATGCCGAAAACATGGGCATCGTCGTCTGCCAGTTCCCGCAGGGCCTCCGCCAGGCGCAGCAGGTATTCGTCGTTGGGGCCGCTGGGGCCGTGGGCGCCGGCGATCTGGCGGGCAATGTCGCGTTCATGGGCCGGTCCCAGAAAAGCCGTGTTGTCGGGCGTGGCGATATACACCAGTCCCTCGGCCTGCTCGCCATTCTCGAAATACAGCGGCGTGGTGAAGCGCAGGTAGCCGTTTTTCTCCCGCACATCGAGATGGTCGAACACATCCGGCGAAATCCGATAGGCCATGCCACGGCAGGTGGCGCCGGGCTGTTCGATCAGGGTCACCACCCGGCCCGGCGATTCCAGCGTTCCGCGATGATCATGGGAACCCTGCCAGAAGCGGCGCACCCAGCCTTCGATAGCCGCGGGACGGCGTTCCAGGTAGGGGAAATCGGCTTTGAAAATCAGCGAGCCATAGCCGAACAGCCAGACGGATTCACGGCCGTCGAAGCGATGCCGCTGGCGGTTGATCTCAATGGTATTGGCGGACATGGAGCGATGTCAGTTCTGGAATGGAGACATCACTATAACATGCCGGTCAGGGTTGTCCGGGGGGGGCGTTGAACGGGCAATGCCGGGGAACTTCAGCGGTGTTTTCTTCCAGCGGCCTGGGCAATGGCTCCAGGGCCGGCTGGAGGGCGGCCAGGCCCTCCGCGCGGAGGTGCTGAAGGCCGTCATTGAAAGCCGCCATGCGACCGCGGTTGGCGGGTAGGGCCCGCGTCAGCAGCAGGTGCAGGTAGGCCGCGTGGAGCACGCGGGGGTGATAGGTAATCTGTCGGGCTTCCTCCGGTGTGAAGTTCTGCTGCAGGATCCGGAGTCCGGCGCGCGCGTCGATGGGAAACAGGTCGATGCGGCCGGCCAGCAGCTTGCGAAAGTTCACCGGGTCCGAGGTGGTGGTGTCGGCGTCGATCCAGCCCTGGGCCCGGGCCTGCTCGATCACCTCGCCATAGAAATAGTCCTGGGTCAGGCCCACACGCAGCCCTCGCAGGTCATCGGCGTGATGCCAGTCAAAGTCGCGATCGACCCGGTGGAAGAACACGTAGCGGATGGGTGTGATGGGGGCGCTGTAGTAAAAGCTGGCGGCACGCTCCGGCGAGCAGGACCAGGCGGCCGTGCCGTCCCAGTGACCGTCGCGGGCCAGGATGTAGGAGCGCGACCAGGGGAAGAAGCCCCATTCGACGTCAATACCTTCAACCGCGAAGGCGCGGCGGATGATGTCGCTGACGAAACCGTACGGCGGCTTCTCCGACAGATAGGGCGGCCAGTCGCCGTTGGTCAGGCGGACGGTTTCAGCCTCGAGGCTGATGCTCCAGAGCATCACCAGGAGAGTGGCCGGGCCGATCAGTTTCTGGTGGACATGCGATCGCAAAACGGGGTGTAACATGGCGTTTGTCGCTTCCTTGCCGTATCGAATCTGCACAGGGGCAAGTGCGCCCGCGCAGGCCGCCGGCACCGACGATAGCAGCTCTTCACCGGCAAGGCATCCGGCAGCATACAACCGTTACATCATTTAACTTTTTACAAAGATGGATCGGCTGTCTTCCCGCGCCCGTCCGGCAGGTATATGCTCAGAATTCGGCAACCTGAGTAAGCAGCCATGGGCGACGTCATTCCATTCCGAAAACCCGCGGGTAAAGTGTCCCGCATAGGTCTTTGCCAGCATGACATTCACAAGTGGGTGATCTGCCAGGGCAAGCAGTTCGATGTAAAATCGGGCAAGCTGATCACGGTCTACCGCTGCGAACGCTGTGGTAAGCAGAAGGTGAAAGGTCACTGACCGTCACGCCTTTTCCCCGACCAGGTACCGGTCGATATCGACCTCATCGATCTGTTGCGGGGCCAGGAAGCGCCGGGCGTAATCCAGATACACGCCGGAGCGCAGGAACAGGTTGAACATCTCCGGATCCACATGCCCCTCGAGCGCCATTCGATGCAGGATATCGAGGGACTGGGTCAGGGTTTTCCCTTCCTTGTAAGGGCGGTCGACGGCCGTCAGCGCCTCGAAGATGTCGGCAATGCTCATGGCTTTTTCCGGAATGCTGAGTTCATCGCCGGTGAGGCGGCGCGGGTAGCCCGTGCCGTTCATCTTTTCGTGGTGGGTTCCGGCAAAGCGGGGCACCCGGGCCAGCCGGTCCGGCAACGGCAGGGCGTCGAGCATGATGATGGTCTGCACGATGTGCTCGTTGATCTTGAAGCGCTCCTCCGGCGTCAGGGTGCCGCGGCGGATTGAGAGATTGTAGCGTTCGCCGTAGTCGTAGGCCACATCCGGCAGGACCATGTCGAATCCCCAGCGATTGCGCGGGTCGTCCCGGGTGACCGGCGGCCGGCGCCCCTCCGCCCAGGGCAGTTGGTGCTCCGGCTTGTCGTCCAGCAATTTCTCTTCCGTTGGCAGTGTCGGCTCGGGACGTCCTTCGAAGCGCAGGGCTTCGTCGTGGGACAACCCGAGGCGGTCACTGAAATACCGTTGCCAGCGGCGATCCCCGATGTGGTCGAGCCTTGCGATATCGGCGTCGGCCATGAACTCGCCCCCCTGGTTGCACTGGGCGATAAAAGCAAATTCCTCCTGCAGGGCCGCCTGGGTTGCGTCCCGCTGCCGGCGGGCTTCGGCCTCATCCTCGCTGGCGATCCGCGCATCGAGATAACGGATTTCGGCGTCCCGATACAGCACTTCAAAGCGGGTGCGGATCTCGTGGATGCGGTTGTAGAGGGTTTCCAGTTTGGTGGCCTTGTCCACCACGTATTCGGGGCTGGTTATCTTGCCGCAGTCGTGCAGCCAGGCGCCGATGTGGAATTCATACCTCTCCCGCTCGTTCATGCTGAAGCCTGCAAACGTCGGATCGTCCGAGCGCTCCGCCTGGTCCACCAGCATTTTCGCCAGTTGCGGTACCCGCTCGCAGTGGCCGCTGGTGTAGGGGGACTTGGCGTCGATGGCATCGGCAATCAGGCGGATGACCCCCTCGATCAGGCTTTGCTGGCTCTCGATCAACTGGCGTGTCTCGATGGCCACGGCGGCGGAGCCGGCAATCTCGTGGACGAAGCGGATCAGGTGTTCGTCCATGGCTTCGAAGTGCACGTCGTCCAGGTCGATCATCAAGACGCCCACCAGGGCCTGCTCCCGGTTTCGCAGCACGGCATAGACGGCGTGGTCGGTCACCGTGTGGCGCAGGGTGCGAATGATGTCGTGGTCGGTCTGCTCGGGCAGGATGTTGTCGATGCGCTGCCATTCGGTCGGGCCTACGGCGGCGGCCATTTCCAGCTCGTGGGTGGGCTCCCGGTACAGGAAGATACGGCCGTGCTTCTCATTGAGGATGCTGATCAGCTCGTTGAGGATGCCGTGCAGCAGACCGGACAGGTCCCGGGCCCGGTTCAGGGTCAGCGAGATCGACTGGAAGCTGCGGATGGTGCCGGACATGTCGGTCAGGGCCGAGCCGAGTTTGTGGGCTTCACGGATCCGGGAACCGCTGCTGATCGGCGTATCGAACCGGAAACGGGCCAGTGCTTCCACTTCATTGGCCAGCCGCTGCAACGGGCGCCCCAACTGGCGTCCCAGCAGGGCGCCCACGGCCAGCAGTATCAGCACAATGATCAGGGCGATGAGCAACTGGTCGCGGACCAACTGCCACACGTCCGCCATCAGCTCGTCCGCCGGTATGGCGATCAGCATGCGCAGCCCGGCGGTGTGGATGGAACGCAGGTCGGCGGAGATGCCGAACCACTGGCTGCCATGGCTGGTGAACTGGCGCGCCTGGGTACTGACCGGCATGGCCTGGACCCGGTCCAGCGCCGGCACGGCCAGGTCGCTGAGCTGGGCCAGGTCCGGCGCCTCCTGGCTGCCGGCGATCATGCGGTCGTGGTCGGGGTAGGCCACCACCTGGCCCTTCTGGTCGACGATGGCGATCTCGGTGTGTGGCGTCAGCTTGAGATCCTCGAGCTGATGGCTTAGGGCGGAGACGGTGACATCGATGCCCACGACCGCATCGCCGTTGGGAGCGGCCTGCGCCAGGGTCATGCCGACGGCCCGTGTGGTGTAGAACATGTAGGGGCGGGTCAGGGTCATCCCGCCCGCGGTCAGGGCCTGCTGGTACCAGCCCCGGGTGCGCGGGTCGTAGTCCTGGTCCGGATTGGCGCGCTGGTCCAACAGGCGCAGGCGATCGTTGTAGTAGCGCAGATCCGCCGTGCGTCTGCCGCCCGCGTCCACGGAGACCGTCTGCAGGATGTAGCGGGTCGTCTCTGGTGTTTGCGCCGGCAGTTTGCCGCGGTCTTCCGGGACGCGCCTGAGCAGGAAGAAATCACCGTCCGGATACCCCACGTAGATGGCATCCACGATCGGGTTTACCCGCAGGACGTCGGCGAGTACCGACAGGCGTCCCAGACGCTCATGGAGCGTACGCGCCGTCGTGAGGGCGCTGTCCCGCAGCACCATCAGCGCCGTCATGGGGGGCGTGGTGATGGCATGGATCCGATCGTTGACGGCCTGGACCAGTTCCTCGGCGGAATCCGAGGTGGCCGCGAGCTTGGCGGACTCCATGCCCCGGTGCGCCTGGTAGATCAGCGCGACGGTCAGCACCAGCATGCCGAGGGTGATCGCGAGCGAGATCAGCAGCGCCAGGGAAAAGCGCCTGGGTGTGCGTGTCATCTGTCAGATCCTTCTGGGAACAGCGGGGGGCGATCTCTTCCCTAAAGGGTAGTCGGTAGGCGCGACATTGCGAGACGGCGGCGGTCAGGGGGCCGCCTGGCCCTACTGGGCGCCCGTACCGGGGGCTGGAACGTCGCTCTCGGGGGCCTGGGCGAAGTTGCACTCGGCCGGATCGGGCTCGTCACCGTAGAGTGTGACCGGATAGGGAAGTTCGCTGGCGGCGTGCGCCATGATCGCATCGATCCGGCCCCGCAGGCGCAGGGCCTGCAGGCCCTTGTTGAACTGCTGCAACCGTGCTTCGTTGCCCGCCACGTGGCGCGACAGCATCAGGCGCAGTTGGGTGGCGTACACAACCCGGGGATGAACGGCGAGCCGGGCAATCTCATCCTGGGTGAAAGACCGGGCCAGCAGGCGGCGCCCTACGGCCACGTCAATGGGAAAGAGGTCAATGCGGCCGGCCAGCAGTTTGCGGAAGTTGATGTCGTCGGAGCGGGCAATCTCCGATTCCAGGGTTCCATTGGCGATGGCCTGGTTGATGGTGTCGCCATAATGGTAGTCCCGCGAGAGACCAATGCGCAGGCCCTTCAGGTCGTCGATGGTGGTCCAGTCAATGGGATCGCTGCGGCGGTAAAAGAAGGCCAGTCTGACCGGAATGATGGCGTCGCTGAAGTAGAAGTCCGGCGCGCGCTCCGGTGTGCAGGCCCAGGCGGCGGAGCCGTCCCAGATACCTTTCTGTGCCAGCCGGAAGGATCGGGCCCAGGGGAAGAAACCCCATCGGACGGCCATGCCTTCCTCGGCGAACGCCTCGTCGATAATCTGGCCAATGATGCCGTGTGACGGGGTGTCTTCCAGGTAGGGCGGCCAGCTGCCGCTGGTGATATTCACTGACGACGTCATGGCCACGCAGCGGAACGGCAGCGTTGCGAGTATCCACGCCAGGACGGTTTTCCGCGCGGTACAACGGAACGATAGCGATGACGTCATAGAGTCGAACGTTTCAGTAAAACGTCCTTGTGTGGGTGAAGAAGTGCTCGGCAAAGACGCTATCAGGTACGCTGGGGAAAGGCACGCTGTATCGGTGCATCAATTGCATCATTTAACATTAAGCAAGACAATTGAATAGATCGTCTCACCAGACGGGGCACCCACTGTTTCCTGGTGTTGCCGCCAGATTGTCATGAATCGTGGACGCCCCGCATCCGGCTGGGCAAGTGAGCAAAGTGGGTGCCAACCTCGTCCAAACCCCCGCAGGCCGCCTTACACCTCGACGCCAGTCGCTCCATTCAGGGTGGCTCGGTCTGAAATCCGCACTGATTATGTGCGTTTCGTGACTGGGCTCCCCCTACTGGTGCAGCGCCAAACCTGTCAGATTCGATGACTGACGCCGGATACGGCACTGTTTTTGCGGTGGATGCCTTGGGTATTCTCTGGGCTTTGTAAAACCATGGCAGGGCGCTGTCGCCATGGAATTGTCATTGTTGGGCGCAACACTGGGCCCTCATCACAGACTCCACAGCAAAAGGACTTGTCATGAAGCGTTTGACCCGCCGTGAATTCCTGCGCGTATCGGCCCTGAGCGCCGGCGCACTGGCGATATCCACTGGCCTGTCGGGCTGCCTGTCCGGTTCCACCTCGGAAGACCGGGAGCGGGCGATCGGTTTCAACCATGGTGTGGCCAGCGGCGATCCACTCCAGGATCGGGTGATTCTCTGGACCCGGCTGACGCCGATGGATGGCAACACCGGTGCCATGTCGGTCGGCTGGGAAGTGGCCGAAGACGAGGGGTTCAACCAGTTGGTGCATTCCGGCACCACCACCACGACGGCCGGCAACGACTTTACCGTGAAGGTGGACGTGCTCAATCTCTCGGCCGGCACCACCTATTACTACCGCTTCAAATCCAATGAAGCGGGCACCTCTCCCGTCGGGCAAACGAAGACGCTGCCGAAAGGCTCGGTGGAGCAGGCGGCCTTTGCCGTCGTATCCTGCGCCAACTACCCGGCCGGCTATTTCAACGTGTATGCCGAGATCGCGAAGGAAACGGATCTGGACGCCGTCCTGCACCTGGGGGATTACCTGTACGAATACGGCGAGGGCCAGTACGGCACCGACGGTGCCGAGGCCATTGGCCGGGCCCTGCCGGACGACAACAACACCGAGCTGCTGACGCTGGACGAGTACCGGGCCCGCTACGCACTCTACCGGACGGACGGCGATTGCCAGGCGGTGCACGCCCGGTGGCCGTTCATCGCGGTGTGGGACGACCACGAAGTGGCCAACGACGCCTGGGAAAACGGCGCCGAGAACCACCAGCCATCTTCGGAAGGGGATTACCAGGAACGCAAGATGCAGGCGTTGCAGGCGTATTTCGAGTGGATGCCGGTGCGCCCGGCCAGTGAAGACAACATCGAAACCATCTACCGCAGTTTCGAGTTCGGCAACCTGGCCAGCCTCTACATGCTCGACACCCGGCTGATTGCCCGGGACGAGCAGCTCGACTACGACAACTACCTGGACGGTTCCGGCGGCATTGATAAGGCTGCATTCGAAGCGGCCGTCGAAGATACGAACCGGGAGATGATCGGCGCCGAGCAGTTCAGTTGGCTGAGCAACAAGGTGCAACTGTCCACCGCACGCTGGCAGGTACTCGGGCAGCAGGTGCTGATGGGACGGATGCTGTTCCCGGCCGAGCTGCTGGTGGCCTACAAGAGTGGCGATACGCTGGCGATCATAGAGGCGATTCAGGAGTTGGTGGATATCAAGCAGCGCTACGATAACGATCCCTCGTCGGTGAGCAGCGACGAAGAAACGCGGATCAAGGACGTGCTCCCCTACAACCTCGACGCCTGGGACGGCTACTACTACGAGCGGGAGCAGGTGCTCAAGATATTCAATGAGGCCAACAAAAACCTGGTCGTCCTGGCCGGGGACACCCACAACGCCTGGGCCAACAACCTGCACTTGGACGCCGGTAATGGTGGCACGGCCGTGGGCGTGGAGTTCGCGACGGCGTCTGTCAGTTCACCCGGGCTGGAGACGTACCTGCAGGTTCCCCCGGACAGCATTGCCCAGGTTGAAGAGGCGCTGGTCACCCTGATCGATGACCTGCAATACAGCAATGCCAGCCAGCGCGGCTACCTCAAGCTGACCCTGACCCAGGACGAAGCCCGTTCCGACTGGCGCTTTGTCGACACGGTGAAAGCCGGCAGCTACACCATCGATGCCGACAGTAACCAGGCCCTGAAGACCACACCGTCGAATCGGACCATCCAGTCCGTCAGCTGACGGACTGGATCGGGGGCCGGGATCACTCCGTTACGGTAATCGTGATCTTCTTCGAGACCACCGGTGGGTCGAAGGGGATGTGATTCTGGTCCCCCACCAGGAGTTGCAGCGTGTGCTGGCCCGGGGCCAGGTCCAGTTCGGTTTCGGTCTGGCCGCCGCCGAAATGCTTGTGATGGTCGTCGGACGGGATCGGCTGGCCCTTGGGTGGCAGGCTGTCCACGTCAATCAGCAGGTGGTGGTGGCCGGTGTTCGCCTTGTCGGTGCCGGCCGGCGCCACGCCCATGCCTTTCAAACCGAATCGTACCGTCACCGGCGAGCTGACCGTCGCCCCGTCCTCGGGCGTGATGAAATAAACCGACGCATCGTCCGGAGCGGGTCTGGCGTGGGCCAGTCCCGTTGCCATCACCAACGTCAGACCGGCTAACCACTTGGATTGAACGCCCATTATGCAATCTCCTTGTCGCTGAGGGTTGAACCGTCAGCATAGGGAGCGGCAGGCCCCTTGAACAGGTCGCTTCCATGGACAGACGGCCCGGACGCGATGTGTTCGGGGGACGATCGATGCTATATTCGAACGATTCCGATAACGAGCAGGGATGACGTGATGTTCCGGACCGGAGCCGTGTCGTTGTCGGGCCTCACCCGGCACATCAGCAAGAGGAGAACCTGATGCAACTGGTCATCGGCAACAAGAACTATTCATCCTGGTCCCTGCGGCCCTGGCTCCTGATGTCGGCCTTCGGCCTCGAGTTCGAGGAGATCCAGGAATCGCTCCAGCAGGACGGCCTGAAAGTCCGGCTCGGGCGCTACTCCCCAACCTGCCGGGTGCCCGTCCTGATCGACGGCGGTCTGACCGTGTGGGACTCGCTGGCCATTTGCGAATACGTCTCCGAAGCCTACCTGGACGGTCGGGGCTGGCCGGCCGATCTGCGCGCCCGGGCACACGCCCGTGCGGTTTGCGCCGAAATCCATTCCGGTCTGTCGGCCCTGCGTTCGGAAATGCCCATGAACTGCCGGGCCCGGCGCCTCATCGAACTGACCGATGCCGCCAAGGCGGACGTCGAGCGGGTTGACCGGATCTGGACCGACTGCACCACCCGTTATGGCGAGCATGGCCCCTGGCTGTTCGGCGACTTCTCCATCGCCGACTGCTTCTATGCGCCGGTGGCGTGGCGCTTCCTGACCTATGGCACGCCGCTGTCGGACGGGGCCCAGCAGTACGCGGCGCGCCTGCGGCATCACGAATCCATGGAGCGTTGGCTGGCCGGCGCCCTGATGGAAACGGAGATCGTGCCTGAGGACGAAGCCGGCATCGACATCCCCGGCGCCCGGTTCTGATCGATTCGCCGGAACCGGCGCACCGGCGTCAGGGACACGTCATGTCCCGGGCATCGGAGAATTGCTGGCGAATAGCGTCGATCATCCGCGCCTGATCCAGGTACTCCGGTGGCAAGGGTGCCAGCAGGTAGATCGCGTCGCCGCCGCTCAAGTCGTCCGCGTTATAGGACGGGTGCGTCGGGTTGTCGACCGTCACCGGTGTCAGCACCCGTATCTCCAACTCCGGGTCCCGCGCCTTCAGCAGGGCCACGGTGCCCAGCCGGTCCTCGCTGTGGAACACGCCGGTGATGTGGAGCACCTGGGCGCCGGGGTGGTCCTGCAGGGCGTGCAGGATGCGACTGGCCATGGTGTTGTCGCGCAACAGCTGCGCCCTGTAGCGATTCTCCAGCGGATTGTCGTCACCGCTGCCACGGCCATGCCCGCCCATCGCCTCAAAGAACCTCTCTCGGTACGCCGGATCACTCAGGAAAGGTTGCTCGGGCAGTAGCGCCTGCAGGGCCGGATCTAGCCGGGTCAGCGCGTCGGGACCCTCCCGACCGACGCAGCGAACCGCCAGGGCGGGCGCGTTGGCGGCGATCACCGGCAAACCCAGTTCTGCGGCAAACGCCACCAACGGCCGGTAACCGGCGCGGTAGTTCTTCCAGGCCTCGGCGTCGTCAATCATCTCGGCTTCACCCAGCTTGCCAGCCAGATACCGGTCCAGCACGGACTGGTGGTCCACATTGAACGGTTCCAGTGACAGGACCTGATCCGGGTGTTCGGCATACAGCGCTGCCTGCATGCGGGCTTCCAGCAGGTGCGAGCCGTTATGGCCGTGCAGCTCGCCGATGATCACCACATCCACGTCCCGCCACTGTGCGGCCAGCGCTTCCACGGTAGTGGGGCGCCCGGTCCCGCTGTCGATAACCGGGGTGTTGAGGATCGAGTGCATCGGTGCCGGTGTCTCCGGCGAAGGACTCCAGGCGGCACATCCGGCCAGCAGGAGCGGAGCCAGCGCTGCCATCATCCATAAACGGTGTAACACGGTCACGCTCCTTCGGCGTCCGGGTGCGCAATGAATGTGAAAAATGGGTACGACCACACGATGACTTTAGCGCAGTTTCGGCCGGTGCGGTCCGGAGGCGTGAACGTGAAGGTCAAAATGCTTTCTGCGGGACAAATGGAGGGAATCACGGTCTAATGACTGATATGGGTCAATTCCGGCCTGAGCACCTATAGTTACCAGAGTACGGTTCTCGATTGAGCGAGGTACACCTATGACCGATCGCATCGAATTCCTGACCGATCTGCGTCGTGAGCTCAAGGCGCGCATCGACAAGTATTCCGCCCATCAGCACCGCGATAACGGCCCCCTTGAGGCCGACTTTGCCGAACAGGCCATCCAGCGGCAGAACGACGAAGTGGTGGACGGCCTGGATATCGAGGCCCGGGAAGAGCTGAGACAGGTGGATCGCGCACTTCACCGCATCGAGGAGGGGGAGGGCGACATCTGCGAGCAGTGCGGTGAGTTCATCAACCCCGAGCGCCTCAAGATCCTTCCCCAGACCACCATTTGTGTCGAATGTGCCGAAGAGAGAGCGGGCTGACGCCCCGGTTGGGTGTTGAGTGAGAGGAATGGCTTGACCTTGAAGTGGTTACAGGGTTTTTAATCCCGGGATCGTTTTTCAAGGAGCCGTCTTTCCCATGTCACATGCCCACCACCATCACGGACATTCCCACCACGCCCATGGTCACGCCCACGGCATGGAACACAACCGCGCCTTCGCGATTGGCATCCTGCTCAACGTGATCTTCGTGGTCGTCGAGGTGGTGTACGGCATCCTCGCCGACTCGATGGCCCTGCTGGCGGATGCCGGCCACAACCTCAGCGACGTGCTGGGGCTGGTATTGGCCTGGGGTGCCGCCTGGCTGGCCCAGCGCGAGGCCACCAAATGGCGCACCTACGGCCTGAAGAAAACGACCATCCTGGCCGCCCTGATCAACGCGCTGGTGTTGATGGTTGCCATCGGCGGCATCGCCTGGGAGTCCATACGCCGCTTCTCCGAACCGACCGACGTCGCCGGCATGACGGTGATCGTGGTGGCCCTGATCGGGGTGGTCATTAACGCCGCCACCATGATGCTGTTCATGGCCGGCCAGAAAGAGGACCTGAACATCCGCGGGGCCTTCCTGCACATGGCGGCAGATGCCGGCGTGTCGCTGGGCGTTGCCGTGGCCGGCCTGGCGATCCTGTGGACCGGGCAGACCTGGATCGACCCGGTGGTCAGTCTGGCGATCGTTGCCGTGATCCTGATCGGCACCTGGGGCCTGCTCAAGGAATCCCTCAACCTCAGCCTGGACGCGGTGCCCGCCGGTATCGACCCGGACGACGTCCATGCCATGCTTAACGACCTGCCGGGGGTGGAAGGGGTGCACCACGTGCATATCTGGGGGATGAGCACCACCGAGAACGCGTTGACCGCCCATGTGGTCAAACCGGATCCGACCTCCGATGACGCGCTGCTGGAAACCATGGAAAACAGGCTGCGCCACGACTTCAACATCAGCCACGTGACCATCCAGTGGGAACGGGATACCGAAGCTTGCCCCGCGTCCCACCGTTGCTGAATGGCGTCTGGAGAGCGAAACTGGGGGCCCGGTAACGGATACAAGGATGCGATCCCATGAACCCCAGAATGAGCATGGTCACCCTGGGCGTGGCCAACCTGCAGCTATCCATTGCGTTCTACCGCGACGGCCTTGGCTTCCCGCAACTGGATTCGCCGCCCAGCGTTGCGTTTTTTACCCTGAATGGAACCTGGCTGGGCCTGTACGGCCGCGATGCGCTGGCCGAGGATGTCGGTGTTCCGGCCAGCACACCTGCCGGATTTCCCGGTTTTACCATTGCCCACAACCTGCCGTCGGAAGTCGACGTGGACCGGGTCATGGCGGAAGCAGTGGCGGCCGGGGCAACACTGATCAAGTCGCCGCAAAAAGTCTTCTGGGGAGGCTATTCCGGGTACTTCGAGGACCCGGACGGCTACCTCTGGGAACTGGCCCACAACCCGTTTTTCTGGATCGGCCCACCGGACAGCGCCAGCGGCTGACTTGATCCGGGGGGGCGCCGCGGCGCAGTCATTTCCAACAGGACGTTGGCGCTCTTCGCTTCCTGTCTCGCAGCCGTGGCCTGAGCAGCATTATCGGTATTGGTACCGTGTTCTCGGGAACTGCGCTTGAAATTTAATCAAATGATTATATGATGATCTAATCAATTGATTAAGCCGGCGCGCCTTACAACAAGGCGGCCCTGATTCGAGCGCAGGAGACACCGATATGGTCCTCTCAGAGCCCCTGGTGCCGGGCGTTGAGTGTTATACGTCATCTGGCTGGCGATCCGTTGCGGTACTGCTGACGGTGGCCAGCCTGTTGTTGCAGGCCGGGTGCTCGTCGTCGGCGGAACCGGCGGAAGCGGCCGACCCGCCCCAGGTAGTGGACACGGCCGTGGTCCAGCCGGCGGACGGAGGCTCCCAGGTCACCCTGTCCGGACGGGTCAAGGCGGCCGAGCAGACCTCCCTGAGTTTTGAGATTTCCGGCGAGATCGAGCGGCTGTCCGTGGATGTGGGGGACAGCTTCGAGGCAGGCGACACGTTGGCCGTGCTGGGGGATGCGCGCTACCAGCTCGTCTATGACCGCGCCGTGGCGTCGGAGAAGGAAGCCAAGGCCGCACTGGACGAGGCCCGACTCGCTTTCGACCGCCAGAGCAGCCTGCGGGAGAAGGGCTACACCAGCCAGTCCCAGCTCGACAGCGCCCAGGCCCAACTGGATTCGGCCCGCTCCCGGTATGAATCCGCCGTGGCCTCCCGGCGCATCGCGGCCCGGGACCTGCGCCTGACGGCCCTGAAGGCGCCGTTTACCGGCTCGGTCAGCCAGCGTTATGTGGAGCCGTCGGAGCGGGTCAGCCCCAACCAGACGGTGCTGGACGTGATCTCCGACCGGGACGGCTTTGAGGTGGAGACCAGCGTCCCGGAAACCCTGATCGGCCAGCTCCGCGCCCATTCCAAGCAGACCATCACCCTGCCGGCCCTGGACAACCAGCCGGTGCCGGCAACCATCAAGCACGTCGGCACCCAGCCCCAGTCGTCCAACAACTACCCGGTGGTGCTGACCCTCCAGCAGCCGGTGGAGGGCCTGCGCTCCGGCATGACCGCCCAGGTTCACCTGCAGGTGGGGGATGCCGCGGAGGCTGCCTCCAAGGCCGTTCGCATCCCGTTGACCGCACTGCTGTACGACGGCGACAGGAGCGCCCACGTACTGCGCCTGGATGCGGACAACCGGTTGGAGGCCGTCGACCTGACCGTCGGCGCCATCAGCGGCCAGCAGGTGGCGGTGACCGGCAACCTCGATCCGGGAGACCGGATCGTGGCACGGGGGGCGGAATTCGTGGCACCGGGGGATGTCGTGGCGGAGCTGGGGCAGGGGCCCCAGCGCTACAACTGAGGTGGTTATGAACCTGACCCAACTGGCCTATCGTTACCGCCCCGTCCTGATCCTGGCGACGGTGGCCGCGGTCGTCTACGGCGCCTTCAGCTACTTCGCGCTGCCGACCCGTGAGGACCCGGAAATCACCATCCGCCAGGCGGTGATCACCACCGCCTATCCCGGCCTGCCGGCGGAGCAGGTGGAGGAGAACATCACCAAACCCCTGGAAGCCAGCGTGCGGAAGGTGGGCGAAGTGGAGAAGATCAGCTCCACGTCCATGCGCGGACGCTCGATCATCCATGTGGAAATCCAGGACCGCTACTTCAACCTGGACCAGATCTGGGACGAGGTGCGCGAGCAGATCGACCAGGCCGGGGCGGACCTGCCGGCCGGCACCGGCACGCCGTCGCTCAACGATGATTTCGGCGACGTGGCGGTTGTCACCGCTGCGCTGACTTCGGACAGCTTCACCCAGGCCGAACAGCTGGAAATGGCCGAACACATCCGCGCGGCGATCTACGGCATCGAGGGCACCGAGAAGGTGGAGCTGCTGGGGGTGCAGCCCCAGCGCATCTTCATCAACCTGCCGGAAACCCGCATGGCGGAGCTGGGACTGACGCCGAACGAGCTGGCCGGCCAGCTCCAGTCGCGCAATGTGATGCCGCCGGCGGGCGTGATCGAATCCGGCCAGCAGCGGTTTGCCCTCCAGGTTTCCGGTGAGTACCCGGATCTGGACAGCCTGCGCGACGCCGAGATCAAGCTGCCGGACGGCGGCACCATCCGCCTCGGCGACCTGGGCCAGGTGGAGCGGGGCTACGTCGACCCCGTCGAGCGGCCCGCCTACTTCAACGGCAAACGGGCCATCGTATTCGCCATCTCCATGCTGGACGGCTACAGCGTGCTGGATTACGGCCAGGCGGTGAAAGGCACCCTGGACCACGTGCGCAAGACACTGCCGGCGGGCTATCACCTGCAGATCATGACCTTCCAGGCGGACCAGGTGGCCAACGCGGTCTACGGCGTCACCACCAACGTGATCCAGACGCTGGTGATTGTGCTGGCGGTGGTGATCCTGTTCCTGGGTGTGCGTACCGGACTGATTGTCGGCTCCATCATCCCCACGGTGATGCTGGTGACCCTGGCGGTGATGGGCTTCATGGACATGACGCTGCAGCGCATGAGCCTGGCCACGCTGGTAATCGCGCTCGGCCTGCTGGTGGACAACGCCATCGTCATCGCCGAGGACTTCAAGACCCGGCTCGAGGGCGGAGCCACCCGCGACGAGGCGTTGAAGCAGACCGGCGGCGAGCTGGCGGTGCCGCTGCTGTCCTCGACCCTCACCACCATCCTGGTGTTCCTGCCACTGATGCTGGCGGAGCACGTGTCCGGCGAGTACACGCGTTCGATTTCCATCGTCATCGCCATTTCCCTGCTGGCGTCCTGGTTCCTGTCGCTGACCGTGACGCCGGTGCTGTGCTACCGCTTCCTGAAACTGCCGCCCGAACCGGCACCGGGCGAGAACAAACCACCGGCGGCGAACCTGTCCGACCGCCTGTTCCGGTTCATGTCGGGACGCTACGAGGGCATGCTGCGCCGGGTTCTGAAACACCGGCCGCTGTTCCTGGTCGGCATGGCCGTGGCGCTGGTGGCCGGTGTGGGCCTGATGCAGGTGGTGCCCAAGAAATTCTTCCCGGACTCGGACCGTAACCAGGTACTGGTGTACGTGGATTTTCCGTCCGACATTGCGCCGTCGGCGGCGGACGATAAAATCCAGGCCATGAGCGCCGCCTTGAAGAAGGACGACGCACTCAGCCACGAAGTGACCAGCGTGGCGGCATACGCCGGCTTCGGCGGTCCGCGCTTCGTGCTGTCGCTGACGCCCATCGACCCGGCACCGAACAAGGGCTTCATGGTGCTCAATGTGGCGGACCGCGACCGCGTGGACCAGGTCATCCACCAGACCCGCACGCTGCTGGCCCGGCAATTCCCGGGTGTATACCCGCAGATCACCAAGATGTTCCTTGGCCCCTCGGACTCGACGCTGCTGGAAATCCAGGTCAAGGGGCCGGACCGTGACGTGCTGTTCCGCACCGCCCAGCAGGTCGAGGACCTGCTGAAATCGCTGCCCGGTTCCCGCGACGTGCGCCAGAGCTGGGAAGCCCGCATCCCCACACTGAATATCCAGGTGGACCAGGCCCAGGCCCGCAGCGCCGGCGTGACGTCCGAGGACATTGCCCGCTCCCTGCGCGGCGCCATCGACGGCTATCACCTGAGTGACTATCGCGAGGGCGACAACATCATCCCCATCATGCTGCGGTACGAGGAGGAAGAGCGCACCAGCCTGCAACGGCTGAAGTCGCTGACCGTCTACCCGCTCGACAAACCGGGGCAGGGCGTGCCGCTCAACCAGGTGGCCAACGTCAGTCTCGGCAATGGCTATTACCGGATCGACCGGGAGAACCTGGTGCGCACCATCACCATCGAAGGCCGCAATGCCGGCCTGACCGCGGAGGACATGGTGCCCAGGGTGAAGCCTGCGCTGGATGACATCGAAGCGAAGCTGCCACCCGGCCACTGGATCGAGTTCGACGGCGTGGTCAAGCAGTCCGCCGAGGGGCAGGCGGCGCTCCAGGCCAACCTGCCGGTGTGCCTGGGGCTGATCTTTATCCTGCTGGTGGCCCAGTTCAATTCCATCAAGCGGCCGCTGCTGATCGTGACCACCATTCCACTGGTCATCCTCGGGGTGGCGTTGGGCCTGTTGCTGATGCGCGCCAACTTCGGCTTTATGGTGCTGCTGGGGATCTACAGCCTGGCGGGGATCATCATCAACAACGCCATCGTGCTGATCGACCGCATCGACATCGACCGGCGGGATCCCGCGCTGAGCATGAACGACGCCGTGATCCAGGCCTCGGTGCGGCGGTTGCGGCCGATCGTCATGTCCACGGTGACCACCATCCTTGGCTTCCTGCCGCTGATCATTGGTCACGATCCGCTGTTCTACGGCATGGCCAGCGCCATGGCGATGGGGCTGGCATTGGGCACCGTCATGAGCCTGGGCGTCGTGCCGGTGCTGTACACTTACTTCTTTGGCCGTGAATCCGGGATACTGGTGCAGTCGCCCCATCCCGAGGAGTCCGTAACGTGACCGAACCTGCCCGCCTGGAAGACGAGACCGCCGGCAAGCTGATCCTGGCGGGTATGGAGCTGTTCGGCGAACACGGCTTCAAGGGCACGACCACGCGGATGATTGCCGAGGCGGCGCACTCCAACATCGGGTCCATCGCCTACTACTTCGGCAACAAGCGCGGGCTGTACCTGGCTATCGCCCGGCACATTGCCGAGCGCATGCGCACCATCTTCCAATTGCCCGACACCCCCCAGGCGCCGTCCCAACTGGCCGGCCTGGACCGGAACGAGGCGCGGCGACTGCTGGAGGGCCTGGTGCGGCGGATGATGCACGTCTTCGTACGGGAGCAGGAAGCCCGGCGCTGGCTGATGCTGGTGATGCGGGAACAGGCCTACCCGTCCGAAGCCTTCGACATCCTCTACAACGAGGCGTTCGAAATCGCCCACCTCACCATCACCAGCCTGATTGCCGTACTCATGGAACAAAAGCCGACCGACCGGCGCGTCATCATCGAGGCCCACACGCTGGTGGGGCAGATCGTCTTCTTCCTGATCGGCCGCACACCGCTGTTACGGCGGCTCGATTGCGGCGACGACTACCCATCGGATCTGGCGGAAATGGCTGAACAGGTGGTGCTGTCGCATGTCGCGGCTCTCCAGCGGCGGCCTTAGATCATGGTCTAAACAGCCCCTGTAAACACTCGTCTTCCGGCCGGGAAGCTGACACAGTTATAGGTCCACTGCACAACAAGGGACACCGGCATGCCGGGCACTGAACGACAGATCACATTACGCTTCCTGGCCGAGCCCGGGGACCAGAATTTTGGCGGCAAAGTCCACGGCGGCGCGGTCATGCGCTGGATCGACCTGGCGGCCTATGCCTGCGCCGCCGGCTGGAGCGGCAAGTACTGCATCACCGCCTACGCCGGCGGCATCCGCTTCGTCAAACCGATCCTGGTGGGGCAGTTGGTGGAGGTCTCCGCCAAGGTCATCATGACCGGCAACACCTCCATGCACATCGCCCTGGAGGTCAAGGCCGGCTTCCCAACCCAGGAAGAGCGCCACCTGACCACCCGCTGCACGGTCATCATGGTGGCGGTGGACGAGGAGGGGAATCCCACCCCGGTGCCGGAATGGGTACCCACGGAACCCCGCGATCTCCAACTGCGGGATTCGGCCAAGCGGCTGATGCAATTGCGCAAGCAGTTGAGTCAGGAAGAGGCGTATTTTCCCGAGCCTTGAGTTGGGCCCGTCCCCTGGCAGCCCTTCAGGCTGCTCCGAAGCTGAAGCGTCGGCTACATAGGGGGCGGTTCGCTTGAGCGTGTAGCAGACGCTTCAGCTTCTGAGGCGCCGTCAGGCGCCCAAAATCACCCGGAGCTGGATGGTGACTCTGAACGATCCCCGCCACCCCGCAATCGCGCCAACACCGCCTTTGCATCATGCTTCCCGGTGCTGATCCCGGCACTCTCCAGCTTGCGGTCCAGATCCTGGCCTTCATCCTCCTCGGCCAGCTCCCGCAAACTCTCGTTAATGTCCGCATTCCGCGTTTGCTGTGATTTGATGCGGTCCGCGGAAGAGGCCAGGTCGCTCATCCGACGGTTCAGCCCAGTGGTGTGGCTGCCCAGTTGCTTCAGTACCTGCTCGGCGTTGCGGTTCGCCCGGGCCAGGCTCAGCTCGCGCTTGTAGTGCTGCAACCGCCGGGCCGCTGCCGAGAGTTGCTTGCGCAGGCTCTGTTCCTGTTGGGCCAGGTGCCGGGCGTGCTGGCGCTGTTCGGCCAGCGTGTTCTCATCCTCGGCGATGCGCTCGGCCAGTTCACTAGCCAATGTGTCCTCGCCCTTGTCCAGGGCTTCCCGCGCCTGGCTTTCGCGGCGGGCAATGGCCTCCGCGAGCTGTTCATTGCTGCGGGCGAGCTGTTTCGATTCCGCCATCAGCCCGGCGAGTTCGCGCCGGGCGACGATCATGGCGTCTTCGGTTTCCCGCAGTTCCTGCGCCATGATGCGCAGGGCGTTGGCGTCCACCAGTCGCTCCGCCGGTTCGCAGGCGGAAGCGCGGAACAGGGTGCCGACTTTTCTCCAGATCATCATGACGCTCACTCCCCGTATTCTTTCAGGATCTGCTGGGCCCGGGCCTCGGAGATCCGGTTGTGGATGCGTTGACTCTCGTGCTCGTCGCGCATCGTCTTGGACAGGGTGATGGTGGTGCTCACCAGGAACAGGGCGCAGATCGCCATGTAGCCTTTGACCAGCAGGTCGGTGGGAGTAAACACAATGCCCACCGCGGTGGCCACCAGGGCAATCGCGAACGATGCCTTCACAAAGAACAACCAGCCGGTCGAGTTGCTACTGAGTTCGTTATCCATACGGCCTCCGGTTCGTGCTTTCTTGTTGAATGCGGCGTGTGCCGCTGTTGGAGACACTGTGGTGGGGTGGGGCGAGAGGGGCCAGAAAAAGCCAAAAAGTTTCATGGGATTGGCTATAGAGTATTACCTGGCGATACTATATGCCGAGAGATTCGCCGTTCCATGTAGCAGACGCTTCAGCTTCTGAGGCGCCGAAGGTGCCCGATCAAGACTCAGAGCTCAGGGATTTCCCCGGCCATAAGGCAGCCCTGCGGGCTGCTCCGAAGCTGAAGAGGGTGTTGCAAAAGCGACTGCGCTCAGCCATACGGCGTTGAAAATCGCCTCGTGCGCGAGTCCGGTCAAGATGCTCATTTTCAACCCGTAAACTGCGCTCTTTCGTTGATTTTCGCCTTGTTTGGCTATCGCTCGCGACGCTTTTCAACACCCTCTGAAGCATCGGCTACATTTTGCGATGAGCTCGAGCGCGAGGCGGCGATCAATCACCCTAAACCGGAGACGAAACCCATGGCCCAGACCACCGCCATCATCGACGCCCTCAAGAAAGCCCTGCGGGAGCATGGCCTCACGTACCAGCAGGTGGCCGCCGAGCTGTCGTTGTCCGAAGCCAGCATCAAGCGCCTGTTCGCGGAGAAACAGTTCTCCCTGAAGCGCCTCGATCAGGTCTGCGCGTTGATGGGCCTGGAGATCAGCGACCTGATGCGCCGACTGGAGCCGGAGGCCCGGGTGGATGCGTTAACGACCGACCAGGAACAGCAACTGGTGTCGGACATCCCGCTGCTCATCGTGTCGATCTGCGCGCTGAACCGCTGGCGCTTCGAGCAGATCCTCGCCGCCTATGAACTCAGCGAGCACGACGTGATTAATCGCCTGGCCCAACTGGACCGGATGGGGCTGATCGAGCTGCTGCCCGGTAATCGCATCAAACCGCTGATCACCCACGACTTCCAGTGGCAGAGGAACGGTCCGATCCAGCGCTTTTTCGAGGACCAGGTCCAGGGGGACTTCTTCCAGTGCCGCTTCAACCGGCCCGGGGAACTGCGCCTGTTCCTCAACGGCATGCTGTCGCCCCGTTCGAACGACATCATGCAGCAGAAGCTGCGTCGCCTGGCGCTGGACTTCCGTCATTGTCATCAGGAAGATTTGTCACTGCCGCTGGACGAGCGCTACGGCATGAGCCTGATGCTGGCGATCCGGCCCTGGGAGATCGGTGTGTTCCGGGACCATCGCCGGCCCGGGGCCCAAAAAGTTTACCCGGGGCATCCCGCACCCTGAGCGGCGCTTGCGATTGCCGCTGATTTTCTTTATCGCTTGCAGGCGTTCAAAATCGATGCACTGAAAGGGAGGAACGAATGCGACTGTTGATAGCCCTGATCCTGCTGGGCGCCTCCAGCCTCGCGCTGGCCGCCGGGGACGATTGCGAGAACGCCGTCTCCACCATGGACATCAACCTGTGCAAGGCCAAGGAAGTGGAAAAGGCGGAAGGGCAGATGGACAAGTACCTCCAGGCCAGTATCAAGCGCCATAAGGACGACCAATCCACCGTTCGACTGATCAACGACACCCAGGACGTCTGGGAGAAGTACCGCACCAAGCACTGCGACACCGTCTTCCACATCTGGGCGGATGGCACCATCCGGGGCGTCATGCGGGGTGAGTGCAAACTTCGTCTGACAAAGGCGCGGACCCACGAACTCTGGCAGTCGTTCCTCACCTACGGCGACGATACCCCGCCCGACCTGCCGGAGCCCAAGTAAAGGCCCCGGCCTGGTGCGGGTCTGCCTCTGGACCCAGTCCGGCAGTGGGTCATCTTGACCGTACGCCGCCGTCTACATGACAAGACGGCAAGCGAACCAGCGGGCGGATTGCGTTATCCTCCCGCCATCTTTCAACCGACCCGCAATCCGAGAGCGCAGTGACGAACATCCGCCCCCAACTCGCCGGCCTGCTCGTGGCGGCCGCGCTGGTCCTCACCGGCTGCAGCAAACCCACCCCGGACTTCGATCTCAAGCTCACCAGCGCCCAGTTGGAGCGCGTCGGCCAGCAGATCTTCCGCAACGAGTGCGCGGCGAAGGTGGAGTGTCTGGTGCACTGGAATGAGGGTGAAGCATTCCCGTCGCTGGGGATCGGGCATTTCATCTGGTACCCGGCGGATGTGGAAGGGCTGTTTGTGGAGAGTTTCCCGCAACTGGTCCAGTACATGGACGAGCAGGGTGTCACCCTGCCGGACTGGCTGGCGGAGGGCGACCCGGAAGACGCCCCCTGGCCGGACCGGGACGCCTACCTGGCCCAGCAGCGCAGCCCCAAAGTCGAAGCGCTGCGGCAGTTCCTCAACCGCACCCAGGATGTCCAGGCCGCCTTTATGTTCCAGCGCGCCCAGTCCGCGCTGGCCCGCGTGGTCGACGCTGCTCCGGAAGCCCGTCGCGCCACCATCAGCCAGCACATCAAGGACCTCAGCGCCACGCCGGGCGGCGTCTACGCCCTGATCGACTACGTCAACTTCAAGGGTGAGGGGCTGTCTCCGACGGAACGCTACCAGGGGCAGGGCTGGGGCCTGTTGCAGGTGCTTGAGCGCATGAGCCGCGTGGACGGCGACACGCCTCTCGACCACTTCCGCAATGCCGCCGCCGAGGTGCTGACCCTGCGCGCCAAGAACGCCCCGAAAGCCATTGAGCGCAAACGCTGGCTGCCCGGCTGGCTGAAGCGGCTGGATACCTACCACGAGTTCAACTGATTCCAGACGGGGCATTGCCTTGAACCTCCCTTCAGGAAAGTCCCCGCCTTGTGCACAATCCTCCTGAGCAGATGCCCGGTCTGCACCGTTTAAGCCCCTCGCCCCTGGCGGGAGAGGGGTTTGGGGAGAGGGGGCCGGAGTTTTACATCATCTCCATCGTCCCTCCATATCCCCCAACCCCTCCCAGCGGTTAGACTTTCCTCCAACAGGATTCCCCGCCCAACCGTGCCAACATTCTTAGTTGGCGTGAATAAGGATTGCAGACAACAGGAGAACAATAATGATGAAGGTGATCGCCTTCGGTGAAGCCCTGATCGACATGTTGGCCCTGCCGAAACCCGGCCAGCGCAAGTTCCTGGAGCAGCCCGGCGGCGCACCCGCCAATGTTGCCGTCGGTGTCGCCAAGCTCGGCGGCCACGCGATGTTCGTGGGGCAGGTGGGCAAGGACATGTTCGGCGACCTGCTGGTGCGCTCCATGAGCGGCTACGGCGTGGATACCTCCGCCCTGCACCAGACACCGGCCGCCATGACCGCACTGGCCTTCGTCAGCCTTGCCCCGGACGGCGAACGCAGCTTCGCGTTCTACCGCAATCGCAGCGCCGACCTTTTGTACCGTGTGGAGTACCTCCCGGACAGCGTGTTCGACAGCCCCGCCATCTTCCACTGCGGCTCCAACACCCTGACCGACGACGAAATCCTCAACACCACCCTCGACCTGATGCAACAGGCCCGCGAGGCCGGCTGCCTGGTGAGCTTCGACGTCAACTACCGCCACAACCTCTGGCCCAACGGCACCACCCCGGCCGAACCCATCTGGGACGCCATGGCCGCCTCCGACCTGGTCAAACTCAGCCGCGAAGAGCTTGAAGCCCTCTACGGCGACGAGCAGACGCTGGTCCAACAGCTGCTGGACGCCGGCGTCAAACTCGTCCTCATCACCGACGGCGGCAACCCCCTCAACGCTTACTGGGCCGGCGGCAACGCCCAGGTCGCCCCCATCGCCGCCGACATGATCGACAGCACCGCCGCCGGCGATGCCTTCGTCGCCGGCCTGCTGCACCAGATGGCCGCCCAGGGAATCACCAGGGACAAGCTCGAAAGCTGGGTGAACGACCAGACGTTCGAAGAGGCGCTGACCTACGCCTGCCGGTGTGGGGCCGTGGCGGTATCCCGGTATGGGGCATTTGATGCGTTGCCGACGGTGGAGGATCTTTGATCTGGATGATTAATCCTCATCAGTTGAACATGTAAAAAATTGTCACATGTCATGAAAGCTCACCGCCGGAAAGCTACACTTTTCGGCGGGACTTTTGTCCCTGTCTTTATTTGGCGTTTGGATGTCGCCAATAGCGGAGCCACGAATCAGGGACGAAGATTGTGTACGGCATTTCCATTCCTAAATCCGGCGTCCTGCCACCCTTTCGGTCTGCTTACTCGCTAGCCGGAATAACCCCGTCCGATACATTGCCTACTTCCGGTGCAGCGTCCGATTGCCGCGGCATTGCGGTAGGTTGGGCTCCCTGTGTCCGCACAACCTACGATTCCCTTCAGCCCGGCCTTGGTCAATGGAAGGCTACCCGTGACAACAGAGGGCAATGACATGGACATCTTTACGCGCTTTAACCGCAAAAACATCCAGGACCGCCAGATCGATACCCTCATTGGTTTGAGTAAGGGCATCGCAGCCGACGGAGCCGTTAATCAGCAGGAAGCGGAATTCCTGAGGTCCTGGCTCATCCAGAACCGGCACAGCGACAACCCTGTGATCATTAACCTGCTTGAGAAAGTCAGCGGAATGCTGGAAGACAACGTGCTCGATCCAGACGAATCCGCGGAATTGTTGTCGATATTGCGGCAGATCTCGGGCGAGCCATCGGAAATTGGAGAGTTGGCCAAGAGCAGCACCCTGCCGATTGACGACCCGCTGCCATCTCTTGTTTTTGAAGGCAGCAAATTCCTGTTCACAGGTACCTGTGCTTTTGGAACCCGGAAACAATGCCAGGCCGCGATCGAGAATCTGGGCGGCGTAAATGTCGGTGGGGTCACCAAATCACTCGACTATCTGGTGTTGGGCACCTATGTCACCGATAGCTGGGCGCATGAGAGTTATGGGCGGAAGATTGAGAAGGCTGTTGATTATCGAAGCTCTGGGGTGCCGCTTGCGATTGTTAGTGAAGAGCATTGGTTGGTGCAGGCGGGTTTGTAAAACAAGTCTGGGTGGATTGCGATGAAGCAAATTTTTGAATTTGAGCATACCGTCGACGGACTTTACGGCGTCTACTTGGACTCTTTAGCCGGCTTTCGACACCTCCATGCCGAGGGTGAAAGGAAAAAGGCCAATCTTGCCAAGCTTCTGTGTGGTGATAGCGCGAGCGATACCGAATTAGCAGGTGCAGGGGCTGAGTGTGTATATAGTTATGCCAAAGGTGAGCCGGGTGAACCCGATTTCGTTGAAATACACACATGCACATATGACGAATACATCTCCAGAACTGCCGAGCGAGGAATGAACCAGTGGTTCGCGGGGAATATGCTTGCGGTGAATATCTATGCGTTCTGGGAGAATTTTCACAGGCAGAGAATTGCTTCACTGCTTGGTAAAGAGAAAAGCGATATTCGAGCCCCGATTATGGGTGATCTGCGACGTTACAGACAGTCGATATTGCACCACAACGGAAAAGCCTTAAAGGGTATTCGCAAATGCGAAGTACTCAAGTGGTATTCGGAGGGAGATGCGATCTTTCTTGATAATGAGAAAGTTCACGAAATCATTCTGCAGATTAAGAAGTTCATACAAGAACTCAAGACTGAATGGCGCAAGTGAAGTTCAAGGAGGCTGACGTGACAGAGCCGAGCTCATACAGTTACTCGATTGAAAAATTGACTACAGCTGTTGACTGTCTCGCAACTCATCCGGGTGATGCCAGGCATCGAATAATCGCGGCCGCCTCAGTTTTCAATGTAGTGAGAACTTCAGATTTACCCCCAGAGCTCAGAGAGAAATGGCTCGGAGTGATCGCCGAAGCTACGAAATTTGGGCCCATACTTAAAAGTAACGGAGAGGTCCTCCGTAGCCCCGTAGAAAACACAATGTATCGGCGAAAAAACTCCACCGCATCAAAACTAGCCAAGGCAATCTATGAAATATACTGGGATATCAGCCGCAACCAGCGATATCTCTAACAATCACAGGCACGGCGACGTCCACTGCATTGCGGCTTCGCCTCCATTTCGCAGCCGCGCGTACTGTTGGCGTTTTATGTAGTCAAAATATGAAGAATCCGACGGGACAAAAAATAGGTAAAACTGGGTTTCGCATTGGTGGCGGCATCAATCACGTTCGGTATGATCACAAAACCAGACCGGCACAGATTGACATCAAATGCCCCAGTTGCGGAGAGTTAGCAGTGGCTCAGGATACCACCGTTGACGGGTATGAATTTTCAAGCGATATGGCTCCATCTTGGCGCTCTGGTGGTTCTTTTTTTGTCATGTGCACAAGGTGCTTCTATCGAGCAAAGAAACTCGCGTACAGGGATCTGACTGAGCCCTACTACCAGATCGCTGGCAGAGGAGAGGTTCTCTGGGCCTGGAACAAAAAGCATTTGGATATGTTGTTCGAGTTCCTGAGTGGGCAGAGTATTTCAGGCCATCCCTACGAGTTTTATCAAACATATGTTCACGGTGACTGGAAAAAATACCGAGAGTCATACCTCAAAGGAATCCAGATGCACCTGAGCAGCACATAATAATTAGTTCAACATGGACGTTCACTGCTTCGCAGCGGCCATCGGTTAACCTGGACGTTATGTGTGCAATGCAGAGCCTAATGAGTAAGGTCTAATATGGATATTGATTGGCCGCTGATAATTGCGGGATATGGTGCTTTTTTGTCCACATTGTTGGCGATTCCGAGCCTCCGAGAAGCTTGGGGTAACAGGTTTCAGATTGATGTCTCTCACGTTTTTAGAGGCGATCCCGGAATGGGAAATGAGGTTCATATCAGAAACCTGTCAGGGAAGCCGATCATTCTTGAATATTTTGAGCTGTCCTGCATTGAGGGCTTTTGGCCAAAGAGAAAAATCAGATATTTCGAGGCTCCTGAGGATGAAGTACTGAATCTCAGGATTGAGCCGGCGGGACACGAAGTACTCAATTTTAGAGAGCGATACCACTTTCCTTGGGGAAGAGGAAAGCGAGTTTACATTAAGCTGTATTTCGTCGGAAAAAAGCCGGTAGTGAAGAGGCTTGGTAAGTGACGAATGCACCTAAATTGGCGTTATGCACAACCAAACTACCCTACAACAAGGAGAATAATTGATGGGGTTTCAAGCATCTCGAAGATACGGTCGCTATTGGGAAGACGCGAAGAAGCTTGATGAGCTTATCAATCGCTATCATTTCAATACATCAGGTAAGGATGAAAGATCGTTCGAGAATGGCTTTGCATCTACTCTTCTGAATATGCAAGACCAATTCAACTGCAAGGTTATTTCTCAAATTGATAATACGTCTACAGTTAAGGATGTTAGGTGCTTTGGCAAGAAACATCGTCCTGATATGGCGCTTGATGAAAACGTTGTAGGTATAGAGTTAAAGTATGTTCGGTATGCTGGTTTAAAAGATGCGATAGGCCAAGGCTATCTTTACAGACTAAGGTACAAGTTTGTCTTCCTCGTCTTGATAATAAGTAAAGATCGTTCCGCTATCTATGAAGACCTGCATTTAGGGAAAGAAAAAGATTTGGAGGACACCCTTCAACACCTTGCCGATACAATGAATATATTTACATACATAGTGCCTGCATTTACAACTAAACCGGGAATTCGGAAATGTTATGGATTCTTCGAGCCTGTAAATGCATAAAAAGTATGGATAGGTCGCGCGCAGCCGCTATCTGATCCGGTGTTGGACGAGCCCGGTGCTTCTCTATTAAGGAAATAGCGGCGGAGAACCGAGGGGGCTTTGACCCTGACTTGGGGCGACCATTTTCATCAATCAATGGTGTCAGAGCGAAGTAAATTGGAAACAATAGATTTCGGTTAAAAAAATAGTGCTGGAGTTATATGAAAAACCTGAAATATTTATGTTTAGCATTGATCGCCATGTCTTCCTCTGTATTCGCGTATGAAAAAGGCTGGAGTTACCAAAATTTTTATGCAGAGGTGGAGTGGTGTAAGCAGTCGATCATTTACCCAAATGCTCAGGACTACATTGCAGCGGGTGTTAAAGCGGGTAAGTCAGAGTCAGAGCTGCGTACAGAAGCCATTTCGATGGTTCCCGTATTCGAGGGTGTTGCCCGCGATATGTGCTATTGCACATTTAATGAACTTGCAAAAGACGTCCCGCACGATGAATTCGAACGAGGCGCTATAGTTCAGCAATACATGGCGATACCACGTTGTAAACGGTCCTTGAAGGAAGCTATGGATGCCGTGAAAGAGAGTCGGGGAAGTCGTCGCCTTGAGTAGAGGTTACAAAGCCATAAGTCTGTTCTGGGCCGACGGCTATCCACCGGGCGCCCTGAACGGCGACCCGACAGGGCTGGTATTTTGCAGCAAAGAGGCTGACTTGAATTTCCCGATGGAAGATCGTTATTTCAGGGCCCGGTATAGGAAGTTGGATACGTCTCGCAGACTTTCAAATGGTTTTCGAAGCGATTTGAAATTTCAGGCGGATTCCGACAACAGGTTGGTTTTCGCCTTGTATCCGGAATTCGAAACTCTTTCTGATGAACATATTGTCGGTGAGGGATCGGAAGCCCTTGGTGAGGGGACCCTGATCATCAGAAAACCGATTTATGAAGACAGGAATGGCTATTTTGACCTGATTCGTGAAAGGGTAAAGATTGGGGCGAAGGCCTACCTTGTGGAAGGATCACGCAAGATTGTAGAGCTGGAAATCTTTGAGGTCATTAATGAAATATAAACGTACAACCAATACATCAACGGAATCGTTTTGTCAGCGTTGACTCTCAACGAGTTAAAGGTTTTGAAGCTGATTTCTGTCAACAAGGAAAATGCCATGGGTACTTGGCGGGCAGCCCTCCGGGCATAGCCCAGCTCACAACGGCTAGACACCGCTCGGGTAACCATGGCCAGGGAAACGTCACAAGGAACGCTAATGAAGACGCTGTTACTCGGTATTGCCATTCTCTTAAGCATAACGACCCACACCTACGCCGACACCTCGGCGGATAAGAAGGCCCAGATCCAGGAACTGTTTGAGGTGATGGGCCTCGATGAGCAGATCAATGGCGGTTTTGAGGCCATGCTGGGGGTCGTGGACCAGATGTCGGCCCAGATGCAACTCAATGCGCAGCAAAAGGACCAACTGACCAATATTTACCGCGACTGGTTCAAATACGACATCGACCATGCTTCTATGCAGCGAAAGCTCGTCCAGCTTTATGCCGATGCCTTCACGTCCGACGAGGTCGACAAACTCGTCGCCTTCTACAAGACGCCCACCGGTCAGAAATTTCTGGAGAAGTCCCCCGGGCTGATGAAGAGGGGCGCGCAGATTGGCATGCAGGAGGCGAAGTCCAAGGAAGGCGAGTTGATGCAGCGGCTCCAGCCTTTTCTGGAGTCGGTCAAATAGGCGGCTCCACGACCGGGTTTATCTCAGGGATGGGTGTGGCAACGGCCGACTGGACGGGGTAGCGGGATAGCATGCGTGCGACGCGAATCATGATCGTCGGCGGTCCTGGCGCCGGTAAATCCTGGCTGGCGCTCAGGCTGTCGAGACGTCTTGGCATTCCGGTATATTGCGTCGACGACGCCGTCCATGACGAAACGGGGACCCTCCGATCCAACCCGGACATTGATGGCACCGTTCGATCCTGGGCCTTGAAACCCCAATGGATCATCGAAGGCGGTAATTCCAGAACCTATGCGGACAGGGCCCGTCGAGCGACGGTACTGGTGCTCATGAAGCCGCCACGCTGGCGCCGGGTTTATCGGGTCGCCGTTCGGGACGGGCTTCGTTTTTCATTGCTCTATTGGTCCTGGAAGTATGATGCGGTCTTTGGAGGAAAGGATGAGGCGCTGCTGGCGTCCGCGGGTGAAGGCGTTACCACCTGCATCATTCGAACCGATAAAGACGC
This sequence comes from Marinobacter halodurans, assembly GCF_004327985.1. GTDB lineage: Bacteria > Pseudomonadota > Gammaproteobacteria > Pseudomonadales > Oleiphilaceae > Marinobacter_A > Marinobacter_A halodurans. Next base: position 182,993 of record NZ_SJDL01000006.1, read on the forward strand.
TGCCGAATGGGTAAGCAGGATGAGCCGGACCGCATGACGTGCTTAGTCACCACTGAGACTTGTTCATGACTGCAGACAACTTTTCCCTTCTGGACGCCTTCCTGATCGCGTTCTCCGTGGCCATCGCCGTCATCATGCTCCGCCGGAGCGTCCGGGATGCCCCCTTCTGGCGGGCCACCGTGACGCCGCTGGCGTCCATCATCGGCAGCGGCTTCCTGGTCGTGGTGCCCCTGCTGGCCGACGTCACGGGGCCGCTGTCCGTGTTCGCGATTGCGGGCATCGTCCTGTTGTCCCTCTGGATCGGTGGTGCCGTGCGATTCACCATCCTGCATGACGGGCCGCTGGGCTCGTCATCCAGGACGTCGGCGCCGACCCTGGAGCGCCTGTCCGACATTGCGCTGGCGTTCGCCTATGTGATCTCGATTACCTTCTACATCCGGCTGATGTGTGGCTTTGTGCTGACCGGAGTGGATGCTTACTCGCCGTTCAACGCCGATGTGCTGGCGACGGGGGTGCTGCTGTTCATCGGGCTTTATGGCTGGCGACGGGGACTGCACGGGCTGGAGCGGCTGGAGGAATACTCGGTGACCATCAAGCTGGCTATCATCGCCTCGCTGCT
>NZ_SJDL01000007.1 GCF_004327985.1 Marinobacter halodurans
CGGGTCTTGCGCTTCTTGATCTGGTATTCGGCTTCGGAGAAGGTGATCTGATCCATGGCAACAATGAATTCTTTGCGGTTGACGAAGGCCGTATTATCGCTGATTTCGAGACTTATTCAGAGTCTCCTTAGAATCCCACTCTCACGAGTGAGTCAATGGATTGGCTCAGCCAGACAAACAAATGGACTTGACCCATGCCACGCAAGACACGGATGTATCTGCCGGGAATTCCCGTCCATGTGGTCCAGCGCGGCCATAACCGGGATGCCTGCTTCTTTGCGGAAAAGGACTTTCGCTACTATCGCCAGGTGTTAGGAGAAGGTATGAAGCGCTACGGCGCGAAGCTCCACGCCTATTGCCTGATGACCAACCACGTTCACCTGCTGATCACGCCGGACGAGACCGATAGCATTTCTCGGTTGATGCAGCATGTCGGTCGCCAATACGTGCAGTACGTCAATAGGACTTACCGTCGTTCGGGCACGCTCTGGGAGGGCCGGCACAAAGGTGCCCTTGTCGATGCCGAACACTACCTGCTGAGCTGTTATCGCTATATCGAACTGAATCCGGTTTCGGCGTGTATGGTGGAGCGGCCAGAGGAATACCCGTGGAGCAGCTATCGCTTCAATGCGCTGTTGGAGCCGGATAACCTGATCTCGCCGCACCCGCTGTTTGAGTCGTTGGCGAATGATAAATTCGAGCGCGCGTCCGTTTACCAAGACCTCTTTCGCTACCACTTGCCTGAAAAGACCCGTAACGATATCGCTGCGAGTGTCTCGGCGAGTCGGATACTGGGCAGTGGTCGGTTTAAGGACCAGGTTGAAGCTGCAATCGGGCGTAAGGTTGGGCAGGTCGCAAAATTAAATCGATCTGACCCCCGGGCGATGAACCGACAAGTGCGCTCGATCCGGAACTGGTCGGTGACGTGCTGAAGGTTATCCAGCGACTGGCCGAAGAGCATGACCTGACAATGTTGCTGGTGACCCACGAAATGGACTTCGCCAGGCGAATTTCCGACCGGGTCTGCTTTTTCGATCAGGGCACGGTGTGCGAGGAAGGTAAGCCGGAAGACATATTCACCGCCCCCAGGAACGATCGGACCAAGGAATTTCTGCACGCGGTCCTGCATCCAAACGAGTGATCTTCAGGGCGAATACTTGTTGATCAACTATGCTTCGCTGGGGCCTGACAGGAAACCGTCAGCTCAAAATCAACAAGGAGGATCCCGGTTTATGTCCCTGCGCGTTATCCAATATGAAGCCGCTGTTGAGCGTTTGTCCTGGCGCGATGCCATTGATGCGCTGCGTGCGGGCCATCGGGCGGAAAAGGCCGACGTTGACGATATCTTCCTGGGGCCGGCTAAAGGCACGCTGCTGAACCGTGCAGCCTATCTTCCGGGGCAAGGCTATGGCGTGAAGGCGGTGACGGTCTTCGACGAGAATCCATCGCACGGGCTCGATACCGTACAAGGTGCGATGCTGGTCTTCGAACCGGAGCACGGCACTTTGCGCGCCATTATCGAGAGTCGCCTGGTTACGGAATACAAAACGGCGGGGGACTCCGTACTCGGCGCCCAGCTGCTGGCCCGCCCGGACAGTCGCCATCTGGTCATAGCCGGCGCCGGGACCCTGGCGCGCGGCCTCATTCGGGCCTACACCGCCGGCCTGCCGTCGCTGGAACGGATTTCGGTATGGGCGCGGCGTCCTGAACAGGCGCAGCAGCTCGCCGATGAGATGCGCGATCATTCGATCGAGGTCGTGACCGCTGCGGATCTCGAATCCGCCGTTGCCTCCGCCGATATCGTGACCACCGCCACCATGGCGCGCAACCCGATCCTGAAAGGCGCCTGGGTGCGTCCGGGCACGCATGTGGATCTGATTGGCGCCTATAAAGCCGACATGCGCGAAGCCGATGACGCGTTGATCGCTGACCATTCACTCTTCGTGGACAGCCGTGACACGACCATCGGCCATATCGGTGAACTCAAGATCCCCATCGCCAACGGTGTGATCACCGCCAACGACGTCAAAGGGGATTTGTATGACATGATTCATGGCGGCATCGGTCGTGAATCCGATCAGGAAGTGACCGTGTACAAGAACGGCGGTGGCGCCCACCTGGACACCATGATTGGGATGTATATTGCGAGCGTGATGGATTAAAAGCGGTGCAACGTTTTTCCCGGGAGCGTTATAAGCGATTTTGGTTGAGAGGGGCCGCTACCCTATGGCGCTGTGCCGCTACATCGTGCCGAGCTTCATTCTCGCCGCGATGGTTAGGGCGCGTAGAGTTTTCACAATGTGTTCACCAATTTTTACAGCGTTTTTCTCGATTTATTGCAGGATTGAGCCACACTTTACGTCTAGAGCGGACGTTCGTTAGGGACTGACAGCGCTCCAAGCTTCTCCCATAACGTGATTTACATAAGAATGCGCTCAGTCAAAACCTATTTGTTTCAGTTTTCGCTCGTGGCCAGCGTATTGATCGTGGCCATTTTTGGGGCTTATCGATATTGGGGCGAGTACCCCCGGGAATTGGCTGCCGTCGAGGCGCACCAAAAACGTGAACTGGAGAGTTTGAGACAGGCCCTCGACCAGGATAAGCAACGGCTCCTTGCCAACGTCCAGGACTGGGCGCACTGGGACGATACCTACGAGTTTGTCCAGGCTCCGGCATCCCACGAAAGTTACGTCAAAGGCAACATCGTTAAAGGCACGTTTCTCGTCTTCAATCTTGTCGGCATCGGATATTACGATAAAGATCTGAATAAAGTGCTCCAGTGGGGGTTCGATGTCGGGAACGAGCAGTTTGTCCCTTTTGAACAGGTCCTGCCCAGGGAGCTTTCAGAGCTTATTGGGACTGGAGAGGATGTCGATCCAGGGGGCTCCGTTACGGGATGGGTTCGAACAAACCAGGGTCCGGCCGAATTTGCCATTGAGCCTATTACGAACTCTGACGAGACCAGTGCGCCGGCGGGCTACCTCCTGTTCGCGCGTCTGGTTTCCCGGGATCAGTTGGATGCGTTACAGGCGATTACGCGACTGACGATTGATATGCGCCCTGTTGAACAGGGGGATGCCATTACGGCAATACCTCTTCTTGAAAATAAAGAGCTTGTGGAGGGGGTCCAGACAAAACGCCAACGGCTGCTAACCGACCCGAGCGGTGCGCCTGTTGCTGTGTTATCCATCGAACATGACCCCATAGCAATGCCCAAAGCCATCGGCCCAGCGCAGATATTCCTGCTTGGAGGGTTGCTGATGGTGCCGGTCCTGGTCCTGACGGTTACTGAACGGACGCTGGTGAGGCCGCTGCGCCGGAACGTATTGCGGATAGAGTCGATGGTACGCGATGAGACTCTTGAGCTATTACCGGAGGTGATACCGATTATTGAGCTGGAGCAGATTCGCGGTGCTTTCAATCGACTGGTGCGGCAGGCGCAGAATCAGCAGGCGCACCTGACGGAGCTCTCAATGACCGACGCCTTGACGGGGATCCCAAATCGTCGTTCGTTTGACTGGACGGCAAACGGTCGCTGGCGCCAGGCCATGAGGTTGAGGCAGCCCTTTTTGTTCGTGCTGATCGATCTGGACTATTTCAAGGGGTACAACGATGAAAAGGGGCACGCGGAGGGGGACAGGGCATTATGGAACATCGCCCAGATATTGATGAAGTTTTCCAGGCGTTCCGGTGATTTTTGCGCCCGCCTGGGAGGCGAAGAATTCGTCGCTGTCGTTTTGGGACTCTCAGAGAGCGATGCCCGCTCCTGGGTAGAAGAGTTGCGTTTGGCTATTGAACAACTCGGGATTTCGCATCCCCGCTCCCAAGTGAGTGCTGTATTGACCGTGAGCATGGGCGCTGTCTATATCGCTTCACCTGACGGAGATGATGTCATAACACCGCTGTCCGACATCATTCGACAGGCTGACCTTGCGCTTTATGTGGCAAAAAAAGAGGGACGAAATCGCATTACATTTCGGATCCTTGAGTTGGACAGTCTCGTCCACCAGTGATGATCAGGGCCGGACTGATCACAATGACATCGATCTGACCGCGGCGACTCATTGTGCCGGCCAGAAGCGGGCATGAATAAGCCTCTCTACCTTGTTTGCAACGGCGCGAAAATAGGCCGGTTTCGCCACTTACTCCGGCAGCGTTTCACCAGACCCGCCCATTTCGGCGGGCACATCCTTCATTTTTGGCAGCCCGTCCCGGATCGGCAGCACCGACTCCTGGTAATGCACATGCAGCGCCGGCTCAAACTTCAGGTCCGGAAGGTTGGCAACGTATACATCCACCAGCCCCCACTCCGGGTGATCGGTGAAAACATGCCCGCCGCATTGCTTACACCATTTGCGGTAGCTCTTCTCGGTAAGATGGAATTCACCAACCTGGTCGGCACCCGACAGGATCTGGAAGCTCTCGTTTGGCCAGAGTGAAAAGGCGTTCACCGGTCCTGCGGACCAACGGCGGCAGGAATCGCAGTGGCAATACCCCATGGCCGCTGGCGCCCCGGATACTTGAAATTTAACGGTTCCGCAGAAACAACTCCCCTGATACTGAGTCATGATCGTTCTCCCAACGCTAACCCCTTAACGTATAGCCTACCAAAGGGCGGCATACATACCAGTCGTTCTGGGAGTTATGTTCCTGAGCGTCGTGAAAACCGGGACCGATTTATTTTCCGGCCAGGTGCAGTGAGCTATCTGGCCTGGACATTCGGGAGGCATGTCCAGGGCGCCTATTTATTCAGCAGTGATCGTATCTGAACTTCATATACGTGATCCCGGGGCTGAGAACGAGCCGCCACGCCAGCTCGACGTCGTCATGGTATTCGGGGTCGTAGGCTTTGACGGTTTCAATGAGGCATTCCAGCCAGAGGTCATAGAGGTGGGGTTTGATGTCCAGTGCACGGGCGCTGTGAATGTAGGCGGTTCTTCGAAGTACATCGTCAATGGCGCCGCTGGCGTAAAAGGCGACCAGGCCGAAAAACGATTTTTTCAGCATACGGCGTTGCCTGTCCATATCGGTATTCTGGAACAGTCGACGTACTTCGGCGGACGATCCGAGAAATCGCTGGTAGAAGGCTTCAAAGAACTCGGTGTTATCAGGCGTAAACGCGAGGACGCGGTCAAAGCTCTCGTCAAAGATGTCTTCGAAAGTCATGGCCGCCTCCGCTGATCGGTAAGGTTCATGCTCTCTCCTTAAAGCATAGCAGTCCGGTGGTCCCAGAACGATGCGTTCGGATGACAATCGACACGCCTGGTTTCTATCCCTGAGGCCTGCCGCTTCGTCGTGCTGTACTGTGTCCGCGCCGCACTGGTTCGACCGGCTGCGCAATGGGGCCCTGGCCAGTTACCGCTTAACCCTGATCGTTGCGGGTGCCCTCCAACTGCCCGGAATTCCGTTACTTGCGACGATCTCTCAGCCTTCTATGCTAAAGGAATACATTGAAAGCAAGTCTCACGGCTCCTGTTGGATGTACGGTGTAACAGGAGTGTATCGGTGCCTATTCGCTTGCAGTCCAGCCCAATCCACCTGGAGAGCGCAAGATGAAAGGGAAAGCGAGCAGCCGGTTGATCACCTTTCTGGCCGTTGTCCTGTTTGGTACGGCGGCACTGTTTTACGGGGTTGACTGGAACGCCTCGTCTTCGCAGGAGCCGGCCGATCAGGCCGCGCCTCTGCGCATCAGCACCTACTATTGGCCGGGGATGTTCTGGATCGATATTGCCCGGACCAAGGGCTGGTTCGAAGAGGCGGGCTTGAACGCCGAGTTGGTGGATTACAACGACGATTACTACGCCAGCCTGGACGACCTGCGGGCTGGCGGCATCGATGCCGCCGACCTGTGGCTGTTTGACCTGGTCCGGCTCAATCAACAGGGGGCCAACCTGGTGCTGGTGTTGGCTGCCGATGAGTCCAACGGCTCGGAAGGCATTGCCAGCCGCGAAGGCATCACGGCTGTGGAGCAACTCGAAGGCCAGCGCATTGGTGTGCCCCTGGGCACGGCCCTGGTTTACGAACTGGACGTGATCCTGGCCCGATTCGGCGTCAGCCTCGAGGACGTCACCCTGGTGGATGTGGCGGCGGAAAAGGCTGCCGAGGTGCTGTCCCAGGACAGGGCCGATGCCGTGATGACCTGGGAGCCCTACCTTAGTGAAGCCGGTAGGGTGGGCCGGCGGCTGTACGACAGCTCCAAGCTGCCAGGCCTCATGGCGGCCGGGATAACGTTTCGCAAGTCTTTTGTGGATAGCCGGCCCCAGGATATCCAGAAGATGGTCGAGGTGTGGCACCGCGCTACCCGTTTCATCAAGGACCATCCCGAGTAGGCGTTCGGCATCATCGCTGAACGCTACGGGGTCTCCCGGGAAGAGGTGGCGGAATTTGCCGGGGACAACCGTATCCTCGACCTGCGGGACAACCTCAATGCCTTTACCTACGCCTCCGGCCTGCAGTCCCTGTTCGGCTCCACACGCAAGATCAACCGTTTTCTGCTGAAGCGTTCCGCGGAAGGCGCAACGGCGGTGGAAAGCGGCAATATACTGAATGGCGAGTTCGTGCGTGAACTGGCGCGGCAAGAGCAGGTGGATTTTTGAACCGGCTACCCTTCGGACAAAAACTGGTACTGATCACGGCGCTGGCCAGTGTCACCGCCTGGCTGCTGTTCGGCGGTGCGCTGTTCTACGTGAGCCAGCAAAGCATCGAGGAACAGGTCGCCGAGTTTGACACCAGCCTGGCAAAAGATCTGATGAGCAAGATCGATCGCAGTCTCTTTACGGCCTACCAGGGGATACAGGTCCTGTCCCAGGACGCCAAGCTCAAACAGCTTCTGCTGCAACCCGATGGCCAACGGAGCGAGCAGTCCGACTATGAACTTTCCGACCACCTGGAATACCTGAGCCTGCTGACCGGGCCCTGGCGTACCGTTACGGTGTTCGATCGCCGCGGACGGGTGGTGACGTCGAACATGCCTCTGCAAGCCCAGCAACAGCTGCTCAGCCACCCCGAACTCGAGGAGGCGTTGCGTGTGGCACGGGGCGGCGCCATCTACAGCTCCAACCTTCGCCTCGTGGGTCCCGATAACGCCCCCTCCCTGATTTTCGCGGCGCCCATCAAATCCCAGGCGGTCGAGGGTGCCGAAGTCCTCGGGGTGATCGTGGGCCAGTATGCCTGGACGGTGATCAACCAGATCCTGGACCGGGTGAATCCCAAACTCAGCGTGCAGGTGATCCGCGACGACGGCACGGTGATCGCCACCCGCTCGCAGTCGAGCCAGCGCATCGGCAACCAGGCGCCGGCCTGGGCTCGGGCCACCGCATTGGACAACGGCGTCACCGCGCTGGAGACCTCACAACACAGCGACGGCCTGCAGATCGTGGCACGCCAGAATGGCTACCTGAGCTACGAAGGCAAACAGTGGCTGTTGGCGCTTCAGGTGCCCCGATCCGTTACCATGGCGCCGGTGCAGGCCCTGCTGGGTAAGCTGTCGTTGGTGGCGCTGGGCGGGATCGTGGCGCTTTGCGCCGTGCTGTACCTGGCCAGCGCATACCTCACCCGGCCGATCAAAGCCCTCAGCCGGGCCGTGGAATCGTTCTCCGGGGGTGACATCAGCAGCCGCGCCCCGATCACCAGCAACGACGAGCTGGCCGACCTGGGGCGCACCTTCAATCACATGGCCGAGGACATCGGCTTCTACATTGAAGAGCTCCGGGAGAACAACCGCGAGGTGCGGGCCTTCGCCTACATGGTCTCTCACGACTTGCGCAGCCCCCTGGTCAACCTGCAGGGCTTCTCGTCGGAGATCGCCTACTCCCTGGAGGAATTGCAACCGCTGCTGGAGCCGGCGCTTACCCAACTGCCCGACAACGACCGCCGCGAGGCCGATGAGATCGTCAAGCGCGACATCCCCGAGGCCCTCCAGTTCATCCGCAGTTCGGTCACCCGGATGGACAGCCAGATTCAGGCGGTGCTGACACTCTCGCGCATGGGGCGCCGGGAAATGAACTGGGAAGAGGTGGACACCCAGGCCCTGGTCTCCAACGTGCTCGAATCGCTACAGCATCAACTGGAAGCCAAGGACACCGAAGTCACCGTGGACCGGTTGCCGGTCGTGGAAGCGGATGCCATGGCCCTGGAGCAGATCTTCGGAAACCTGGTCGATAACGCCGTCAAGTACCTCGACGCGTCACCCGGGCACATCGAGATCTGGTGCACCCAGGAGCGGGACAAGGTGACATTCCATATCCGCGACAACGGCCCCGGTATCGACCCGGCCAACGTGCCCAAGGTCTTTGAACTGTTCCGGCGTGTCGGCAACACCGAGGTGGCCGGCGAGGGGATGGGGCTGGCCTACGTGAAGACCCTGGTACGCCGGCACGGCGGGCGCATCCAGTGCAAGTCGCAGTTGGGTGAGGGCACCCATTTCAGCTTCAGCCTGGCCAGGCGGCCGAGCGCCCTGGTCCGTAAATTTGAATAACCCCGCGGCAAGGCCCGGGAACAGGAGCCGAACCATGAACGCATTGACGATTGCCATCGTAGAGGACGATGAGGGCCACGCCCGGCTGATCGAGAAGAACCTGCGCCGCGGAGGGTTTGCCAACCCCACCGAACGATACCCCAACGGCCGCGTATTCTGGGACTATCTGACCACCGTTGCTTCCCAACCCTCGCAGTACCTGGTGCTACTGGATCTGAACATGCCGGAACTGGACGGTTATGAGGTGCTCAAGCGCATGAAGTCGGACCCCCGCTTTCACCGCATTCCCGTGATCATCCTGACCACCACGGACGATTCGCGTGAGATCGAACGCTGCTATGAGGCCGGCTGCAACGTCTACATCACCAAACCGGTGGAATACGAACGCTTCTCCGAGGCGGTACGCGAACTGGGGCTGCTGCTCAACGTGATGGCAGTACCGGAAAACAGGCCCGATACGGGCCAGTAGTATTACTGACGGTGATTCAAGACCCCATGCAAGATTTCAAGGCAAGCATCCTCTACATCGAAGACGACGAAGGGCTGGCCCGGCTGCTGGAGCGCCGCCTGCGTCGGCAGGGCTATAGCCTCGAGTGGGTCACCAACGGCCAGGCCGGTCTGGAGCGGATAGAGGAACAGGCGTACGACGTTGCCGCCATCGACTACGAACTGCCTGGCATGAATGGCCTGACCATCCTGGAACGCATGCAGGTGATGCCGAATGCCCCGCCGGCAGTGATGATCTCGGGGGCCGGCGACATGCAAACCGCCATCTCGGCCATGAAGATGGGGGCGGCCGATTACGTGGTCAAGACCGTGGACGGCAACTACCTGGACCTGCTGCCCGGCATCATCGACCGCATTCTGGACAATCGCCGTCTGCAACAACAGGCCCAGGCCATCCAGAGGGAACTGGAGGAAGAGCGCAACCTGGCCGCGGCCGTGTTCCATACCTCCGCCGATCCCATGCTTATCATCGATGCGCAGACCCATATCAGCCGCTGCAACGGCGCCTTCGAAGCCCTTTTCGGCTACACCCCGGATGAGATGGTCGGCCGCCCGTTGGATGCCATCGCCTCGGAACATCACGACGCGGCCTTCTTCGAGGCCCTCTGGCAGGCCGTTGCCCGGAAAGGCTACTGGCGAGGCCCCCTGTGGACACGCCACAAGGACGGCTCCCTGTTGGCCGAACAGATGACCGTGTCTGCCATTACCGGCGCGTCCGGCCAGGTGGGCCACTATGTGGCGGTCTACTCGGATATGACCGAGCAGATGCGCCGGGAAGAGCGGGTTCGCCACCAGGCCTATCACGACGTGCTCACCGGCCTGGCCAACCGCCACTTGTTGATGGACCGGCTCAAGCAGGCCATCGAGGCGGCCAAACGCGACGATCAAGGGTTCGCCCTGATGTTCATCGACCTGGACGGCTTCAAGCCGGTGAACGACAACTACGGTCATCGCACCGGCGATGAAGTGCTCAAGGCCCTGACCCGGCGACTGACGGAGCGCTGTCGCTGCAGCGATACCGTGGCCCGCTACGGGGGCGACGAATTTGTCGTACTGCTCCGCAATACCGTCGACCGCGACATCGCCGCCGCCCTGGCCCGGGAATTTATCGACCGGCTGGGCCAGCCGGTTTCCGTAGTGGGTACGGAACACCAGGTTGGCGCCAGTCTCGGCATCGCCTTCTTTCCGGAAAGCGCCCAGAACGCCACTGACCTGCTCAAGGCGGCGGATGAAGCCATGTACCGGGCCAAGGACGCCGGCAAGGCCTGCTTCCGCTTCGCTACGCCAGGTCCATGAACGGGGTAGCGGCCACTTCCCGGCAATGGCCGTCCGGATCCCGGAAATAGCCCGAGTAGCCGCCCCAGAACACCTCCTGCGCCGGCTTGACGGGTCCGGCGTCGGGCCATCTTGCGGTTTGCCCCCGCCTTGCCATTTTTATCGGATAGAGAAGAAAATAAATCTGTTCCGGTTTTAAAGAATATGCGATCGGGTATCGTTTAGTGTGAGCGCGGCTCCATTGTATTAAAAATATCTGATCGCATATAGAATTGACAAACGACCACCTTTAACCGAAGAATATATCAGTTCTAATATTTTTTGGGTTGCTGCTGTGAAGGTAAATATTTCAAGTGTTAAAGAAGCTGGCATGCTTGTCCGCGCCGTCCGTAAGAGTGAACGAGTCCGAATGGATGACTTGGCCGGAGCCGCCGGGGTTGGCTATGTCTTTGTCAGTGAGGCCGAACGTGGAAAAGAGACGATTCAGTTCGGTCGATTCCTCCGGCTCCTGGATGAACTCGGCATTCGGATGGAGTTCGATGTGCCCGAATCGGCCATGCCAATCTACCGCAAGCTGCAAGAAAAAGGTCGGAAGGCGTCGTCCATAGAAGATAAAGGGCCGGCCAGCAGGTCCGGTATATGAGACAGCTGAACGTTTTCTTTAATACGTTCCTGGTGGGCATCCTGAAGGAGGAAAACGACCTTTGGCAGTTTCAATATACAGAGGAATGGTGCGACCACTCCGACGCATTTGATCTCTCTCCGGCTCTCCAGAGGCCCCAGGGTCTCATTCGGGATGGTGCTTCGGATCGGCCGGTCCAGTGGTATTTTGATAATCTCCTGCCCGAAGAAAGGCTTCGGGACATCGTGGCGAAGGAAGCCAATATCCCCTGGGAAGATTCGTTTGGCCTATTGGCACACTACGGTGCTGAATCCGCCGGGGCTTTGGTTTTCTTACCGCCGGATGTGGATAACGCCCTGCCAACCGGCAAAAAACTGTTGACCTACGAGGCGCTCAGTCAGCGCATTCGATCCTTGCCCCAGACTTCGCTTCAGAAGGATTCACCCAAGCGGATGTCGTTGGCGGGTGCGCAGCACAAGATGCTCGTCATTGTCGAGGGTGAGGCTATCTATGAGCCGGAGGCGGGGACGCCTTCGACTCACATTCTCAAACCCGATCATCCGGATCAGGACGGGTACCCTGCCTCCGTCTTGAATGAGTATTTTACGATGCGTCTGGCGGGGGCGTTGGGCCTTGATGTGCCTCCCGTTAAACTGCTTTGTGTGCCGGAGCCGGTATATATTGTCGAGCGCTTTGACCGGCGGAGGGGGGCGCAAGCATCCACACAACGGGTTCACGTCATCGATACGTGCCAACTCCTGAACCGCGCTCGCAGCTTCAAGTACAGTGGTGCGAATATCGAATCCCTGACGCGCTCGATATCGCAGTGCCGCTCGAAAATTGCTGCGCGGCGGGATGTGTTCCGGTGGCTCGTTTTCAACGTGTTAACCGGCAACAGCGATAACCACCTCAAGAATCTCTCCTATATCGTGGATCAGGAAGGTATCGGGCTTGCCCCTGGGTATGACCTGCTGGCTACGGCTGTGTATGACACGCCATCGATCGCCGACAACCGGGCCCAATGGCCCAATACCGAGCTCGCACTTCATGTCAGCGCCGCTCACCGCACGTTCGGACAAGTGACGCGTGAGGATGTGTTGAGCGCGGGCGAGACGATGGGGTTAGCCCGGAAAACGGTCGAGAGAGAACTGGATCGGCAACTGGATGCTGTTTTACCCAGCGCAGATCGATTATTGGAGGAGATCGAAGCTGAATATAGGCACTTGGCAACACAGTCGCCGGATCCAGAGATCGCTCGTCGGCACTGGGGCATACAGGAAAAAGTTCTGCGCAGTATCCGTCACATCATTATCAAGGACATGCACGAGCGGTTAAGTTGAACCATTCATGAACGCTCCCTTTAAGCTGCGGCCCTACCAACAGGAAGCGGTCGACGCCACGTTGCGGCATTTCCGCCAGTCCGATGAGTCGGCCGTGATTGTGTTGCCAACCGGTGCCGGTAAGAGCCTGGTCATTGCTGAGCTGGCCCGCCTGGCCAAACGCAAGATCCTAGTGCTGACCCACGTCAAAGAGTTGGTGGAGCAGAATCACGCCAAATACCAGAGCTATGGGTTAACGGGCGGCATCTTTTCCGCCGGGCTGAAACGCAAGGAGAGCCGGCATCAGGTGACCTTTGCCAGTGTGCAGTCCGTCGCGGCGAACCTGGATCGGTTCCGGGGCGAATACTCGTTGATCATCATCGATGAATGCCATCGGGTCAGCGGTGACGACACCAGCCAGTATCAACGGATCATCGAGCTGCTGCGGCAGCAGAATGATGCCCTCAAGGTGCTCGGACTCACCGCCACCCCCTATCGCCTGGCCATGGGCTGGATCTACCGCTATCACTACCGGGGCTTTGTCCGCGGAGGCGAGGATAAGCCGTTCCAGCATTGCATCTACGAGCTGCCGCTGCGCTACATGATCAATCGGGGCTACCTCACCAGGCCTGAGCTGGTGAACGCGGCGGTGGCGCAGTACGATTTCTCCGCGCTGCCACAGGACCGCTTTGGCGAATACGCCGAGAAGGACGTCAACCAGCTGCTTCGCAAACATCGGCGTGTGACCCGGGCCATTATTGAACAGGTGGTGGAACTGGCCGGGGAGCGCAAGGGGGTGATGATCTTTGCGGCCACGGTCGATCATGCGCGGGAAATCACCGGCTACCTGCCGGCACACCAGACCGCCCTGGTTACCGGAGCGACCGATCTGTCTGAACGAGCGTCGCTGATCCAGCGTTTCAAGCAGCGCCAGTTGAAGTACCTGGTCAACGTGTCCGTACTCACCACGGGCTTTGATGCGCCCCATGTGGATTTGATCGCCATTCTTCGCCCGACCCAGTCCGTCAGCCTGTACCAGCAGATCGTGGGCCGTGGTCTGCGCCTGGATGACGGCAAGCAGGATTGTCTGGTGATTGATTACGCGGGCAACAACGTGAACCTGCATCACCCGGAAGTGGGGGAGCCGAAACCGAACCCCGACAGCGAGCCGGTGCAGGTCTTCTGCCCGGCCTGTGGGTTTGCCAATATCTTCTGGGGCAAAACAGACTGTGACGGCCATGTGGTCGAGCATTACGGCCGCCGCTGCCAGGGGCTGCTGGAACCTGCGGAAGCCGATGGACCGGCCGCGCCGAACGGGCGCCCGCAACAGTGCGACTACCGTTTCCGGTTCAAGGCGTGCCCCTACTGCGGTGGCGAGAACGACATTGTGGCCCGCAACTGCCAGCAGTGCCGGAAAGCCATCATCGACCCGGATGATCAGCTCCGGGATGCCCTGAAACTCAAGGATGCCATGGTGATCCGTTGTGCCGGGATCACGTTAAGCGCCTATAACGGCAACGCCGACAGCAAGAGTGAGAGCAAACTGAGGATCACCTATCACGGTGAAGACGGGGAGGAACTCAGCGAGTCGTTTGATTTGAGCAAGCCGTCCCAGCGCTACATCTTCAACAAACTGTTCGGGCGCCGGGTAGCCAACAGCCAGGCCCCGAGAGAGTTCAGCACGACGGGTGAGGTGCTTGAGAGCCAGGCCCTGTTGCCGGCACCGGATTTCGTCATTGCCCGTCATCAGAAGCGGTATTGGCAGGTGCAGGAGCGGATCTTTGATTATCAGGGGAGCTATCGGAAGGCGAATGAGGTGTAAGACCTGTAAAAGGTGAAGCTTGCAACAACAAGCTGCCTACGGCTGCTTGATTACAGGCGTAATCAGTGGGGCCAAGCGCATATTGATTGACCAACGTTGATCCGCTGCCCTGTTTGAAGCCGGTGACGGGCGACCGCCAATCATTGCGAACGACCCTCAACGAACGCCTCTCATTCCAAACAATTATTTCCTGCTTGGCATATGATGGATGTTCGACGTTGGTGAATAGGCCAACGATTAACCTGGAGTCCATGATGAGCAAGAAACCCGTAAGAGCGACGTTAACGAGTGCCATGATCGAGGAGCAGACGGCCGCTTTTTTGAAGTCCGGCGGGACGGTTGAGTATGTCGACAAGGGTAAGAGCGGGCGATTCGACGCTAAGGGATCAAAGCAGATTGATCTGAAGGCGAACTGATCATCGCGGGGCAGGTCGATTCAATGAACCGGGCCGGAGAATTAATGGGGCGGAACCTCATGCCTGCTGCCTGATGACCAGCCCTGTGTCCTAGTGTCCCGTTTGGTTAATTCGTTGACCTATTGCGCACCAGCAGTGCGCCCTTCGGGAGCGCCTGAACGCTTTGATAGCGGTGTTGCGGCAGCTCGATTTGGAACCACCAAACCTTCGCTACCGCGCCTTGCTCTCAAAGCGTTCAGGCGCTCAGTAGATCAGCGAATTAACCAGACGGGACACTAGGGGCTTTTGATATAAACGATGTTCTTGTCCCGGACGCTTATCTCGAACAGTTCACTGGCCCGGATGAGGTCACTCAGCTTTTTGTACCCGTAGTTCACCGGGGAGAAGGAGCTGTTGTTGGAAATGTACTGGCCCACCTTGCCGAGATGCGCCCAACCGTCGTCATCCGCTGTCTGTTCCACGGCGGTCCTGAGCGTCCGCACCAGGACGGAGTCGCCCCGGAGCTGGTTGCGCCCCCATTTGGTTTCCACGGTTGATTTGGGGATGCCGTCGACGTTGACGTGATCGGCTACCTCGCTGTCTTCGCGCAAATTTTCCGTGTAGATAAACTGCGAACAGGCGTTGACGAAAGGCATGGGTGTTTTGCGCTCACCGAAGCCAAACACAGGGAGTCCGGCCTCAAGGATGCGCATCACCAACGGCGTGAAATCGGAGTCGCTGGTCATCAATGCGAAGGCATCGACATTACCGCTGTAGAGCAGGTCCATGGCGTCGATGATCATTGAGGCGTCGGTGGCGTTCTTGCCGGACGTGTAGGCAAACTGCTGAACGGGCCGAATGGCGTTGGCGTGCAGCTTGTCGATCCAGCCACCCAGTTGCGGTCCATTCCAGTTTCCATGGGCATGACGCACATTCACAGCGCCATACTTGGCCAGCTCCTGAAGCACCCCTTCGATGGACTGGTGGCTGACGTTGTCACAGTCGATCAGGAGGGCGATTTTATAGTTATTGTTCATGGTTCCTGAGCTTTCCCTATCCCGGATGGTGTCAGTGCATGGTACCACGCGAGACCAGGCCATGGCCCGCGCATGGGCCGGTGGGTGTTGTCGGGCGTGCCAGGGGTGAAAACAGCGCAGTCGTCATAAAAGGGTCAAATCCGGGCCATATTCCGGTCATCTGCGTTTTCCATAGTAGGCGCGACTTTTTGCGTCCCATGGAGAATGTCATGACCGGATGGAACCGATTTCGCTCGTTGTGTGTCGTCGTTCTGGCCTTGCTGTCCACCAGCGTGCCGGCTGCCCCCTATACCTGGAATTATCCCGCCCCTCTGAAAACGCCGGCCGCCGGCACCAGCAACGGCAAGCTGGTGATGTTCGATGTCTCGCACGGCGGCACCGAAGGGAATGCCGACTGGGTCATCGATGGCGGTTTCTCGGACTTCGCCGATGCCCTGGTGGCTGAGGGCTACACGGTGCAGGAGTATCGGGGTGTCGACAAGAACGGCGATGGCGTGATCCAGTTTGTCGACGATTACACAACGCCGGACAGCGCCGCCACAAGCGCCAACGAAGCCGTTATTACGGCGGCGGGTATCAGCGCGGCGGATGTGCTGGTCCTGGCCGAGAGCAATCGACCGTTTACCCGGGCTGAACAGTCGGCATTGGCGGATTTTGTAGCCAGTGGCAAAGGCGTGTTCTTCATTGCTGACCACTACAACGCCGATCGAAACCTCAACGCCTGGGACAGCACGGAAGTGTTCAACGGCTACAACCGGGCCACCGTCAGTCAGTTCAACGTGAGTGGTGCCTATGGTGACCTGCGTAATCCCGGCCAGGCGGGGAGTGGCTGGTTGGCACAGACCTTCGGCGTGCGGTTTCGTTTCAACGCCATCGACTGGCTCTCGGGCGTCAGCGGTATTGTCGGCAGCAGTCAGGGGGAGGGGATTACCCAGGGTGTGAGCCCGATCCTGATGGCGGGAGGATCCACCCTGGCGATTACGGACCCCAGTCGTGCCAAGGGGCTGGTCTATTTCTCGAACGCGGACAGCCCGGCACGTTGGAGTCACGCGGTGGATTCCGGTGTCTATTTTGGCGGCCGTGACGAAGGGCCCTACGTGGCCATCTCCAAGTCCGGCGCCGGTAAGGCGGCGTTTATTGGGGATTCCAGCCCCATCGAGGACGATTCACCACGGTATCGGCGGCAGGACTCCGGCTCCAGCAAAACCACCTATCCCGGCTGGACCGACGCTGGCAATGCGGCCGTCCTGGCTGTCAACCTGGTGAACTGGCTGGCCCGGCCGGAGAGCTACACCCACTTCGACAGCAGTGCCCATCCGGCCGGCGAGGCGACACCCCATCCGATGGCCACTGAAGAACAGACGGATCCTGACGGTGGCCAGCCCTGGAGCACCCCATCCGGGGGCTACAACCCCTGGGACCCCGCCACATTTGCCGACGGCGCCTACGGCGCGCCGGATCCCACCGGCGGCGGAACCTCTGAACCGGGCGGTAACGCCATCAGCGTGACGGAGGCGCTGGCCCAGCCCAATGGCACGGCGGTGACAGTGGCCGGTACGATCACCCAGGCCATCAACGGTGAGTACGCACTGGAGCTCGCCGATCCGCAGGATGCCGCAGCCACCCTCTACGTCAAGCTCGATAGCCCGTACCGGGAGACCTTCAGCCCGCAGAACGATCCTTCGCTGGTGGGCCAGACCCTGCAGGTGTCGGGAACCCGCGACGATTACATGTCCCTGCCGAGTATCGAGTTCGTGTCTGACATGCAGCTGGTGAGCGGCAGCAGCGGCAATAACGCCGGCTGCGGCTCTGCCGATGCGGTGTCGGTCGATACTGCATACGCCAGCGCCATCGGTACACCCCTGACGGTGATCGGCACCGTCGTGCGGGGCATCAACGATCCCTACGCCCTGGAATTGGCCGATCCGGACGGTTCCACCTCGGTTTACGTCAAGCTGGAGTCCGACCAGCGCGCCTACTACAGCCCGGCGAACAACCCGGCGGTGGTGGGCCAGGTGCTGGAGGTGGAAGGCCAGCGCGACGAATACATGAGCACGCCAAGCCTGGAGTCGGTCACCCGGCTGACGTTGCCCAGTGGCTGTAACTGACAGCCTTCTATGGGGCGCTCTCTCCTGAAGCGGGCCTCAACCTGAAAGTCAGCATAAAAAGGAACTTGAATGCGTCACTTTGTCCGAACTCTGTCTTTGTGCCTGATCGCCAGTTCCGCAGTGCTAAGCGGCTGCAATTCTGATGATGAAACTGTGGCCGGCGACGCCACCGTCGATCTGCGTCTGATGGAGACGACGGATATCCACGCCAACGTCATGGACTACAACTACTACAGCGATGTGCCGGATCCCAAGATCGGCCTGGTGCGCACGGCCACGCTGATCCGCCAGGCCCGTGCGGAGCTGAGCGAGCCCGGCAACAGCGTGCTCGTCGATAACGGCGACCTGATCCAGGGCAGCCCCATGGGCGACTGGCGCCAGGCGGAAGGGCTTGCGCCGGGCGAGGTGCATCCGGTCTACAAGGCGATGAACCAGTTGGACTACACCGTCGCCAACTACGGCAACCACGAGTTCAACTACGGCCTCGACTACCTGGCGGAGAGCGTCAACGATGCCGACTTCCCGTACATCAGCGCCAACATCTTCAGGGACGACGGCGACGACAATCCGGACAACGATGAGCCCTATTTCAGTCCCTACAGGCTGGTCGATAAAGCGGTCCAGGATCGCGAGGGCAATGTGCATGAGCTGACGGTCGGCTTTATCGGCTTCGTGCCGCCCCAGATCATGCAGTGGGACAAGGCCAACCTGGACGGCCATGTCACGACCCGGGACATCAAGGCGATGGCTGAGCGCTACGTGCCGCAGATGAAGGCTGAAGGCGCCGATGTGGTGGTGGCGATCGCCCATTCCGGCATCAGCACCAAGCCATACGATCCCGCTGCAAAGACGGAGAACAGCAGTTGGTACCTGGCTGACGTGCCGGGGATCGACGCGATCATGATGGGACACAGCCACCTGGTGTTCCCGTCCGGGACCTTTGCCGATACACCGGACGTGGACATCGACAAGGGCACCATCAAGGGCGTGCCCGCCGTTATGCCGGGGTATTGGGGCGATCACCTGGGTGTGATTGATCTGACGCTGGCCTACAGCGCGGACGAGGACCGCTGGACGGTGACCGACAGCCAGGTCGAGGCGCGCCCGATCATGGTGGATGGCCAGTCCGTTGTGGAAGCGGACGGCACGATCACCGCCGCCGTTGCCAGCGACCATCAGGCCACGCTGGACTACATGAGCACGCCGATCGGTTCGTCGACCGATGACATGTTCAGCTTCCTGGCCCTGGTGAAGGACGATCCGTCGATCCAGATCGTCAGCGACGCCCAGAAAGCCTATGTGGAAGACCTGATCCAGGGCGATGTGAACCTGCAGGACCTGCCCGTGCTGTCAGCGGCGGCCCCGTTCAAGGCCTGTGACCGTAACGGTGACTGCAGCGAGGAAAGCAGCTTTACCACCGTGCCCCAGGGGCAACTCACGCTGCGCAATGCCGCGGACCTGTACCTGTACCCGAACACGCTGGTGGCGGTGAAAGTCAACGGGGATGAGTTGCGGGGCTGGCTGGAGTGCTCGGCGTCACAGTTCTACCAGATCGATCCCAACAGCAGTGCGCCCCAGGAGCTGGTCAATTACACCGGCTTCCCGACGTACAACTTCGATGTGATCGACGGCGTCACCTACGAGATCGATGTGACCCAGCCGCCCCGGGATGACCGGGACTGCAATGTGATCAACGACGGAGCCCATCGGATCCAGAACCTCCAGTACCAGGGCGTAGCCGTGACGTCCGATCAGGCGTTCATCGTGGCCACCAACAACTACCGCGCCAATGGCGGCGTTTTCCCGGGCACCGGCAGCGATCACATTGTGATCAATTCCCCGGACGCGAACCGCACGGTCCTGGCCAACTACATCCGCAACAACAGCCCGGTGACCCCGACCGCCGATGGCAACTGGTCCTTTGCCACGATCAGCAGCGGTACGTCGGTCAAGCCGGTTTTCCGGGTGCCCAATACCAACCGGGCACTCAATTTCGTGGCGGATAAGGCGCCGAACGCGACCTTCCTCGAGGTGAATGCCAACAACGAGCGTGTCTACGAGCTCAACCTGCAGTGAGCCGGGGCGTGGCGTCCGTCAGACAACCCGGGGCGATGTGGCTCCGGGATGTCTGCGAGCCCCAGCTCCCGGGGTGGGTTAACGCTGTCCGGGCGCTGGGGGATTGGCAGGGCTGCCACCCGGACAGGCCGAAGTGGCAGGGTGCTTCCGACCGTCTCAGCCGCAGGCTTTCTCCAGCGCCTGGGTCACGTCGGCGATGATGTCGTCCACATGCTCGATGCCGATCGACAGTCGTACCAGATCCTCGCTCACGCCGGCGCTGGCCAACTCCTCGGGGGTGAGCTGGCGGTGGGTGGTGCTGGCCGGGTGGCAGGCCAGGGATTTGGCATCGCCGATGTTGACCAGCCGGTAGATCAGTTGCAGGGCATCGATGAAGCGTGCGCCGGCATCGCGGCCGCCCCTGATGCCGAAGCTGAGTATGCCCGAGGCACGCCCGCCGCAGATCTTCTGGCAGGTGGCGTGGCAGGGGCTCCCGGTCAGGCCGGCGTAGTTGACCCATTCCACGTCGGGGTGCTGCTCCAGGTATTCCGCCACCTTCTGGGCGTTTTCGCAGTGTCGCTCCATGCGCAGGGCCAGGGTTTCCAGCCCCTGCATGATCAGGAACGAGTTGAACGGTGACAGTGCGGCGCCGGTGTTGCGCAGCGGCACCACCCGGCAACGGCCGATAAACGCGGCCGGCCCCAGGGCTTCGGTGTAGACGACGCCGTGGTAGGACGGATCCGGCTCGTTGAGCATGGGGAACCTGTCCTTGTGGGCGGCCCAGTCGAACTGGCCGGAATCCACCACCACGCCTGCCACGGTGGTGCCGTGACCGCCGATGTACTTGGTCAGGGAATGGACGACAATGTCCGCGCCATGTTCGAACGGACGGCACAGGAACGGCGTCGCCACGGTGTTGTCGACGATCAGCGGGATGCCGTGCTTGTGGGCAATCTCGGCCCAGCGCTGGATGTCCACGATATTGCCTGCCGGGTTGCCGATGGATTCGCAGAACAGCGCCCGGGTGTTGTCGTCGATCGCCTTTTCCACCGCGACGAAATCATCGTGCGGGACGAACCGGGTCTCGATGCCCTGGTTCGGCAGCGAGTGGGCAAACAGGTTGTAGGTGCCGCCGTAGAGCTGGCTGGTGCTGACGATGTTGTTGCCCACTTTGCAGATGGTTTGCAGGGCGTAGGTGATCGCCGCCATCCCGGACGCCACGGCCAGCGCGCCCACACCACCTTCGAGTTGGGCCAGTCGCTCTTCCAGCACCCCGTTGGTAGGGTTCATGATGCGCGTATAGATGTTGCCCTGGACCTTCAGGTCGAACAGGTCGGCGCCATGCTGGGTGTCGTCGAACGTGTAGGAGGTGGTCTGGTAGATCGGCGTGGTGGCCGCGTGGGTTGTCGGATCACCGCTGAAGCCGGCGTGCAGGGCAAGGGTTTCGGGTTTCATTTGTTCTTCTTTTTTTCCTGGCTTGAGGAATTCCTGATCGTTGTCGTGGGTCAGTATGGCACGGTCCGGAAGAAGTCCTGAAAGGCGGGATCGTTTCTGTGACCACGATCCTGATAACACCAGGACATCGGGGGGAGGGGCGTTCAGTGTGGTTCGAGAATGGGGCTCCCCGCCCTCATCCTCAATAGACATCCTCCAGGTAGCGCCCCTGCGCCTTGAGTGTCCTCACGTCCACGTCGAGGGGCGCCAGTATGTCATCCAGCGCTTCCATAACCCCCGATGCCATGTCCCGCCCGCCACAGACCAGGATCTGGCCGCCGGACGTCATGAGATCGCGTAACCGTGAGGCGTCGGCATGGAGTTTATCCTGCACGTAGCACGCCTGTTGCGTCCTGGAAAATGCCGTGTTCAGCGCGTGCAGCCGACGGTCGGCCAGGTAGTCGTGGAGCGCATCCCGGTACAGGAAATCCGACTGGGGATTGCGGCCGCCCCAATACAGGTACATGGGTTGGTGCGACCGGTTCCTGCGGATAAAGCCGGCCAGCGGGCCGATCCCGGTGCCGGCTCCGATCAGGACCACCGGCGATTTGCCCGTGGCCGGGCGAAACTGCGGGTTGTGCTGAATGAAACTCTCGACCGTGTCGCCCACCGCGAGTTGCAGAAGGTGGCCGGAACACAGGCCGTGCTCATGCTTGCGAACGCAGATTTCGGCAACGCCATCTTCGGTTGAGGAGGCCAGTGAGTAATACCGGGGCAACTCACTGCCGGGAGGCACGATGCCCATCAGGTCGCCCGCCTCGAAGGTGCCGGAGCGGGACCGGTCACCGGAAGGTGTGATGCGATCCGACGGCCTGAATCGCAGTACGCTGATGGGGGCGTCACTGTCTTCGCCATAGTCCTCCCGCTCAATCAGCGTCATGGGGCGCGTCGGCGGGCGTACGGCGGTATGGGTGAGTTCCAGCCCTATGCCCAGGGCCAGACCGAGCCGGCTCCCCCAGCGGCTGAAGGCCTGGCTGTTCTGTCGGTCGATCCATTCCGGGGCCATCAGTTGCGGCCAGCCTTTGCTGGATAGGGCATCATCAACAGTGCGGGCATACTGGCAGAAGTTGGGGAATTGGCGATCTCCAAAACCCAGCACGGCATAGGGCAGTCGGCGGTGCTCCGGCACTTTGTCGAGTCGCTTGAGAAATTCCGAGGCTGAATCCGGCGCATCGCCGTCGCCATAGGTTGCGGTCAACAGGAACAGGCGTTGTGCGTTCGGGTAGCCGGGCTGCAGGCCGTTCATGGTGGACAGGTGCACCCGGTAGCCTGCCTGGGCCAGTGATGCCTGCAGGGTTCCCGCGAAACCCCAGGTGGTGTTGCCCTGGCTTCCCACCAGGATGATGGTGTCCGCTTCCTGCGCGGCGGTGCTGTTCGGCCGTTTGGGGTGTGCCCGTCGACGACGCCACCAGGTGAAGGCTCCGGTCATGGAGAGTACCGGAACGGTCAGTGCGCCGAACCCGAGTAGCAGTCCCAGCCACCAGAGGCCTTCACCGGTATGCAGTCGGTAAATGAGCGCATAGACGGACGACGGCAGTGGCGGCTCTTCAAAGCGCATGAGCGAGCCGGTTACCGGATCGACATACCCGGTCCCCGCCGTGGTCGTGATGGAGTAGACATCCTGGGGATCGTCCGGGTAGGGGAAAACGAGGTCCTGAAGCTGGTTGAAATCCATGCGCTGCAGGGCTGCGAGATCGCCTACCGGTGCCCGGTTGCCGTCACTGACGCGGGACGGAAAAGGTGGCTCCGACAGTGAGGCGTCTGGCAAGAGTCCGAAGCGAACGGCGGACATATAACCGCCAGTCACGGCGGACAACAGCAAAGCGAGCACCGCGATGCGGCCCAACTGGCTGTGTAACCGCTGGCCGGCTGAACCCCGGATGGGCCGCATCAGGTTGCGCCAGCCCCCCATTCGTTTCACCAGCAGCCAGACGCCGGAAAGACAGAGAAACACGAGAACCGCCGCGGACAGGCCGGCCACGCCCCGTCCGGCGTCCCCGGAGAGGAAGGAACGGTGCAGGTCTTTCACCCAGCGGAAGAAGGCGGATGGCCGGTAGGGCTCAATCCCGTCGCCCGTGACGGGATTCACCAGAACGGCATCCGGTTGTCCGTTCCGGGTGAAGTAGACGATCGTCGACCCGGACGCGGTCCGCTTGATCTGGTCGGTACCGGGGTACTGGGCAACGATGTTCTGGGCGGCTCGAGCTACGCTGAGCTGGCCGTCGTCAGGCAGGACGGCCTGGTGGTGCTCCAGGGCAGGGTGCAGGGACATGATTGCGCCCGTTACCGCCAAAACCATGACCAGGACACTGACGACGAGCGCCGGTAGGGTATGCAGTTTTCTCAGCATGGCTCAGCTCCTGCCGGTAGACGGTCTATCGGAAGTCGTAGCGAAAGCTGTCGACGAAGCCTCGTCCGGCGACCGGTTGGCCAGCGCCATCCCGCGTCAATGGTGTGACCACATCGGAGGGCGATTCCCGGAAGTCCTCCACCGCGCTGTCTATGCGGACGTCGTAACCGGCGTCGATCAGACTGTCCGGCAGGTCCGCAGTGACTTTCAGGATGTGGCCGCTCTGGACACTGGCCCCGGTCCGGCCGTCGTACTCAGACCGGGACTGCCCGCCCGCGCGGGCCCATTGCCGGAGATGCCGGTAATACTTGGCGTGCCGCCCCGCCACCCAGAGTGTGCGCTGGTATTGACCGTTCCTGTCGGTCAGATACAGCGCCAGATAGGCGTCGTTTCCGTAGTAGTTGTTGAGCTTCGCGGTGAACGTGACTTCGGTGGCACTCGCCGGCGCGCTCATGCCCAGGGCCGGCACCGACAGGGTGGCGATGACCAGCAGCGCTCCGTATCGCGTGCCCAGGCGAGCACGTAGCCTTTGGAAAAGAAGGCGTATCGTCATGCGGTTTGAACCTCTCTCAGGAACGGACCATTCAGTCGTCGGATTCATGTTTCTCATCCTCTCCTTCGTCGTCGCCCTCGATACCCAGCAGTTTCAGGGTCGATGGTGAGAAGCGGGCCTCGACCCGCTTGCCCTGGTCGTTGCGGCCTTCGACCTCATAGCAGCCGTCATCCACCTTGATCCGTTTCACCTGCCAGCCCCGGCTCTGCAACGCCTCACGAAGTTGGGACTTGGGTTGCCAGTCGGTCACCGGTTCAAAGCAATCTTCATCGGCGACGACGTGGGCGCTGGCGAACGCTGTGGCCAGCAGGGCGCAGGCAAGGAGCCGTGGTTTCATGGTCGTTCTCCGGGGCAAAAAACCGTCTGGGAGTGCTTATGACGGAGCAGTGTAGGGGGGCAACCTGACAGTGACCTGAACGGCTCCACCCACCCATTAAGGTTATGGTCAGGTTCGGGAGGCATCCTGCTCGTTGACTGTTGGCCACCCGGCCGGCATTGGCGGCCTGAGTGTCTTGATGGAGAGAGATCTTTTATGCGCATCCTGCTGGTGGAGGATAATCCGACCCTTGGCGAGGCTGTCCGGGATCAGTTGGTCGACGATGGCCATGCGATCGACTGGGTGCAGACTGTCCGTGAGGCTTCGGCCGGTGCCCATACGACCGGCTACAATCTCGTTTTGCTGGACCTGATGCTGCCCGACGGCCATGGGCTCGACTTCCTGTGTGAGCGACGTCGGGCCGGTGACGTGACGCCGGTGATTATCCTGACGGCCCGGGACCAGGTGACGGATCGCATTGAGGGGCTGAACGCCGGTGCGGACGACTACATGGTCAAACCGTTCGACCTGGATGAACTCTCGGCGCGGGTGGCGGCCGTGGCGCGCCGGTACAACGGAAATCCGAATCCGATCATGGAAGTGGGGGCGCTGGTGGTGGATCTTTCCGCCCGTCGCATTTGTCGGGATGGGCAGGTTGTGGCGCTGACTGCGCGCGAATGGGCCCTGTTCGAAGGATTGCTGTATCGCCCGGGTATGCTGCTGACCAAGGGGCAGTTGGAAGAGCGCCTCTATGCGTTCGGTACAGAGATCGAAAGCAATACGATCGAGGTCTACATCAGCCGGATCCGGAAAAAGCTGGGGCGTGAGACCATCGAGACGGTCCGCGGTATGGGATACCGTCTGGGGTGTTCATGACGACATCGTCCCGAAAGCGGCCGGTGAGTCTCCAGCGACGACTGGGGCAGGGGCTCACCCTCTGGTTGGCACTGCTTTGGCTGACGGCGTCGGTCGCTGCCGGTTTTGTGGTCCGGGACGAAATGTACGATGTATTCGACAGTGCCCTGCAGGAAACGGCCGAACGGATCATGCCGCTGGCGACCCTGGAGATTCTCAACCGTGACGATGCCAGCCTGGTGTCGGCCCCTCAGGACATTGCGCCGCTGAATGATGCCAAGGAATACCTCACCTATACCGTGCGCGATGCCCGGGGCAATGTGCTGCTCCAGTCCCATGAAGTCACGCCTGACCTCTTTCCTGCCCGGCCGGAAGTGGGTTTCCACAACGCCGGTGACTATCGGTTCTACGGCGCCTCTGCCGTCAGCAATACGCTGTTTATTGAAGTGGCCGAGCCACTGGAGCATCGTCGGCGTGCGCTCTTTGAGACGGTGATGACCCTGTTGCTGCCGCTGGCGCTGGTAATTCCATTGAGTTTTCTGGGGATCTGGTTCTACGTCAGACGCAGTCTGCGCCATGTGGTGGCCTATCGCGATGCCATCGAGGCCAGGGGAGAGGGCGACCTGACCCCGGTTGACAGTGAGGGCCGCCTGCCCGCCGAGGTGGAGCCGGTCGCCCATGCGGTGAACCAGTTGATGGACCGACTGAGACGTGCCCTTGAGGCCGAGCGCAGCTTTACCGCAAACAGTGCCCATGAACTCCGCACACCCGTTGCCGAAGCTTTGGCCCAGGTGCAGCGGTTACGGCGGGAAGCACCGGACGGTCCGCTTCAGGAACGGGCGCAACATATCGAGTCGTCGCTTCGGAACCTGACGACGCTGTCGGAAAAGCTGATGCAACTGGCAAAAGCCGAGGGCGCCGGGCTGTTGAGCCGTCAGCCCCATGATCTGGTGCCGACCTTGAACTATGTCCTGATGGATTTCCAGGCGCATTCAGAGCGGATATCGCTTGACCTGCCGGACAATGAGCCTGTGCCGTCCCGCTTCGATCAGGACGCGTTTGCCATTCTCGTCCGGAATCTCATCGAGAACGCCCTCAAGCACAGTCCGCCCGATGAACCTGTGGCGGTTCGACTGACCGCTACCGAGCTTCGCGTCATTAACGGTGGTCCGGTCGTGGACGGCGACTGCCTGGACACACTCACCGACCGCTTTATCCGCGGAAAGACCGACGCATTGGGCTCGGGTCTCGGTCTGGCTATTGTCCGGGCGATCGCCAATGGCGCCCATGCGCGCCTGGAGTTGCGGTCACCCGCGGCGGGGCGCGCAGATGGCTTCGAGGTGCGGGTCCTCTTGCCCACAGCTTCCAGCGAGCACCAGGATTGAAGATCGGTCGAATCCATTCCGATGACCGCCCCCCGGACCTGGGGCCGAAATCAAGGGTAGTCCCCCGCGCCCATTTCACGATACGTGAGATCCGACGGACATCGGGCGGTAGGCGATGTATTGACATCCTGATGCGTTGGTTTAGTATCGCCGTCAGGCTGCGAGGGCGCCTGTACCCACAAAAGAGCATCTCACCTCGTTTCAAAACTCATATAGTCAATCCAGTAAAATGGACCGAGCAGTGTTGGTGGGTGGCTGCATAAAAGGTACATTTTATGAAGCGACTAAGCCTCACCCGATATCGTCATCAGGCGTCCATTCTGTTGAAGGGGATCCGTAACGGGAACCCTGAAGCAATGCGCCGCATCCGGCAACTCGCATTCTTTTCCTCCCGCAACGCATTGGACTTGCAGCATCAGGCAAAGCTGAAACACTGTCTGAATGTGATTGCACTCGAACAGGGGTTCGAGCTGTGGGCGGTCTTCAAGTCAGACTTCGAAGTCTGTGTGATGGGCGAGATCGCATCCCGTTACGTCGGCGGCTATCTCAATCATTGGTATGCCCGCTACGCCGATGCCAGACATCACCTGAATCTCCACCAAGGTTACCTGCTGCCCTACAAAAAAGGGCCCCAGCAGCAGTACTACGTCTGCGAACACGCTTACATCGCCAGTTTCGGCTTTGACCCGAAGGCCAAGGAGTGGGGGATGATCGGTTACGACCTGGTACAGCCGGTGGACAGGAAAGCACGGCTGGCGCTCCCGAAGGGCGCACCGCTGACGCCTCTGGACCTGCGTTGCCAACCCTTGATGTGGAACCACCACACCGGCGGGCTGGCGCCTTGACCAGAGACGTCAGCGGTACGCAGTAGGTCAACGAATTAACCAGACGGGACACTAGCCAGGAGGTGTGAGGAGGAACGCTCATGAGAGTCCATTCGGCAACCCCGTTCCTTGACGGTATTTTCAAGGCGCAGCATGACGAGATCACGCTCGCCAGCGTGAAGATCCCCCGGGGAATTGAAAGGATGTTTCGTCCGTAACAGTCCCCAGGATTAAATCGATCAGGCCCCGGGCCAGGACTACCTGACCCGGGCCAGACCGCAGCGACTCCGGCCCCGTTTGGGGGCCACCGTCAAATCGCACGCCGCAGGTAACGCCGGTACCGGGGGCGCCAGAAATTCCTTTCGATGTCCCGGTGGATGGTGTCGTCGTCGGAGCGTAAGGCGACGCCGTCCTCCTGCGCCTGTTTGGCGACATCGAAGGCGATCACCCGACTGATTTCCTGGATATCGGCCAGGCCCGGCAGCAGGCGTTCACCGGTTTGCTGGACGATGGGGGCCTGTTTCGCCAGGGCGTTGGCCGCGGCCATCAGCATGGTGTCGGTCACTCGGGTGGCGCCGGCGGCAATGACCCCGAGGCCAATGCCCGGGAACACATAGGCGTTGTTGCATTGGGCGATGGGGTAGGTATGGCCACCCAGTTCCACCGGTTTGAAGGGACTGCCGGCGGCCACCAGTGCTTCACCGTGGGTCCAGGCCAGGATGTCAGCGGGTGTCGCCTCGACGCGGGATGTGGGATTGGACAACGGCATTACCAGGGGCTTCTTGCAGCCGGCGTGCATCGTTTTGATCACGTCTTCGGTGAACAGCCCACGTTGGCCGGAGACGCCAATCAGCACCGTTGGCCTGGTTTCTTTCACCACATCGATCAGTTCTCGCCCCGACCAGTCCTTGATCCGGGCCGGGTCCTGGGCAAGCGCTGTCTGGAAATCCTGCAGGCCGGTCATGTCCGTGGTCAGCAGACCGTCACGGTCGACCATGCAGACCCGTTGTCGCGCTTCGCGCTCCGGTAACCCCTCGTTCGTCATGGCGACGACGATCTGCTCGGCGATGCCGCAGCCGGCGGAACCGGCGCCTAGGAAGGCAACCGTCTGGTCGCTGACCTTTTCGTTCTTCACTTTGCATGCCGCCAGCAGCGTGGCCAGGCAAACCGCGGCGGTACCCTGGATGTCGTCGTTGAAGCAGCAGGCCTGGTCGCGGTATTGCTGCAACAGGCGCATGGCGTTGTTTTGCGCAAAATCCTCGAACTGCACCAGGGCTTTGGGCCAGCGGCGCTTCACCGCCGCCATGAAGTCCGCTACGAAAGCATCGTATTCGTCCTGGCCAATGCGTTCGTGGCGCCACCCCATGTACATCGGATCGTCCAGCAGCGCCTGATTGTTGGTGCCCACATCGAGGACGATAGGCAGCGTATTCGCCGGGCTGATTCCGCCGCAGGCGGTGTACAGCGACAACTTGCCGATGGGGATGCCCATGCCGCCGATGCCCTGGTCGCCCAGACCCAGGATGCGCTCGCCGTCGGTCACCACGATGACCTTGACGTTGTCCTTGGTGGCGCTGCGCAGCAGGTAGTCCATGTGCTCACGATCGGGGTAGGACACGAACAGGCCGCGATGGTTGCGGTAGATCTTGGAGAACTCCTCACACGCCTCGCCCACGGTGGGGGTGTAGATGATCGGGAGCATCTCTTCCAGGTGGGCTTCCAGCAGGTGGAAGAACAGGGTTTCGTTGTCGTCCTGCAGGGCGCGCAGCGTGATGTGACGGTCGAGATCGGTCTGGCACAGCTCGTATTGCCTGTAGGCCCGTTCCGCCTGTTCCCCGATGGTCTCCACGTTATTGGGCAGCAGGCCGATCAGGTTGAAATCCATGCGCTCCCGGTGCGAGAAGGCGCTGCCTTTGTTCAGCAACGGCATTTCCAGCAGGGAGGGGCCGGCATAGGGAATGTACAGGGGGCGTTTTTCACTCTTGCTCACAATCACCTCGTCGATCGAGCGGGTTACGAAGGAACCAGACACAGGGGGACATTGTTAATCCCGTTTTAAAGAGTAGTTGATGTCGGTCTTCTCCGCTGTCGAGAACGAGAGTGCCCTGAGGAAACACAATCCGGTATGGCCGGGTGCGCCGATAAGCACGGCATTTGTGAGGATGGCCGCTTCACAAATGCCGTTGTGACGTTTCGGTCTATCGCATGGGCCCGTATGTCGTCCGTCGATTAAGCCGGTGATTGACCCGGCTCAAGCATGCCTTCCCAGAAGGCCCGCCACTGTTCGGGTTGGCGGTAGAAGTGGCTGACCGTCACATTGCGCCATTGACCGTTTTCCTCAATCAGCATGGAAGGGAATCCTCCCAGGTTGAACCGCTGCATCATGTTGCGCGTGCGCTGGATCTCCGCTTCGACTTTGCTTTCGGCTTCGTCCATCGCCGCGCTCCAGGCCTGCACTTCGATATCCAGTTGCCCGGCCAGTTCAGCCAGGGTCTCCGGCTGGCTTACCGGCAGACCTGACTGGTAGTGGGCCCGCTGGATCTTTTCCAGCATGTCGACAGCGCTGTAACCCAGGTGTTGCGTCGCCATAATGGCCTGCGCCGTGATGTAGGAATCCAGGATCAAGGGATCACCGGCGGCGACCTTCTTCAGGTAGTCCTCGCCAAAAACCTGCCCGGTCAGTTCCGCAATGCGCTGATCCGACGCCAGTATGTGTTGACGAAAGTCCTCACTGATGGGCGTTCTCTGCATCATGCCGCCCGGATGAAGTTGGAGGTGAATACCTTTTATTTGGTCAAGCTGACCGATAAGAGAGGAGGCGCCATAGCACCAGCCGCACATCGGATCGAAAATATAGTGGGCGTTTACCATTCCATTTCTCCCATATGGACCTTTGCACCGATCTCCAATGCGACGGGTAAGCCTGCCTGTGGATACTTTTGAGTCATGATATCCATAAGCTGTGCACTGTTATTACTGTCGGCTTTCGCTTCGGCAAAGTCCGCCAGGTAGTGCTGGGAGAAGGTAATGGCCGTGCTATCCATTTGGGTGCCTGGCGTCATATGGCCCGGGATCACGACCTCCGGCTTGAGCGCCTTCATTTCGTTGAGCTCTTCGGCCCACGCCTTGCGCTCGCTATCCGTTTGCGCATCGGCCATCCACAGGTGCACATTGCCGTAAACCGCGACGTTGCCGAGAATCGCCTTATTTGCCGGGATCCACAGGTAGGGGCGATCTTTCAATTCACCATCCGTGCCGTGGATCTCTATGGTGCGACCATCGATGGAGAGCGTCTTCCCCGGGTAGGCGGTAGGCACGATCGGATTAACGGGGGCGTTTGCGCCCATCTTGGGGGCCCAATAGGCCAGTTTCCCCTTCAACCTGGACTGGATGGTATCGCGAACGCTGGGAGTCGCCAGTACTTCGGCGTCCGGAAACAGCTCATGCAGCACTTCGGCGCCGAAGTAATAGTCCGGATCCGCCTGACTGATAAAAATGGTCTTCAGGGTTTTACCTGAGTCGACAACGTTTGCCGCGATGCGCAGGGCGTCGGCTTTGGTAAATCCCGCATCGACCACCATGGCTTCGGTTTCACCGTAAACCAGTGTCGAATTGACGTAGAAGCTGTGATCGTCCGCGTTATACACATCCAGGGTGAGCGGCTCGGGCTGGGTCGCCATGACCGTGCCGGACAGCGTAAGCGCTGCGGTTAATAGTGCGTACTGTTTCATGTCTGTCTCTCCAGGCAGTCGGTTGCGTTTGTCAGGACGCACTCTATCCCTTGTATTTGTCATGATATACAACTAATAATTGGCATCATTGTTTCTTTATTCGAGCAAATCGTGGATCGCCTAACCGCTGCAAAGGTTTTTGTCGACGTTGCAATCACCCGAAGTTTTACGGCAACCGCCGAGCGCCTGGACATGTCCCGGCCCATGGTGACGCGCTATGTTGATAGCCTGGAGAACTGGCTGAACGTCCGCCTGTTTCATCGGACGACGCGTAAGGTGTCACTAACCTCGGCGGGGGAAACCTGTTTGCCCGAGGTGCAAGGCTGGATAGGGCAGGCTGAAAAGTTGCAATACCAGCTTATGGTCCGCGACGAGCTTGTGGGAAAAGTTCGGATTGCCGCGAGTATGTCGTTTGCCTTTTCACAGCTCATCCCGGCTGTGGAGGCGTTCATGGACAAGCATCCGCGCGTGGAAATCGATGTCGATGTCCAGGAGAGCGCGGTTGATTTGGTGGCCGAGCGCATCGACTTGGCCATTCGCATTACATCGGATCCGGACCCTGCATTGATTGGCCGTTCTCTGGCGAAATGTGAATCGGTACTGGTCGCCTCGCAAACCTACCTGGATTCCGCCCCGGAAATTAAACGGCCTGCTGACCTTGGCAAGCACAAATGCCTGGGCTACAGAAACTTTGAACACCATATCTGGCATCTTGAACGCGACCGGCATCAGGAGTCTGTGGAAGTCAGTTGCGTACTCACCTCGAATGAAGCGACGACCCTGCTGAGTGCCGCCCATTACGGCATGGGCATCAGTCTTCAGCCAACGTACTTGGTAAGCGGCGCACTGGCGCGCGGAGAGCTGGTGCAGGTATTGCCCCGGTGGCGGCCGAAAAGCCTGGATATCTATGCGCTGTATTCATCGCGCAAGCATTTGCCCCCCGCCGTACGCGCTTTGATTGACCACCTGGTCGCGTTTTACTCCGACCGGGAGTGGCAGGACATTCGACTCTGATCCCCCGGGCGTACCAGTGCCGACGGTGTCCGTCGGGCGCCCGGGAAGGCCGTAGGGAAACGATAGCAGGAGGCCCCATCAGGCCGGGCCGGTTACCATCCCCAGAACAGTAACCACCAGGCCCATACGACCACGGCAATGGCCAGTGCACCGAACCCGGTGCCCAGGCATCGGCGCACGGCGTGATCGTTGTACTTGCCACTGATCTGCCAGAATAGTCCCAGCGACCAAAGCGCTGTACTGCCCAGAAGCACGGCGCGAACCGAGCCTACCCAGAACAGTGGCACGTGCTCGGCCCGCAGCATGGAGACGGTCAATGCCGAAAGCCCCAGGAACACGCCACAACCGGCGATGGGAATCAGTGCATGGGCCAGGTGGTACAGTGCACCGTGGGACGCCGGCGCCAGGCTGCGCCGGGCGGCAAACAACAGGCCGGTCAGGACGCTGCCCAGGACGAGACCGGTAGTGCCGATGTAGGCCAACAGCAGGGTGCCGTCCAGGAGGTTGAAGACGTCGTTCTGGCCGGGGTAATTGGTAAAGATCCACCAGGGCGCGTGGGTCTGGAGCGGCCACATCCAGTCCGCATCGATAAGCCACAGGGCGATCCACTGTTTGGCCTCGATGAGCCAGGGGCTGGCGGACCAGTGAAATGCACCTACGGCGATACCGCAGAGGCCAAAGGTGATCAGGATCAGCTCGCCTGCGGTGGCGCGATAGCGGCTTTCGTGAACCACTTCGGAACCCGGCGCGCGGAAGCGCAGGTCGATGGCATCGCGGTGACCCTGGCAGCGGCCGCAGGAATGGCAGTTACTGGCGCTTTGCAGGTCCTTGAGAGGCAGCAGGGTGGGACAGTTGACCGCTTCAGGGCGCTCGCCCCGTGCCCGGCTGGCCTGCCACTGTTGCGGATCCGTGCGGAAACTGACCGGCGCCAGCTTGGACAGCAGGCCGAACACGCCGTTGACCGGACACAGGTAGCGGCACCAGACACGGACATTGCGGCCGTAGAGATAGCCGACGATGAGCGCCCCCACCGTTGAGCCGCCGAGAATCAGCAGGGTTGCCTTGGGGTATTGGTAGACGCTCAGCATCTGCCCGTAAACCGTGGTGCCGACAAAGGCGACGAAGGGCCAGCCACCCCAGCGGACCCAGCGCGGGATTGCGCCATGGCGGCCATGCTTGCTGGCCCATTCACTGATGGTGCCTTCGGGACAAAACACACCGCACCAGACCCGGCCCAGGAGGACCATGCTCAGCAGCACGAACGGCCACCAGATGCCCCAGAACAGGAACTGGGCAAACAGGGTGACGTTGTCCCAGATATGCGCGGAATGCGGCGGCAGGGGGTGTACTGCAGGCACGATAATCAGTACGGCATAGAACAGGACCACCGTCCACTGGATGCGCTGAATGACATGCCGGTTCTGCTGCATTAAGCGCCCAAAGCCGGCCAGCATCCTGCTGGCGCGGCTCCGGTTGGTGTCCGTGGCAATAATCGAGCTCATGGTGTGGCACGGCCCCGGTTTAGCCGGTGGCAGGAACCGGCAGTGGGTGTCTTCAGCACGGCGCCGCCGATGCCGAACCGGAAGCCGCGGATTGCGCCTACCGCTTCGATCCGCTTCAGCCAGGATTTGAGGACGCCGACGGCCTGTACCACGAGACGCTCCTATTCCGCGACGATGCGGCCCTTGGCATCCGGCAGGTGGAACTCATCGATAAAGTCGTATTCCCCCGGCTTGAGCGGGTGAATCACCACGAACGAACTCGCCCCGGGCGCCAGCACTTTCTCCTGGCGCAGGCGCTGGCTTTCAAATTCCACAGGCCCCTGGCCGGTATTACGGATGTTCAGTTTGAAACGCTCTCCAGCCTTGACGTGGATAACCTCGGGGTTCAGCTTGCCATCCTGCAATTCCAGGTCATAGGAGGGCAGCCCCGCCGCGGCAGGGAGGGACGTGGCCAGCGCCAGAAACAGGGTGGCCGCAGACAGCAGACGTTTGGTCATCGAGCGATCTCCTCGGATCAGCGGCGGCCCGATAGGCCGCCGCGCGACGCGACATTTGAAGTGGAAGGGGGCTGGCGCACAGGCCGGTCACTCCTTCCCTTGAGAGAAACTCAGTAGCCGCCTTTCTTGCCGGTGCCGGCATAGGCGAAGTCGTACTCCAGGGTGAACGGCTCGAACCATGCCCCGACGCCGGTTTCCCGGTCCACGTGTCGCATGAACGGCTGACCGTTGTAAGTCGGCGGATGAATGGTGTACTCGAGGTGATACTTGCCGGGACCATCCAGCTTGACGTTGGCGCCATAGTGGGTGCCGTCGCTGGCAATCATGGGTACGAAGGTGCCGCTGATGGTCTTGTCGCTGCCCTTGCGCTGGAGGCTGTAGTCCACCGTCAGGTAGGGGATCCAGGCACCCGGGGCAAAGCCGTTGGGATTGTCCTCCAGGGCCATGATGTCGGCCTCAAGGTGTACGTCTGCCTGATCCGCCGGTTTCTGACCGGCCGGTTCCATAGTCACAGGCTGCAGGTAGACGGCGCCCACTTCCATGCCATTTTTCTGCTGGGGCTTGCCAATGGGGTACTCGGCGGCCTGGGCGGAAGCGGCAGAAACCAGGCCGATGGTTGTGAGGGCCAGGGCCGCGAAGTTGAACGGTTTGAATATCATGAACGGGTATCCTGCAAGATGTGATGCGTTTGAAACCACAGGTTTGTTTAAGCTGCGCCATACTCTAAACGTAATTATTCGCATTTGTATTTTTATGAGTTGATCCAAATCAAATTGCGCTTAATCGGATGTCTGCGGAGGCGGTGGTCGGGCGGATATCCCGGCTTGGTTTCGGTCCGAATCTGACCTTGTCCGGTCGTCATAGGAAGGGTTTTGGTGCCGCTGTTGCCTATTTTGCAGGGTTTGTTGCCCAAAAACGAGCATGTGGTCGTGTTCGCCTTGCCTGTCGCTATACTTTAATGGCATAGTGGAGCGTCGTGTCGGAATCGAACCCGATAGGGGGTTGCCGTAAGATTGTTCCGGACGCTGAAATACTCACTGAACGCGTGAACACTCCTTGATGGAGGACAATAAGAATGCGGTGCGTTGGAGTCGGTGTGATTCGGTTGAAACTGGGGAGTATCGGCCTGCTTCTGGCCCTGTTTGCCCAGGCTGCTTTTGGCGAGCGTCTATACCTGTACACGGTGGATTATCCGCCTTTAATGACCTCAAAGACTGGTCATTACTACGCCCACAGAAGGGAAGACATCGGGGGCGCTTGCACGGAAGTCGTGAAAGCCATGATGGCCAATACCAAGTATGAATACGTGATGAAGATGCGGGATTGGAGCCTGGCTTACGACCGCGTCAAAGCCAAGAAGAATCACGGACTTTTCTGCACGGTCCGGAACGACGCACGCGAGAATGATTTCCAGTGGGTCGGGCCGTTGCTTCCTCTTCGCTGGACCCTGTTCGCGGCGCCCGGCTCCGATATCAAGCTCGATTCCCTTGAGGATGCCCGGAACCTCAAGATCGCGGGCTACCGGGGGGACATCATGACGGAGACCTTGCTGAAAGAAGGTTTCAACGTCACGAGGCCGGTGAGTGACAGGGGGAATGCGCGCAGCCTGGAGATGGGGGTTGTTGATCTGTGGGTGACTGATCGCTTGGTCGGGCCGGCACTGGCGCGCTCGGCGGCCAACCTGACTGGGATGCGGCCCGTGCTTGAGTTCCGTGAAACCCAGACGTACCTGGCTGTCAGCAAGTCCACGGACGCATCCGTCGTTGCCGGCCTCCAGGCGGGCCTGGACAAAGCCATAGCCGACGGTACGGTCAAAGCCATCATGGCGAGTTATGAAAAGCGTGCTGAACAGGAATAACGAAAAACGAAAAACAGGGACACTAGACAAGAGTTAAATGCCCACCAATAAAAGCGCCCAATAAGATATCGAGCGTTTTTATTGGTGGGCCCTGTACATATTCAGGGATGGCTCGTGCAAATAGGTTTGGCTGATTATCTGATCCAAGCATTCTGCTTCAGTTGGTCTACAAATAAGGTGACCAGTTGTTCGGCTTGCTCTTGCTGGTAACCTGCGGATTGCACTGCGATGTCGGTCAGGTATTCCTGGGTCACAGGCTGGCGTAGCGCTTGAAGCAGAATGAGAGCCGATTCGTTGACACGAGCCGAGACAAATGTCCGGTCATCGACAACCAGTGCGCCACCATCTTCGTCGTTCCGTAAGTGAATGGAATCTACCAATTGTATCGTTGGCAAAGTGTCGTCAGCATTGTTTATGGCGGGTGGCAAGGGCGGGGCTGCTGGATCCAGAAGTTGTGCTTGCTGTGAAATAAAATCAAAGTGTACGCCGTTGAGGCCATTGCCGACACCAATATGCACTCCGGTAGCACCTTCGTTAAAAACTGTATTCAAACTCCAGTCTACTTTGTCTAATGGTACAACCCCCGTCCCTATCGCCACTTCGGTTAGGCTGCGGTAGGCATCATCTGGCCCGCACATGGCCTGTA
Source organism: Marinobacter halodurans (assembly GCF_004327985.1). Taxonomy (GTDB): domain Bacteria; phylum Pseudomonadota; class Gammaproteobacteria; order Pseudomonadales; family Oleiphilaceae; genus Marinobacter_A; species Marinobacter_A halodurans. Next base: position 36,642 of record NZ_SJDL01000007.1, read on the forward strand.
AGCGATCAGACCACTGTTCTAATCCACGGACGATTCGGCTATTTTCCACAGTGACTTGTAAAGGGCAGGCCTGCCTTATCTCGTCAGCCAGTTGATTTATTTCTTCAGAGGTTGCAGTGCCTTGGAATTCTCGATGGGTAGCGGCCAGTATGCTATCGATACGGAATGTTCCTGACACCGTCATCTGGCTATCAACCTTACCAGCCAGATCTGTTGGCGATACAGCGACCTCAAAATAGTTTCCCAGAGCGACGTGCTCGTCATCCATCAGCTTGATACGAGTACGTCCCAAGAGTTCCAGGGTGTCCGGAAGACCGATGGTCAATTCTGTTCCAGGCCCTCGGAGGGTCACTTCCTGATCTGCCATGAGAAGTTGGGCAACCACTTGGCGGTTCTTGTAGACGGTGGCAACAATATCGCTGTAAGCAAACATCTCCAGTGAGTATTTGGCAATATCAAGGTCCGGAGAAAAGGAAGCCAACGGATACCAGAGCACGCTGGAGTTAGCGAAAATTTTGCGCAAGACGTGTCGCAATGGCAGGCTGTTATAATTTAATGGTACGGCCAATACATGAGAGAGTGCTTGTTCACTCGCCTCTATTTGCGCAAATGTTGTTGCTTTTATCTCTTGGCCAGTCAGCCAATCAACCAGTTGCTGGTTATCACTGACGACTATTGCATCCTTATCACCAAATAGCGCTTGCATGTTTTGTTCGAATTGTTCACGCACCTGTCTACCTCGTCATGTGGTTACTTTGATGGCATGGCAGCTGATATGCAGGGGCAGGATGGGATATCGCCCAGATTCGCTTTTATTACGATTGCCTGTTTTCGTTCAACGCCACTGCTCACTGGTGCAGCGCCAGCTTCCTTACCGGGGATTTGCAAAGAGCGGCCATATACTTCGCCATCACTTGCGTACCCTTCTGCAATCCATATGCGTCTTTCCATGATAGTGACTCCGTTGATGTCTAAAATCCTTTGCCCCGCGACGTAGATTGATCAATATGTTAACAGGCCAATAATCACCTGAAACAGGGCTTTGTAGGGCTCGGGAAACTTGTGGAAGAGCCGCCCCAAGTACGCGAGAGGCCCTTCCTTTTTGGCCTCTATAACAACGGTTAAATGGGGTTATAGATGATCGCTAAAAATGGCTTCGGTGCCTCATTTCCAAGCCCGAAACCGTCCGTCCCGCGCTCGTCGTCAAGTGATCCAAGGAAGGTGATTTGTGGGGCGTCCAGCGTTCCCGCCATACGTGGTTGCTCGGACAGTGTTTGAGTGGTTTCTAGGCGATATGCATTGTTCATAAGTTAAATCCTCTTTAATAGTTTAGTCTGGATTTTTCTTAATAGTACAAAAGCCAACGGCTGGCAACGTTATAATTTCAGCATGTTACACCGATTGCCGACATCAACAGCCGTCATTCACTATAGGAAGGATTTGAGGGGTGCTATTGCTGATTTTGTCGATGTTTCTGTCCAGAAACGACATATTCCCGTGTTTGTCTTGACTGCGGTTGTATTTTTACGGATTAGCGAGCCACGCCACCTGCCCCACTGTCGAGAACGTCACGGCCCACTGGAGTCAGCGCCACGGCCGGCTATAATAGCCTACCCCGAACCGGCGCGGAGAACCCTATGCCAATCGAAAAGAACCAAGTGGTCCTGTTTCACTACAGTGTCAGTGACGAACAGGGCAATGTCGTTGAAACCTCCCGTGACGGCGAACCGAACGCCTACCTGCATGGCCACGGTGGCATTATCAAAGGTCTGGAGGAAGCACTGGAAGGTCGCGACGTCGGCGAAACCTTCAGCGTCACCGTGGCTCCGGAGAAGGGCTATGGTCCGCGCAAACCGGATGCCGTCCAGCGCGTGCCGATCAAACACCTGCGCGGTGCCAAACGCTGGAAACCGGGCATGATTGCCCAGGTGCAGACCGAGCAGGGCCCGCGCCATGTGGTCGTCGCCAAGGTTGGCCACAAGTTTGCCGATGTGGACACCAACCACCCGATGGCCGGCAGGACCCTGACTTTTGATGTTGAAATCGTTGAAGTACGCGCCGCCGATCCGGAAGAGATCGCGCACGGCCACGTACACGGACCGGGTGGGCATCACTGAGGGTATGCCGGGTCGCTGGAAAGTGGGGTGACCCGGCCGTCATGCCTATTGATAGACTGTCAGTTATCTGGTGGGATAGCGCTCATGAATCCCCGGTTTTGACAGTGGTTTGCGCGTCCCTTAAGGCTTGTCGTTTGCCCACGAAGCAGACTGAAGCATGCAGCTCGGTATCATCGCAGACACCCACGGCAAGATGCGTCCCGAAGCCCTGGCGGTTCTGGAAGGCGCGGACCTGATCCTTCACGCCGGTGACGTGGGACGTGACGAGGTCCTGGATGCGCTGGAAGCATTGGCGCCAGTCGTTGCCATTCGCGGCAATATCGATAAGACAGGCCGTGCCGCGGACTTGCCCGATGTGCAGGAGTTGGATTTCTTCGGCCAGTCTCTCTACATGCTGCACGACGTCAAAGCCCTCGATTTTGATCCGCGAGGCCGCTACCGCGTCGTGATTGCCGGCCATTCCCACAAGCCCCGTAACGAATGGATCGACGACGTGCTTTACTTCAATCCCGGCAGCGCCGGGCCCCGGCGCTTTACGCTGCCGATCACGGTCGGGCGGCTGGAGGTGACCGCAGACGGGGTGACCGGTGATATTATCGAGTTGCCGGTTTGATTGGACGTTGGTCTAAAGGCGTTTCGACACCTTTCGGGCGGAAAAGCATCCCGAAGATCCTGCCAGGCCGCGCTTCCCAATGCGCTCAGATCGTAGGGGCTCGCGAAGCTCCGAGCCTGGCCTGGACATGTGCGTCTCAAGACAGGCCTGGCCTTCAGCGCTGTGATCGCAGACCGCCTCGACATCTCCCGGAGCTCCACCATAATGGAGGGTAAGCAATCGTAGGACGAGCATTCCACGCGTCGGGCGTCATGACCCGACCGCAGGCAGTGATACCTCCGAAGGCCGTGTGCTGCGGCATGCGCAGATTTTTCGACAGAAGAGCATGGTTGTGTCCCGAATCGTAACTTTCGTCATCCTGTTGTGGCTTGGGGTTATGCCGGCCTGGGGCCATTCCCGTATGGCCCTGTTCCTTCCTGACGATACCCCGTTCTGGAATCGCGTTGCGCTGTTTGCCCGGGCGGCAGCAGGGGACCTGGATGTCCAGCTCACCGTGTTCGATGCGGATGCCGATCGCCTCAAGCTCCTGCGACAACTCGATCAGGTGTCGGGAACGCCGGATCGTTTCGACGCCTGGCTGTTTCCCAATTTTCTCCGCACGGCAGAAGATTTCCTGGTTCGGTGCCAACGCCTGGAGACAGCCTGCATCCTGTTCAATAGTGGGTTGGCCGATGATCGTCCCGGTACCCCGCGTCATCCCAACCCCCACTGGATTGCCCAGTTGATTCCCGACGATACCGGTTCCAGCATGGCCGTGACCCGGGAACTGATCCGGCAGGCGCGGCAAGGCAACACGCAACGGCCGATTACGATCGCCGGGGTCAACGGTTACCAGGCAGACGCACCAGCCATCAAACGGGAAGAGGGGTTGCGGAAGGTGGTCGCGGAAGCTCGGGGAGTCAAGCTCAAGCAGGTGTTCTACACCGATTGGGGGGCTCGCCAGGCCTATATCCGCACCACCGGACTGCTGCATCGGTACCCCGACGTCAACGTGATCTGGTCGGCCAACTATCGCACGACGAATGGCATACTCAGGGCCCTGGAAGACAAGGGGCTCTCGCCGGGGCGCGACGTGCTGGTGAATGCCTACGACATCAATCCGCAGGCCCTGAATCAGGTGAGCGAGGGCCGGGTGGCGGTGACCGCGGGAGGACACTACGTGGAAGGGGCCTGGGCGGTGATCCTGGCCCATGATTATCTGGCTGGCAGGGACTTCCAGGACCAGGGGCTGGTGTTCCACACGCCGCTGCTGATCGTGACGCGCGACAATGTGGAGACCATCCGGGCGGTGTTGGGGCGCATCGAACAGGAGCCGGAAAGCCTGTATCGGGTGGATTTCTCCCGTTACTCGCGTGCGGCCAACCCGGATCTGGAGGACTACGATTTTTCCCTGCAGGACCTTCTCAGGGATTACCAGGAGGTGTGGGCCCTGGAGCCGGGCAGCGAGTGAAAACCGGGACGGACCTGTTGAGGCCTGATGTCCCGGTTTTCGGTCTAGACGTTCGTGCGGCGGTTACTCAACGCCGTAGACGTCAATGATGGTGTTTGCCAGTTCAAGGTCGTCCTGATTATTCAGGGCAAGCTGGTTCAAGGCTTTGGTCGTTGTCGCTTTTTCCGACTCTTCGATGTCGAGCAACCGGAGGATAACATCGACTTTTTCGCCGCCGCCGCTTGCCAGTTGGTGGCGGAGCTGACCGCTGAATGCAATGATCATTTCCTTGATCTGTCTTGGTTTGGAGGTTGAAATCCCCGTTGGCGTATCCGGCGTCAGCGTGACGAAGTACTGATCCGGGGAATACTCGTGGATGGCTCCGGAAACGCCATCCGTTGTCGAGCCCAGCAGACCGCCGAACACGATGTTTCCAAAGAACCAGGGGTTGGTGGTGGTTGAAAGCTGGGCCGTATAGGTCTTGTAGCCTTCCTTTTCAAAGGTGATGGACTGGTTCGAATCCCGGTCGACGTCAACGGTGATCGGTGTCTTGCCCAGGACCCTTCCGGACACGGTGACGACGGCCTCGTCGGGTTCGCTGTTAAACGTCATTTTCTGATCGGTTCCGGAGACGATCGACGCGCAGCCCGAGGACAGTAGGGCGGTGGCGGTCAGTGTCAGCAGCAGCGGATACTTCATTCTTCATCCTTGTTTCTTGCGTGCTCGCTTGGGGTATCTGGTCGAGCAGGTGGGGCTTTGAGCGCCGCGCCCATGCGTGCCGGCAGGGAGTTTCCCCCGGGAACATGGGTGCGGCGCACTTGGACAGATCGCGGGCGCCCTACTGGTTCAGGGAGATTTCGCCGGGCTGGATCTGAAGTTCGGAGAGTTTATCGAGCAGGGCTGCGATGTTGGCTTTGCCGGATCCTTCGTTGGCCAGTCTCAGGCGCTTGATGGCCACAAAGGCATCGCCAACGGTGGCGGTGTACGGGGCGACAATGGTCTCGTCCAGGACAACCGCACCGTTGTTCTCGCGGTCGGTCAGGACGTATTTGACGTGGGTGCTGACTTCAAAGTCCAACCCGAATACGGGTTGATCCACTTCGAGCAACCGGGCTTCCAGCTGGTATCGTCCGGCCCCAGACAGCAACCCCTGGTTTCTCAGGCTTTGCTGGAGTGCCCCCGCGAACGAATCGTTGCTGATCTCGGAGGTCCATGCGGGGTTGGTTTCTTCGCCACCGGAGACGTTGGCAACCTCGACATTGCTCTCCAGGGCCGTATCGAATGTCTTCGTCGGCCCGTCGTACACCATATTCCCCATTTTTGCCCCTGAGGCGCAGCCGGAGAGATAGAGTACCGCCGCCAGAACCATCAAAATCCTTGAATGCCGCACAGTCGATTCCTTCTTGTTCGTGTGATTGTCCCGGGACTCGCCCGAAGATGAACTTTTGTTCATGTGAGCGCGCAATGGTATCTGAGGGGGCACGAGCGTGCTACGCGATAAGCCGCCGGAAAGGTAAAGCTTCGTTAAATCGTTGGAGGTGTGGGGCTGGAAAATGGGCTTTGTAGAGTGCAGCGGGTTCGTGAAACGTTTTTTTAAGTGTATGATATTAAAATAGATTTACTGGTCTTGTTAGGTGGGGGAACAGCTCGGATCAGCCCGACCCATGCTCTTGTTAATCAAACCTCAATCCTTTATAAACCATCGATAAAGTCAACATATATTGACCAGATCAAGGAAGATCCATGGCAGTTATCGGCATTGACCTGGGTACCACCAACAGTCTCGTCAGCGTCTGGCAAAACGACGAAGCGACGATCATTCCGAATGCTCTTGGCGATAAACTGACCCCCTCCGTTGTCAGTGTCGACAAGAATGGCCTGGTTCTGGTGGGCAAGGCAGCCCGGGACCGACTTGTCACCGACCCGCAGGCGACGACCTCCCAGTTCAAGCGACTCATGGGCACCTCGGAAACGGTTTCCCTGAACGGAAAACGGTTCTCCCCCGAGGAGCTTTCAGCCCTGGTGCTCAAGCAATTGAAGGCCGACGCCGAAGCCTACCTGGGGGAACCCGTCGACGAAGCGGTCATTAGCGTGCCAGCCTACTTTAACAACAACCAGCGCACGGCAACCATGAATGCCGCGCGACTGGCCGGCCTGCATGTTGAACGCCTTATCAATGAACCCACCGCGGCAGCGCTTGCTTATGGCCTGAGAGAGCATCGCGACGAGAGCACATTCATCGTCGTTGACCTTGGCGGTGGCACGTTGGACGTATCAATCCTGGAAAAATTCGACGACCTCCTGGAAGTTCATGCCACCAGCGGCGATAGCTTTCTGGGAGGTGAAGACTTCACGCAGTCGATGGTGGCGGGTGTCCTGTCCCGCTGGGATTTGGGCAATCATCGCCTGAGCCGTGAAGAGCGGGCCCATGTCTACCGGGTTTGCGACCAGGCCAAGAAGGCGCTTTGCGAATCGTCCAGCGTGGAGGTCAGCGCGAAGATTGCGAATCAGACTCAGGTCACCACGGTCAGTCGGGATGATCTGATGGATTTCAGTGCCACCCTGCTTGAACGCCTTCGTGTGCCTCTGGAGCGGGCGGTGCGCGATTCGGGCCTTGGCCGGGACAGCTTCGATGATGTGATCATCGTAGGTGGAGCGTCACGCATGCCGATGGTCAGGAATGCTGTGGGCCGCCTGTTTGGCCGTATTCCGTCGGCCAATCTTGATCCGGACCTCGTGGTCGCGATGGGCGCCAGCATTCAGGCCGCCCTCAAACAGCGTAACGAAGCCCTGCGTGATACGGTTCTGACCGATGTGTGTCCGTTCAGCCTGGGGCTGGAGTCTGCGCAAAGCTTCGAGCAACGAACACGCACGGGTTTTTTCTCCGTGCTCATTCCCCGCAATACGGTGATTCCGGCCAGCCGGGTCGACCGTTTCTACACGGTCTCGGATAACCAGCAAGCGATGGAAATCAACGTCTTTCAGGGCGAGCAGCGGCTGGTCAAGAACAACATAAAAATAGGCGAACTCAAGATGCCCGTGCCTCCAGGGCCGGCTTCGAAGGAAGCGGTAGACGTTCGATTTACCTACGACATCAACGGCATTCTGGAAGTTCATGCTGAAGTGCTCAGTACGGGGTTCAAGGATCGCCTCGTTATCCGAAACACGGATACACAACTGTCTGACAAAGACATCGAGCGAGCGCTAAGCCGCCTTGAGACGCTCAAGTTCCATCCCCGCGAAGACACCGCCAACATAGCCGTCATGCAGGAAGCCGAGCGGATGTTCGCCGAAGCCCTTGGAGAAGAGCGCGACGCGATCAGCCTTTTGATTTTCGAGTTGGAGAATGCCATGGATTCCCAGGATCCTGAGCGCGTCTCCGCCGTCCGGGCCAAGGTGCAATCGCATCTCGAGGCGATTCGATCGCGGTGGGGGATGTGGTGAACGCTTGGGAAATCCTGGGAATCGAGCCTGGTAGCGACAGACGGGCGATCAAGAAGGCTTATGCCCGGTTAGCCAGGGATTGTCATCCGGAGGAGCGGCCCGAAGCGTTTATGGAGCTGCGGCAGGCCTACGAAGTGGCGCTGGAGCAACTGGCCGGTGCCGAGCCTGGCATCATGGAGGTGCCCCCCGCCGGTGTCGAACCGATGCCCGTATACCCTTCGGAGAGCGAGCCCGTACCGGAATGGGAACCGGAATATGAGGATGGGGCACAGACGAACGACCATGTCAGCGCGAGTCCCGTGTTTGACAGTCGTGCCGTGGAGACGCTTTGTGACGATCTGGCGTCTTTTGTCAGGCGCCCCCTGGACGAGCAGTCTCCGGAGGAACTGGAAGCGATACTGGGGCACCCGTTGCTGGAGCACATGGAGGTCCGGGATTGGGTGGGATTGCGACTGCTAACCCCCTTCTGCGTGGAAATTCACGAGGCGTCCTTCAAGCAGTGCCCCTTCAGTCGGAATACGTTATTGGCTTTGGATCGGGTTTTTCATTGGAGCGCCAACTACCAGATGATGCCGGGGCTGCCGGTCGACGATTTTCACGTTCTTCTGGATGGTGCCTATGAGAGCCAGCATTCGGCCAATCAGCGGTACGGCTGGAAATGGCTGGCCAACCTGCTGTTGGGGTTCAAAGGCAGTATTACCCGCAGAGAGTGGCTGCTCGGCTTCGTTTGCATGATTCTCTGGGTGATTACGACACTGAATATCCTGCAGGGAATCATCAACCTGGTGCCGCCGCAGCCCTACCACTCACTATTATTTCTTGGTGTTGGTTTGGTGGGGCTGTACAGCTTTATCTGCCTGACGATCAAACGCGCCGTCGACGCCGGTGTCAACCGTTTGGGGGCACTGATAATGGCAACGTTATTCCCGTTCGTGATTCCGTTGTACATCGTCGGTGCGCCGCAACAACGGGCGGATGTCCCGGACCCTCGTCTCCAGTTCATGGACCACCTTGATTTGGCATATTGGGATGTGCGTGACCAGCTTCCCCAATCCGGCTTCATGCAGAAGGTGAAACAGTTCTACCGAAGGTTATCCGGAAGGGTGTTCGGAAAGTTGGGTATCGTCTTTGTCGTCGGCCTGGCGCTGACTCCCTGGGTGAACTAGCTGAAAGCGATGTGATTCGAATCAAGGAAGTCTGACTCACACACTTTTAGGCAATAATGCCGACACAGGAATCGGAAGTCGTGGTGGTTACTAGCTCAACCCCGACCGAATCACGTCAAACATGTCCAGAATCCGGGCCACATACGGATCCTTGGGGTGGAAGCTGCTTTGGGTTCGGATCTTCACGTCTCTTTCCAGGTGGTCCAGTAGTTGGTTCAGGCGCCGCCGGTGTATACCGACTGCGGCCTGAATGGGATCCGAGATCACACCGGACAAAGCCGCCAGCGCCGCCAGTGCGGCCATGACCGCCACCATGACGCCCGCTGTGGTCGCCAGCGACGGTTCCGGTGGAAACCAGCTGTAGTACCACTCGCCAATCGTTTCACCCAGGATGAAATCCCGGGCCGCCATGAACTTGGCCAGCATGGACGCGAGCACCACCCCGATCCCGATGCCACCAGGGGTAAACTTCTGGAATGCAAACGCCCCCAGCACGGTGCATGAAATGCTGTTGGTGATATCGGCGGAAGCCGTTCGGGTGATCCGGTACTGGTTGAGAGCGTCGGCGACCAAAGGCTCCATCAGGGTGGTAAAACGCCGATGATCGACCGGCTCACCGGCATGGCGCGAATAGGCGGCCTCCAGGGCATCAATCACGTAGTCCTCCAGCAGCGGGTCGGCCCGACCATCGTTCAGCAGGTCCGTCAGGATCAGGTCCGAGATATGCTGCTGGACCCGAGTGGTAAAGCCGGCGGGCACCCGATCGGCCCAATCATGCAGCCACTCCAGTCCGCGACGATGTCGAACCAGGACCCGGACCAGGCACGCCAGGGCATAGACCGGAGCCCAGAGCAGGTTGATCGGCGCCCGGAGCATATCCCATCCCAGGGCGATCCGGTTGGTCTCGATGGCACCGGGGTAATGGAAGTGACGATCCACAAACGCCGGCACCCGTGCTCGGCAGTCATCGAAATAGCGCGCAATACCCGAGTGGATGGCATGCTCGATCTCGGTTTCGGAGACATTCGGCACGGACGATAGGGTATGGAGCATATGGTCGGTGTCTCTGAAGGTCGGTGTGTGGCCGGTGCATTAGACAGCAATGGAAAGCCCGAGGACAATGTTTCCGGACAGCACTGAACCATTCGCTGAACGGTCATAAAATACGCGGTGTTTTCCGGCCTTGGGTGTCGGTCGGGCTGACAGGCGCACTGTAGTGACCAACGGATCCGGACCATTGGGACGGTGGAAGCGTTGTCTATACTGCAACTACCAGACAGGGAGAGTGATACGCCTATGCCGAAATCCCTTTCCGGACAACGTGACAGGGAAGAAGCGACGCGGAATCAGGAAACCGCGGCACGGTTGCGTGAAGAGCGTCGTAGGGCGGCTACCGATGAGCACCGACAGGCTGCAAACAGAATACTGCTTTTTATCTTCGTCGACCTCGTGCTGCTCAGTGGGTATTTGATGACGGGGGCTGTCAGCGTAACCGAAGTCACTGTGTTCGGTATTCTGGGCGTTTGTGAAGTGGGTTTCTTCCGGTTTGCCATCGCGCGTGGATGGCATCTTCTGAACGCCGGCGTAGGCCTGTCTTTTGGGATAACCTGTTTGTTCTCGGCACATATATTGGGGTTTGCCTTTTACGTGCCACAGGTGGGGGTGTTGATGCTGATGCTCCTCATCACGGTGATTGCGATGACCGCCCTGACACTGCCAGTGAAGTACACGGCTATGCTGTGCACGGTGATCGGGTTGTGCGCTGCCGTGCTAATGCATGTGCGCAATACCCGACTCACTATGCCGATGGGCAGCTGGCCTGAACAGGTGCTGAGCGCTTTGTGGTTCGCTTTGCTTCTGGGGCGGGGCGCCTTGCTCAATCTGAAAGGGCGGGAGTTGAGGGTGGCGCTGGGTCGCGAGAGTGCTGCCCTGGCCGAGGCATTGGATCAGCTGGAGCACTCCGCCACTCGAGATGAACTGACCGGCGTGCCTAATCGTCGCGCTGCGATGAATGTGCTCTCCGAGGAACTGGCCCGGTCCCGGCGTACCGGGCGCCCTTTCAGCGTCGCTTTGTTCGATGTTGACAAATTCAAACAAATCAACGACCTGTTGGGCCATGGTGCGGGCGATCAGGTGTTGATGCAGTTTGCCTCTGTGGCCAGCGCGGCCGTCCGCGATACGGATTGCTTCTCACGTTTTGGCGGGGAAGAGTTCTTGCTGATCATGCCCGAACAGCTCAACCCGGACAGCGCGGCACTGGCTGCGGATCGTTTGCGTCGTTTAATCGAGCAGTATCCATGGAGCACCATAGATCAGAACCTGGTGGTAACGGTCTCGGCCGGTGTGTCGACCTTGAATGGCTTGGAGAGCGCGGAGCAGTTGATCGCGCGAGCGGACAAGGGGCTATACGTGGCCAAGAATGAGGGGCGGAACCGGGTGTGTATTGGCTGACCATTCCGGTCAATCCCGATCGTTGGCGGCCGTTTGAATTTTTCCCGCACCCGGCGGTGCAGCGAATTGTTCTCCAGTGCCCGGTGCTACTGCATGAGAAGAGCCTGGAGCCCAAGCCACTCGGTGGCGGCGTTTTACCGAGTGTGCCGGTACTGGCGATACCGCGCGAGTACGGCATTTAACGATGTTTTCCCGGTCTCTTAAGACACGCTCCAAGCCCCGGGTTTTGAAAGGCTTGGGACTGATCCATCACGCCGTCGTCCCGGTTTCGAAAGATCTGGTCTTCCAGACCCTGGCCCGGTAGCCGGATCATAAGGGATGTAACAACCGCTAACCCTCCTGCCTTGAGGCCCAGATTGCCAGCTTGTGCTGAATCGACTTCTGGGAGACCTGGTCCTCCGGTAATGCCTGAATCAGCTTGTCGTGCACCAGGAGCCGGTAGATGTATTCACACTTTGCAGTTGCCGAATCAGTGGGTTCAAATTCCACAACACCACGTTTCTCGCCATAGGCTACGCCCAGTGCGATGGCCTTTTTCACCAGTTCTTTTTCATTTTTGAGTTTCTTCATGGCTGTTCTTCCCCCTGGTACCTGGCCGTCTGTGCTAACCATCATAGTCCACTGTTCGCGGAGGCAGATCTATTTTCTGTCTTGCCATTTTCATTTGAGTTCTAAAGTTGGCCGCCCCCAGCGTGCGACTCTCACTCCAAACAAACTTTTCACTTTTTCGGGAACACCACGACTTCCCATATACGGTCTCCGAAAACTCGAAAATGATGTCGCTGGAATCCTCGCATTTCAGGTTGCGAAAGTGCCCGGTCGTATAGCGCGCCAAGTCTCACGCCGTCGAGTCCGCTGGCCCGGTCCGGGAAGCAGGACATCATCGTAAGCAAAAGCGCATGGCCTAACAGTCGCGCTTTGCGCGTTGCTCACAGCCGCCTGCGGTGGTGGATGAGGTGAAGAGGAAATAGTGGGCGAAAACGTCCCCCAGAGCATGCAAATCCAGGGATTCGAGGGGCTGCTCCTGCGGTACGGACAGCTCCGGCAGGGCAATCACCCGGCGCTTTGCCAGGTTGATGGGCGGTTCGAAGACGGCGCGGTAGTGCTTTCTCGCCAGGGTGTGGATGAGCCCGGTGCGGCTGGCCTCTGGCATCAGCCTGTTAAGCGTGCGGTACAGCTCCTCATCCCGGGGAGATATGTAGAGGACGTGATCCTTGTTATACACCAGAACCAACCGCTGCTCGACATCCAGGTTCGGATGTTCACGCCATTCCGAGGCCATTTCCTGAGCGCCCCTGGGTAAATAGTCGATGCCCCGGTTACCAACTGCGACCATGTCGTACAACCGCCGCCATTCACCAGGCATTCCGATCACCGGCAGTTTATTGGCCAGCCAGATCTGGTAGTCAAGCCATGAACTGCCCATGCCTCCGACCACGCCCAAGGCTCGGAAATCATCGAGGGATTTAACCTGGTTGTATTGGTCTTGCTGGCCTTTGGGGATGAAGAGGATGCGCTGATTCATCAGGTTATCGGTCATGGCCACCCGCACGGCCCGGAATCGAGCGTTGCGTGAGGCTGTCTCGCCCATCATCATGACACTGATCATGCCCTGTTCCAGAAGCCACTCCAGGCGGGCGGGGGAGACGTCCGATACCTTTACAATGTCTACATCATACCCGTCCGCTTCCAACACGCGCGTCAGCAATTCAGACAGGTAGTCGAATTCGGTCAAGTCACCCAGCCTGAGCGTCAGGTGCATGCCAGCCATGGCCGGCGCAGACATCACAAGGACCGCAAGGGCTGTCAGTACAGTCCGCCAGAAGGACTTATGAAGACGTGCGGTCCTGTGGGGCATCACGGGGCACCCGAAATACCGTTGCGCCGGGGCGATACATTAAGTTTATGGGAGAGTTTGTATACCGGCAAGCCTGAGCGTCAGCTTCTGCCCGGCCATCCGCATCATCTGCGCCGCGCCACCTTAATGGCTGCCATGTTGGTTCTGCCCATCTGCTGTTTCCCCCAGAAACTACAGATCCGGTCTCCGGGCTGGTCCCTTTGGTCGCCGTGCCACATCCGGAACGTATACAATAGGTAGCCATATTGGATAAACCAGAAGGGGGTTGTTGATGAGTCAGAGCTGGGCAGCGCCAGAATCCACTGCTACCGGCCATGAACCAGCTACACCCAAGCGGCAGAAAAAGCGTGGTGACGGGGCTGAGCGCCTGGATACGATCTATCGTTCGATCAGTGACGCGGTTATCGAGCACAGGCTTAAACCCGGTGTTCGTCTGCGTGAGGACGCGCTCGCCGAGGTCTTCGGTGTCAGCCGCACGGGCATCCGCAAAGTGCTGCAACGGCTGGCCCTGGAGCAGTTGGTCACACTGACGCCCCGTCGTGGCGCCAGCGTTACCCGGCCGTCGGTGGATGAAGCAAAGGACGTTTTTGAGGCCCGCCAGATGGTGGAATGCGGTCTCATGGAAGCGGCGGCCCGGCGTATAACCGCGGCGGATGTCAAGAGCCTGCGTGACATGGCGCGGCGGGAGCGAGAGGCGTTGCGCAACCGCGAGCAGAGGGTCGCCATTAAGTGCTCGGCGGCGTTTCACGGACGCCTGGCTGAGCTTTCAGGGAACAAAACCCTGGCCGATTTTGTTGGCCAGCTATGCTCCCGGTCGTCGCTGATCCTGGCTGTTTACGGCAATACCGGCCACCTGGGCTGTGAATCCCATGACCACGATAACCTGATTGAGCTTCTCGCGGCCGGTGAGGGCAGAAAGGCCCGTGATTTCATGGGGCGCCACCTCAAGTCTATAGAGGCTTCCCTGTCGATTGTCGAGGAGCCTGAGGCGGCTCCTGACTTGCGGGATATTTTTTCCGTCAATCCGTAACTGTTCTGGTAGGGTGCCCCGGTTGACCAGCGACCGGGGCATCTCAAGGGCAGGCAAGTGCTCAGCTTTTCGGCTGGGCTGGCGCCATCGGTTCGCTGCTGAGCATCAGGAGGCGATAGAGCCCGCCACCCAGTGCCGCACCGATCAGCCAGCCGTAACCGCTCAGCTCACTCAAGGCGGGGACCAGGACCGTTGAAATGGAAAAGATAGCGGCCACGCCAAAAGCCATCAGCGCCCTGGTGTTCCAGCCTTTCACGTAGTGGTAGGCGCCACCGGGATCGGAAGAGAACAGCTGTTCCATATCGAGGTGTTGGCGTTTTACAAAGTAGTAATCGGCAACGATGATGCCATAGAAGGGGGCCAGTATAGCTCCGAGTGCATTCACGAAGCCCGGCACGCCAATCTGGCTGATCACTGAAAGCCACAGCGCCCCCACGAAGAAAGCGATCGTTGCGGTGATGAGCCCGCCCACCTTGAAGCTGATCTTGCCGGGAAAGAGATTGGCCAGGTCATAGGCTGGAGGGATAAAGTTGGCGACCAGGTTGATACCGACGGTGGCCGCGAAGAAGGTCAACGCTGCGACAATGGTCAGTGGCACGGAATCGACGCGTTCAACGATCTCGGCAGGATTGGTCAGGGCTTCGCCAAACAGCACGATGGTGCCGGCGGTGATGATCAGGGCGATAAAGGAGAAAAACGCCACGTTCACCGGTAGCCCCAGCAGGTTGCCGAGTTTCATGTCACGTTCGCTACGGACAAAGCGTGTGAAGTCGCCAAAATTGATCACCACCGCTGCGAAATAGGCGACCATCGTGCCGACAACGGCCAGGAAAGCCCCGACCGGATTTCCGGACTGCTCGCCACCGCTATTGAAGATTGAGCCCACGGCGGGCAGCAGGTCGCTACCCGCCTGGTACCAGACGACGAGCATGAGCGCCATCATGACCACATAGACCAGTGGTCCGGCCCAGTTCAGGAAGCGCTTGATAGGCTCGATTCCCTGCCAGAAGATGGCAATCTGGAAGACCCAGACGATCACAAATGACAGCCAGGCGACGCCTGACAAACCGAGGAACGTTGCCCCGTCGCCTGGACCATACATGGCGGTGATCAACAAGGCCACGGCGGTAGAGGCAAAGTAGGTCTGCACGCCGTACCAGAAAATGCCCACGGTAGCCCTGAGCATGGCGGGGAAGTTGGCGCCCCGTATCCCCATGCTGGCACGGATCAGTACCGGGAAGGGGATGCCGTATTTAACGCTGGGCTTGCCGGTCAGGTTGACCAGGAACATTACGATGAAGCCGGCCAGGATAATGGCCGACATCACCGCCCAGCCGTTTAGCCCGTAGGACAGGAAAAGCGAAGCGGCCAGGGTGTAGCCGAACAGGCTCTGGATGTCGTTGGACCATACATTGAAGATTTCAAACCAGCCCCAGGATCGTTTGCTGCGCTGAATTGGTGCGAGGTCCTTGTTGTAGAGAGTGGGGTCGATCTGGCGAATGTTCAGTTCGCTGTCTTTCATGGGTGTCACCACTGTGTCGGTAGTTTTCATCCGTTGCGAAAACGCTGGCAGGGAGCCCAGTGTTGCATGAGCAGGTAGTAGGTCAGGCCTGCGGGAACCAGGCTGGCGTACCAGGACACCGCCGAGAAGCTTAATGCGACGACAGCCCCGATGGCCGTCGCAATCAACGCCGCATAGTTGACGCCCTGGTATGGGCCCTGGGTATCGTACAGCTTGCCCAGGTCCAGGGTGCGGCCGCGGATCAGGTAATAATCGACGACCAGGATGGCAAAGATGGGGCCGAGGAAGGCGGAATAGGTCTGGACAAACAGTTGCAGACCAGCGGCGGATCCATCCTTGACCAGCTCCCACGGGAAAGTGGCAAAAGCCAGCAGGCCGACAATGACTGTGGCTGGACGAAAGCTCAGCTTGAACACATCCATCAACACGTAGGTCGGGGGAACGACGTTGTTCAGGACGTTCGTCGTGACCTGTGCGAAAGCAATGAACATCAGGGTGGTCATCAGCAAGGGCGTGTTGTCGACGGCATTGGCAAAGACCTGGATCGGGTCCGCAATGCCGGTGGCTTCGGAAACCATGAAGCCTATTAACCCCATAAAGAGGGTGCAGGGCAGGATTGACATGGAGTAGAGGGTGGTCAGCAGCCCCGGACCCGTACCATGTTTGTGCTCGCGGACGTAGTCGCTGACGTTCAGGATCATGGTGCTGTAGATGCCCAGGAACAACATGGTGGCGCCCCAGAAGGGCAGGCCCCAGGATCCCTCCATGTCCAGCAGGTTGGCCGACAGGACAGCCCCGTAGCGCTGCACCGTGCTGTAAAACATATACACCAGTGATGCCAGGATAAACGCGCTACCGACATTCTCCAGCCACTTGATGCCCTGGAACCCCATCACCGACAGGCCAATCTGCAGGAACTGGAAGGTGATGAAGTAGAAAACCAGGTTGTCGAAACCGAAAAGCGTTGTCGACACCATGTTCAGGGCTCCCGCGCCAATCCAGCTCTGGAAGCCGTACCAGACGATGGCCGGCACGGCGCGGACCAGGCCCGGCAGACGGGTGCCGGAAAAACCGAAGGCGCTGCGGGCCTGGACCATGAAGGGTATGCCGTACTTGTAGCCGGCGGCCCCGTTGAGCGTCAAAGCGGCGCCGATCACGAAGCAGCCTATGGCAATGGCCAGGGTGGCCTGCAACAGGTTGAGGGTGCCGACCACACTTGAGCCCATGGTGAATGTGCCGATCGAAACGCAACCTCCGAACCAGGCCAGAAGGTAGGAGGTGCGCCCCATAATGCGAGTTTCCTGAGGGGCCAGGGATTCGTCACCGGGTGCCTTGACCGATGTGTCTGGGTCGCCTGACGGCATGGTGCGAGTTGCTGACTGTACGTTTTGGTTAGTCATAGTTGTTCTCGCCGTGCATGATGTTTCACTGTCTACTCCGCTTCCGCTGTAGATATGACAATCCCCAGGGGTATCGGGGGGCTTGGGTCAGGACGACATCAGAATCGGTTGGCTGTGTTTTTTTATTTGTGTTCCAGGAGCTAATCAGAGGCTCCCAGGTTAGAAAGACCTTCAAAACGGCCTGTGAATGTTTTGGGGCGGGGAAACGCCAGGTCGCCGTGTTTACTCGTGCCAAGGCCCAGGCCGACCAGCGCTTCCGCCAACTTGATGGCGGCTGTTACCCCTTCGATGACCGGCAACCCGACCTCGTCTGTAAGGCGGGCGGTGAGATCGGCCATTCCGCCACAACCCAGCACGATAGCGCCAATATTGTCCTCTTCCTTGGCCCGCCGACATTCCGCGACCAGGCGTTCCAGTGCGGCTTCCGGCTTGTCTTCCAGATCCAGTACCGGAATTTCCGCAGCTCGCACACGGCGGCAATGATGGCGAAATCCATAGTTCTCCAGTAGATGCTCGGCGATGATCCCCGTTCGTCCCAGGGTTGTGACGATCGAAAATCGCGTACTGACAAGCGTCGCCATATGGAAGGCCGCCTCCGCAATGCCAATCACGGGGGCTCGGGTCAGCTCCCGGGCGGCGAGAAGTCCCGGGTCGCCAAAGCAGGCAACGATATAGGCATCAACGGGATCCTCTCCCTGTTCGCCGGCGATAACCTCCTCCGCAACGCCGACGGCGCTAACGACCTCATCAAAGTGGCCCTCGATGGACACCGGGCCACTGGCGGGCTGGGTTGCCGTGATGCGCGTGCCTGCCGCGGCGATGCGCCTGGCTGCGGTTCCGATCGTCTCCGTCATGGCGCTGGTGGTGTTGGGGTTGATGACACGGATATGCATTTCTGGCTCCGCTAGCATACTCAATGTGAACAATGTAATCAGTGATTGTACACAATTTAGAACGTATGACGCTTTCACAGCAAGCGATTACTTCACAACCAGGGTGATTGATGGTCACTGGAGTATGAGGGGAAAGGGGATTTTCTAGCGATAAATGCGGCGTCATTGGGGATATGGCACCGCTTGCAAACGGGATGAACACTCATTACTTTGTTAATTCTGTATACAATATTGGAGTCTGGTTGATGACGCTAATGGCAACCAATCGATTGGAGTCCGGGGAGGGTCTGTTCTCATGAGCATCGCCGCCAACTATTCCCGTGACCTGATCGGATACGGCCGCACCCCGCCGGAGGCCAACTGGCCTGGCCAGGCCCGCATAGCGGTTCAGTTCGTGCTCAATTATGAAGAAGGGGGCGAGAACTGTGTCCTGCATGGCGATAGCCATTCCGAACGGTTCCTCTCCGAAATTGTCGGTGCCGAGGCCTACCCGGACCGCCACATGAGTATGGAGTCCATCTACGAGTACGGTTCCCGGGTTGGGGTATGGCGCATACTCAGTGAGTTCGAGCGGCGAGGCCTGCCGCTGACCGTCTTTGGCGTGGCGATGGCGCTACAACGCCACCCGGAAGCGGCCCAGGCTTTTCGCGAGTTGGGCCATGAGGTGGCCTGTCACGGTTGGCGCTGGATTCACTACCAGAATGTGCCGGAAGACATCGAGCGCGAGCACATGCAACGTGCCATCAGCATCTTCCAGCAGTTATACGGCGAAAAGCCCCTGGGGTGGTACACCGGTCGCGATAGCCCCAATACCCGACGCCTGCTGATGGATGAGGGGGGCTTCCTCTATGACAGCGATTACTATGGTGATGACCTGCCCTTCTGGACCCGCGAGAACGACAGTAAAGGCGAGTCACACGACCACCTGATCGTGCCCTATACGCTGGATACCAATGACATGCGTTTTGCCACGCCCCAGGGGTTTAATACGGGAGAGCACTTCTTCACCTACCTGCGGGATGCCTTCGATGTGCTCTACGCCGAGGGTAAGGACACGCCCAGGATGCTCTCCATCGGTCTGCATTGTCGGCTCACCGGCCGCCCGGGGCGCTTCAGGGCCCTGCAGCGTTTCCTGGATTACATCGAGGCCCACGACCGGGTCTGGGTCGCGCGGCGAGTGGATATTGCCCGGCACTGGGCAGAGCACCATCCTGTTGAGTCCAGGGAGCTTTAATGGCTAACCAATCGAAAGGAAGACAAACCTACTACGCCCCGACGGGCGGCCACCCGGCACAGACACAACTGCTGTCGGACCGGGCCGTCTTCACCGAAGCCTATGCGGTGATTCCCAGGGGCGTCATGCGTGACATTGTCGCCAGCTATCTCCCTTTCTGGGAAAAGACCCGTCTTTGGGTGCTCTCGCGGCCGCTGTCCGGATTCGCGGAAACTTTTTCACAGTACATCATGGAAGTCTCGCCCGGCGGTGGCAGCGAGACACCGGAAGCGGATCCGGGCGCTGAAGGGGTTCTTTTTGTGGTCGAGGGCGAGTTGACCCTGACCCTGGCGGGAACAACGCATCGCATGCTGCCTGGAGGGTATGCCTTCATACCTCCCGGAAGCGAGTGGCGGGTACGGAATGAGTCGTCGGCGGCGGTGCGTTTCCACTGGATACGCAAAGCTTATGAACACGTGGACGGCATCGAAGCGCCCCCGGCCTTCGTCACGAGTGAGACCGAGGTCGAGCCGGTCGAGATGCCCGATACCAACGGCTGCTGGGCGACAACACGCTTCGTCGATCCCCAGGACATGCGGCACGATATGCACGTCAACATTGTCACCTTCCAGCCAGGAGGGGTGATCCCGTTTGCCGAAACCCATGTCATGGAGCACGGTCTATACGTCCTGGAGGGCAAGGCGGTCTATCTCCTCAACCAGGATTGGGTGGAGGTGGAGGCGGGCGACTACATGTGGCTGCGGGCCTTCTGTCCCCAGGCTTGCTATGCGGGTGGTCCCGGCCCCTTCCGCTACCTGCTGTACAAGGATGTTAACCGCCACATGAAGCTGACCGGCTTCGGTTCCCGCTGAGGCCCTGGGAGGAACCCGACGATGTTGAGCCTCAAGGCCCGGCCGTTGACAGAGGACGCCTTCGCAACCTTTGGGGATGTGATCGACCGGCGGATCGCCAAGTCATTTACCATCAATGGAGGCCGCACCCAGCGCTACCATGACCTGGCCAGGGTTGAGACGCTGGGCGAGGGCGCCAGGGCCCTGGTCAGCCTATTTGTAAGCCAGCCGGTGCCAGTGCCACTGGACGTTGATTTTCTCGAACGCCATCCTAAAGGCAGCCAGGCGTTCATCCCCCTGCATGGCGAGCGTTTCCTGATCGTGGTTGCCCCACCGGGGGAAACGATCGACCCCAATAATGTGCAGGCTTTCGTCACCGATGGCCGGCAGGGCGTCAACTACCGCGCGGGCACCTGGCATGCCGTCCAATCCGTTCTGGACCGCGAAGGCGAGTTTCTGGTCATCGACCGTGGCGGCCCTGGCCACAACTGCGACGAGTACCCCCTGAAGGTTCGCGTCACCCTCGATTAGCGCTCACACCCATTGGGTAGAGTACCTACTGGAAGCTATTGTCGCTCCAGCCCTGCGGGGCGCGGCTGGAAACCTGCCTCTGGGCGTTGTCCACACGAACACGGTGTGACCTGGTTCACATTCCCGCGACCATTATCATTTGGTGCAAGCCTGCCTGCCGGGTCAGTCCTAGCATGGAAGGAACTCGGGGCAATAGGGGTTATGCACTCCGTATTTCCCCGTCAACGGACGTCACAGCGCGTCGTTGGCATCTCCCCGATTTACATTCTGACCACAAACACAAGAAAGGAATGCCTGCATGCCATATATCACCAAAGTGCGTACTGCTGTTGCGGCAACGGCCCTCTCACTCGGCCTGGCGGTGGCTCAACCCGCTTCCGCCGGTCTGTTTGACAGTCTTTTTGGAAACGATGACTACACCAAGACCCAGTATCCCATCGTGCTGGTCCATGGCTTCGCCGGTTTTGATGAGTTGTTCGGGTTTGTGGAATATTTCAACGGTATTCCAGACGCCCTCGCTGACGGTGGTGCGGACGTGTACGTGGTTCAGATGTCCGCGTCCAACTCAACGGAGGTTCGGGGAGAGCAGCTGCTGGCACAGGTTGAAGAGATTGTCGCTGCTACAGGGGCCGAGAAGGTCAACCTCATTGGTCACAGCCATGGTGGACCGACATCCCGCTACGTGGCGGGAGTCCGCCCGGATCTGGTGGCCTCCGTGTCCACTGTCGGTGGCGTCAACTGGGGTTCGGTGCTTGCCGATCAGATGGTCGAGGATGACACCTTCAGCAGTGCTGGTGACTATCTTTTCGAGCTGCTGGATATGGCGTCGGGAGGAGGGTTGCCCCAGGATACCGACGCGGCGCTGAATTCCCTGACAACGGATTATGCCGTTGCCTTCAACAAGACATTCCCGGGTGGCGTTCCTTCCACCTACTGTGGTGACGACGGAGCCCACGAGGCGAATGGCGTCCGCTACTATTCCTGGGGCGGTAATGTGGTTGAGACCAATAGCTGGGACCCGAGCGATTGGCTGTTGGCCGAAACCGGGGCCGCCTTCGGCGAGCCTAATGATGGGCTGGTGTCGGCATGCAGCCAGAAGCTGGGGCAGGTGATCAGCGTCGAGTACCACCACAATCACCTGGACGAGATCAATCAGGTGTTTGGGCTGACGGCCCGCAACGTTGCGGATCCGGTGGAGCTTTACCGCCAGCAGGCCAACCGTCTGAAGCAAGCCGGGCTCTGAGTCTACCCCTCAACGGATGCCCGTCGGGGGCCGGCCTGGCCCCCGGTTACGGGTTAACGGAGATGTATCGCCATGGAGCAGAAGTCATCCCGTATCCTGGTGGCGGGTGGTTTGCTTGCGCTGGTGACCGCAGTCACCGTCGGCACGCTCGCATTTTTCCAGGGCTCCCAAGAGCGTGCGGAGAAAACCGTACACCTCAAGCCTCACGTTGTTGCCCAGCCCCAGGACCTTTCCCGCGAGGTGCCGACATCCGGGATCGGGAAGCCGGCGCCGACCAGCGCGGAGCTGAAAGACGCGTTGCTGGACCTGCCTTTGGGGCATACCGTCACCGACATTGATATCGACGGCAATGTCCGGATCGATATGAATGGCAACCTGATTTATGATGAGGACTTGCGCCGATTCCTGGATTTCTTCATTGGTCTGACGAAATCGCCGGAGGATGAGGCGGCCATGAGGGAGGCCATGGCTATGGTCATGGACCGCAGAGGCGTCCCGCGGCCGGTACAGGCCGAGGTGTTTGGCATTCTTGAAAACTACCTGGCTTATCTGGGCGCGGCTGACACGCTGATGTCGGAGAATGGTGCGCTACAGACCCATATGAAAGCGGTCTTTGACGAGCTGTATAGCCTGCGGCGCCGCCACCTGGGACAGGATGTCGCTGAAGGCTTCTTCGGAGCAGAGGAAGCTCGCCTTCGTGCCATGTTCGCGCGCCAGCAGGTTCTGGCCTCCCAGAGCGTGAGCGATGTGGAGCGCGAGCAGGCCCTGGCCGCAATCGATCAGAACCTGCCGGAGTCGGCCCGTGAAGTCGCGCGGCGATCCCACCGTATTGTGAACGTACGGCACCAGGTCCAGGACATGAGGGAGCAGGGGGCTACCGACCAGGAGGTGTTCGCAGTCAGGGCGGCCAGCTTCGGGGTTGAGGGTGCTGAGCGTCTCGCCAAGCTGGACGAGGAACGCGAGCGCTGGCAAGAGCAACTGCAACGCTACCGTCGGCAGAAGGCGCGTATCGACGCCCAGTCACAACTCTCCGATGCGGCTCGCCAGGAGGCCATCGAGCAACTCAGGCGGGAATACTTCAGCGAGCAGGAACAGAAGCGGGTCAGTATCCTGGACCGCATTGACGCCTCGGGAGACGGGTCGTGAGTATTTCGGGGGCTGCCGCAGGACCTGCGCTCTACGTGTGGCGGCACCGCGTCATGTACGTCGGGCCCAGCTATGAAGCCCGCAGCCGTAAGTATGGCTCTGCCGCCCTGGTGGCCGGGCTGGATGCCCCGTTGACCTTCAACCTCCCAGGGGGCGGGCAGGTTAAGACGCCGTTGGCACTGCTGCCACCCCAACTGCCGACATTCTTCGGTGCGCATCAAAGCCGTATTGCTGTCCTTTTCCTGGACATGTTCCGTCAGGACTACTTTAAACTGGCGGACTGTTTTCCATCGGAGGAAGAGAGTATCCGAACCGGACTGGAGCGCGAGGAGTCGGTTTGTGCCCTGTTTCGGGCCATCGCCGATAAGGGGCTGGCAGGGGCGGGCGGGCCGTCTGCCCTGTTCAGCCTCCTTGGTCTGCCGGCCAACCCCCTGGCCGGGGCTGGCGAGTCGATGGACCCACGTATCCTGCAGGCGATCAAGCTGATGACCGAGGCCTCTCCCCAATGCCTGGGAACCTCCGAGCTTGCCTCAAGACTGCATCTGTCCATTCCGCGGGTGATTCAACTGTTCCGGGACCAGCTGGGAATGAGTTTTGGCGCTTTCCAGCGCTGGTACCGGTTGCACCTGGTCACGCTGGCGGTCTCCACCGGGCAGACGCTTACCGATGCGGCGCAGACAGCGGGGTTTGTGGACCTGGCCCACTACGACAACCTCTTTAAGCGGACCTTTGGTGTGGCACCCTCCATTTTCCTTTCCTCCCGTGCCCGGGTGGAGGTGGATGCGTCACTGTTGCCGCCGGAGCACCAGCCGGCCCAGTCCAGGCCCAGTATGGTGCCAGGGTAGTTCTGTAGTCCCTGGTGTCCTACCGGATCAAGATGACACGTTGCGCCCTTCAGGTCGTAGGTTCTGTCGATTTTCTGTTTATAATTTTCTGATTTTTAATGTTTTTTTGGTGAGTATCAATTTTCCTGAGACTCCTGTCCCAAAATCCCTCCGACTATCATCCGGTACAAGTCTGCGCTGACTGCTTCCCTCTAAAGTGTGGATCACGAATCCAACTGTCGCAGCCTGTTCTGTTCCATGACACGCCTCCGTTCGTCCTGTCATGAACCGGGTTGTCCAGACTGCTCACGATAACGAGGGATAAGTTAATGAGCATGCGCCAACACCATCCAGACTCCGCTTCACGATCGTCGATCTATGCTCGCTATTGCCCAATCAACCGCATCAGCGTGTTGGAAATCCGGCAGATGTACGACGTTTTTCGCCAGTACTACGCTTATACCGACATGGATAGTTTCATCCGGGACCTGAACGGGAAACATGGGGCGATCCTGATTCGTACCCGGGGCGAAAACAGGGTGGTGGGTTTTTCCACGATCGTGAGTCTCGATATGGCCATCGGCCGCATGAGAGCGCGTGGCGTGTTCAGTGGCGACACCATCATCGAGCGGGAATACTGGGGGACCCGGACACTGCAGATCGCGTTTTTCCTGTACGTGCTGAAGGAGAAACTCAGAAAGCCGTTTCGCCCCCTGTTCTGGCTACTGATCAGCAAGGGCTACAAGACCTTCCTGTTGCTCGCCAACAACTTCCATCAGTACTACCCACATCCTGATGGCGACTGTCCCGAACTGGCGCCTGTCGTCCGACATTACTGTGAGCGGCTGTTCCCGGGCCACTATGACCCGGATACGGGCGTCCTGGATTTTGGCGAAAACGCCCAGCATCTCAAGGAGGATGTTGCCTCGATTACGCCCGAGCTGCGGCAGCAGGTCCCCAAGGTCCGCTTCTTCGAGGAGCGTAACCCGACCTGGCGCCGGGGCACCGAACTGCCTTGCGTCGGTGAAATTACCCTGAAGACCCTGATGGGGTTTGTCCTCAAGGCAGGACGGGGGGGCCGCAGCCGGGCGGACCGGCAGCCCATCCCGGCGACGCCGGGAACCTCTCCCGCGAGGCAGGCATGATGGGGGCCTCCGCCAGTGGCCACTGGTTGTTGCGGCAGTTGGTCAGGCCGGGAGCCTCCTCGTTCCGCCGCAGTAGCCAGGCGCTCGAGCAGGTACAACGGGCCAAGCTGGCGGGTATCCTCCGGCAGGTGGCGAACAGTCCGATGGGCAAGCTCAACGGCATCGAACCGGACTGGAGCTGGGAGAGCTTTTCAAGGCGGCAGGCGGTTACCGACTACGCCGATTGGTCCCGGCCCATCGACAGCCAGATTCAATGCGGCACCGGCGGTCTTACCCGTTCGCCGGTGGTGCGTTACCAGCCGACCAGCGGTTCCAGTTCGGCCATCAAGTGGATTCCCTATACCCGGCAGTTCCTCACCGAACTGGACGGCGCCATCTCGCCCTGGCTGGCCGATCTTTACCGCCACTATCCGGGCATCGGCACAGGCGTCCATTACTGGTCCCTATCCTGGTTACCTTCCGACATGCGCCAGAAAGCCAGTGGCCAACTGAACGATGACATGAAGCTGCTCAGTGCCGGGAAGCGGTGGTTGGCGGGCATGACCCAGGCGGTGGACGAAGGCGTGGCGTTGGCACCCACATCCGACGACTCGCTGTTTGCCACGGTGGCGCTCCTGGCGTCGCAACGGAACCTGACGGCGTTGTCGGTATGGAGCCCGACCTTTGCCCTGGGACTCCTGGACAAGCTGTCCCAATGGCGGGAACCGCTGGCCGAGGTACTGCAATCCGGCTCCTGGGGACCCTATGAAGCCGCACTGGAACACCTGCCGGCACCGCGTAATGCCGAGGTCGCGGCAATGCTGAGGGCCTGGGACGGTGCGGCCAGTTCGTCGTTCTACCGCGAGCTATGGCCCAGCCTGTCGCTGGTGAGTGCCTGGGATACCGCGGCGGCACAGCCCTGGGCGCTCAAGTTGCGGGCGGCCCTGCCCCAGAGCAGCTTCCAGGGTAAGGGATTATGGGCGACCGAGGGAGTGGTGACCATTCCCCTCAGGGCCCCAGACTCCGGGACGGAGGACGCCCATCATGTCCTGGCGGTCAACTCCCATGCCTACGAGTTTGAAGATGAAGCCACGGGCCGGATCCTGCCACCCTGGGAACTGGAGCGGGGGCAACGGGTTGCTCCCTTGCTGACAACGGGCTCCGGCCTGCTGCGCTACCGGCTTGGCGACCATCTCGAAGTCACCGGGTTTCATGGTGAGTTGCCCGCCCTGAGATTCCTCGGCCGGAACGGAACCACCGATATGGTCGGCGAGAAAATCAGTGCGGTCGTCGCCCAGGCCGTGTTGGACAGGCTGCCCTGGCCGGCGGGTGTCCGGCCGGTGGTCCTGCTGGCGGCCAGTGAGCCCGGCCCCGGCAGTAAACCCTGTTACGTGTTGATGGTTGAAGCCCCGGCCGATATCGGCGAAGCGTCCAGCGGGCCCTACAGCAAGAGGCTGGCCGATGCCCTGGAAACCGAGCTATGCGGCAACTTTCACTACCGACTGGCTCGTAATCTCGGCCAGCTGGCGCCGGCTCGCTGTCGTTGTGCATCCGGTATGGCCTGGGCATACCTGTCAGCCTGTCGGAAACGTGGAATGATTGTGGGTAATGTCAAAGTGGAAGCCCTAAGGCAATGGGCCGGTACGTTGCCCGGTGCGGATGACCTGTCCGGATTCACGGAGTCGGTTGGACCCGGCGAACCCGATGGGCGGGAAACGCCGCTCCGGGAGGTGTCCACATGAGTGCCATCGGCGCCCGCGCGTACCATGTACGGTCAGCGCGCGAGGATGACAACGAGGCCATTCTCTCGCTACTGGAAGATAACCCCCAGCCGGGGCCGGTGAGCCTGGCGTTCGAGCGCGCGCCGGATTACTTCCACAGTGCCGCCGTCAGTTGCCGGCAGGCGGATGTCTTCGTGGTGGAGCAGCACCGGCCAGGGCAGTCGGCGCCCCGCATGTCGGGTGTGTTCAATATTGGCCGCCGGGACCTGTACGTCAACGGGACGATCCAGCCGGTGCGGTATGCCCATGATTTCCGCATTGCCCACGCGGCACGGGGAGGGGAGGCGCTCTGGGCCGCCTATGAGGGTGGCCGCGCCATCCTGGATGGCCAACGCTGGATACAGGCCGTGGTACTGGCGGATAACCAACATTTCCTGAACGCCATCCGCCGGCGCAGGAAGGGCATGCCCGCCTTCTACCCGGCGGGCGATATCGAAACCAGTTTGCTGTGTGGATGGCGCCGGCGCCCGCGCAACACCGATGGCCTGACCATCCGCATGGCCAATCGGCAGGACCTGGCCATCATGCAGTCGTTCTATGACAGGCTGGCGCCCCGGCGCCAATTCGCTCCTGCCTATCGCTTTGCCGACCTGATCGCCGGGGATCCGTTCTATCGGGGGCTGGACATATCGGACTACTGGCTGGCGTTCGATGGCGATGAGCTGGTTGGATTGGCAGGTACCTGGGACCAGAAAGCCTTCCGGCAGACCCGGGTTAGCGGCTACAGCCTGCCGATGCGCCTGGCTCGTCCCTTCTACAACGGATGGAGCCGCATACGTGGCGGTATTCGCCTGCCTGGCAAGGGGGATTGCTTCAATTACCGGATGGTCCACACCTTGCTGGCCCGGCAGCAGGATCCCTTGATCCTGGAGGCTATGTTGTGCCATCTGCACCGCTGTTTCCGGCCCTACTATGACGCCCTGGTCTGCGGGTTCTTTGACAGCGATCCGGGTGCCGGGGTTGCCGCTGGGTTTTCACGACGGGTTTTGCGCAGTCATCACTTCCTGGTGAGCTGGTCCGGGACGGATCCGACCACCGGACTCGACGGCGGGTTGATCCCCTATGCCGAAGTGGCCCGGCTGTAAGGAGGGGATATGGCCAAGACTGCGTCCAGAACGCCTCTCCTGACCCCGGGCCGGGTTTCGGTACTGACCCTGGGGCTGCTGACAGCCCTGCTTATCGCCGTTTACCAGTCTGCACCGGAACAGAAACGGGCGGCGCCGGCGGTGAAGAGCCCCGAGTTCGAAGTGCTGGAAGTCCAGCCGCGAACCTTGGCGCTGACCCTGGCAAGCCAGGGTATTGCCGAGCCCCGGCGAAGGTTGCGTCTGGCATTCCGGACGGAAGGGGAAATTGTGGAAGTGTCACCCGCCTTCGAGAACGGTGGCTGGGTTGAGAAGGGGCAGGATCTGGCCCGGCAGGAGACCTTGCCCCTGGAATTGATGTTGAGCCAGCGCAAGCATGACCTGAGCTCGGCCCGACTGCACATGGAGCAGGCCCGGGCCAGGGCCCGTATGGCCAGGAGGGACGTTGCGCCGAATGCCACGGCCTTTGCCCGTCATGAACCCCAACTGGAGGAGGCCCAGGCCCGGGTTGAGGCTGCCCGGCTCGCGGTCAAGCGGGTGGCGGCGGACCTTGCCCGGGCAACACTGAAAGCGCCGTTCTCCGGGCGTCTTGAACAGGTGAACATCAGCGTCGGTGAGACCGTCGCAGCCGGGGAGGTGCTGGGTGAACTGTACAGTGCCGGTGACATGGAAGTGCGCCTGCCCCTGCGGGATCGCTGGTTGGTGCTGCTGGATGGCGACGGGGAAGTGCCCGGTTCCGGCAAGGAGCCGCTGTCGATTCCCGTCACGCTGGAAGGCCGGTTTGCCGGTCGGGTCCGATCCTGGCAGGGGGTGATTACCCGCCGGGAGGGAGGGGTAAGCCGCAACCAGATGAGTTGGCTGATCGCGGAGGTTCACCCCGACGCACACAGGGTTCCGCTGGAACCCGGCGTATTCGTGGAGGCGGGCATCCATGGCCGGCGGTTTGACGATATGGTGGTGCTGCCCCGTTCCGCCATGATCCCGGGCGAGGGGGTCTGGGTGGTCGATGAATCCGGTCGGTTGCAGCGGCGCCGGGTCAGCGTGGTATACAAGGAGGGTGACCGGGTATTTATCACCGGGGGACTGGCCGCTGGCGAGCGGGTCCTGCTCCGGGGCACCGACCTGCTGTCGGAGGGCATGAAAGTCCGGACCCGGTTACAGGATCCCTCCGGTGGCGTGGCGATGAGCACTGCGGGATCAAGGCGATGATCGAGCGCTCCATTGCCCTGTTCATCGACCGGCCGGCCGTCGCCAACCTGCTGGCGATACTCCTCCTGGCCGGCGGCTTGCTGGCCCTGCACCAGACCCGCCAGGAGACCCTGCCCAATGTGCCCCTGGAGCGGATTGGTGTGGTGAGCGAGCTCCCCGCAGCTTCCCCCAGGGAGGTGGAGCAGCGCTTGTGCTATCCCCTGGAAACGGCGCTGGCAACGGTCGAAGGGGTGACCAATATTCGCAGTGAGTCCCGGGAGGGGCTCTGTTCGATTACCGTGGATGTGGTGGAGGGCGAGTCCTCCTCCGATGTGCGTTCCCGAATGGCCGCCCGGGTCCAGACGCTGACTGACCTGCCCGGGGATGCGACGGTTCCCAAGGTCGAGGAGGTGGTATTCCGCAACCGGGTTGCCCGTCTGTTGGTGGTCGGTGACGTGGAGCCGAGGGTCCTGCATGAGGTGGCCTGGCGATTGCGTGGCGAGCTTCTCGCGGTCCCGGAGATTGCCGATGTTCGTTTGGAGGGATTGCCGGATCGGGAGATCAGCCTCACGGTAGGCAGGGACAGCCTGTACCGCCATGACCTGACCCTGACGGGCATTGCCCGTGCCCTGGAAAACGGGCTTGGCCGGATTCCGGGTGGGCTGATGCGCGGTCGCGACAGGGAGGCTCTGGTCTCCGCCGGGCATGCGGTCACCACGCCTGACGCCTATGCCGACGTGGTCATCCGACGGACTGACGATGGGGAAGAATTGCGCTTTGGTGATATTGGCCGGGTGGAGGACGGCTTTGGTCGCGACGCGATGGCGGCCTGGCTCGATGGCCACCGGGCCGCCGCCCTGGATGTCTACCGGATTGGCAACCAGGATGTGATGGACACGGCCGAGGCGGTGCACCGCTTCGTCGATGGGGCGAAACTGCCGGCTGGCATCTCCCTGCAACTCTGGCAGGACGACGCCCGCCAGTACCGGGATCGCTCCGGGCTGCTCTGGAGCAATGCACTGCAGGGGCTGGTGCTGCTGGTCTTGCTGTTGGGGCTGTTCCTGGGGTTGCGCCTGGCGTTCTGGGTCGGGGCCGGTATTCCGGTGGCCATGATTGGGGCCTGCATCATCCTCCCGCTCACCGGCGGCTCGCTCAATACCATTTCGCTCTTTGCCTTCATCCTGGTGCTGGGGATCGTGGTGGACGACGCCGTGATTGTCGGTGAAAGCATTGAGCATGAGGCTCGCCATCACGGGCATTCGACCACCGCAGTCAGGATAGGGGTGGTACGGGTCGCGTTGCCCATTGCCGTGGCCGTACTCACCACGGCCCTGAGTTTCGTGCCCATGCTGTTCCTGCCCGGCCCTGAAGGCGAATTCATGCGGGTGGTGCCCATCATCGCCATCACCGTGCTTGGTCTCTCCCTTGTCGAGTCGCTCTGGATTCTGCCCTCGCATCTCAATCACGCGGTACGGCGACGTACGGGCATGGCATCCGGGTGGAGCCAGCGGATGAACACCGGGTTCGATGCCGCCGTGAGCCGTTACCTCGGCGCGGCAGTGGCACCCATGTTGCGCTGGCGCTTGCCTATTGCACTGGTGTTCTTCGGCCTGTTCCTGTTCTGCGCATCGCTACTGCACAGCGGCTGGCTGGGCGTCACCATGTTCTCCAATGTGGCGGGAGACCGGGTGATGGCCGACCTCCGGTTCGCCGAGGGAACCAGTAGCCAGCAGATGCTTGAGGCGACCCGGGCGTTGCAACAGAGCGCGATGACGTTGCAGGAGGCGCTGGGTGACGAAGGGCGTGCCTCGCCGATTACCGCCATCCTTGCCGAGCAGGGGCGCCGGGATAATTACTCCACGGCCCGAGACCCTTCGGCCCACCTTCGTGTGCGGGTATCGCTGGCACTGCGTCCCGGTGACCGGGACCTGTCACCGGACGACATCGCCCGCCGCTGGCGGCGGGTATTCACGGCGCCGGAGGGTGTCGTCTCCGTGCGGTTCCATACCAGCCTCAACCGGATCCGGCCTGATATCCACATCAATCTCTACCACCCGGATCCCGACACGCTGATGACGATGGCCGGAGAGCTCGAGACAGCCTTGGGGCAGTTGGATGGGGTATTCGAGATAGACAACAACATGCGCTCCGGATTCACCGAAATTGGTTTGCAGGTCCGGCCGGGCGCCAGGTTGGGCGGGCTGACGGAGGAAGAACTGGGGCGCCAGGTTCAGGCTGCATTCCAGGGTACGCAGATCGACCGCTTGCCCCAGGGCGACCACGATGTGCCCGTGGTATTACGTTTGCCCCAGGAACAAAGCAGCAGTCTGTGGCAGCTTGGGCAACTGCCGGTGCATCTGGAGGGGGGCGCCGTAGCGCCGTTACAGGTGCTGGCGGAGCTGAAGGTACACAGGACATCGGCCATCATTCCCCACTATGACGGCAAGCCGGCGGCCACGGTAACCGCGTATGTCGACCCTGCGGTGTCCTCGCCAGGCCGGGTCATGGCCCGGTTGCAGGATGACCTGCTGGGGGAGTTGGCCCACCGCTGGCCAGGGGCGCGCTGGCAGCAGGCCGGCAAACCTGTGGCGATCAACCTGTTCCTGAATTATTTGACAACCAGCTACGTGTTGGCGCTGCTGGCCATGTTCTTCGTGTTGACCATGATGTTCGGAAACTACTCGCAACCGCTGCTGATCGTCGCTGCCATTCCGTTCGGGATGGTGGGCGCGATCCTGGGGCATGCCTTGCTTGGCCTGGATCTGACCCTGTGGTCTGTGATTGGAATGGTCGCCGTCAGTGGCGTCGTGATCAACGACAACCTGGTGCTGATCGACCGCATCAACCAGCTCCGGCTCGAGCGTACCGGAATGCGACAGGCCATTGCCCTGGCCCTTGCCCAGCGTATCCGGCCCATCCTGTTGACGACGTTGACAACCTTCCTGGCGGTGGCACCGCTGGCATTCGAGACCAACCCCCAGGCCGGCTTCCTGGTGCCAATGGCGGTATCCCTGGGCTTTGGCGTCCTGTTTGCCAGTGCCACCACGGTGATATTGGTGCCCTGCCTGATCGTCCTGGGGCAGGACGGAGCCGTATGGGTTCGCGGGCAGTGGTTCCGCCTGCGCCGGGCAACCGAGAAGGACTCGGTGGAACAGGCCTATAGAGCGGGTAAATTCGCCCGCCGTGGCGGGCAGATGGCGGGGAACCCCTATCGGGATGCGGTGTTGGCGGCCAGTTGGGAGGCTGGTTTCAATGATGCCGACCGCTCCGGTGGCAGCGCTTGAGCCGTGTGGTGGCCCGGACCAGGGCGGCTCTCCAGACTAAAGGGGGCCAGTTACGCCTTTTCCAATCACCCCGCAGCGGTATCTACTCGAATATTCAGGCTTTATAGTCTTCGATTCCCCCCCATCCATTAAAAGGTGGGCAAAGCCTTCATTCTGTGCTGTCTTTATAAGGGGGATCATTACGAGGCCTGATTGGGACGATTTATTTTCTGGAAGAACCATTCACCCAATACAGGCTTGCCCGCCAAGGTTGCTACACTGGTAATAGAGGCGCGCCGGGAGTCTTGCGTGCACAGGGAGTGAAGAGGGTCTGTAGTGAGGCGAGCCTGGAACATGATCATGTGGCGCTGTTGGACGCTGATTCTGGCGGGAGTAGGGTTCCTGGTGGTGTCAGTTGGTGTGGCGGCGCAGCCCGTACCGACGGAATCGCGTACCGTCACGGTGGTGACGGGCGACTGGCCGCCCTATGTCACCCAGGCGGAGCCCGATCATGGCCCCATGGCCCAAGTCATTAGCCGTGTGTTTAACGACGCCGGCTACCAGGTCAAATACATATTCCAGCCGTGGAAACGCAGTAAGGAGCAGGTCCTCAAGGGGGATGCTGACGTCCTCATGCCGGCCTACTGCTCACCGGATCGCGCCGATATCTATCTGTGCAGCGATACGGTCATTACCGGCAAACAGGTTCTGTTCCATCGCGTCGACACGCCCCTTCACTGGACATCCGTGGAGGACCTGCGTGGTTACATCATTGGGGGCACGCTCGGCTATTACTACGGCAACGACTTTGAGACCGCGGAAAAGCGGGGCGAGCTACAGATCGTGCGTGTCGCCAGCGATGCGACCAACATGCGGCTGCTGATGAAGGGGCGCATTCAGCTCTATCCCCAGGACAAGGCCGTCGGATTTGCCATGCTCCATGAGCTCTATCCTCCAGAGCGCTGGCCGGAAATTACGGCTGATGACAAACCGTTGCACAAACAGTCCCTGCACCTGCTGTTTACCCGGGAGACGCCCCGGGGGGCCAAACTGAAACGCGTCTTCGATAACGGCCTGACGCACTTGCGGCACACCGGCGAGTTGTCGCAGATCATGAGTAACCTGACCCGGAAAGACCAGATCATGCCTGTGGAGAAGGAGCCGGCAGACGCGGCCCAGACCTCCCGGCCCCCTCAGCTTGCGCCAGTCGAATAGACCCTGTCAGGCCAGAGGGGGCCGGAAACAGCGTCAGCCCCGATGCGCCGCCTCGATTGCCGCGATGTCAATCTTGCCCATCTGCATCATGGCCTCGAAAGCCCGCTTGGCGGCGACACGGCTTTTTCGCAACAATAAAAACCGAGTCCTTCTTCGGCTGCCACTCGTAATCGATGGCGAAGCCGGCGCGGGTCAGCATGGCGAGCAGCTCTGCCTTGCTGAATCGGCTTACGTGGGGGCAAGACCCAGCCGCTGCATGGTCGGGATCAGCAGCCGCCAATGGAGTTTCAGGTCGGCGATCAGAGCGCTACTGGACACGAAGATCCCACCCGGTTTCAGCGCGTCCCGGACCCGGCAGACGGTCGCCTCAACGTCTTCCAGGAGGTGCAGGATGTTGAGGCCGAGTACGGCATCGAAGCGTTCCCCCGCCAGGTCGAGGCTATCCAGGGTGCCCTGCTGGAAGCGGATATTGGTGATGCCGGCGTCCCGCGCTTTCTGCTCGGCGATCTCCAGCATCCTGCCGGAGATGTCGGTCGCCAGGATGTGCTGGATATGGGGCGCATGGTGGATGGCCGTACTGCCCGTACCACAGCCGAACTCCAGTACCTGCCAGTCCGGTCGGAAGTAGCCCTGGGTGACGGCCAACTTGCGTTGATAGGTCGGTTCATCCCTGACCGGGCTTCTGGCGTAGCGAGGCGCGGCTTTGTCCCAGAATTCCTTTGGTTTCTTCACATGAATGGTCCCGGATTGGCGCAGGCCTGTTTCAATGTAGTCGGAGGGTGTCCGGATGGCCAGTCGCTGTCCGGCTGGAGTCATGGCGTGTGGCGATACGGAACCAGGCATAGTAGCGTTTGATCATCGGGATCCGGCGGCAGGCATCGCCGGAACAGGAGGGGAATATGTCCGCTGCACTCATGATCAAGACACTGCTGGTTTGGCTGGGCATCCTGGCGTTGGCGATCGGCAATGGCGTCCTTCGCGAGGCGCTGCTGATGCCGGTGTTCGGCGCGCCGGCGGGGCTGGTGCTCAGCGGCGTCCTGTTGTCCGGCCTGATTCTCGGGGTCGCCTACGCGGTGCTGCCGTGGTTCGGGCGACTGCCGTTAACCCGGTATTGGGCCATCGGTATGACCTGGCTGTGCCTGACCCTGGTGTTTGAGTTTGGGTTTGGCTACCTCGTCCAGGGCAAGTCCTGGCCCCAGTTGTTCGAAGCCTATACCTTCCAGGGCGGCAATATCTGGCCCATTGTGCTTCTCGTCGTTGCGACGGCGCCGCGAGTGGCGGTCTGGCTCAGGCGCCCCTGAATGATGGCCGGGTAAGCGTATTGCGACGGGGAGGTGGTTGACTTACGGGCACAAAAAAAGGCAGCCGAAGCTGCCTTTCTCGAAGCGGGTTGTGTGCTAATCAGATAGCAACAACGTTTTCCGCCTGCGGGCCTTTCTGGCCCTGGGTTACGGTGAACTCAACCGCCTGGCCTTCTGCCAGGGTCTTGAAACCGCCGCCCTGAATGGCGCTGTAGTGAACGAAAACGTCCGGGCCGCTTTCGCGAGTGATAAAGCCAAAGCCTTTTGCTTCGTTGAAGAACTTAACGGTACCGTTAGTCGTAGACATAATAAATTATCCTGAACTCAATATTTTAAATGGCCCTCAGCGCATCGGTATGATGCCCGATCGGCGTTGTGCGGAAACAAAAAACACGCGGAATCAAAAACAGGACGGTGCACTACTGACTACGACAATGTAACGTCTTATTCTGAACGGCTTTGCTCTATCGTTTCTACCCGATGCACTCTACGCTGAAGTGCCAGGGAATGCCAAATATATTTTATAGGCATTAACCCTGAGCGGTCGGCGTTGGTTGCGGGCGGGATTCCGAGCCGCCCTTCGACACGCCAGGGCGATGGTCACCGGTGACGGCTTGGCCCCGCGTCCATTCACCGCTTTGCTATCCCGCCAGTGCCGCCCGGACCTTCTGGCTCAGGTGGCCCATTTCCACCCGGCCCAGCACCTGTGGGCGCAGTTGGTTCATGACCTTGCCCATGTCCTGCATGCCCTGGGCGTCGGTGGTGCTGATTGCCTTGTGGATGAGACCGTCCAGCTCGTCTTCGGTGAGGGCGGCCGGCATGAATTCTTCGATGATGACCATTTCAGCCCGTTCCCTGTCGGCCAGTTCTTCGCGGCCGGCATCGTCGTACTGGCTGGCGGCATCGCGGCGCTGCTTCAGCATCTTGTCCAGTACTTTCAGCACCTCGTCATCGCCCAGCTCGCGGCGTTCATCGATCTCGATCTGCTTGATCGCCGCCTGGGCCATGCGCAGGGTCGTCAGCCGGTCCTTGTCCCTGTTGCGCATGGCCTCCTTAACCGCACTGGTCAGCTGTTCCTTAAGTGATGGGGACGCCATAACTGTTCTCCTGTAGGGATGTTGGGAAAGCTACCTTAGCGTAAAACACATCCGCCGGGGCATACGAAGTGTCAAAAAACGCGAGGGTTTCCGCGTGCCGCATGGGTTCGACAGCCCCGGCCACCTGGTCGATACTGAACGGGCAGGTCCACCGTATCCGGTATTTGGCGGAAGGAGGAGAGCCGGGATGTCAGAAGGGGAGCCGCTGGTCGGCAGAGTCTGTGAGAACGGGATTACGACGCTCACCCTGAATCAGCCACAGCGCCGTAACAGCCTGTCGATGGCCATGCTGGAGGCCTTGTCTGCCGAACTGGACGCGCTTGCCGGTGACGCGGCGACCCGGGTCGTCGTCCTGGCGGCGCAGGGGCCGACCTTTTGCGCCGGGCACGACCTGCGGGAGATCCGGGAGCAGTTTGATCACCCGGACTTTCAGCTCGCCCTGTTCAACCAGTGCAGTAAGGTGATGCAGCAGATCGTGGCGCTGCCGAAACCGGTGATCGCCAGGATTATCGGTGTGGCAACGGCCGCGGGCTGCCAGCTTGTGGCCAGCTGCGACCTGGCCGTGGCGGCTGATACCGCCCGGTTCGCGACGCCCGGCGTCAACATCGGGCTGTTCTGCTCCACACCGATGGTGGCGCTGTCCCGGAACGTCTCTCGCAAGCACGCCATGGAAATGCTGCTGACCGGGGAGATGATCAGCGCCGCGAGGGCCGAGGAAATCGGCCTGGTGAACCGGGCTGTCGATGAACAGGTGCTGGATGAGACGGTATACCGGATGGCCCGGACCATTGCCGACAAATCCGGTCACACCCTCAGGATCGGCAAGGAGGCGTTCTACCGGCAGCTGGAAATGCCGTTGTCGGACGCCTATGCGTACACCTCCAGCGTGATGGCGGAAAACATACAGGCCCACGATGCCCGGGAGGGTATCTGCGCGTTCCTGGACAAGCGCAAACCGGATTGGAAGGATTGATAGTCAGGAAAAGTTCCGCGCTGGGAAGGCTTGGTGTGTTTCGCCCATCCGATTCATTCCGCTTCCTGTTTTTTTGATCCACAGAACACGCGAAAGGAGAACGCAATGGGCAACAAGATCCCGGTGGAATCGCCGCTGGTCATCCTCCACGGTGACGAGATGGCCCAGGTGGCTTTCGAGGCACTCCTGAAAACGTTCGTGACGTCGAGGCTGGACATCAAGCTCAAGGAGATTGACCTCTCCGCCGAGAACCGTCTGGCCACCAACGGCCAGGCGGTGACCGAAGCCATCGAGGCGATCAGGGAGTACGGCGTCGGCATCAAGAACGCGGGAATTACCGTCAACCGCAGCCAACTGGAAGAACTCCTCAAGAAGTACCCGGATGTCGACGGCGACGCCCTGGATCCGCTGGCCACCAAGTCGCCGAACGGGGCCATCCGCAAGGGCATTGGCGGCAACATCACCCGGGAGGACATCCAGTTCCGCAACCTCCGCGTGCGCCGGCCCGACTGGATTGGCCGGGACATCAAGGTGATGACCATGGACAACGGCGGCATCAAGGACAGCTTCAACGAACTGGCCCGCGCCACCGGCATCATCAAGCTGATGTTCGTGGGGAGCAGCGGCGACCCGGAAGAGTTGCACCGCCGCGAGATCAACAAGGGCGACCCGCTGCTGCTGGCCACCAACGACATGGCCGACGTCCGGGACTGGTCGCGCCAGTTTTTCCAGCATGCCATCGATGAGAAGCGGGACATCTACCTGGGCCTGAAGGACACGGTGATCCCGGGTTACGACGGTGCCATGCGCTCCGTCATCGAGGAGGTCTATAAAGACGAGTATCGGGACAGGGTGGAAGCCCTCGGCCTCAAGTTCCACTACGAGCTGATCGATGCCCAGGCGGCACGGCTGGTGTCCAATCCGCCGGAGCGGGCGTTGTGGGGCGTGCCGGACAACACCACCGGGCGCAAGCTGTTCAAGCTGGTCGATCAACTCAAGCGCTACGGCATTCCGGATCGCAACGCCCATGTCTCCATCTCCCGGATGAGCGCCGGCGGTGGCGACCAGTACGGCAGCTTCAACGCGCCGGCCCGGGAAGACGGCATCGTCAAGGTGGTCGTGGACGGCGAAGAGCGACATGCCCGGCACGTCAGGAAGGGCGACCCCATGCTGCTGATGTCCAACGACCGCGGGGCCATCAAGG
This sequence comes from Marinobacter halodurans, assembly GCF_004327985.1. Lineage (GTDB taxonomy): Bacteria > Pseudomonadota > Gammaproteobacteria > Pseudomonadales > Oleiphilaceae > Marinobacter_A > Marinobacter_A halodurans. Next base: position 74,601 of record NZ_SJDL01000007.1, read on the forward strand.
ACTGGGTCAGTCAGGTGTTCCGGGATGCCTCGCGCAAGGACAAGGAGGTGTATTTCGGCCTGAAGCGGGAATACATGGAGTACGACGAGGTCTTCAGCAACGTGATCACCGAAGTCCGCCGGGAGCTGGCCAAGGAAGACACGCCGCCGCCGTCGTTCATGATCATGCGGCCGTCCCGCCAGTTGATCAAGATGATCACCGACCCGCCCCGCAATGCCCTCTACCCCTCACAGAACCTGGACGGGGATATTTTCTCGGACATTTCCGCCGCCCTCGGGGGCAGTCTGGCCACCGCCAGTTCGATCATCGAGAGCAAGGACGGCGCCATGCTCTTCGAGGCGCCGCACGGCACCGCCCACGATCTCTATCTCAAGTACCGGGAGAGCGGCGGCAAGGAAGCCCATTTCAATCCATCGGCCCTGATCTATGCCCTGGGCAACGCCCTGGAAACCCTCGGCCACCGGGACGGCAACCGGGAGCTGACAGACTACGCGGGCCGGCTCAAGAAGGCCCTGAAGGACACCGTGGCCGATGGTGTGATCACCGCCGATCTCAAGGGTAAGATCACCAACCCGGAGTCGGAAAAGGTGGTGGACCTGTATGGGTTTATCGAGGCCCTCCAGGAGCGGCTCTGAGGTACGGCGTTGAACTATTGGACGGCGGGACGGTCTGCAATCGAGTTTGCTGCGGTGATGCTTCTCGCCCGTGTGCGCGTTTCTGTGGCCGGCCATTGGCGCTGGGCGCCAAGCCCCCCGGAACACGGACAGTTGCGTGACTTTGCCGGGAAACGGGTTGTAAAATAGTAGGTTAGGTTGAATCTGTAAGTGCTAAAAGGGTGAGTTCGGCAATAGGGATCATGCTAGAATAACCAGACAAGCACCAATTAAGTGCAGCAATAATAGCGTGTATGCATGACAGGGGGAGCGCCATTGAAGCCGTGGTTGCGGATGCTCGCCGGCCGTCTGCGTCTCAAGGCGTTGGGTGCTGCCTTGTGCGTGGTGCTGATTGCCTGTTTCGGCAGTTGGGTCAGCCTTCGCTATACCAAAACCGTCATGACCTCCGTCACCGATACGACGGAAACCTACCTTCCGCTGCTCACCCATGCAATCGACGCTTCCGATGCCATGCGCCGGCTGACGAGCCGGGCCCATGCGCTGTTGCTGTCCTGCGAAGCCGCCGATGGCGCCCGCCAGGTCTTGCCGGACGGATCCCTGTCGACAGAGTTCGAGGTCATCGAGAGACTCACCGCTTTCCTGCAAAGCGTGGGTATCCGGGAATATGAGGTCAAGGTCACGTCGGCCAAGGACGAGCTGGTCGATGCCTTCCGGGCGCTCTCCAACATCTGTGACACCCAGGCGGGACTGCAACGATCGTTTGAGGACCAACGGGCCCAGGCCATGGCCGCCATAGCCAGCCTGGGCGGCATCATCAACCGCTTGCGCCAGGACTACCGGCCGCCGTCCGGCGCAAGTGGGAATACCCAGGCGATCCTGCCATTTCTTGAGGTCCTGTCCGCAAGGCTCACCGAAGTCGAAAATGAGCTGGCCCAGTCCCATTCGAACTCGCAGGTCAAAGCAGGCGACGCTCTGGTGGTGAAGACACGCGATGCGGTGAGCGGACTCAGTGCGGCTTTCGAGGATGTCGGGCCCTTGCTGGACGACGACGGTCGCACCCGGGAGCGCGAGCAGATCCGCGGCCTTATCGACTCACTTTCACGGACCATACTGGGACCGGGCGGAATCCGTGAGATATGGAACCGGACGAGCCTGTTCTATTCCGGCACCGTCATTACCCGGATGGCCCTTACCCGGGCCGATATGGCATTGGCCTGGGCGCTGCAGGGAATGGAGAGTGAAGCTCGCAGCCGTTACCGGCACGCCCTTGATGAGACCCGCTCCACGACCGAAGAGGCACGTTGGGTGGTCTCCAGCGTTACGGTCGTGATCGCGCTTGTGCTGCTGGCTGCCGGTTGGATGGTGGCGGCAAGGTTGACGCGACCCATCGAGCGACTCAAGGCGTTTGTCATGAAGTTGCGTGGCTCGGAAGATCTCTCCCATGCGGTGCCGGAACAACTGCTGCGCAGGAAGGATGAGATCGGCGCGCTGGCCCAGACATTCAACAGCCTTATCGCTGACCTTGCTGATGCCCGTAAGCGCCTGCTGTCGGAATCCCGGGCGGAGATCCAGACCCAGTACGAGCGTTTGTCGGCTGCGATCGAGAGTATCCCGCAAGGTTTGTGCTTGATTGACGCCGACAGCCGGCTCCTGGTGAGCAACAGTCGGTTCATGTCCATCTACGACCTGTCTCCCGGTGACCTGAGGGTGGGCACGGCACTCAGCGATGTGATTGCGACCTGCCAGGAAAACGGTGCGATGCCGATGGATGGTGACAGCCCGCGCGGCCAGGCCGCAGACCCGGGGGCATCGATTTTCCAGCGGCCATTGCTCCTGCTCAATTTTCGCAATGAGCGCACCATTCTCATACGATCGGCCCGGACACCGGAAGGTGGCTGGGTATCGGTGCATGAGGACATCACCGAAAGGCGTCGGCAGGAGAAGCAGATTGAGCACCTGGCCTATCACGATACGCTGACCGGCCTGGCTAACCGTCGGCTGTTCAGGGACACCTTTGGCGAGCTGTTGGCCAGGGATCGTCGCCCATGTGGGGTTGTCCTGCTCTACATGGATCTCGATATGTTCAAGACGGTCAACGACACGCTGGGCCACCCGGTCGGCGACCAACTGCTCGTCGCGGTTGCGGAGCGGCTGCAGGCCTGTCTGCGTGATACGGACCATGTCGCCCGGGTGGGCGGTGATGAGTTTGCCGTGTTGCTGACCGATAACCCGACCAACGATGAGGCGATTCGCGTATCCGGCCGGATCATTGAAAAGATTGCCTTGCCGTTTGACATCAACGGCCATGAAATTGTCATCGGCATATCGGTTGGGATTGCCATCAGTCCGCGGGACGGGACTGATCCGGATCGGCTTATGAAGTGCGCGGATATGGCCATGTATCGGGCCAAGGGCGAAGGGCGCAACCGCTACTGTTTCTTCGAGCCGGAAATGGGCACCAAGATCCACGCCCGGCGAACCCTGGAGCTGGAACTCCGCAAGGCCGTTGAGATGGGAGATCTCGAACTCTATTACCAGCCGCAGGTTGAGAGTGGTAGTCGCCAGATAGCGGGATTCGAAGCCCTGATCCGCTGGCACCACAAAGAGCGGGGGGATATTCCCCCGGAAGAGTTCATCAGTGTGGCGGAGGATTCCGGGCTGATCACCGAAATCGGGCGCTGGGTGCTGGAACAGGCCTGCCTGGAGGCTATGAGCTGGCCGGATTCGATCCAGGTTGCCGTCAACGTCTCCCCCGTTCAGTTCCGGTCCGCCAAGGCGCTGCTGTCAGACGTGAGGTCGGCCCTGCTGTTATCGGGACTGCCGGCCCATCGGCTTGAGCTGGAGATTACCGAAGGTATCCTGATGCAGGATACGGCGGCAAATCTGGAATTGCTGGACTCGCTGCGTCGAATGGGCGTCCATATTGCGATGGATGACTTCGGCACCGGTTACTCAAGTCTTGGTTACATCCGCAGGTTCTGTTTCGACCGAATCAAGATCGATCGTTCCTTCATAAACGACGTCACGACCTCAAAGGACAGCCAGGCGGTGGTACAGGCGGTATGCGGTTTGTGCTCCACACTGGGTATCCAGACCGTGGCAGAAGGGGTCGAGAATGAGCAGCAGTTGCAGTTCCTTTTCGACGAAGGCTGCTCCCTGATACAGGGTTATTACATCGCCAGGCCCATGGCCGTGGCAGACCTTCAGCGACTCATCGTGGACTGGACCGCAGCGTTGTAACGTGACGGGCAGCAACGGGTGACCGGGAGGAGTAACTCCGATGGCTTCCAAACAGGTAAACCGGCGCGCGTTTCTCAGCATGGCTGCGAGTGTCGTCGGGCTCAGCTGTTGCCCGGCATTGCGGGCAGGCGGGATCCCGCTGCGGTTTATCTGGTGGGGAAGTGCCGAGCGGGCGGACATCACCCGGCGGGCCGTGTCGCTTTTCGAGGCAAATCATCCAGGCGTGACGGTCGAGACGGATTATCTGGAGTGGCTGGACTACTGGCAGCACTTTGTCACGTTGGTCGCCAAATCGCAGACGCCCGACCTGATTCAGATGGATTATCGATACCTGGCGCTCTATGCCCGGCATGGCGTGCTTCTGCCCCTGGACCGTTATCTGGGGAATCAACTGAACATTGCCTCTTTCGGCCCGCACAATATCGACGCCTGCCGGGTGGACGGAGATCTCTACGGCGTTAATCTCGGTATCAACTCGTCCGCCGCCATCCTGGATACCGGGGCGTGGGCGGATGCCGGTGTCGAACCGCCCGGTTTCGGGACCACCTGGGAGGCGTTTGCGCAGAAGTGCGAAGCGTTTGCCAAGGGAAACAGGCGCGACAACGTCTATGCCACGCCCGACGCCTCAGGGTCGCTGGCGGTGTTTGAGAACTGGCTGAGGCAGAAGGGCAAAGCGCTCTACGATGCCGATGGCCAGTTGGCCTTCACGGCCGCGGACGTCTCGGACTGGTTCGAATACTGGGCGGGGATACGCCGCGTCAATGGGTGCGTTCCGGCCGACATCCAGGTGTTGAGCAAGCACTCTTTCCAGTCGTCGCTTCTGATCCTGGGTTATACAGCGATGGATTATGCCCATTCGAACATGTTCCTCAACTACCAGGCACGGATGGCCCAGTCACTTGACCTTATCCCTTTTCCTGTCTTCGAGGGCGGGGCGCCCGGTCATTACCACAAGCCTTCCCAGATGCTCTCTGTTGGCGCCAGTTCGGCCAGTCCAGCCATCGCCGTCGAACTGGCCAACTTCCTGGTGATGTCGCCGCCGGCTGTCAGGATACTCGGTGTCGACCGGGGAATACCGGCTTCTCCGGCCATGCGCCAGATACTGCTGCCGCAGTTGGACGTGGCCGGCCGGAAGACGATCGCCTACATCGACAGACTGGATCCGTTCATCGGGCCGCTGCCGGACCTTCCACCCCCCAATGCCGGCGAGGTTGCCATTACATTCCAGAGCATCGGTCACGAAATCGCTTTCAGGCGCCTGTCCCCCCGCCAGGGCGGTGAACAGCTGTTCCGGCAGGCATCGGCCATATTGGCCCGTTGAACGGGCCCGCGTCAGGCCGACCGGTTCGATGTGCGGTGGGTCCCCTGTCCTCGTGGCTCCGCGCAGCGGTCCCGCCAGGAGGACTGAAAGCGTTGTCGAATTCCGGGACGGCCATTCGACGAATGGGTAGCTCTCGTCAGGAGAGATCCTCAAACAGCACAAGGAGATTCATTATGTCCGGTAATACGATCCGCCTGCATCGTGTTCTGAGCGGCAGTCCCGACCGCGTCTATCGTGCCTTTATCGATCCGGATGCCCTGGTGAAATGGCTTCCGCCCCACGGCTTCGCCGGCCACATCGACGAGATGGATGCGCGTGAGGGCGGCGGCTACCACATGGCCTTCACCAACTTCACGACCGGGAAGAAGCACGCCTTCCGGGTGCGTTACCTGGAACTCAAACCCGGCGAACTGATTCGCCACACCGACCAGTTCGACGACCCCAACCTGCCGGGGGAAATGCAGGTGACCATTCACCTGAAGCCTGTGCTGTGTGGGACGGAGCTGACCATCGAACAGGCCGGCGTGCCCGAGGTGATCCCGGTTGAGTTCTGCTACCAGGGATGGCAGGAATCGTTGAGCCTGCTGGCACTGCTGGTGGATCCGGAGATTCCGGACGAGGCCTGACGTGGCCGGGGCTGCCCTTCCCGCGGTGCTCCGGGTTCAGCCCCGCCTCCGGCGACGTCAGGGCTTGAACCGGTTGTCCGGCCCTGACGGGGGCCTGCACCGCTAAAACGGGCATTGGCCCCATGCCTGCCTGGCGTACCAACCTCCCGCCAGCCGCTCTCCGGCCCTGAGTAACCCGGCAGGCCAGTTCATCTTGAGTGGGACACCAGCGGGCCGGTTGCCCAACACGCCATTCAAGGCAATGTCGAACGGCGCACGGACCTCCATCTTAATGATGCCGAAAGCGGCATTGGCAAATTGTTGAAAGACCACCTAGGTTTAATGGTTAAGGGATTGCTCAAGCCGGAAGAGATGTTGCCCATGGATTTGGTCAGTTTTTGGCTGGATGACTACTGTTACGCATTGGAGCTACAGGGTGTGCGCCAGTCCTTCCGGGCCGTCGCGCCTCATCCTCTGCCCGAAGGCCCCAGTAGCATTACGGGCATTGTGAATGTTCACGGTCAGGCCATCCCCGTCGTCAACCTGCGTTCGAAGTTAAACCTCCCTCCCCGCAACCTGGCTCCCGAAGATAGCCTGATCTGGGTTGAAGCCGCGTCCCAGGATCTTTTGCTGGCGGTCGATCGAATGGGTGAGGTGTTGCAGGTGCCCGATGAACAGATCGTTGATGTGGCCCAGATGCCCGATGATGTTGAGCTGTTCAAGGGAATCGTGAGCCTGGAAGAGGGCATCCTGTTCATACCGGATTTGGGCCGGCTCCTCGATATCCGCGAGCGGGAGATCCTTCAGCATGCGATGGGGTCATGAGGTCATGCCGGTTGGCGTGGATCCTGATTTGCTGGCTGCCTGCCAGCGAACGGTGCGTCGTCGATGGGGGCTGGATTTCCCCGTCAAACGGTGGCCCGATCTGGAGCGCCAGTTGATCAACCTCGCATCGGCACTTGAACTGGGATGCCCGGCCACATTCGCCGCCCGCGTTGCCGAAGGGCAGCTCGTCGAACGGGAATGGCAGGCGTTGGCATCGGCACTGACGGTGGGCGAAACCTATTTTCTGCGTGACCAGGTGTTTTTCGAACACCTGATCCGTCATGCACTGACGCCTCTCATCGCCCGGCGACGGGCCGAGGGACATAAGCGATTGCGAATATGGAGTGCTGGCTGCTCCAGCGGCGAGGAAACCTACAGCCTTGCCATTTTCCTCCGGCAATTGCTGCCAGACATGGGTGACTGGTCCCTGCGGATTCTGGGGACCGATATTGACGAAAGGGCCCTGGCCAAGGCAAGAGCCGGGCGGTACGGCGCCTGGTCGTTCCGTCAGGTGGAACCGGCCTGGCGGTCCCGTTATTTTCGGGCCGTTGACGGGAAGTACTGGCAAATTGAGGACGACATCCGACAGTCGGTGGAGTTTGCCCACCTTAACTTGTCCGAGCGGGGGGATTTTGAGCGCGAGTGGGCAACGGCGGAGTGTGACCTGATCCTGTGCCGATATGTCCTGATGTATTTCCAGCCCGACCAGGCTCTTGCAGCGCTGCGACGACTCAAGGATTACCTGGCACGCGAAGGGGTGCTGGCGGTGGCCGCGGTCGAGAGTCTGCCGGTCGATGCTGCCGGACTTTCGGCGGTGCCCGTTCCCGGCGCGTTGCTGCTGCGCGCGGTGGATGCTCCTGGCACTCTCGCGCCGCCTGTTCATGGGGTGGCGGACCGACTGGACACGGCCGTTTCGGTTGCTCCCGCCGCACCGACTGCCCCGCCTTCGTCAACGGGGCCATCGCCGGTGAAGGAAGCGGTTTCCCGCCAGTCAGAAACGGCGCGTCCGGCTCTGCCGGTATCGGAGTCCGGGGGAGTGGCGGCGATGTTGCAGACAGCGCGGGAGTTGGCTGACCGGCATCAACTGAGTGCCGCCTTAAAGACGTTGGATGACGTTGTGGCCCGGGACCCCACCTGCCTGGATGCCTATTGGCTGTTGTCCGCGGTGCGACTGGAGCAAGGCGAGCGGGAAGACGCCCGTCGCCAACTCGGATTTGTGCTCTACCTGGCTCCGGATCTCGCATTGGCGCATTACCAGCACGGCCTGGTGTGCCAGGGGCTCGGCCGGCATGACGAAGGGCGGAGGTCCCTGAAAAACTGCCTGCGGCTGCTGGCTGATGCCTCGCCGGACGAGCCAGTACGGGAGGGCGAAGGCCTCACCGTCGGCGACCTGCGCACGCTGGTGGAAACCGCATTACGAGGATTCGACAGTGAGCAATGAACGGTCGGAATGGGATTGGGACGCCGTAAAGCACGCCTTACGGCGGGCGCTGGAGAACGAGGCTGTTGGGGGAGAGCCATCCGCCGAGTCAGCCCAGCAGGAGCTTCGGCGGCGTGCGCGCGAGTTGGCCCGGCCGTGGTCGCTGGAGGACAACGCCGAGACGCTGTCCCTGCTGCCCTTCGAGATCGAGGGGGCCTGCTATGCCCTGGAGCCGGACTATGTGCTGGAGGCCTTTGCCGCGGAGGCGTTAACGCCGATTCCCTGTACCCCTGGCCATGTGGCGGGCCTGATCGTGTTGCGGGGGCGGATGCTGCCGGTGTTGGACCTGCATGTGGTGCTGGGCATGGCGAGCCAGACCGGAGAAGGGCGCCGGAAGGTCATTGTGCTCAGCGACGGACGGATGGAATTCGGACTCCAGTGTGATCGAGTCCTGGGAACCTACGAGCTGCCGCTGGCCCAGTTGCAGACGGAGAACCGGGGCCACAGCCCCTATATCAAAGGCATTACAACGGATCAGTGGGCCGTCCTGGACGCTGGCGCGCTGCTGGGAGACGTTTCACTCGTGGTCGATAGAACGGTCTAGGATGATGTTATGAGTGCATTCAAGAACTTGAAGACACGCAACAAGCTGTTAGCCACCTTCGCGCTATTGGCACTGGTGTTCACGGTGGCACTGCTTCTGGCCTATCGCAATCTCCAGGAAATGCAGCAATCCCAGCAACGTCTCGTGGACGAGCAATTCGGGCTATTGCTCCACCTCAAGGACATGCGGGTCGACACCAACGCTCTGCGCGCCACGCTGGTCACCAGCGCCCTGGAACAGCGTATGCCCGAGACGCAAAGGGCTGGGCTGCGTGAGCGACTGAAGGACCAGACCGAGTCGGTCGACTTCCTGGTGCGCCAATCGGCCGGTGACAGCCGTGTTGCTGGTCTGGCGGAGACTTATAAGCAGGTCTGGGCGGAATTTGCGGCCGCCGCCACCGACGAGATCCTACCCCTGCTGGCAACGGGACAATATCGCCAGGCGCGAGAGGTGATCCTTGGCCCCCAATCCGATCGGGTGGAGCGGCTGCGTGAGTTGGGCGATCAGATCGTGGCGGTTGAGAATGCGCATATCGAGCAGTTGATGACCCAGAACAAGCAGCGGGTGGAGAGCCAGCGCAACGGCATGGTGGTGGTCTTCTGTGTGGTGCTTGTGCTGATGGTGCTGTTGGCCTGGGTGATGGCCCGGTTGATCGCGGGACCGTTGGAGAACCTGACTCGCTGGGCACATCAAATCGCCGATGGTGAAGTGTCGAGCCAGCGCCCCTCGGAGGCCCGCCGTGACGAAGTTGGCCTGCTCAGCGAAGCGTTCTTCGACATGAGTCGATACCTGTCCGACCTGGCCCGGAATGCGGAGCGGATCGCTGAAGGGGATTTACGCGAGGACCCGGAACCCAAGTCCGAACGGGACGCCTTGGGGAATGCGTTCTACCGCATGGTTACCAACTTGCGGGCCACCCTGCAGGACATCCAGGAGGGCAGCATGGTGTTGGGGGCCGCCAGCCAGGAAATCCTGGCCTCCACCTCACAGGTGGTTTCCAGCGCCCAGGAAACCGCCACTTCCATCAGTGAGATCACGACCACCGTCGAGGAAGTGAAACAAACGGCCAGCGTCGCCAGTGACAAGGCGCGGCATGTCAATGAGTCCGCTGAGCGTACCAAGCAGGTTTCGAAAGAAGGTCAGGCGGCCATCGCATCGTCCATGGACGGTATGCGCCAGATCCGCGAACAGATGCACGCGGTGGCCGGGAGCATCGTCAAGCTGAGCGAGCAGAGCCAGGCCATTGGCGAGGTGGTCGCCACGGTAAACGACCTCGCCGAGCAATCCAACCTGTTGGGCGTGAACGCGTCGATCGAAGCCATGCGCTCGGGCGAATACGGCAAGGGCTTTTCCGCCGTGGCGCAGGAGGTCAAGAGTCTCTCGGTACAGTCCAAGCAGGCGACGGCCCAGGTTCGTGCGATCCTCAATGACATTCAGAATGCGCTCAACAAGGCGGTCATGCTCGCCGAGCAGAGCAGTAAAGCAGTCGACAACGGTTATCAGCAGGCGGAGGCCTCGGCGCAGGCGATTCTCACCCTGAAGGAAAGTATCGAGGAATCGTCCGGTGCCGCGGTTCACATCGCCGCGTCCAGTCAGCAGCAACTGGTTGGTATGGACCAGGTGGCCACCGCCATGGAGAACATTAAACAGGCCAGCCAGGAGAACGTGGAAGGGACTCAGCAAGCAGAGCAGGCGGCCAGAAACCTCCACGACCTGGGCAAGAGACTCAAGGGGCGGGTCAGTCAGTTTCAACTGGGTACCGCCAGTGAATTGGACCCACTGTCTGAGGGGCGAATGATGACTTCGCCTCCTGTTGGGGACCTCAGCAAGAAGGTGTGAACCATGGCGAGTTCCAGGCGGGCCATTCAGGGCAGGCTTATTGCGGCTTTTCGTACCGAGGCGGGAGAGCGCATCACCGACATGGCGGATTGTCTGGCCCAGTTGGACCAGTCACACGACGAGGCCTTGCTGGAACAGCTTTTCCGGGATATCCATAGCCTCAAGGGGGCCGCCCGCGCGGTGTCTCTGTCGTCTATCGAGTCCTTGTGCCAGGCCTGGGAGGGCCTGCTGGCTGCCATACGCAAGGGGCGGCTGGAACTGAATGACGACCATATCGTGCTGGGTCGCAAAGCCTATCAGTGCCTGAGCCAGATGCTGAATGACCTGGACCAGCCCGAGCCGCAATCGTTACCGGCCCTGTGTCGCTCGTTACGGCTCGCAGGCGACGGACGGAAGGAAGCCGCACCGCCGGTAGCGGATGATGCCGCGGCGGTTCCCGGGGATCGTTCAGCAGTGTCGGCAGCAAGCCACCATCCTGCCAGGATCGGCGGCGACAGTCAGCTTAAGGTCAAGGCGGACCGCTTCGACCAACTGATCTACATCGCGGAGTCATTGCACCAGAGCAAGCTGGAGGCGGGGCAGTACCTTCAGATGGTGGAAGAGGCGCAAGGGCGTTTCAGCGAATGGCACAGGATGAGCCAGGAAATCGCCTCGGCGCGCCAACGGCTGGATCGGGGCAACGAGTCCGGTGATGTACAGGCCGTGAGTACGCTTGTCGCCTGCACCCAGCGGATGGAAACGTTCCTGGCTCGGTGGGAAAACCACCTGAACAAACTGGCCAGGCAATCGCGTCGTATGGAGCACAATGTCGCAGCGATTTCCGACCAGGTCCGGCAGGAGCTGCAGGAGATCCTGATGTTGCAGTGTTCGGAAATCGTGCATGGGGTTCCCGCCATGGTTCATGAGATTGCCAATGCCACAGGGAAAGCCGTCAACCTTGCCATCAGCGGTGAGTCCCTTCATGTCGACAAGCGGGTGCTCGATAGCCTCAAGAGCCCGCTGCACCATTTGCTGCGCAACGCGGTCGATCACGGTATCGAGACTCCCGAGGCACGCAGGCGTGCCGGAAAACAGGATAAAGGCAATATCAGCATTTCCTTCGTACATGGCAATGGCGGTCGTTTTTCGCTTGTGGTGGAGGATGACGGTCGTGGGTTGGACCCCGGCGAAATCAAGACAAAGGCTTTGGCTCTCGGCGTGATAGACCGGGAAATCAGCGAGGAAATGAGCAATGCCGAGGTGGCAAAACTGGCTTTCCGTTCGGGATTGAGTACCAGCAGCATCATCACCGACCTGTCCGGTCGTGGATTGGGCTTGGCGATCGTGCGTGATCATATCGAGGCGCTTGGAGGACAGGTGGACGTGGACAGCCAGCCAGGGCAGGGTTGCCGTTTCACGTTTCATCTCCCTACTACACTGGCCACCTATCGAGCCCTGCTCGTCCAGGTCTCGGGGCGGTCGTTGGCGATTCCGGCCACGCATGTGGAGCGGGTATTGAGACTGGCGCCTGAAGCGCTCAAGAGCGTCGAGGGGCGGCTCAATGTTCGGGTGGGGGATGCGGTGTTACCGGCCTGGCGTTTGCGGGATGTCCTTTCCCTGCCGGCACCGGATACGACACGCCAGTCATGGGTTCGTGTGGCGGTGCTGCAATGGGGCGATGTGCGATTCGGCCTGCTGGTCGACGAGGTCGAGGGTGACCAGGAAATCGTGATCAAAGCGTTGGGGCCTTTGTTGGCGCGGGTGCCCAATGTGATGGCCGCGACACAGCTGGGCGATGGTCGCATCGTGCCTATCCTGCATCCGCAGGACCTATACCAAACAGCGTGTGGCACCACATCGGCCCCCGTGGCCGAGCAGGAACAGGCTGGATTGCGCGAGCCGCCCAGCATTCTGGTGGCTGAGGACTCGGTGACGTCCCGGGGCTTGATCAAGACCATCCTGGAGAGTGTCGGTTATCGGGTTGAGACGGCGAGCGACGGCCGGGAAGCCTGGGAGCGGCTGCAGGAGGAGCCCTATACGGTGTTGGTGTCGGACATTGAAATGCCGCGCATGGACGGCTTCGAACTGACCGCACGTATTCGCGAACACCCTGATCTTGCCGAATTGCCCGTCGTGCTGGTTACGGCGCTGAAAAGCCGGGAGGACCAGGAAAAGGGGCGGCAGGTGGGGGCCAACGCCTACATCGTAAAGAGCAGTTTCGATCAGGGCAACCTGCTTGAGATTGTCCGTCAGTTCGTCTAGGGCGGCGGACTCTGGGAGGGAATGTGGATGTCTTAATCGTGGAAGACTCAGTGGTTGTCCGGCAACTGATCCGACACATTCTGGAGGAGGCGGATTGTCGTGTGATTGGCGAAGTGAGCAATGGCGAAGAGGCTGTTGCGTTCGTTGCCCGCCAACGCCCCGATGTCATCGCGATGGATATTCACATGCCGGGAATGAATGGCTACCAGGCTTCCCGGCGCATCATGGAGACGCGGCCCGTCCCCATCGTGGTGGTGACGTCCAGCGAAAATCTCGCTGATGGCACGACCGCCATGCGGGTGCTGGAAGCCGGGGCGATTACGGTCGTACAGAAACCCCAGGGGCCTGGCCATCCCGATTTTGAGCAACACGCCCGGGAACTGGTCAGGACCCTTCGCATTGCCTCTGAAGTGAAGCTGGTGCGTCGTATACCCCGGCGCGACGCAGTTCCGGAAGACACCTCCCTGAATGACAGGTTAACGCCCAAAGTGATTGCCATTGGTGCCTCCACGGGAGGGCCGCAGGCCATCAAGGCACTGCTGGGGCAGTTGCGGGCGGACCTGCCCTGGCCCGTGCTGATTGTCCAGCATATCGCGCCCGGCTTTCTGCCCAGTCTGCGCGAATGGCTCAACGAAACCTGCGCGTTGAACGTACGGATCGCGGAACAGGGAGAATCCCCGCAGGCGGGGCAGGTGTATTTGGCACCCGATGGCGCTCACATGACCCTGGATGCCCGCCAGCGCATCGCGTTGGTGAACTGTAATGGGGACGGTTACCTGTGCCCCTCGGTCGCAAGGCTTTTCGACAGCCTTGCGCGCCACGTTGGCGGGCGGGTGGTGGCGGTCCTGCTTTCCGGTATGGGCAGCGACGGCGCCGCGGAAATGCGAACCCTGCGACAACTGGGAGCATTGACCGTGGCACAGGACCCGACGACCGTGGTGGTCAACGGCATGCCGGGCGAAGCCGTCAGGCTGGAAGCTGCGGAGCAAGTGCTTACACCGAGCCAGATCGCTGAGTGGGTTGCAGGTCTCTACCGTACTCATGGTGAAAAAAGCCTGTAATGACGTTGTATGAGCTGAACCCAAGCCATTCATAACATTGTGATCAGGAGAAGATCGAGATGTTAAGCGGCACTGATATTCTGGTCGTTGAGGACAGTTTCACCCAGGCGTTAGAGCTTCAGGCCTTTCTGGAAGAGCATAACTGCCATGTGCGGTTGGCAGGCAATGGTATCGAGGCACTGGATGAGGTTTCGAATGCCCAGCCTGATGTCGTGATCAGTGATATCGTGATGCCGAAGATGGACGGCTATGAGCTGTGTCAGTCCCTGAAGGAAAACGCCGAAACACAAGCTATCCCAGTGATCCTGGTGACCTCCCTGATCGATGCGACGGACGTGGTCCATGGCTTGGCGTGTGGGGCGGATAACTTCATCACCAAGCCATACGACGAGAAGTACCTGCTGACGCGCCTGCGTTACCTGTTGGTCAATCGTGAATATAGGGCGCATGAGCGGGTCCAGGTAGGGATTGAGGTGGAACTGGAAGGTAAACGACACTTTATCACCGCCGCCCGTCAGCAAATCCTGGACCTGCTGATCTCGACATACGAGGAAGGTGTCCGGATCAACAGAGAACTCAAGAGCAAACACGAGGCCTTGAGTCAAAGCAACATCCTGATCCACAACCTGCTTGAATTCACATCCAATCTCAGCGCGGCCAGCAGCGAAAAGGATATTATCGATTGCGGGTTGAAGAAGGTCCTGGCGTTCTCCGGTGTGGAGGCCGCATGGCTGATGATACCCGGTCACAAATCCGGGAAAGGCGGCTGGGTGCTGGCAGGCTTTGCCAGCCATGGCATGGCACAGGAGGAGGTTGCTCTCTGCGTACAGGGATGCCCGTGCCACCATGCGTTCGGTCGTGACCGGATCGACGATGTGGTCGACACTGATCGGTGTCCGGCCCTGGCGCACCGCTTCGAAAAGCAACACCACGCCACGATTCCCCTTGTACTGGGCGCTGATCTGATCGGGTTGCTCAACGTGGTACAGGAGGGCGGCGAGTGCTGGGAGAGGCAGGATGTCCAGGCCATGCAGTCCATCGGATATCAATTCTCCACGGCCCTGGGCCGGGCCCGCCTGCACGATAACCTGGAAAGCCTGGTCGAGAAGCGGACCAGGGAGCTGGAGCAAAGCGAATCCTTGCTTCGCAATATCCTGGAAACGCTGCCGGTTGGGGTCTACGTTGCCAACCCGGATGGCACCATCCTGCTGCAGAACCCGGAAGCCGGAAGAATAGTCGGGGGGCAATCCTGGCAGCTTTGCCAGTACCTGAATGGGTGGAGCGCATCCGGCAAGCCGATCGACGATCGCCGTTGGCCGCTTGAGCGGTCCTTGGAGACCGGCGAATCGTACCTGAACGAAGTGGTGGCGTTGCGGGTTGCGGATGGCGCCGAAAAAACAGCGATGGTGTCCTCCGTGCCCCTGAACGACACGAATGGGGAAAAAGCCTCTCTGGGTGCCATTGGCGTCATCCAGGATGTTTCAGCGCAACGGAAGGCTGAAACCGAATTGCGATTGCGCAACCAGGCCATCGAGGCCAGCGTTAACGCGATTGTCATTACCGACGCCAATCAGGGCGATCACCCGATTGTATATGTCAACCCGGCATTTGAGCGCATCACGGGCTACACCTGCGAGGAGGTAATAGGGCGAAACATCAGGTTTCTCCGGCGTGATGAGGATCAACTGGGTGTTGAAAGCATTCAACATGCTATCCGGGCCGGTACCGAAGGTCACGCCCTGATACGCAATTACCGGAAAGACGGATCTATGTTCTGGAACGACTGGCGAGTGGCGCCGGTCGTCGACTCGGACGGGCATGTCACGCACTTTGTCAGCGTGTTCAATGACGTCACTGAATCCTACCGATACCAGGAGCAACTCGAATATGCAGCCAACTTTGATGAGCTGACAGGCCTGCCCAACCGCAACCTGCTGATGGATCGAATCCAGCAGGCCATCGCCGAATCCGGGCGGCAGGACAAGGGGTTTGCCCTGGCATTTGTGGACCTGGACAACTTCAAGTACATCAACGACAGCTTCGGACATGCGATGGGGGACCAACTCTTGCAGGAGGTTGCCCGGTCGCTACGAGACTGCTTGCGTCCGACCGACACGCTGGCCAGGCTGGGCGGTGACGAGTTCGTCGTTTTGCTGAAGAACAAGCCGGACGCGGATTCTGTCAGTGCGGTCTTAGCTCGGTTGTCATCGGCGATCGCTGAATCTAAGCGGGTAGACGGTCGCGAGGTGTTGGTGACTGCAAGCATGGGGTTCTGTTTGTACCCGCAGGATGGCAACGACGCAACCAACCTGCTCAAGCACGCCGATAATGCCATGTATCAGGCCAAGGATCTTGGTCGCAACCAGATATGCAGTTATACCAAGGAAATGAATGAACTGGTCCGGCATCGCGTCGAACTGGAGCACGCCTTGCGATACGGGATCGAGCGGGGTGAGCTGGAACTGTTCTATCAACCGCAGCTTGATGCGAAACGACAGCTCATTGTGGGGGTGGAGGCGCTGGTACGCTGGCGGCATGACGAGAAACTGATATCGCCTGGGGCGTTCATCCCGATTGCCGAGGAAACCGGCCTGATTCTCGACCTGGACGCTTGGGTTGTGCATGAAGCGTGCCGCCAGGCTAAGGCCTGGCAGGATCAAGGGCTTTCGCCGGTGACCATCTCTGTCAACCTGTCCGCCGGCCAGTTTCGACGGGCACGCTGTGTGCCTTTGATACGGGACGCCCTTGAGAGAAGTGGTCTGGAAGCGCGCTACCTGAAGGTGGAAGCAACTGAGAGCATGGTCATGAAGAATACCGAGGATGCTCTGGACACCATGCGACAGCTTAAGTCCATGGGCATTGAACTGGCCATGGATGATTTCGGGACTGGCTATTCCTCATTGAGCTATCTCAAGCGTTTCCCCTTCGACCAGATCAAGATCGACAAGAGTTTCGTCGACAATGTGACCGAAGACCCTGAAGGTGCTGCCATTCTCCGCTCCGTTATCAGCCTGGCTGACACCCTTGGCATGCAAACCGTAGCAGAAGGGGTGGAGACAATGGATCAGTTTGCCTACTTGACTCGTATCGGATGTGACCAGATTCAGGGCTATGTCTACTCTCCTCCGATACCGCGGGAGGCATTCGAGCACTTCCTGCAGGAAGATCGGAGCTGGGATACGAACAAGGGGTTTGTGCCGCAAACGGGGGAAGCGCGTACGCTCCTGATTGTCGACGAAGATGTCCATGTGCAAAACGCCATCCGGCGTGAATTGCGCAATGAACACTATGACCTGCTCACGGCAGCCGATCCGGAAACCGCTTTGAAACTCATGGCGAGACAGGATGTGCATGTCATCCTCGTGGATCAGCGTATGCAGCAAATGGACGGTATTACGTTCCTGCGCAAGGTGAAGTCAATTCATCCGGCAACGGTCCGCATGGTGTTGAGCGGGTATACGGAAGTGGAAAATCTGGTTAACGCGATCAACGAAGGGGCTGTCTTTCGATTCATCACCAAACCCTGGGAGCCGGACCACCTGCGCAACAGCTTGCGCCAGGCTTTCCGGGAAAACGAACTGGTTCAGGAGATCAACGCGCTACGGTCCAGGCTGGAAACCCTGGAGGGCAAACAGGGCCCGGCTCCTTAGTGTCCCGTTTGGTTAATTCGCTGATCTACTGAGCGCCTGAACGCTTTGAGAGCAAGGCGCGGTAGCGAAGGTTTGGTGGTTCCAAATCGAGCTGGCGCAACACCGCTATCAAAGCGTTCAGGCGCTCCCGAAGGGCGCACCGCTGGTGCCTCTGAACCGGTGTTGCCAGCCCTTGATGTGGAACCACCACACCGGCGGACTGGCGCCTTGGCCAGAGGCACCAGCGGTGCGCAGTAGGTCAACGAATTAACCAAACGGGACACTAATGTCCCGGCATCGTCCAGGCTGGTGCCCGGGACATGGTCTGCCTGGCGGCGACGAAGGACCACAAACCTGTCGCAGGAATCCGCCCTGAACCATACTGAGCCGTTACATACAGCGCAGTCTCCCCTTCGGACAGTCCCTTAAAGGCCCTCCCGGGCAACCAGACTGCTCCGGATCAATGGTTTGATGCTTGAACCCTGCACGATGATGGAGAAGATCACGACGATGTAGGTGATCAGCAGCAACAGGGTGTGCAGGTCCACGCCGTTGAAGAAGATCCTGCCGCTGGGAATGGACGCCGCCATGGCCAGTGCCAGGCCTCCCCGCAGACCGCCCCAGGTGAGGATCGCCACGGAGTGCTTGTCATAACGGCGGAAGCGCCGGAACGCGAGGTACGGTAGACCGACACTGACGAATCGGGCCAGGAGCACCGTGGGCACGGCCAGCAGTCCCAGCAGGATCTGTTGCCAGGTGACGGGCAGGGTGACCACCAGCAGGCCGATCAGCAGGAACAGGAACGCATTCAGCACGCCGTCCACCGCATGCCAGAAATTACGGATGTTGCGGATGCTGCTGAGGCGGGCCATCGACGCCGACTTGGCCCGGGTCACGTTGCCGACGAAGATGCCGGCAACCACCATCGCCAGCGCGCCGGAGACGCCCATTAAATTCGCCAGCGCAAAACCGGCGGTGGGGATGCAGAAGGTCAGCAGCAGGCGGATGTTGCCGTCGTTGCTCTTGATGAGCAGGAAATGCGCCACGATGGCCAGCAGCATACCGAACAGGATGCCGCCCAGGGCCTCGGTCAGGAACAGGTCGGCGATGTTGCCCAGCGTGGGCTCGGCGCGGGTAAAGGCCAGGGCAAAAATGGTGGTGAACACCACCAGGCCGACACCATCGTTGAACAGGGATTCGCCCTCCACCTGGATCGAGATGGACGGCGGCGCTTTCATCTGCTTGATGATGGCCAACACCGCGATCGGGTCCGTGGGGCTGATCAGCGCACCGAAGAGCAGGCAGTAGATCAGCGGCACGTCCCAGCCCATCAGCTGCATGACCCAGGAGATCAGGAAACCCACCAGGAAGGTGGAGGCCAGGGTGCCGAACAGGACCAGGACCGTGATTTCCCAGCGGTGCCGGCGCATGGTCCGCAGGTCGATTTCCAGCGCCCCCGCAAACAGCAGGGGCCCCAGCATCCCGTCCAGCAGCAGCGACTTGAAATCAATGGTGCCCAGCATCCGGGACACGGCGACGGCGGTCTGGTTGCCGAGCACTTTTACCGCAGCGATCAGCAGCAGTGAGATGACCACGGCACCGAAGGTGATGGCGATGGTCGTTTGCATGTTCAGGAAGAACTGATTGGCAAAGGCGACCAATACCGCAGTCGCGGAAAGGAAACACAGCAGATACCACGTATCCATGACTATCCCGGGTGAAAATCGGTGTATCGTTGGACGGTTCCGTCCGGTTATTCATCGTTGTCCAGCATTCGGTACGAACCGAGCGGCAGGGCGGGGCAACCGGCGCCAGCTGCGGGCGCCGTATTGGCGAATGCCGATACAGGTTCATCAACGATCAGAACGCCGGGTGTGGATCGAGACCGGGTGTGCTTCCCGGCGCAACAAATCCGGCGAGGGCCATGATACCGGATCGGACCAATCCTGGGTTCATCCATCATGACCTGGCTGAACATTGCGGATTCCTGCCATTTCCGCAGGTATCTGCGCTGGACGATGCGCCGTGATGTCCAGCCCGTGCCGGTCGTGATTGTAGGGGAGCTGTGGGGCGGCTGTGGTTGATTAAAATCAATCAGGGGCACGATGTTGGGTATCGCTTCGGGTTCAACGCATTCTCAGGAACGGATCAAGCGGCCATAATTCCCCTTTCCACGAACCGTTCCGCCGTCCCTCATTTCACAGGCGTCGGTTTCCTGCTGCTTGCCCGTACCGACAAGGCGAATGATGACCCGATCAATCCATGAACCCAGTGCCCACGGACTGAAAGGCGGAAAAGGATTCACCCGCATCCTGAATTCGGCCCGCTATTCCATGCAGGGGCTCAAGGCGGCGTTTCTCAACGAAGCGGCCTTCCGCCAACTGGTGTTGATGAACCTGATCCTGATTCCGATCGCCTGCTGGGCGGATGTGTCCCGCGCTGAACGGGCCATCCTGATCGCGGCACCGCTGCTGTCCCTCGCCATCGAACTGCTGAACTCGGCCATCGAGAACATTGTCGATCGGGTGTCGATGGAGCTGCACCCACTCTCCAAGCAGGCCAAGGATATGGGCAGCGCGGCCCAGTTTGTGGGGCTCGTCATCATTACCGTGTGCTGGGGGGTGATTCTGCTTTAAGGCATTGTCGCGGTTCGGGGGCTTCCGGGCTGCGCCGTCGACGGATCCCGCCAGTGGCGACGGGGGCGGCCTCGCGAACCGGGTGAATCACTGACCTTTGCCAGCCTTCTCATCGACGGTGTGTTGTAACGCCCAGCGACAGAACTCGTCCACCGGCATCGGTTTGGCGAACAGGTAACCCTGAACCCGGTGGCAACCCAGTTCGCTGAGGCGCTCCAGGGTGGCCGCATCCTCCACGCCCTCGGCCACGGTCTCCAGGTTCAGGGTGCGGGCCAGCTTCAGGGTGTTCTTGACGATCTCCAGGTCATTGCGGCTGGAGGTCATCTTGTTGATGAAGCTGCGATCGATCTTCAGTTCGTGGATGGGCAGGCGGCTCAGATAGGCCAGGGACGAGTAGCCCGTGCCGAAATCATCCAGCGCAATTCGGCAGCCATGGTTGGCAATGAGCAGCAGGGAATCGATGACCGACTCCATGTTGTGCATCATCGCGGTTTCCGTCATCTCGAAAATCACGCGATCCACCGGGATGGCGTGTTCCTTGATGCTTGCCAGGGCATCGGGCACGAAGTGACTGTCGGTCAGGTTCTGGACCGACAGGTTGATGCTGCAGGTGATGTCCAGATTCCGTTCCCTTAGCAGGTGCATGGTTTTCCAGGCCTGGGCGATGACGTAGCGGGACAGCAGGTCCATCAGGCCGGCATTCTCCGCGATCTCGATGACCTCCCAGGTGGGTACCGGCCCAAACCGCGAACTGTGCCAACGCAGCAATACCTCGGCGCCGACGAGTTCCAGGCCAATGCTGTTCATCTGCGGTTGCAGGTAGAGTTCGATTTCTCCGTCCTCGATGGCCTGCGGCAGGGCGGTCAGCAGATCCAGCCGTCGCCGGGCGAAGTCGGAAATCTCCTCGCTGTAGACCTGCACCGGAACCTTCCTCGACTCGCTTCGGTCCCGTGCGGCGGATGCATGCTGGTAGAGGATCTCCGTGCTCTCGCCGTGATCCGGGGCGACCGCCACGCCGCAATGCAGGTTCATGAGCACGGGCAGCCTGACGGAACGGAACGACACCTCGTGGTGCCCGACCACCTGTTCGATAAAGGGGGGCAGCGCACCTTGCAGTTGGTTGACGTCGATCAGGAACGCGGCCGAGCCGAACTCCGGAATGGCGATGTAGGCGGGTTGTTTGGTCTCCAGGCAGATCCCGCCACCCAGCATGGCCAGCGTATGGTTCAGTTTCTTCATCAATTGGCAGAACATGTCTTCCGCCAGGTTATGGCCCATGCTCGACGCGATGTCCTTGACCTGCGGGTAGTGGACCAGTGCAAGTGCGACCCTTTGGCCCTGGCTGATCACGGTTTGCAGCTGCTGGTTAAGCAGGGTGCCGTTGGGTAGCTTGGTCGCCGAGTCGTGCATGGCCTGGTCGAGGGACTGCATTTCCAGGTCCCGGACCTGGCGCTCGGCCATTTGCTGGCTGTGGAGGGCGGCCAGCTTGCGTGCCCGTTCGTCCTTGATGCGGTGGGCCAGGGCGAATGACAGCAACAGCACTTCCGCGGCGGAGCCGGCCTGCATGGCGTGGTTGGTGAGGAGGTTCACCGGGAGAAGGTTGAACACGTTCATCAGGTAGAGAGAGGCCCCCAGGGCAAAGGCCGTCCAGGCCATGACGAAATAGCGGGCGCTGGCGACGCCGGCCGTCAGGGCCGCCAGTCCCACCGAAATGACCAGCACAATCACCAGGGTGCCCAGCAGGCCGGCAAGGAGAGCTCCATGGATGGGGTCGATCCAGGTGTAGACAATCAAGACCCCGGCCAGGCCGGCCGCGATATTCAGGACGCGCTCCCAGCCTCCTGAAATCTCCTGCCACTTCAGGAAGCTGCGAGCAAACATCAGGGCGAACAGGGAGACCAGCGCGGTGCTTGTGGGCAGGGCATAGCGGGTCAGCAGCGGCTGTCCACTCCAGATCCAGGCGCTGCCGACACCGGAAATACAGAGCATCAGCAGGCTGATGGAGCCGATGTAAAGCACGTAGTAGCCGTAGGCCGGATCCCGGATGGAAAGAAACAGGAACAGGTTGTAGGTGGCCATGGCAACCAGGATGCCGAAATAGATGCCCCAGTAGAGACTCTCCCGGGAAAAGTCATTCGTGAGGCGCTCTTTGCTCCACAGCTCCACCGGCACCTGCAGCGATGTGGCTGACTGCGCCCGCAGGAGAAGGCTCACCGGGCCGCTGAGATCCTGCGGCAGGGGAAGCGCCACCTGGTAGCTCTGGGCCTGCCCCCTTGGGTTTAGGGTCTGCTGGCGGCTGATGTGGTAGATCGGCGGCAGTTGGCCGTCACGCAGGATGTAGAGGTCCGCCTCTTCCAGCAGGGGATAGGGAATCACCAGATACCAGGGTTGGTCCAGGGGCTGCGGGATATCCAGGGATGCCTTGATCCAGACGGGCTGATCGGTGAATCCCAAATTCAGCACGCTGTCATCGCTTTTTTCCTGCCATGTCCCCTGTTGCACGACCTGCTCAAGGGGCTGGCCAGGGCCCAGCCGATAGGCGATGCGATCGTTCAGGCTGTACTGGCCGGTTCCCCCCAGAACGGTCAGTCCCGCAGCGCTGGCAGACAGGGCGCACAGGAGCAGCGCCGCCATCAGTGTTGTTGTCCATCGGCAGAGATTCACCATGGGGCGGTCCCGTTTATCCTACTCATCCAGCGGCCTGACCAGGCGGCCGGTGAAACCGAGAAATTCCGCTTCCTGACAAAATCCGGAAAAGCTGCCTTCCGCCACATCCGGCCGGCGAAGGAGCACCAGGGCTTCGACCAGACACCCCGGGATATCCCGGTTGTTCCAGTCCGGCATGCGTGGCCACATCATGAATTGATCGTGTGACAGCACAATCTTCTCCACCTCAATCTGGTTTTCCCGCAGGCGTTCCCTGACCTTCAGGCTGATGCAGGGATGGGTGTCGTCCGCAATCAGGGCCCCCTCGGGCATATGCTGGTAAAGGTCCAGCACCGCATCGCCTTGATGGGTGAGGGCAATGTAGAGTGTCTCGTCGTGCAATCGCTCCAGGGACGAGGTCTGCAGGACTTTACCCTGATCCGTGTTGATTTCCTGATCCTCCTCGTAGCGTGGATCAAGTCCGATGACGGTTTCAAACAGACTGGTGAGATCCCGGCAGACGGCATTGCCGATTCGTCCGGCGCCGCCCAGGACCACGATGCTGTCCTGATGACGGTACTGTGGCCGCTCGTGCATCTGCCGCGCGATGTCCCAGATCATGTAACGCGTTCCCAGACTGCCCTCGACCAGCGGTCTTTTAATCTCGATGCCTGCCTTCTTTACGAAGTTGGGGAGCCGGCCGACCAGTGCGATCCGTTGCGCCCGGGGAAAGTCCTGTTGCAGGCGCTCCATGTAGAGGCGGACCTTGTCGGAATCGGCCTGCAGTTCGTGCTCCAGGAACTGCGAGGCCACCATCAGACCGCGCATGTCCTCGTTGCGGATAAAACCCAGTATCAGGTTGGACGGCATGCGCCGGACCATATCGGGAGAAAAATAGGACCCGGCCTGCTTCTCGTTACCGTACACCGCGAAGATAAATTGCGGTCTGACCAGGGCGATGACGAGCGGGCGCAGGTAGGTGTTGACAACCAGGACCGCCAGGCGACGGCTTTTTTTCCAGAGGGTGCGTTTGCTGGCGGCACTCAGGCGCTGCCAGAACGGGGCGACGTCGTACAGTGCTTTCAGCTCGTCTCCGGAAAAACGGCGGTCATAGAGCTGCAGGCCGATGTGGGTCTTGCCGATGTGCATCACGGTCGCGGCGACCTTGGTACCCACCTTGTCGCGGAACTCGATGTCGATCGTTTCGCCAGGGCGTATATACACATGCTCCGGGCGCTTCAGGCGCAAACCACTGGTGGATATGTCCAGCGTTGTGGTCTCGAAGGTGCGACGGGCATGGCTGATAATCACCGGTATCCGGATCCCTGACCGCAGATGCCTGCGGTATTCCCCATGCATCCTTATCATGGCTGTTCCCTGAGAGACTGAAAAACGGGCCAAATGTCCTGCCTACAGCATGGTTCAATCTGCCGAAGGTCGCCATCTATAGCATTGAATCAGTCCGTTAAATGCCCCGGTGTGAACCCGTCTGCCCGGAATGGCATCAGGGATTGAGTTCACGTTGCAGCCATTCGGCAAGTTGTGTGCCTCGCCGGTGCGCCACGTAATGGGGCAGCAGCAGACACAGTCGGCCGCTTGTTCCCACCGAACCCCAGGGCGCTACCAGCCGCCCATGGGTCAGGTCATCCTGCACCAGCAACCGCGGTGCGATGGCTACGCCCAGCCCGGCCAGGGCCGCTTCGATCAGGTAATAGAGGTGGTCGAAGCCCCGGCCTTCTTCCAGCGCCTGTTCCAGGCGAGCCCCTTCGAGCCCGTGGGCCTGGGCCCATTGCGGCCAGGCCTGGGGGCGAGAACGGGTATAGAGCAGGGGCGCGGTGAATATCGTGGCGGGGTCATCGGGATCGAAATGTTCGGCCCGATCGGGCCTGGCCACGGCGCAGATGTTTTCCGGGGCAAGTTCGATCACGTCCAGTTCAGGCGGAAAGGGCGGTTCGGAGAAAAGCAGGGTGGCGCCGGCCTCGTTGCGCCGGGGATCCAGCTCGCTGTCACTGTCGCTGACCTGCAGTTTGATGTCCGGCAGCTCACGGTGCAGACGCTCCAGGCGGGGAATGAACCAACGGGCCAGGAGGCTGCCGGGGCAGTTCAGCACAAAGGGCGCCTCTTTCGTACTGCGTTTGAGTTCGGCGCAGCTCTCGCGCAGTCGGGCGAAGGCGTCGCCCACACCCTGTTGCAGTTGTTCGCCCTGCGGCGTAAGCCGGATGCCCCTTCCCGCCTTGGCAAACAGGGGCGTTCCGAAGTGCCCGTCGAGGCTGCGCAGCTGGCGGCTGACCGCACCGTGGGTGACGTGCAGTTCCCGTGCGGCGGCGGTGACACTGCCCCGTCGTGCTGTCGCCTCGAACGCCCGCAGCGCGCTTAGAGGTGGCATGTCCTGACTCATGAAATGGTGACTCCAGATCACATATGGTTGCAATTCTATCGATTTTTTTCGGCGCGTGCCTTCGTTAGTCTCACCCTTATTCACTCAGGTAAAAAGCAGGCAAATTCGCTATGAGCGTATATTCCATGCAGCCCGATGCCAATGGCTTCTTCGGCCGGTTCGGTGGTCGCTTTGTGGCTGAGACGTTGATACCACTGATCGAAGCGCTTCAAACCTGTTACAAAGAGGCACGGGATGACCGCGAATTCCAGAGCCGGCTGGCGTATTTCCAGCGCGATTACGTAGGCCGCCCCAGTCCGCTGTACCGGGCGGACCGGCTGACGGACTATTTCGGCGGCGCGACGATCTATTTCAAGCGTGAAGAGCTCAATCACACCGGCGCGCACAAGATCAACAACTGCATTGGCCAGGTCCTGTTGGCGCAGCGCATGGGCAAGACCCGCATTATCGCCGAGACCGGGGCCGGGATGCATGGCGTCGCCACGGCGGCGGTCGCAGCACGGCTGGGCATGTCCTGCATCGTCTACATGGGCGAGACCGACATGGAACGCCAGCAGCCCAATGTGTTCCGCATGCAACTGCTGGGTGCCGAGATCATCCCGGTCAGCAGCGGCACCGGTACCCTCAAGGACGCCATGAACGAGGCCCTGCGTGACTGGGTGACCAACATCGACGACACCTTCTACGTCATCGGCACCGTGGCGGGACCGCATCCGTACCCGGCCATGGTGCGGGATTTCCAGTCGGTGATTGGTCGGGAGACCCGGGAACAAATGCTGGACCAGGAGGGGCGCCTGCCGGACTCGCTGGTGGCGTGTATCGGTGGCGGCTCCAACGCGATGGGCCTGTTCCATCCGTTCCTGGCGGATGACGGGGTGCAGATGATTGGCGTTGAAGCCGGCGGGCATGGGGTTGAGAGCGGCAAGCACGCAGCCAGCCTGAGCGGTGGGACGCCGGGTGTGTTGCACGGCAATCGCACCTACCTGTTGCAGGACGAGGACGGCCAGATCACCGACGCCCACTCCATCTCGGCGGGTCTGGATTATCCGGGCATTGGCCCCGAGCACGCCTGGTTACACGAACAGGGGCGCGTGGAGTACGTTTCGATCACCGACCGGGAAGCCATGGAGGCGTTCCAGCTGTGTTGCCGGCAGGAAGGGATCATTCCTGCCCTGGAAACGGCCCATGCGTTGGCGGAGGTGGCCCGGCGGGCACCTGCGCTTCCGAGGGAGCACCTGATGGTGGTGAACCTGAGCGGTCGTGGTGACAAGGACATGGCCAGCGTCGCCGAGTATCTCGGCGGCCCATCCCGATAATCGCCAGCGAGGACTTCAGCATGAACAGCACTTCCCGACTCGATACGCGCCTTGCGGCCACGAAAGCCGACAAACGGCCGGCACTGGTGACCTACATCACCGCGGGCGATCCCGACCCGGACACGTCCCTGGACATCCTTCGGGGGTTGCCGGAAGCCGGTGCGGACATCATCGAACTGGGTATGCCGTTTACCGATCCCATGGCGGACGGTCCGGCGATCCAGAAATCATCGCTACGGGCCCTCAACGGCGGCCAGACCCAGAAAAAGACGCTGGCGATGGTGCAGCGGTTTCGCGAGCACGACCGTGACACCCCGCTGGTGCTCATGGGCTATTACAACCCCATCTATCGCTACGGCGCCGACCGGTTTCTGCGCGATGCGGCGGAAGCCGGGGTGGATGGCCTCATCATCGTCGACCTGCCGCCCGATCACGACCAGGCCTTTTTCGATGCGGCCCGGGATGCGGGCATTCACATCATCCGGCTGGTGACGCCAACCACGAAAGGCGAGCGGCTGAAGCAGGTGCTGCGTGATGCCTCAGGCTTCGTCTACTACGTTTCGGTGGCTGGCGTCACGGGGGCCGCCCCGCCCACCCAGGACAGCGTGGCGACGACGCTGGCAGCCATTCGCGAGCACACGGATCTTCCGGTCGGCGTGGGCTTTGGCATCCGCACCGCCGAAGACGCCGCGGCGATTGGCCGGTTCAGCGATGCGGTGATTGTGGGCTCGGCATTGGTGGACTGCGTGGAACGGGCAGAATCCCCGGCTGCGGCCAGGCAAGCGCTTCACGAACGGGTGCGGGACTTGGCGGCCGGTTTGCGATGTAGGACATGCCCGTAATGTACCTGCCCCTGCTCGCGCCTTAAAAGGGGAATGGCAAATCCGCCTTCAGGCGCCCAGTAGATCAGCGAATTGGCCAAGCCGAGCGCTAGTTGCTTGCCGTGTTTCCTATTAACGTAATAGCATCCCCATGGTTGTAATAGGACCCAAGGACAATACTGGACAAGGAAGGAGTCGCGATGTCCTACCAGATCTATGTGACGGGAGGCCATGGCTTTACCGAAGCCATACTGCCAACCCTGTTGCATCCCTCAACCGCTGTGGACATGGCCCGGGATTATTTCACCCGGGGTTACCAGGGCCACCATATCGACCTGCCGCCGGATGCGGACTTTTCGCAAAGCGGCAACCTGACCGATACCCAGAGACAAAAGCTGCTGGATGACTTGCGGGATGGGCGCCTGGTGCTCTCCAGCCGTTATGGGCGGCCGGGCTTTGCGCTGTTCAGCGAATCTGAAGCCAGCCCGGACACCCTGCGCAATGACTTGCCTCCCGCATTTCGGCAGCGCCTCCAGCAGCAATGGCCTGGCCGATCGCGGGGCGGTGCAGCGATCTCCGACTCCCTGGCACCGGCCAACGAACCCACCACCCACTCGCCCGAGGCCCCGGTGCCCGACATCCTCGTGCTGGGAGCCGGGCCTTACCACGTCAAGCTGGCCTATCGCTGGCCTGATGGCACTGGTGTGGCAGGGTTGCCTTTCACCATTGGTACGGACGATGAAAACGTAAAAGGGACCCTGGATCACAACGGCGAGGCTCAGGTTGCGGGACTCCATGGTCGGTTCGCCTCCGTCCGCCTGAGTTCCGACGTCTCGGACGGCGACGTCGATCACCAACGCCGTGGCATTCAGCATGTGCTGGGCGAAATACTGAAGCGTGAACAAAAAGAGGCTGAGGACCTGGCCCATGAGTACCGGCAGCTTCCCTGGTATCAGCGCGCTGCCGTTAGCAGTGGCGCTGTATTCCAGGGGGTCGCGGACGCCGGTATCAGCCTATTCCGGTTTGTCGACGGCATGGGTGACTTGTCTTCCCCCACCCAGACCCTTTTGGACGGCTTGAAGTCGGCCTGGGCCGCCAGTGATGGCAGCCCGGACACATCCTGGTACGCGTCCTTTCTGGCCCATTACAACGAAGCCCGCCACCAGCGCTGGGTCGAGGCCCTGGGCTTCAGCCCCTCGGACATCAGCCGAGAAGATGTGGCCGAGGCCTATGACCTCGCCAGCCTGGTGATGGCGGACCCTCAACTCCGGGAAAGCCTGACCGACTTTGCCGCCGACTACGCGGAAACACAGCACCACACCGAAGTCAGTTATTTTGCCGGGTCTGTCGCCTTCGACCTGATATTGGCGGGCCTGCTGGCCGTAGCCACCGGAGGTGTTGGGGTGGCTGGGGCTGCGGGCAGCCGGATCCGCCATACGGGGCTGCTGATCCACCTGGGCAAGGTTGTTAAAGCCTATGCCAACGCCGTGCGCAAACAGCGCTTGAGGCGCCTATGGCGCACCGTTGACCTGAACAAACAGGATTACCTTGAGGCCACGGCCCCCAACCGGGTGGATGGGCTGGACCTGAAGCCTGCCAAGAATGTTCCAAACAAAGTGAATCCAAGCGCTCAAGTGTTATTGGCCCGGCAACGGCAGGCTCGAATGCTTGAGGAAAATGTTGGACTTAATATCAGTCCAACGGCGTGGGACAGCTATCCGACTATTGGTAGAAATGGAACATTCATTTCTGACAGACAAGGGATTACTGACATAATCGGAGATTTTTCTGGGCAATCACAGTTGACTCTTGATAAGACTAAGGTTCTTCAGTTGGAAGAAGCATTTGGCCTCGAAAGAGGAGCGTTACAAGAAGGGTTTAAGATTAGGCAGGTCGATAATGTCGTTGATCGTATGACCAGAAGCCCGATGGAAGGAAACCAATATTTCTTGGGGCCTGGTAATCATTTGCCAGGTGGAGCGCCAGAAATGGTGATCGATTCTATTCCGACTGTAGATGCCAATGGTGTGACAACCTTGTTGGAGGTGTTAGTCAAATGAGCGAAGAATTGGTCAAAGCATTCGTAACCAAAGCAGACGGCAAGGTTGTTCGTGTTAAGTTAATAGACAGCTCGTTTCAAAGCGAGCTGTCTAATTTGGGTTTCGTATACGATTCGGACTTATCGGAATACACTTTTTCAGTGTCAGGAAACCAGGAAAAAGCAGAACTGTTCGATAAGTTGCGAATTCTGGATGTGAGTTTTTCTGGTGGTAAAGAGTGGTGTCCTGCAGAAGTTTTTGAATATCTAAGGGAAACGGGACTGTTGAGTGGCAGCTTTAAGAAAATTAGCTGGAGTGGTCCGGGAAATTATCATCTGACAGTTGGTTAGTTGTTCCAAACAGCAAAACCATACCGGGACAGGTTTTTCCGGGCAATTACCGCTCTTTCAGGGATGTCCTGCTGGCATGTTCCCCTGGGGAAATCGCCTCGGTGGAGTGAGTCGTCAGGGTGGGATTATGAACGTTACCGAAAGCCGCATGATGGAAGGTGCGGCTTTCGTTTTTTCGGCATCGGCGTGCGACGTGCTCTGTCTCCGCCGTATTGTCAGTTCGGGGCTAGAGCCCGTATGCCCGGGAGATGGCGTCCTTCTCGCCGGACTCAACCAGCTTCCGGTAGGCCTCATTGAGGGCGTTCAGAATGTCCGGATCGGAGTCCTTGTTGACTGCCAGGTACATGGGCGTCTCTTTGAAGACCAATACGCGTTTGAGATTGGCGACATCCGCCGCATCCGCCGCCAGGTAGGGGCCGGCCAGGCCATCGGCGACCCACAGGTCGATCTGGTCTTCCACCAGCCGGCGGGCGTTCAGGCCGTTGTTGCTGATGGCCAGCACGTCGAAGCCCTTGTCCTTCAGGTAGCTGGTCATGACATCGCCCTTGTAGCCGCCGATGCGGTACTTGCGGGCGTCGTCCAGGTCATCCAGCTCGATGGACGATCCCGGCTTGGCGAACAGGGTCCACTTGATGGACGACAGCGGACCGACCCAATTAAAGAACGGCGCGCGCTCATCGGTCTTGGAGACGCAGTAGATCGCGTGGTTGGGATGCTCTTCCGTCCGGTTCAGGCCGTAGCTGAGATCCCGCAGCTTGATGCTGTGCTTGAGGTCGGTCTTGGAGAGCAGGGCTTTGAGCACATCCGTGCACAGGCCGGTGATGTCCTCCGCCGAGTGGGCAAACGGCATGCCGTTGTTGGTCATGTTGTAAGGCGGGTATTGTTCGGTGTAGACCCGAAGTTCCTCGGTGGCGGTGGCGCAGCCGGTCATCAGCAACAGGCCCAGTATCAGCCCGACTCTTCCTTTCATGTCCTCGCTCCAATGATGAAATGACAGTAATGGGAGCGCGGCATGATATTGAACCGATCCCCAGCCGGATAGGTCGGTTTCTGCTTCTTTACATTTCCACAACACGCTGAAACGCAAGGGAAATGGTGCATTAGGCGGGTGGTCGGTCAATTCGTAGAAACCAGAATGGGCTGGGTTTTTCAGCGAAGGAACCGGTGTCCGGAGGTGGCCCGGGAAAATCGGGTGTCCCGGCCCACCATCTATCGGTGGATGCAGCAACAGGGCATTGTCCAGCCACGCTACGCCGGCAAGTAGGGAGCGCTACCGGGCGTCCTCCGTCAACGCCGCGGCCCGCTCGATCACGGCATGCCAATCCGGCGACACCGGCAGCCTGAAGGTTTCCCGCAGTGTGGTCTCGATACCCCGGGCATCCAGGGTCTCGCGCCGGCTGTCGCCGTTGGCAAGGTGCGCCGAAAACCGGCCATTGAGCAGGGTGTAGCGGGCCTCCGGGGTCGTGCGGGCCACCATCAGGTTTTTCCGGAAGTGTGAGCCGGGATGGGTAGAGGTGTACCAGTTCGCCATCTCGTAATCGCTATGGACGCGGGGCTCGCCGGACAGTTCGTACACCGGCCGCCATTGATCGTCCATCCAGACCTGCAACAACAGACCCGGACCAAACGGGACCAGCCTGAACGTCTCGTGCTGGGTGGGCTGGGGTTCGGTGGTGTCCATGCGCAGTGGTGCTGTCAGGACGTTGCCGCCAAAGCCCACGTCGACGAGCCAGGGTTCGTGGTCCACAAAGACCCGCAGGGCCATGTGGGTATGGGGGGTGGGCAGCATGCCGGGCGCCGCATTCCAGCGTACACGGGCGGACAGCCCCTCGACATGAAAACCAACGGTCTCCAGCACCCGCTTGAACAGGTTGTTGTGCTCGAAGCAGTAGCCGCCCCGCCCGGCATGGATCAGCTTGTTGTCCACCGCGTCCGGCTGGATGCTGATGCCGCGGTCCAGAAGCACGTCGATCGCCTCGAATGGAATGGCGTCGGGATGCCGTTCGTGCAGGTGTCTCAGGGTGTCGAGGTCCGGGTGCAGTGGGCCGCTGTATCCGATTCGACGGCTGTAGGCGTCCAGGTCAACGACCGGCCCGGGCCGTGTGTTCATGACCTCGATGATCTGGTGGGCGGCAAATGGGGCGTAGGTGTCGACGAATTGCACAGCCGGATGACGCTCCCGAAAACGGGCCTTCAGCGCCTCACCGGCCTGGCCCAGCAGGCCGCGTCCCAGGGCAATGAAATCGAAATCCCGGGCGTCGTAATTGTCCGGCGCGGCTTCCGGTGACGTCGTGCCTTCGGCATCTACGTGGGCGGCTTTCAATTCGTCCAGCACCGTTTGCATGACGACGTCCGCACGTCCCAGAACCAGTACTCTCCCTTTTGTCCCGCTCTCTGTCATGGCGGTCTCCCTGCGCTTGAGTGGATTTGATGGGATGTTATAGGACCTCAAGTTAGGTTGAGGTCAAGCCCTGTGCCCGTTCCGGTTCTGTGGACGAGCGATCCCCCAGCAGGATAGTGCCATAACCGCGCGTTCCAGGTTCGGTCGGCCATCAGGTGCGCCACCGCCAGGAACAGCCATCCGGATGCCCTGGCGGACGGCCTCTTATTGCAGCTTGAACTTCGTCACCAGTCTATCCAGCGTCTGCGAGAGTTGCTGCAGTTCGCCGCTGGACTCGGTGAGCTGATCGGCGATCTGCGCTGTTTCCACGGTCAACTGGTTGATGTCGTGGATGTTCTGGTTGATCTCGCCGACCACAGCGGATTGTTCCTCGGTAGCGGTTGCCACCTGGACGTTCATGTCGCTGATCTGACCGATGTGGGACGTGATCTGCTGCAGCGCCCGGTTGGCTTCATCGGTCTGGCTGACCACGGATTGACTCTGTTCCTGGCCGCGCTTGATGGCAGAGACGGTCCGTGCCGATTGCTCCTGGAGCTGGTCGATCATCTTCTGGATTTCATTGGTTGAGCTCGCTGACCGGCTGGCCAGGTTGCGCACTTCATCCGCGACAACGGCGAAGCCCCGCCCCTGCTCACCGGCACGTGCCGCCTCGATGGCGGCGTTCAGGGCGAGCAGGTTGGTCTGCTCGGAGATCCCGCGAATGGTGTCCAGGATACTGCCGATGGAATCGGTCTGGGTGGCCAGCGAACTGACGTCCTGGCTGACCTGGTCGATCTCCCTCGACAGCGTTGCAACGCCCTGGCTGGCCAGTTCGACCAGTTTCGCACCCTGATGGGAGGTCTCATCCGCTTCCCTGGCAGCCTGTGCAGCCTCGGAGGCATTACCGGCAATGCTCTCGACGGTCGAGCCCATCTCGTTGATCGCCGTGGCAATCTGCGTGGAACGGTCCTGCTCGTGGATGCAGTTGCGGTGCGTCGATTCCGCCTTGCTGGCGACCGCATTGGCGGTGGCCGCCAGTTGGCGTGAGTTGTCGGCAACCGCCTCGATGGCCAAGCGGATCTGGCCGACGAACTGATTAAAGTTGGCTGCAATATCGCTCAGTTCGTCGCGGCCGCTCAATTCGATCGACGATCCCAGGTCCAGCGTATCGGCTGCGGTGCTGATATGGCGCTGGAGTCGGTCCACACGGCGGTTGAGGCGGCGCAGGAACAGCAGGGCCATTGCGATGGACGCCGCCAGGGCAATGGCGATCAGGATCATCATCTGGTTACGGCTGTTCTGGTAATTCACCTTGCTGGCCTCATAGCTGGCGTTGCCCTGGGCGAGCAGCCGGTCCAGCAGGTCGTTCACGATCTTGCGCATCTCGCCGTAGCTGGCGGCGTAGTCGTCCTGGTAGATGCGGTAGGCCGAAGCCATGTCGTTGCTCTCGATGGCTTTGAGCATCGGCGTTAGTTCATCGCGTTTGACGGCGGTGAAGGTGTCGGTCAGCCTCTGTACCTCGGCCCGGATCTCCGGATTGACCTGGGCATCCAGGGCCTGTTGCAGGGCACCGTCCATTTCCGGGATGTCCTCGGTGCGGGTTTCCTTGACGCGGGTCATCACGCCTTTCTGGTCCTGCAGGGCCGGTACGGCCTGCAGCAGGATCATATCGAGCCCCACGCGAATCCGCGGGATCCGTGAATTGACTTCCGCCAGGGCCCGCAGCGGAGCGCTGGTATTCTCGGTCAGACGCTCGGTCTGGTCCTGCATGCCGGACAGCCCCCGCAGCCCCGCCCAGCTGACCAGCAGTAACACCAGACAGGGGAGGGTGACGACGGCGACGAATTGGGTCTTCAGGGTCATTTTGTCGAAGATCAAAGCGCGCTTCCTCGAAATGGGGTCGTCGGATCGGACGACCGATCAACAAACAATGCTCGCTCACCGGGTCGCCGGGAGCCTGGGTCATGAAAAGAAGGTTTGGACTGTCGGCGGTGTCTATGGCGTGACGGAGTGCCCGTATACGCCCGCCGGTTATGTCTGGAGGGACCAGTACTGTTGTGCGAAGTAAACTAACCGGTTGTTCGGTGCGAATATGCAGTTGATTTGTTAACGCGTCTGGTCAGCCGGCCGCTGTCGCCTACAATGAGAAAAACGCAAAAGTATGTGATAGCTGGGGATCGGCGATCTTCCGGCTGATGCTCTTGTGGGGGGTGATAAGTAGTATTACGAACTTTAAGGGGCGCCGATTCACGCGGAATCGGCGCCGCCTCGAGCCGGCGTCCATGGAGATTCGTCACGGATCAGGTAGGGTGCGGAACCTGCGAGGGATGTCAGGCGTACTGAAAGCAATCTAGCGAGAGGCCACGCTATGAAGATCAAGTCGAAGCTGCTGACGGCGCTTCTTGGCACAACCCTCCTCCCTGTTCTGATTGTTTCCTCGCTCACTGTCTATAACGCCCTCGAACGGGCCGAGCAGGACTTCATCGAGAACAGCACCACCAATATTTCCATCGTCGAGGATTCCTTCAGCAACTTCTTTGATGTGATG
The DNA here is from genome assembly GCF_004327985.1 of Marinobacter halodurans. Classification (GTDB taxonomy): domain Bacteria; phylum Pseudomonadota; class Gammaproteobacteria; order Pseudomonadales; family Oleiphilaceae; genus Marinobacter_A; species Marinobacter_A halodurans. The sequence goes on from NZ_SJDL01000007.1 coordinate 109,134, forward strand.
GGATACGAGGTGTCGTTCCTGGCGGATTCCCCGGCGGTCAGGAATGCGCAGCAGGGCTCGATATCCAAGTACTTCGGCGAAAAACAGCGCCCCGCCGAGGTGGCTCGTCGGAATGGCGGTCGGGAAAAGGCCATTTTCGATCTGTTCAGTGGCATTGGCGACAACAACCCCATGCTTGGCTATGTCTACATGGGCGATAAGGATGGCGGGTATCTCGAGTGGCCCGGGACCGCGGGTTACGGCGACTGGGATCCCCGCAAGAGGCCCTGGTTCGATATGGGCAAGGACGGCAACTACAAGCTCGTCCGCCGCGATGGCTACTACTGGGAGCCTGATGATGCGGTCTACGTGTCCGTGATCAAGGGCTTCAAGAACATGGAGGGCGAGTTCGAAGGGGTCGTTGCCATGGACGTGTCCCTCAAGTCCCTGACCGACATGGTCCAGAAGGTCAAGCTGGGAAAAACCGGCTATCTGATGATGATCCAGGGAGACGGCAAGATCCTGGTGGATGGCGGTAACCCCGACAACAACTTCAAGGCCCTGTCCGATATGGATGCGGACTATTTCTCCCGCATTGCCCAAACCGATTCCGGCGTTATCGATGTCAGCATCGATGGTGTGGACTATGAGGCCAACGTCTACCAGTCGCCGTCCCTGGGTTGGAAGATTGTTGGCCTGAAGCAGTCCAGCGAGATCTTTGCCAGCGCCCGGGAAGTGGGACGCAACACGGCCATCATCAGCGGCATTCTGGTGGTCCTCTTCGGTCTGCTCGGGCTCTACATCGCCCGCCGTATCGTCACACCGATCAACGAGGTCAAGGATAACCTGAAGACGATCGCCCAGGGCGAGGGGGATCTGACAACGCGCATCAGCGTCGAATCCCGGGATGAAGTGGGTGAGCTGGCTGAATGGTTCAACCATTACATCGAGTCGACGCGCAAGATGATAGAAGACATCAAGGCCACTTCCCAGGAGATGGAGGGCGTCTCAACCCGGACCAATTCCAAATCCGTCGAACTGTCCGAGAGTGTCTCCACTCAGCTGTCCTCGATTGAACAGATCGTGACGGCCGTCACCGAGATGGCCGCGGCTGCCAATGAGGTGGCGACCAATTGCGTCGATACGGCCTCGATATCGGAACAGGGACTGGCGTCGACGCTTTCCGGCAAGGAGGTTATCAAACGGAGCGCGGCCAGTGTGGAAACGCTGGGCGAGCGGATCCGCTCTTCCAACGAAATGATCGGGGAGCTGGAGAAAGAGACCGGCAACATCAACAGCATCCTGTCCGCCATCCAGGATATTGCCGAGCAGACGAACCTGCTGGCACTCAACGCCGCGATCGAGGCCGCGCGGGCCGGCGAGCAGGGGCGCGGTTTTGCCGTGGTTGCCGACGAGGTCCGGAACCTGGCCAGGCGCACCCAGACGTCCACGGAGGAGGTCAACCAGATACTCGGCAACCTGGTTCGCCGGACCAATGACGTGTCTTCGGCGATGACCCTGAGTGCCGAGGAGTCGTCGACCGCCGTCGCCCTGTCGGGCGAGGCATTGCAGGCGTTCAATAGCATCGAGGATGCCGTCGAGCGGATCCGCGATGTCTCGACCCAGACCGCAAGCGCCGCGGAAGAGCAGCACTCCGTCACCGAGGAGATCAACCGCAACATCGTGACCATCAACGATTCGGCCAACGAGGTGACTGAGGTTTCCAGGAGCGTCGAATCGCTCTGCTCGGACCAGGCGGAACTGAATCTTCGCCTGACCCAACTGGTTTCGCGCTTCAAGACCTGAGGCGGAGGCCGTCAACGCCCAAAACCATGACCTGTCGGCCGCTGCCCTGATGGCGGCTGACTGGCGACGGCGGCTGATTGGATGGTTAGGGCGTGTGCTGTCGTATCACCGCATTGAAGCGTTCCACGACGGCGTCGGGAACGTCCCTGGAAAAGAGGTAGTGCAGCGGGTCGGTAACCTGTTCCTGGATGATCAGCCGCCTCAGGGGGTAGTCTGAGTTCTTTATCAGCATCTGGGCAACCCCGTCCTCGATAATGAACCCATCCAGCCGTCCCCGGGCCAGCATCTCCACCATCTGTTCGTTGCTGCCAAGTTGGATCGGTTTTACCGCCGACTGGTTATTTTCGAGGACGCGCTCCATTTTCTTGCCATAGAAGTCGCCGCGGAACAGTCCCAGGTGACGGACCCCGTCGTCGGGGGCGGACTGGATCCATTTTTCCAGGGACACTGACCTTGTCGTGGATGGCGTGTCATCCAGGGTCATCAATACGAACTGTTCCTGCCGATAGGGCACGGAATACTTGGCGAATGCGGCGCGCTCTTCGGAATAGCCGGCCCCGTAAAGGAGGTCCAGCGATTGGTTCTCCAGCATCTTCAGTGCCCGTGCCCAGGGCACGTGGAGCATGACGATCTTGCATCCGGCTGCATCGGCGGTCGAGATCAGGCGATCGTATTCGAGCCCTCGAAATTGGCCGTTTTCGTAAACAATGTAGGGCGGCCAGTCATCCCAGCCGACCCGCAGGCGACACTCAGCGTGGGAGGTGGCGGCAAGGAGGCACAACCCCAAGCCCACCAGGCTGGTCAGTAATCGAAGGAGCCAAATGTGAGTTCGCATTGCCTTTCCCATCAATAGCGAATGCACTCATTTTAAGTGTAGTCTTTCCTGTCGGGTCACACCACGCCATGTCGTGCACTCTTGGGCGTGGCCGTTCGTCCCGTGACACCGGACAAAAGACATCGCAGGGCTGCTCTCTCGTTGGCGTAAAGATTTCCCGTTGGTTTCGTCAGGCGATACCCTGCACAGCCTGTTGTGTCAGGGCGCCACGTTTAAGCCCGTACCCGGTGCTGCAGGTGCGGCTCCCTCTATTCAGAGCCTCAGGCGAGTTCGCTAAACTCTTTGACCTGGGACACGAAGTCGCTGAATCGTTCGCCCTGGATCAGGACGTGTTCCTTCAGCGCTTTCTCAGCCAGTGCTGCATCACCCGCTTCAATGGCCTTGAAGATCTCCCGATGCTCGTCAATCGAGTTGTTGACCCGGTTCCGAACCTGTAACTGCAAGCGCCGATAGGGTTTCAGTCTCTGCTTCAGTTGCCGGGTCTCCGCCGCCAGATAGTCGTTGTGGCTGGCGGAGTAGATGCAGTTGTGGAATTCCTCGTTCTCGTAATAGTACTCATCCGGGTCTGCCATGACGGCCGGATCCTCGCAGCGTTTCAGGGCCGCTTCCAGAGCCGCCAGCTCCGATGGCCGGATACGCCGGGCGGCCAGGCGGCCGCACATCCCTTCGAGCTCAGCCATGACCTCAAACATCTCGATGAGCTGATCAATGCCGACCTTGGCGACAAACGAGCCCTTCTTGGGCTGCACCGTCACCAGGCCACTGACCACCAGTTGCTGGATCGCCTCGCGAATCGGTGTGCGGGAGACGTCGTACTGCTTCGCCAGGGCTTCATGGTCGAGCTTGGCGCCAGGTAGCAGGCGCCCGTTGATGATGTCGTTTTCCAGGATGTCTTTCAGCTTCTGTGCGTTCGAGCGTTTCATTGTTGTGGGTCCGTGGTCGACATTTTCTGATCATTCTTTATTCAGTTTGCATTGACAGCAGTATACAACAAAACTAATGATATATATATCAGAGCGGACTGATGAATATTACAAAAACAAGACTGGAGAAAAAATGATGAAGATGCCCTTCGTGAAGCTGGCTTTGGCGGCTTCTCTCTCGATTCTCTGTACCGGCGTGGTTGCCGATACCGTCCTGCGCGTTTCTCACCAGTTCCCCGGCGGTAAAGGGGACGTGCGGGACGAGATGGTTCAGTTGATGGCCCGCGAAGTGAAGGCCGCGGATGTTGGCCTGGAGCTGCAGATCTATCCGGGCCAGTCGCTCTTCAAGGCCAAGGAACAGTGGGGAGCCCTGGTACGCGGTCGGGTTGACATGATTTCTCTGCCCCTGGATTACGCCAGCGGCCGTCACCCGGAGTTTTCCGCGACCCTGATGCCGGGGCTGGTTCGCAACCACGAGCGCGCCCAGCGCCTGAACGACTCGAAGTTCATGGACATGATCAAAAAGGTGATCAACGACGCCGGTGCGCGTGTTCTGGCGGATGCCTGGCTTGCCGGTGGCTTTGCCTCCAACAAGGAGTGCATCACCTCGCCCGACACCGTGAAAGGCCAGACCCTGCGCGCTGCCGGTCCCGCCTTCGACGAGATGCTGGCAACGGCCGGGGCGTCCATATCGTCCATGCCGTCCTCTGAAATCTACACCGCGATGCAGACCGGGGTGTTGGATGGCGCCAACACGTCTTCCGGATCTTTCGTGTCCTACCGGATCTACGAGCAGGTGACGTGCTTGACCGCACCGGGGGAGAACGCGCTCTGGTTCATGTATGAGCCGGTGCTGATCTCGGAGCAAAGCTGGAACAAGCTCAACGAGGAACAGCAGGCCGCCCTGACTGCCGCCGGTGAAAAGGCCGAAGCCTACTTCTCGAATGAAGTGGCCGGGCTCGACCAGAAGATGGTGGATGTCTTCAAGAAGAACGGCGTCAAGGTTGTCCAGATGTCGCCGGAAGATTACAAGGCGTGGCTGGATATCGCCAAGAAGAGCTCCTACAAGACCTTCGCCGAAAACGTGCCCAATGGTCAGGCTCTGATCGATGCCGCCCTGGCAGTGGAGTAACGCAGGCACGCCTGAGTCATATCCACAACGGCCACATGCCCGCCGCGTGCGGGTGTGGCCGGCCCAATCATTTCCTGGGGTTGAGCCATGTCCCAAACTTCTAGTCTTTCCCGTGCTTCAGGCCGGGGGCTCGTCGGCGGGTATATCCGCTGCATGGACGCCCTCTCTTTAGCCGCTGCGTTACTGGCCGGCGTGCTGCTTGCGCTAGGCGTACTGTCCGTTGTTGAGATGGTATTCGTCCGCTACATCCTGGGCGAGAGTACGGTCTGGCAGACCGAGTTCACGACGTTCGCCATCACCGCGGCGATGCTGCTGGGCGCGCCCTATGTGCTGAAAAGCGGCGGCCACGTTGCCGTTACCGTTCTTCCCGATGCCCTGCAGGGATTACCGAAGCGCATCATGACGCTGCTGGCCTCGCTGGTCGGACTCGCGTTCTGCCTGGCCCTGACCTATGGCTGCTGGTACTACCTGTACGAGGCCTACACCGGCGGCTGGAATACCGGCACCGTTTGGAACCCACCGCTGTGGCCCGCCATCCTGCCGGTCACCGTCGGCGCCAGCCTGCTTTCCCTGCAGTACATCGCCGAAATTCTGCGGGGGGAGCTGTAGTCATGGATCCCGTCACAAGTGGCATTCTTGTCGTTGTCGTCCTGCTGATCCTCATGGCGATCGGCACCCCGATTGCCTTTGCCCTGGGCGCCGTGTCGCTGGGCGCGCTGGTTATGGATCGGGGGATGACCGAGCTGGTTTATTTTGGTGAAACGTTTTTTGGCAACCTGGCCTCGTTTGGTTTTGTCGCCATACCGATGTTCATATTGATGGGGGCGGCCGTTGCGTCATCGCCCACAGGCCGGGACCTGTATCGATCACTGGATCTCTGGATGGGCCGACTGCCGGGCGGTCTGGCGATTTCCAACATCGCGGCCTGTTCCATTTTTGCGGCCCTGTCCGGCTCGTCGCCAGCCACCAGTGCGGCGATCGGCAAGCTCGGCATTCCTGAAATGCGCAAGCGTGGCTATCCCGATGGGGTGGCAGCGGGCTGTATTGCCGCGGGCGGCACCCTGGGTATCCTGATCCCTCCCTCGGTCACCATGATCGTCTACGGTATCTCGACCGAAACCTCGATTGGCCGGCTGTTCATTGCCGGCGCTATGCCGGGCCTGATGTTGGCAGCGCTGTTCATGGTCTGGACGTTGATTGCCTGCAAGCTGTCGGGCGGCTACGACACACCGAATCCGGTGGCTGAAGTGGCCGGGCAGATCAAGCAAAACGTGGAGGGTAACCTGAAAGCGCTGGTCCGGGTGCTGCCGTTCCTGCTGGTGGTGTTTGGCATTCTGTTCGCGCTGTATGGGGGGATTGCAACGCCGTCTGAAGCTGCCGGCGTCGGGGCCTTCCTCTGTCTGCTGCTGGCCGTTCTGGTTTATCGCATGTGGCAGGCTGGGCCGATTGGCACCATCATGCGCGATGCCCTGCGCGAGAGCGTGATGATCATGCTGATCATCGCCACAGCTGAAATCTTTGCATTTGCGCTGTCGTCACTGTTTATCACGCAGACGGTGGCGCAGGCCATTGCCGACCTGGAAGTGAATCGCTGGCTGTTGATGGGCATCATCAACCTGTTCCTGCTGGTGGCCGGCTTCTTCCTGCCGCCGGTGGCCGTCATCGTGATGGCGGCGCCGATCCTGTTGCCGATCATCCTGGCTGCCAACTTCGACCCGTACTGGTTCGCCGTGATCCTGACAATCAACCTGGAGATCGGCCTGATTACCCCGCCGGTGGGTCTGAACCTCTTTATCATCAAGGGCATTGCGCCCGCTATCGCGCTGCGGGACATCCTGTTGGGCAGCTTGCCGTACGCCCTGTGCATGATTCTGGGCATCGTGCTGCTGTGCTTCTTCCCTGAGATTGCTCTGTGGCTGCCGAACCTGATCATGGGGCCCGGTTCCTGAGAACTTTGCAAAGGTCAGTCCAATGAATATGAGCTTCCTGCAAGAGCTTTTTACCAGCATCACCCAGCGTGATGCCCTCCAACGAAGGCTCGGGGCGAAGAAAAACCACAGTGATCATCACGACCTTGTCGCGGCTTGTGAGGAATTGCTGAACAGCGACGGCGAGGCGGCGAGCATTGTGTTGGCCAGTCGGGCGCTGGAGATTTACAGGGGTCTCTCCGGTGATGAGAAGAAGGCCTTCTTCGAGTGTCTGGCCAGACAGTTTGCGGCCGACCCCGACGCCATCGACCGGGCCTACCGGTTTTACCGGAAGGATCGGTCGAACCGGAACCTGGCGACGCTGTTTGAGGTTGCGGAGCCGCGGCGCCAGGAATTGCTGCGCCGCTTGAACCTGGCCCAGGGGGCAACCTACGAGCTGGTCCTGATGCGCCAGGACTTCCTCACGCTGATGAAGGAACACCCGGACTTCAAACCCCTCAATGCGGATTTCGTGCATCTGTTCGGCTCCTGGTTCAACCGGGGGTTCCTGGTGCTGAAACGCATCGACTGGAACACGCCAGCAGCCATCCTGGAAAAGATCATCCGCTATGAAGCTGTGCACAAGATCGAGGGTTGGGAGGATCTGAGGCGTCGCCTGGATGCCCGGGACCGGCGTTGTTTCGGGTTTTTCCACCCGGCGATCGGCGACGAGCCACTGATCTTCGTGGAGGTGGCCCTGACCAAGGGCCTGCCGGACAGGATCCAGCCGATCCTGGCGAATGATCAGTACGACATCGAGGACCCGGTACTGGCGGATTCCGCCGCTTTCTTCGGCATCAGCAACTGTCAGGTGGGACTGCGGGGCATTTCGTTCGGCAACTTCCTGATCAAGCAGGTGGTCCAGGAGTTGAAGCAGGAACTGCCGAATCTGAAGAACTTCGTCACCCTGTCGCCGTTGCCGATGTTCCGTGACTGGTTGGAAAAAACGTACCGGCAGGACCCGACCCAACTGACACCGGAAGCGCAAGCCGCACTCGCTCAGCTCGACGATCCCGACTGGGCCTCCGATGAGGCCAGGGCCGATCAGCTGAATGAAGTCATCCGGCCCCTGGCGGCGCGCTACCTGCTGAAGGAAAAGAACAGCGCCGGTCTGCCGCTGAACCCGGTGGCCCGTTTCCACCTTGGCAACGGCGCGGAGCTGCACCGGATCAATTGGCTGGGTGACGTTTCGGATCACGGCATGAGCCAGTCCGCGGGTCTGATGGTCAACTACCTGTACGTGATCGAGAACATCGAACGCAACAACGAGAAGTTTACGTCGAATGGCGAAATTGTCTGCTCATCCAGTGTCCGTGAGCTGAGTCGAAATGGCCGGAAACTGTTTCAGGGAGAACCGGAAAAATGAACCACAATCTCTTCGCTACCTTTGACGCCAAGATGCGGGCACGGGGCGGCTCCAATTTCATTACCACGCCGGATGGGAAAACCTATTCCTACGCCGAGGCCTTGGCCACGAGCGAACGGATTGCCGGCGCGCTGAAAGCATTGGGCGTCGAGCCCGGAGACCGGGTCGCTGTCCAGGTAGACAAAAGCCCGGAAGTGATCCTGCTGTATCTCGCCTGCCTGCGGGTTGGGGGCGTCTATCTCCCGCTGAACACGGGATACACCGCCGAAGAGGTGGGCTATTTCCTGGGGGACGCCGAGCCGGCCCTGTTTGTCTGTCGTCCCGAGGCACTGGCGGACGCACAGGCCATTGCGGACAAAACCGGCTGCCCCTGTGTGAAAACGCTGGGAACCGATGCGGACGGCTCGCTGATGGAAGAGGTTGCCCGGGCCGAGCCCTATTCGGGCATCGAACCCCGCGGGGAGGATGACCTGGCCGCCATCCTGTATACCTCCGGCACCACCGGGCGTTCCAAGGGCGCGATGCTGACTCACCGGAATCTGGGGTCCAATTGCGAGAGCCTGGCTGAGGCCTGGCGCTTCACCGATGCAGACCGGCTCATCCACGCGTTGCCGATCTTCCACACCCACGGCCTGTTCGTGGCGTGCAATGTGATCCTGATCTCCGGGGGCCGCCTGTATTTCATGCCGAAGTTCGACATCGACCAGATCATCGAAGCCATGCCGGACGGCACGGCGCTGATGGGGGTGCCGACGTTCTACACCCGGCTGCTGCAGGATGACCGGCTGACGCCTGAGCTGACCCGCAACATGCGGCTGTTCACATCGGGGTCGGCTCCGTTGACGGCAGAAACCCACCAGAAGTTCCAGCAGCGCACCGGTCACGCCATCCTGGAGCGTTACGGCATGACCGAGACCAACATGAATACGTCGAATCCCTACGACGGGCCCCGCATTGCGGGCACGGTGGGCATGCCGCTGCCCGGCGTCAGGATTCGCATCACCGACCCGGAGTCGGGCACCCACGAGCCGTTGCCGCAAGGCGAAATCGGGATGCTGGAGGTCAGTGGTCCCAACGTGTTCAAAGGGTACTGGCGGATGCCCGAGAAAACCCGGGCCGAGCTGCTTGATGACGGCTACTTCGTCACCGGCGACCTGGCCCTGATCGACGACCGGGGTTACGTGCAGATCGTCGGCCGGGACAAGGATCTGGTGATCTCCGGCGGTTTCAACGTCTATCCCAAAGAGGTGGAACAGGTCATCGACGAGATGGACGGCGTTGTGGAATCGGCGGTCATCGGAGTGCCGCATCCGGACTTCGGCGAAGGGGTAACGGCGGTGGTTGTGCTGGAGCCCAATGCCAGCGTGTCGGAAGCGGATGTGATCAGGAACCTGTCCGGTCACCTGGCCAAGTACAAACTGCCCAAGCTTGTGTTCTTTGTCGATGCCCTGCCGCGAAACACCATGGGCAAGGTGCAGAAGAAACAGCTTCGTGACGAGTACAAAGACATCTACACGAATGCCTGAGCGCGGTTATCGGGGATGAGCATGGTAAAAACCCGTTGAATCGGCCAGATCGTGCCGAGCTCCAATACCACCATGGAAGCTGAGGTGCCCGCCATGTTGCGGGCCCGTGCCGCTTCGATGGCCGTATTCGGGGCCGGCAGGTTGGTCTGCCCGGAGATCCCGCAACGCTGCCGTTGGTATCGTGTAGCGGACAGGACAGCGCAGCCGCTCTCACATTGACGTAAAGACTTCCCGTTGGTGTCGTCAGGCGATACCCTGCACAGCCTGTTGCGTCGGGGCGCCACGTTTAAGCCCGTTTCCGGGTGTCCCGCTCCATTTGTCGTAGACTGGCTGTTGTTTCGAAAGGGTGAGTGAACGGATGAGAGGCTTCTGTGGGAGGCGCGTTGCTGGTAGGTGGTCCTGGCTGCTGGCGGTGGTGTTGTTGGTCGCCCCGGCTCTCTCTGCCGGGGCCAGCCCGCTCGAGCGAAGCAAGCAGCCGATCGTGGTCGGCGGCGATCACTATCATCCACCCTATGAGTTCATTGACGAGAACGGCGAGCCGGCCGGTTACAACGTGGAACTGACTCGCGCCATTGCCGAAGTGATGGGTATCGATGTCCGGATTGAGCTGGGTGAATGGTCCGAGATGCGGAAGAAGCTGGCCAACGGCGACATCGATGTGCTGCAGGGCATGTCCTATTCCGAGGAGCGCGCCAAGACGTTCGACTTCTCGCCACCCCATGCGATCGTGAATCAGTCGATTTTTGCGCGACGCGGCGATCCGGCGGTGGATGTCGACGGTCTGCGGGGGAAGACGGTGATCGTCCAGCGGGGCGACATCATGGAAGACTACCTCAAGGAACATCATGTCGGCGCGCACCTCGTTCCGGTCGACACCCATGCCGACGCGCTGCGCATGCTGGCTTCCGGCAAGGGGGACTATGCGCTCGTGGCGAACCTGCCGGCCCTTTACCTGACCCGTCAACTGGGGCTTTCGAACATCGTGCCGGTCGCCCGGCCGTTTTCGCTGTGGTACGGCTACGCCGTCCGTAAGGGGAATTCCGATCTTCTGGCCCAGTTTTCCGAAGGGCTGGCCATTCTCAAGAATACCGGACGGTACCAGGAGATCTACGATAAGTGGCTCGGGCCGCTGGAGGATGCCGGCCAGTTCCCCTGGAAGCGTGTCGGTCTCATTGGGGCCGCCGTGTCCGGTGCGTTGCTGCTCATCCTCGGCACGATCGTGATCTGGAACCGGACGCTCCGACGCGAGGTCGAAAGTCGTTCCCAGGCCCTGCGTGAGCAACAGCAGCAGCTCATCCAGGCCGACAAGATGGCCTCCCTGGGCATCCTGGTTTCGGGCGTCGCCCATGAGATCAACAACCCCAGTAGCCTGCTGTTACTGAACCTGCCGGCCCTGCGAGATATCTATGCCGATTGTCTCGAAGTGCTTGACGCCCACTACCACGAGCACGGTGACTTCACGGTGGGTGGGCTCGACTACTCCCGGATGCGGGACGAGATCCCATTGATGCTTGACGAGATGCTCGAAGGCAGTCAGCGCATCAAGCGGATTGTCGGCGATCTCAAGGATTTCTCCCGCCAGGGCTCGGCCGAACTCAGGGAAACACTGGATCTCAACGCGGTGGTCCATACCGCCATACGGCTTGTGGAGAACTCGATCCGCAAGGCAACGGACCATTTTGATACCCGCTACGAAGCCGACCTGCCTTCGGTGACCGGCAATACCCAGCGCATCGAGCAGGTCGTGATCAACCTGGTCCTCAATGCCTGCCAGGCGCTTGAAAGCACGCAGCAGGGTATTCGCATAAGGACGTTTCGGCAGGTGGATGACGCGGGGCATGTGTGGGTGTGCCTGGAGGTGGCGGATCAGGGGTGCGGGATGGACCCCGATGTGGTCGGACGCGTGACCGATCCCTTCTTCACGACGAAGCGCGATCAGGGAGGCACCGGGCTAGGCCTGTCCGTGTCGGCCGGTATCGTGCTGGAGCATCAGGGGACCCTGACCTTTGACTCGACGCCGGGCGGCGGAACGACAGCCCGGGTGTCCCTGCCGGCCGCCGACCGGCATGCTGGCGCCGCGGTCGCTCCCCCGGCACCGCGATAGACTTCCCCACTGGACTAACAGCCACCGGAGCTGCATTTGATGACGAAGAACCTGTACCCCTCATTCGGTATCCTGCTGGTGGATGACGAGCCGTCCTTCCTGCGCAGTCTTGGCATCGCGCTGGAACGGGGAGGCGGCATCAACAACGTCTTCCGCTGCCAGGACAGCCGCGATGTGCTGGGCATACTCGAGCGGGAGCGCATCGGCCTGGTGACTCTTGACCTGACAATGCCCCATGTGAGCGGTGAGAAGCTGCTCATGCGGATCGTCGAGGACCATCCCGATGTCGGCGTCATTGTCATCAGCGGACTCAACCAGGTGGAGACGGCGGTCCGGTGCATCAAGCAGGGAGCGTTCGACTATTTCGTCAAGACGGACGAGCAGGATCGCCTGATCGAGGGCATCCGGCGGGCCATCCGGTTGCAGGAGTTGCGCGAGGAGAACCAGGCGCTCCGACAGCGGGTGCTCTCGGATACCCTGGAGCATCCCGAGGTATTTGCACCGATCGTCACCGACGACAAGGGCATGCGGGCGTTGTTCAAGTACCTGGAGTCGGTGGCCTCCAGCAGCGAACCGGTCCTGATCTGTGGGGAGAGCGGCACCGGCAAGGAACTCTTCGCGCAGGCGGTTCATACGTTGAGCCGGCGCAAGGGGCCGCTCGTCAGCGTCAATGTCGCCGGGCTCGATGACAACATGTTTGCCGATACCCTGTTTGGCCACCAGCGGGGTGCCTTTACCGGGGCCGAAAATGCGCGGGCGGGTATGATCGAACAGGCGGCCGAAGGGACCCTGTTCCTGGACGAAATAGGCGATCTGAGCGTCGCATCGCAGGTCAAGCTGTTACGGCTGTTGCAGGAGGGGGAATATTATCCGTTGGGGAGTGATCGTCCCAAGCGCCTGCGTGCCCGGGTCGTGGTCGCGACGCACCAGGATCTGGCGCAGAAACAGTCGAGCGGCGAGTTTCGCAAGGATCTCTACTATCGTCTGCGCACCCACCCGGTCCATGTGCCACCGCTGCGCCAGCGTAAACGGGACATTCCGCTCCTGCTGGAGCATTTCCTGGAGGAAGCCGCCGAGGCCCTGGGCAAGGTCAAACCCACCGTGCCCCGCCAACTGCCCGTGTTGCTGTCGAACTATGATTTTCCCGGGAATGTCCGGGAGCTCCGGGCGATCGTGTATGACGCCATGAGCGTCCACCAATCGCGGATGCTGTCGATGGAGGTGTTCAAGCGGGCGATTCACTTCAATAGCGATGAGTCGGCAACCGGCGTCATCGAACCTCAATCCGTCTTCGTAGCCGATGCGCCACTGCCAACGCTCGACAGTGTGGCTGACCTGCTGGTCGATGAAGCGATGGCCCGGGCCGAGGGCAACCAGTCGATCGCTTCGCGACTGCTTGGCATCTCACAGCCCGCGTTGAGCAAACGGCTCCGGAAACGGCGTTCCTGACCCGGCTGCGCGAACCCCTATAACCCGGTTAACGCCTATAACCTTTGCGCTGTTTTTAATGCTTTGATTTTAAAGGGTAAATATAGGGGTGGTGGCTGGCGCTGTCCGCAGGTTATAACACTTCCTTCCCGCTTCTGGCGGCCTTCCATGTCATCTTTTCTTTGAAATACAAAAGGTTGGGATCTATCTGGCTGGGTGGCATCGTGCTTGCTACCCACCCCGGACTCTCTGGCAGCGGTCACCGGTAGGGCTAACGCCCCGGACCCGGATGTTTCGCTGGCGGGGAGCACACGCTGACAACAACAAAACGTGGAGACTCCTGATGTTGGAATTGCTCAACGATATTCTCTGGGGCAAGGTGCTCATCGCCATGCTGATCGCCGTGGGCATTGGCTTTACGGTTGAATCGCGCTTCGTACAGTTTCGCTACTTTGGACGGATGTTCCGCATCCTCGGGTCGAGCCAGGCCTTCAGTCGGGGAAAGGACGGCCATCTCAGTTCTTTCCAGGCACTGCTGCTGTCGGTCGCCGGTCGTGTGGGCGGAGGCAATATCGCCGGTGTCGCCGTCGCCATTACCCTGGGTGGCCCCGGGGCGGTCTTCTGGATGTGGCTCGTGGGCCTGATGGGCATGGCCACCAGCTTTCTCGAATGCACACTGGCCCAGACCTATAAACAGGCGGAGCCGGATGGCTCGTACCGTGGTGGGCCGGCCTATTACATCGTCAAGGGCATGGGCAAGCGCTGGACCTGGCTCGCCGTCCTGTACTCCATCCTGCTGCTGGTGACGTTCGGCTTTGGCTTCACCGCCCTGCAGTCCTACTCCATTGCCGTCTCCTTCGAGGATGCGTTCGGCATACCGGCGCTGTTTACCGGTATCGGCATGGCAATCCTGGTTGGCCTCATTATCTTCGGCGGGGTCAAGCGCATCGCCAGGGTTGCCGAGGTACTGGTCCCGGTGATGGCCCTGGGTTACCTGATGATTGCCGTGGTCGTGCTGGCCACGAACATCGCCGACGTACCGGCCATGCTGCTGCTGATCGTCAAGAGTGCGTTCGGGTTACAGCCGGCGGTGGGTGGCGGCATCGGCGCCGCGATTCTGATGGGCGTCAAGCGCGGCCTGTTCTCCAACGAGGCCGGCCTGGGGAGTGCGCCGAACGTGGCCGCCGTGGCCCATGTCCCGCACCCGGCAAACCAGGGTGGGGTCCAGGCCTTCTCGGTGTTCATCGACACCCTGGTCCTGTGCACATGCACCGCATTGATCATCCTGCTGGGCACGACCTATGACCCTGGCCATGGCGCCGACATTGGCGGCATAGCGCTGACCCAGGCCTCCCTGGCCAGCCACGTGGGCGAATGGGGCCGGGATTTCGTCAGTATCGCGCTGCTGCTGTTTGGCTTCAGCACCATCCTCTACAACTATTACCTGGGGGAAAACAGCCTGAACTTCTTCAGTCCGGAGAACCGTAAGCTTTTCAATGTGTTCCGGGTGGCTGTCATCGTGCTGTGTGGCTGGGGTGCCACCACGGACCTGCATACCGTGTTCGGTTTCGCCGACGTCACCATGGGGCTCCTGGCACTGGTCAACCTGTTCGCCCTGATCATGCTGATGCGGCCTGGGCTGCGGATCATGCGGGACTTTGACCGTCAATCACGCTCCGGCGAGTCGGAGCCGGTTTTCGAAGCCTCTCAGTTTGCCGATCTGGACCTGGATCCCAAGGCCTGGCCTGCCGACAACGGCCGTGGCCGTCGATCTGAATCCGGATATGCGCCCGGTGACGCCGCCGCGCTGGACTACCGATAAGGGACGCGCGCCCCGCTTGCCAGTCGGCTGGCGGGGCAGGCGTTCGCCTGTGGCGGGTAAGGTCGATGACTTGGGGCCGGACGGTAAGGAGTGGTGATGACGGGAGCATCAGACAACGTGCAGGCGTGGCTGGACGAGATCAATCACGCGGCGCGGACCCGACTCGGTCAGGGACAGGTGGCGGATTACATCCCCGCATTGGCCGAGCGTGATGCCAACCGTTTCGGCATCGCGGTCTGCACCAATGATGGCCGGGTTTTCGCGGCGGGCGATGCGCGCATGCCCTTTTCCGTGCAGAGCATTTCGAAAATCTTCCTGCTGACCCTGGCATTGCAGGTGTACGGCAACCGGCTCTGGGAGCGGGTGGGGATGAACCCATCCGGCATGCCCTTCAATTCCCTGACGCAACTGGAGGCGGAGAAGGGGATTCCCCGTAACCCGTTCATCAATGCCGGGGCGCTGGTCGTTGCGGATCACTTTGTCAGTGCCTATGCGACGCCTGCACAGCATATCCAGGATGTGGCCCGGAGCCTTTCGGGCAATGCCGGCATCCTGATTGACCAGCGTGTGCTGGCGTCGGAGTGGAAGCACCGGTCCAGGAACGCCGCAACCGCCTACCTGATGAAGTCATTCGGCAACATCGCCAACGAGGTGGACGATGTCCTCCGGGCCTACTTCGCGTGCTGTGCGCTCGAGATGAGTTGCGTGGACCTGGCGCGGGCACTGAACTACCTCGCGGCAGGCGGATACGCCCACTGCCTGCAACAGCAACTGATCGCACCGGACCTGGCCCGCAGGATGAACTCCCTGCTTTTTACGTCGGGTATGTACGACGCCGCCGGTGAGTTTGCCTATCGCGTCGGTCTGCCCGCCAAGAGCGGCGTGGGTGGTGGCATCGTCGCCGTGGTGCCGGGGCGGTTTTCCGTCTGCGCCTGGTCCCCGGCGCTCGATCGGAACGGCAATTCGATAGCGGCGCAGTATGCGTTGGAGCGATTGTCGGACTACCTGCCGTCGTCCGCGGTCGTTACCGGGGCGCCGCTGACGGTGTAATGGATTCAAGCTCCTGTCATGGGGCCTGCCTTCGATCGCCGCTCCCGGAACGATCCTCATAGACCGTGACCAGCCAGTCCACGAAAACCCTCACACGCGGTGACAGCTGTCGGCGGTGGGGGTAGACCGCGTGGATCGGCATGGCCGGTTTCTCCCACCCTGTCAGGACTTCGACCAGTTCTCCCTTTGCCAGCGTCTGCTCGACATGGAAGCGGGGAAGCTGGATGAGGCCGCACCCGCGCAGGCCACTCACCACGTAGTCTCGAAACCGAAGGAGATGACCATGCCGTTTGCCAACTATAAGTTCCCCGAAGGCATTCTCGATCATGCCCGCAAGGAGGAAATCATCCATCGCACGACCGATCTGTTTGTCGAGTATTTCGGCGAGGAGGTTCGACCCTACACGATGGTGCTCGTGGAAGAGGTCAATGACGGCGGCTGGGGTCGCGCCGACGAGACCCTGACCCTTGAGAAGATGGGAATGGCGCCCCCGGTATCCTGACCCGATAGCGGTAATCCGGAGGCAGGTGTACGCCTGCCTCCGGCCGAATCAGCTTCGGTGCCGGCCGCTTTTATGTCCATGACGGGGCTTGGAACCCAGCAACGGCGCATTGGCCGATTCGCGCAACTGCACCAGTGGAATCAACGCTATCCCGGCGGCGATCATCAGGTAGAACGCCGGAATATAATTGTTGTCGGTGACTGAAATCAGCCAGGTAATGAGAAACGGGGCCGTGCCACCGAACAGGGCCGTCGACAGGTTATAGGAAATGGTGAAGCCCCCGTTACGGACGTTGGTCCGGAAGATCGCGGGCAGCGTCGAAGGCATGACGCCTGACAGGAACACCACGAAGAAGCCCACAATGGCAAGACCGGCGAACGCCAGCCAGAGGCTATTCAGCGACATCAGGTAGAATGCCGGTATCGCGAACACGATCAGGCCGCCACACGCCACGTAAAGCAGCGGTTTGCGCCCGATCCGGTCGGACAGCCGGCCAAGCGGGGTGACCAGTACCAGCATTCCCAGCAGGATACCCAGTGACAGCAACACGGAGTTGAATTCGCTGATGCCGAGTTGCGAGGTAAAGTAACTCGGCATGTATTTAAGGACCGTGTAGTAGGCGACGTTCAGCACGACCACCAGGCCCAGGCAGAGCAGCATGGTGCGCCAGTGATGCCGGAACAGTGACCGGAACGGCGTTTTCTCCACTTCCCCGGAATCCTGGAGTTCCCGGAAAGCCGGGCTGTCCTCCAGTCTCAGGCGCAGCCAGAGACCAAAGATCCCCAGGGGCGCGGCCATCAGGAAGGGGACGCGCCAGCCCCAGCTGTGCATGGCTTCCTCGCTCAGGGTCCCGTCCAGCACCAGCGCCAGGAGGGCGGCGAAGGAATAGCCCGTCAGCGTGCCAAACTCCAGGAAACTGGCCAGGAAACCGCGTCGATTATCCGGCGCGTACTCGACGATAAAGGTCGCGGCGCTGCCATATTCGCCCCCGGTGGAGAAACCCTGGATCATACGCAGGGCGACCAGCAGCACCGGCGACCAGATGCCGACGGACTCGTAGCTCGGCAAAACGCCGACCAGGGCCGTGCCCACCGACATGAGCAGGATCGTGGCAATCAGGACACCGCTACGCCCGATCCGGTCCCCGAGGGGACCAAAGAAGAGGCTGCCGAAAGGACGCGCCACAAAGGCGGAAGCAAATACGGCAAACGAGGACAGCAGTGCCGCGGTCGAACTCTCCGTGGGGAAAAAGACATGCCCGATGGTTGTCGCAAAATATCCGTAGACGCCGAAATCGAACCACTCCAGCGCGTTACCGGTGGCGGCCCCGGCAATCGCCCGGCGCATCACGGAATCGTCAATTTCACTGCTTAGGTCTTCCTCCAGAACCTCTGACTCGCTCATGCGGAATCCCTCCCGAAAGGTCGCCTGCTCACAGCGCAACACATCACTCCGGGGCGTGCAAATTACCATTGATGGCTTGAGTTCGCCTCGCTCAAGTTGCGGCTTAAAACCTGCCGCTCCTGGCGTCCTGAACCGGCGTAGGAAAGGCCGATTCCCAAAAAATGCGGTCATCGGGGAGTCATGCCGTCCATATCGATATAGCGATCGCTGAGGCAGTCGATGTGTCGGACCGACCTATGATCGGGGTGTGTACGGTGATAGCTTGAGTGTCTCAAGGGCGTGACACACGATGGTGCGAGATGGAATCAGGAGGGCCAGTTATGGACGTTGCTTCCATGGCCAGTTTCAGTACACAGCTTAGCCAGAGCCGGTTGCAGGAGCAGGTGCAGATCAGCGTACTGAAGTCCGCCCAGGATATGGCTCAGGCCGGTGCGCTTCAGCTACTGGAGAGTGTAACGGCCAGTGCGCCGGTGATGGCGACCAGCGCCAATCCGAATATCGGGCGCCGGATCGATATTCGTGTCTAGCGCACCCGTCAACCCGGATAGAAAAAGCCCCATGGCGCTTGCGCGCCATGGGGCTTCCTTACGCCGGGATTATCGGCTCTCGAGAGGCCGGAACTCGCCTTCGGTCTGGGTCACCAGGCTCACCACGTAGATGGCGATCCAGGCGGCAATGAAGCCCGGAATGATCTCGTAGACGCCGGGGCCGCCCATGAAGCTGCCGTTCAGGCCCAGGGAAATCCAGATGATGACCGTCACCGCGCCGACGATCAGACCGGCCACCGCGCCGGCGCCAGACATGCGCTTCCAGGTCAGTGACAGGATCATCAGCGGACCGAAGGCGGCACCGAAGCCGGCCCAGGCGTTACTGACCAGTCCCAGGACCTTGGAGTTCGGGTCACCAGCGATGAAGGCGGCGACAATACCCACCAGCAGGACGCACACACGGCCCACCAGGACGCTTTCCTTCTCGGAAGCCTCCTTGTGCAGGAACAGGCGGTAGAAGTCCTCGGTCAGCGAAGAGGACGACACCAGCAACTGACTGGAAATGGTACTCATGATGGCTGCCAGCAGGGCGGCGTAGAGGAAACCGGTAACCAGCGGATGGAACAGCAGGTCGGCCAGGACGATGAAGATGGTTTCGGCATCCCCAACATCCAGGCCGTTACGAACCGCATAGGCGCGGCCAAAAATACCCAGGCTGATGGCGCCGATCAGGGAAATGGCCATCCAGGTCATGCCGATATTCCGTGCCTTGGGGACTTCCTCGACCGAGCGTACGGCCATGAAGCGCACGATGATGTGGGGCTGGCCGAAATAACCCAGTCCCCACGTCACCGCCGACAGGAAGCCGACGAACGTAAGCCCGTGTGTCCACGACAGGAAGTTCGGGTCGACCGTGGCCAGGGTTTCCGAGGCCTGGCTGAAACCGCCGCCACCGCTGCCGAAGAGAACCACCGCGGGCATGATGATCAGCGCCAGCATCATGATGCAGCCCTGGACGAAGTCGGTGAGGCTCACGGCGAGGAAGCCGCCAACCACCGTATAGGTCAGTACGATACCCAGGGTCAGCCAGATACCGATGGAGTAGTCGCTGATGGCCGACGAATCGACGAGAGAGCCGAACGCACTCATGAACAGCTTGCCGCCAGCCACCAGACCGGATGCCGTATACACCGCAAAGAAAACCACGATGACGATGGCCGACACGGTCCGCAGCGCCATGGCTTTGGTGGGAAAACGGTTGGCGAGGAACTCCGGGATGGTCAGGCTGTTGTCGTAGCGCTCGGTTTGTTCGCGCAGCCGGGGGGCGACCACAATCCAGTTGATGAAGGCCCCCACGAACAGGCCAATACCGATCCAGGCCTCAACCAGACCTGTCGCGTACAGTGCCCCCGGCAGACCCAGGAGCAGCCAGCCACTCATATCCGAGGCGCCGGCCGACAGGGCCGCGACGGCGGGGCTGAGCTGTCGCCCGCCCAGCATGTATTCTTCTGATGACGATGTGGATTTGCGCCAGGCATAAAAGCCAATGGCGAGCATGAGGACAAAATAGAGTAGCAGACTGATCCATACGCCTATTGCCATGGGGTTCCTCCAGTTATTATTCGGCCGGTCCGCCCCGGCCCCGTGGGTGCGCCCGCTTTCTACCGGAAGCCTGTCTCCCATTCAAGAGGTACGTTGCGCGACGATGATGGGGGCAAAGCTGGCGACATTGCGCGGCTTGCGAAACTGCCCGGGCGGGTGCTAATTCGTTTCCGGGAAGCATCGGTAAATGATTGTTCCTACTTAGTTGTAGTCGCCCGACGCCATTAGCTCAACACGAAATGGCGCGGGAGTATGGTCCAAACGGTCTGTTTGATGGACGATGAACTGTTGTTGGTGGGAAAGGATGCCCGGGCAGTGCGCCATGCCCGGCTTGGCTGGCATATGGCAGGCACACCTACCTGGGCACCGGCATGACGCCGTCAGCCTGTCGCCGGGCTAGAACAGGCCCATCTGGGGCTGTTCGCCTCCAAGCTCCAACGCGTCCAACTGCGGCAGGCGCCGTTTGAGAAGGTCGCTCCAGAGCGCGGCCAGGGAAAGGGCGTCGCCATTATCCGGCATGTGCATGAAGACGTAAGGTCGCTGACCGTCCTCGATCCAGCCGGCCACCTTCTCCACCCAGGGCGCCAGGAACGGACGGTTGGCCTCCAGGTCCGGATGGCCGACATAGCGGATCACCGGCGGCGCGTCGACCGGCAGCACGTGCACCGGCAGGCGCGGTTTCTTGCGCTGGGCATGCACGATGGTCTCGTTCTCCGGCTGGGCGCTGAACAGGGCCCGGCTGTCCAGGCAGACGCGGGCAAGCCGGCGCTCCCGCAGTCCCCGGTTCAGGGTCTTTTCGGCGTCTCCCTTGCTGAAGAACGCCATATGGCGCACCTCGACCGCGCAGGTCAGCGGTTCGGGCAGGCCGTCGATAAAATGCCATAGCCGGTCCAGATGCTCCGGCCCGAAGGCGGCGGGCAGTTGCAGGAGAAACGGGCCCAACACATCCTCCAGTGGTGCGATGATCTCCAGGAAGCTGCGTATTTCGGCAGTCGGGCCGGCGAGGAGCTGGTCGTGGCTGATCGCCTTCGGAAACTTGAACAGGAACCGGAAATCGTCCGGAACCTGCGCCCGCCACTGGGCACACTGGGCCAGGCTGGGCGTGGCGTAAAAAGAGGTGTTGCCTTCCACCGTGTTGAGGACCTGACTGTAGCGCTCAAGCGGACTGCCTCCGGGTGGAAGCTGGGTGTTCCACTTGGGATCAGACCATTGGGGACTGCCGAGGTAATACGGGCGTGTCATGGTACAGGTGTCATGAAGGTGGCCGGGGTTGAGGGGCTATTCTACCGATGTGGCCGGCAGGATCGACCCGGGAAGCGATTCATCGTTCGTAGAATGCCTGCTCGCTCAGTGCGGCGCGGATCTGTCCCACCACGGCATTGCTGAGTTGGCGGTAATCCGGGTAGGGCGTCAGCAGGAGCTTCCTGCCGGGATCAAGGGCCACTTCCGGGCAACCCGCGAGCGGTTCGGCGTTGTGGACCAGTGTCCCGAACCGCAGCAGGTTGTCTTTCCCGCCAATCCAGTGCCAGGTGTGTCCGTCGATCAGTTCGGGGGCAAAGCACAGAGCGGTCTGCCGGAACAGGCCGGTGTCCCGGAACGCTCGCCAGTCTCCGGCGGTGGGGCTGGCAATCTTGGCCAGCAGGGTGACGATCTTGCGCCAGTGATTGGAGTTGGCGGCGATGAGATCGCCCGCGTTCGGATCAACGGCCAACTGCTCCAGCCCATTCGGTCGATGAGGCAAGTAGAGGACCAGGCGCGGTTGGGTTGTTCCCAGGTAATCAGCGTTGGTCATGTTGCGTCCAGTCCTTCGATAAACCGATGCAGGCAGGGATTGGGGTTGTTGGCGTTCCAGTAGACCCCCTGTTCAGCAGCGTCCTGTTGTCGACGATCGGTTCGGTGGTCACGCTGTCCCTCTGTCTGTACTGGCTGGGGTGAGGCGAGCGACCGCCAGGTGATCGATCAGCGCCTGGGCAAAGGGTGAGGGTGTGGCACGCGGATTGGTGCAGATTTTCAGATCCCGTTGGGCCCAGTCTTCCTTCACTTCGATGAGCGAGAGTGGTTGGTGGCCAAACAGCCTCACCGCTTCCCGCGGCACCAGCCCGATCCCCACGCCGGCTGCGACCATGCGGCAAACCGCCTCGAAACTCTTCACCTGCACCCGGACGTTCAGGTGCGCACCGAGGCTTGAAGCCATGTTCATGGTGAACGTATGAATGGCCGACCCGGCATGCAGCATGACGAACGGTTCAGACAACACGTCCGCGAATGACAGTGTACGGGCGCCGCCCAGACTGTGTCGCTGCGCCGTGATCAGCACCAACCGGTCTTCCCGATAGGGCACCAGGGTGACGTCCTGGTGATCGTCGTGCTCCGCCACGATGCCGATCTCGGCGTCGCCCCGGGCTACGCCCGCGAGGATATCGCCGCTGGTCTGCTCCTCCAGGTTCACGCTGATCTGCGGGTGCTGGCTGAGAAACGCGGCCAGATCGTTGGGCAGGTAGCTGTGGATGGCGTGGGTGTTGGCCCATAGCCGCACATGCCCCTGGATGCCTTCGGCATAGGGCGCCAGGTCGGAGTGCATCTGCTCAAGCTTGGCGAACACTTGGCGGGCATGGCGCAGGAAAATCTCGCCGGCCCGGGTCAACTGCACGCCCCGGGCCTTGCGTTGCAGCAGTGTGGTACCCAGCGACCCTTCCAGAATCTTGATCCGGTGGCTCGCCGACGAAGGGGCCAGGAACACACGTTCGGCACCGTGGGTGAGGCTCTGGCATTCGGCCACCGCGATGAACAGCCGTAGATCGGTCAGGTTGTATTTCATGATGATAATTCGAAATAAACGAAGGGACGTGTGCTGAAAACGCAATTCTATCAGGCTTTGACGCGGCATAAGATTCAATTTCTTGAATCTTTGAAGGGCGAGTGGTTTTGATGCGTAGGCAGGTTTCGCCCCGGCAACTGGGTGTCGGGCTGGCGGTGTTGGCCGCTTTCTGTTTTTCGTTCAAGGCGATTTTCGTCAAACTCGCCTATCAGGCGGCGCCCGTCGACGCGGTGACACTGCTGTCATTGCGGATGATCTTCTCACTGCCGCTGTTTCTGATCAGTGGCTGGGCCTACCTGCGCAATGGTCCGAAGCTGGGCATCCGGGACTGGATGCTGCTGATTTTTCTCGGGCTGGCAGGCTATTACGGCGCCTCGATCCTGGACTTCCTGGGGTTACAGTACATCTCGGCCGGGTTGGAGCGGGTCATCCTATTTACCTACCCGACCATCACCATCCTGATCGGCCTGCTGTTCCTGAACAAACACGTCAGTGCCAGACTGATCGCCGCCCTGGTGCTGTGCTATGCCGGCGTCAGCCTGGTGTTTGTCAGCGACACGCAACTGGCGGAAGACAGCCGTGCACCCTGGATCGGCGCGGGTCTGGTGTTCGCCTCGGCGCTGTCATACGCCTGCTACAATGCTTTTGCGGAAGCGTCCATCGCCAAGCTGGGGGCGGCCCGGTTCTCGGTTTTGGCGCTGGTGGTGTCGATCCTTGCGGCGCAGGTCCATTTCCTGGCCACGAACCCGGTAAGCGACCTGGTCCAGCCGTGGTCCATCTATGGTTATTGTGCCGCGATGGCGGTTTTCTCGACGGTCATGCCGATCTTCTTCCAGTCCGGGGCGATCCAGCGCATCGGGGCCGGGCCCACGGTCCTGGTGGGCATGTTGGGGCCGGTGATGACGATCTTCTTCAGCTGGCTGCTGCTGGCCGAGCCCATCACCGGCGTGCAGATGGGCGGGACGGTCCTGGTGCTGCTGGGCGTGTACCTGATCCGACGGGCGTAAGCCCGACGACTTCAGGGCGCTGCGGTTTACGCTATTGGGCGTATCCCTCAGAATCAGGGCAGGCCAGCGATGCCGCCGATCCTCCATCCACTCTTGACCGGAGACCCGAATGAGAGCCCTGCTCAACGCGTACCTGACCTCCTCGCTGATTCTTCGCGTCAGTATTGCGCTTGTGCTGGGTCTTGTTGTCGGGCTGGTGGGTGGTCAACCAGTGGCGGAGTGGCTGGCGCCGCTGGGGGAGTTACTGCTGCGCCTGTTGAAGTTCCTGATCGTGCCGATCGTCCTGTTCACCCTGATGACGGGCATCAACCAGGCCAACATTGGCAGCATGGGACGCATTGGCCGCAAACTGCTTGGCTACTATGTGGTGACGTCGGCCCTGGCCATCGTGGTTGGATTGATTGTTGCCTCGATATTGGCACCTGGAAGCGGCATGACACTGGATGAGAATGCCAGCGTGGACGTGCCGGAAAACCCGGGGTTCGTGAAGGTGCTGCTGGGTATCGTGCCGACCAATATCGTGAGCGCGTTCAGCGAGCCGAACCTGCTGGGGATCATCTTTACGGCGATCGTATTCGGGATCGCATTGCTGAAACTTCGCGAGAGCCGGGATCATGCGGACCTGGGTAACCAGCTCTATCGCGTGATCGAGGCGCTCAATGCCGTGACACTGAAGGTGATGGCCGGGGTGCTCCAGTATGTGCCGATCGGCGTTTTTGCCATCGTGGCGAAGACGGCGGGTGCCCAGGGCATCAACACCATCCTGGCGCTGGGGGATATGGTGCTGGTGCTGTACATCGCGCTGGCCGTGCATCTTGTGTTCTATTGCGGTCTGATGCGGGTGTTTGGCGTGCGGTTGGCCGGCTTCTTCCGCGAGGCCCGCACACCGATGGCCACGGCCTTTGCCACCCAGAGCAGTTCCGGCACCTTGCCCCTGACCCTCGACGCGGCGCGTCGGATGGGCGTTCCCCAGAACATCTACGGGTTCAGCCTGCCCCTCGGCGCCACCATCAACATGGACGGCGCCGCCATCCGGATCGCCATTTCCGCCGTGTTTGCGGCCAATGTGGTCGGCGTGCCCCTCGACCTGATGCCCATGATCGAGATCGTACTGATCGGCACCCTGACCTCCATCGGGACGGCCGGTGTTCCCGGCGCGGGGATCGTCATGATTGCGACGGTGTTTTCCCAGGTGGGACTGCCGATTGAAACCGTCGCCCTGCTGGCCTCGATTGATGCGCTTGTAGGCATGGGGGCGACTGGGCTCAACGTGACGGGCGATCTGGTGGGCACGGCCATTATCTCGCGGACCGAGCGCAAGTATCAGCCGGCTGCCGCGGAAGCGGAACCCGAGGCTGTCAGTTAATTCCGATTGGAGTCGCTTATGGAGCCGGACATCCTGAGGTGGTACGCCAACCCCATCACCCTGGTCCGGCTACGGCGCGACGCCCTGGCGAGCGGCGTTTCCGCCCGCTGACCGTTAGCCCAGGACCAGCCCCATCAGTGTATAGGTCAGCAACGTGACCACCACGATGCCGATCAGGTTCAATACAAACCCGGCATGGATCATGTCGCCAATCCGCATGTGCCCGCTGCCGAAGACGATCGCATTCGGCGGCGTCGCCACCGGCATCATGAAGGCGCAACTGGCCGCGATGGCTGCGGGCACGGCCAGCAGGTAGGGGGCAGCGTCCTGTGATATGGCGAGGGCCCCCATCAGGGGCATGAAGGCGGCTGTTGTTGCGGTGTTGCTGGTGACTTCCGTCAGGAAAATGATGACGGTGACGACCAGTGCGATCATCAGTATCGATGGCAGCACACCAATGACCGACAGGCTTTCGGCGATCCACTGGGCCAGGCCGGAACTGCTGATCACACCCGCCAGGGCCAGCCCCCCGCCGAACAGCAGTAACACGCCCCAGGGAATCTCCCGGGCGGTTTCCCAGTTCATCAGGAAGGTGCCCGTCTCGCGTTCGGCGGGTACCAGGAACAGGGCCACAGCCGCGGCGATCGCGATGACCGTGTCGTCCAGCCAGGGCAGCAGGCTGCCTGAGAGTAGCGGCTGGAATATCCAGGCGGCCGCGGTGATGGCAAAGACGGCCAGGACCCGTTTCTCGCCGCGTCCCATCCTGCCGAGATCGCGCAGTTGTTCCCGAATGAGCGCGCCGCTGTCCCGGCTGCTGTCGTCGCGGAATCCTCCGCGGGTAAGCCACCACCAGATGGCGGCCAGCATGGCGATGGAGACCGGCACGCCAATGATCATCCACTGGGCGAAACCGATATCCATATTGTGGTCTTCGGACAGGTAAGCAGCGAGCAACGCGTTGGGCGGCGTGCCGATCAGCGTGGCGATACCGCCGATGCTGGCGGCATAGGCGATGGCCAGGAGCAGCCGGGTGGCAAAGCGGCGATTGGCGTCCTCGTCGTCACCCTCGCGCATATTGATCACCGACAGGCCGATGGGCAGCATCATGATGCTGGTGGCCGTGTTGGACACCCACATGCTGAGGAAGGCGGTCGCCAGCATGAAACCGCCGATCTGGCGCCTGGGCTGACTGCCCACGGCATTCAGGATCCTTAATGCGATTCGCCGGTGCAGGTTCCAGCGCTGCATCGCCAGGCCAATGGTGAAGCCGCCCAGGAACAGGAAGATGATCGGATTGGCGTAGGGCGTGGTGGCGTCCTTGACCGAGCCGAGATCCAGCGCGGGAATGAGTCCGATGGGAATCAGTGCGGTGGCCGGAATCGGAATGGTTTCCGTGGACCACCAGGTGGCCATGAGCAGCATCAGGCCGAGGGCCCGCCAGGCTTCGGTCGACATACCGCCCGGCGCTGGCAGTATCAGGGGGATGAGCAGCAACAGCGGCCCGACGATAAATCCGATGACCTGGGCCCGGCGCAGCCCTGAACGCGTCTGGTCGTTTGCTCCATGAGCTGCCATGAGATCCCTTCTCCCGGAGGAACGTCGCCGACTGATCCATTAAAGGTTGCAGAGTCCCACGGCGGGCGCAAGCTCAGGACGGTTACCGGGTTGTCATGCCGACGCCGGAGGCTCCCGGCTCTGGGGCGCTAGCTGTACACTTCCTCCGGCCGGTGCGTCCTCGACCGGGAAGACTGACGGGGTGGTCGGTCCGCGCCGGCTTTGCGGAAGTTGATGTCGTAATCCTTCAGTTCGAAGACGCTCAGGCGCCGCTTCAACGCCTTCAGCGACCACGGCCACGCGGCGAAGTTGCGGCCGTTCTGGTCCAGGTAGTAGCTGCGGCAACCACCGGCATTGAAAACTGTGGTCTGCAGGTGCTTCTGGACCTTCCGGTTGTGCTTCCTGAGGACCTCGGACCTGATGGTCAGCTTGCTGATGGCCCTGCGCTTGATCTTCCAGAGACCGTCGATGATGTAGTCCAGTTGGGCTTCGGCCAGGCTGATGAACGAGTCGTAGACCAGCACGTTGGGGCCCAGGATCAGGAAGGCGTTGGGCACATTCTCGATGGTGGCGCCCAGGTAGGCTTCCGGCGAGCTGTCTTTCCAAAGGTCCGCCAGGCGTTGGCCCCTGTCGTTGAAGACCCGGCTGCCGATAGGCGGGTGGGAGACATCGAATCCGGTGCCCCAGATGATCACGTCCACCTCCCGGCGTTCGCCGTTGGCGGCGATCACGGTGTCGCCGTCCACGGCCACCAGGCCGCTGGGGATCAGCGACGTGTTACCCGACTGTAGGGCGGGGTAATAGTCGTTGGCGAACAGGATGCGCTTGCAGCCCAGCAGGAAATTCGGCGTCACCGCCCTGCGCAGGGCTGGATCGCTGATCTGCAGGCGCAGGATCTGTTTGGCCGCCTCGTTCACGGGCCTGAGCACCTGCGGGTTGCGCAGCCCGAAATTGATCACATTCAGCGAGCCGGCCACGGCCCTGCGCCAGCCCTGCTGGATCACCGGGAACCGCTCGATTGCCCATTGGGCAGTCTCGCCCAGCGGCAGGTCCGGTTTGGGCAGCACCCAGGGTGCGGTGCGCTGGAACACGTGGAGTTCCCTGGCTTTCGGCTGGATCTTGGGTATGAACTGGATGGCGGACGCACCGGTGCCGATCACGGCGATGCGCTTGCCGGCCAGGTCGTAGTCGTGATCCCACCGGGCGGAGTGGAACATCCTGCCCTTGAACGTTTCCAGTCCGGGAATCGGTGGTGTCTGCGGCTCGGTTATGGGGCCGGTGGCAAACACGACCGTTTTCGCCAGGTACCGGCCGCTGCTGGTGTCCAGGCACCAGAGATGACGATCCTTGTCCCATACCGCCTGCTCCAGCTCGCAGTCGAACTCGATCAGGGGCGTGATATCGAAGTCGTCGCTGACGGTTTCCAGGTAGTCCAGGATCTCGGGCTGCCTGGCAAACAGACGGCTCCAGCGGCTGCTCGGCGCAAACGAATAGGAGTAGAGCGAGGAGGGCACGTCACAGCCGCAGCCGGGGTAGGTGTTCTCCCGCCAGGTGCCGCCCACGCGGCTGGCCTTCTCGATGATCCTGAAGTTGAGGTAGCCGGTCTGCTTCAGCTTGATGGCGGCCGCAAGGCCGGAGATGCCGGCGCCGACAATAAACGTATCGTAGATGGATCCGGTGGTCATATTCAGAAGGTTCCGGTGTGTTGTTGGGACTGGGTGCCGGATGAAGGACCGTCCGCTCAGGCGCGGACGGGCGGCACCACTTCCTTGACGAGGTACGGTGCCAGCAGGCCGGTATCCGGATTCAGCAGGCGTTCCTTGTAGTAGGCCAGGTAGCCGGAGGTGTCGTGGTCATTGGGATGGAAGTCCGGGCGCAGGTAATCGAAGACGTGGCTGATGGTGCTGCCGTAGACGCCGTCCTGGCGCCCCATGATCAGCCCGACGCTGCGCCGCGCGTCTTTCCAGAAGCGGCGGCTGAACAGGTTGCGTGGCCGGCGCAGGACGGGAATGCCCACGCCGCCCAGCGCCACCAGGAACCAGATGGTGAACAGCGCCATGGCGAAGCCGCTGACGCGCAGGGCGTAGTTGCCGTTCAGGGTCTGGTAGACGTCGAAGGCGATGTCCTTGTGCTCGGACTCTTCCAGCATGTGCCACATCCACAGGGCACGCTGCTTCTCGTCGTGGGATTCGAAGAAGTAGTCTTCGTGCTTCATGAAGAATTCCGCCAGCACCGCGGTGAAGTGCTCGATTCCCGCCATCAGCGACAGCTTCAGCGGTTGCGGGAAGCGACGGAAACCGTAGTCGAAGACGTTCTGCGCCAGGAAGCGGTATAGGGATACCGGGTAGCGATGCATCCGGAGAATGTCGTTCCATTCTTCGTGCACCTTCGAATGCAGCGCCTCCTGGCCAATCAGCGCCGTCACCCGCTGCCTGAGTACCGGATCGGTCAGGAAGTCCCTGTGGTAACGGGCGGTCTCGATCACCAGATCCTCGCCGTAGGTCAGGAAGATCGACAGCGCCGAGAAGTAGCCGCTCGCCAGTTCGGCGTTGAGGTAGAAGTTGGTGTCCACGTCCTTGCCGTCGAACCGGAAGTTCATGTGACGAATGGGAATGGAGGGCTGCCCGGCGGTATTCCCGGCCTGGGTTGTTGTCGGCATTTTGAGTGCTGCGGCTGTCATCGGGATAACCTGTCGTTGATGCAATTGGAATGGGGTGGTCGCCTTGCCAATAAAGGCACACTAGGCAGCTAACCCCTTGCTATCAGATTAGTTTTGTCATTTGTTCGGATTCAATTCGGACCACCGGGCGGGAAAGGGAAGGTGTTGGCGGCTATCCGGAGTGGTTAGTTGAGCGCTTGTTCGGATTCTGTCGGCCCGGCGCCGACGGGATGCTTTCGCTCACGGGGCTCATGGGTTAGTTTTGCAATACATGGTTCTCGGATCCCGGTCATGCTGAAAGCTCTGGAAACTGGTCTGCAGGCATGGCTCTTGCCGGGCCTGACCTCGTTGGCGGCAGTGGCAGCCACCTACGTGGTCTACCGGCTGTCGCTCGCACTGATTCGCCACTTTACCGATTCCCGAACCGTTCCCCGCCTGTTCCTCGATGCCGCCGCCCGGGCGCTGGGTGTCGTGTCCTGCCTGCTGGTGCTCAACGGGATGCTCAGCGCCGTTCCCGGCGATCTTCCGTTGCTGGCTGGCCTCCAGCAAATGGCGACGCTGCTGTTGATCCTGGCATTGACCTGGGCGGCAGTGCGCCTGACGTCGGCCATTGGGGAGGTGATCGTCCACCTGAATCCGGTGTTGGAAGGGCAGTGGAAACGGGCCCGGAAGGTGGAGACGCAAACCCGCTTCCTGGTGCGTTGCCTGAATGTGTTGATCGTGATTCTGGGTCTGGGCGCGGCGCTGATGACGTTTGAATCCGTCCGACAGCTCGGCGCCAGCCTGCTGGCCTCGGCGGGTGTGGGCGGCATCATTTTGGGCTTTGCCGCGCGGCCGGTGCTCAGCAATCTGCTGGCAGGGATGCAGATCGCTTTAACCCAGCCCTTCCGGATCGATGACGTGCTGTACGTTCAGGGCGAATGGTGTTGGGTGGAAGAGGTGACCGCCACCTACGTGGTGCTGCGGGTCTGGGATCTAAGACGCCTGATCGTGCCCCTGCAATGGTTTATCGAAAACCCGTTCCAGAACTGGTCCCGCAACACGGCTGACATGCTCGGCACGGTTTTTATCTGGGTGGACTACACCATGCCGATTGACCCCTTGCGAACCGAGTTTGGTCGTTTGCTGAGGGCATCCAAGCAGTGGGATGGCAATGTGGAGCTGGTCCAGGTGACGGATTCGAGCGACCAGGCCATGCAAATCCGCTTTCTGATGAGTGCGCCGGATTCCAGTCAGAGCTGGGAGTTGCGCTGTATCGTGCGCGAAGGTCTGGTGACCTATATCCAGCAGGCGTATCCGGAGCAGTTGCCTCGTGTGCGGGCACGCCTGGTGGACACCGATGCGATGTCGTCCGGCTCGCCCTCCGATGACGACCGTTCAGGATAGGGCGATCACAGGTCCATGAGCGCTGCCATGCGCTTGTTGGCCATACACGTTCCAGATCCGGGCCGGATACGAACGCCATGACCCGGACGACTGCGACATCGATGGCTTCCCCGTAGGCCCGCCCATACCTCCTGACGGCGGTCCTGTTGCCGGGCGCCGCTACGGCCCTGGCTTTTTACCGATCCAGTCAAGGCACGTTCGACGCCAGGAAGGTCTCGACCTCGGCAAGCGTCGGGATGGCGCTGGCTGCACCGGCACGCGTGACGCACAGGGCGGCGGCCGCACTGGCCCGGCGCAGCGCCATCTCCGGTGCCTGTCCGGCTGCCAGGTCCGCTAGACAGAACCCGATAAAGGTATCGCCGGCGGCGGTCGTGTCCACGGCGTCGACGCTGAACGCGGGGGCCCGGTACCGGCCTTCCGGCGTCACGTAGACGACACCGTCCCGGCCCAGCGTCAGCAGGATGCGGAGCCGGGGATAGTCGTTGTGCAGACGGGCCTCGGCGGCGGCGACGGTGGACGCCCCGGTCAGGTCCATCGCTTCGCCCTCATTGACGATCAGCAGGTCGACCCGGTCGAGCAGGGGCGCGATGTCCCGGCTCACCATGGGGGCCGGATTGAAGGCCACGCGGACACCGCGCTCCGTGGCCAGATCCATGGCATCCGACAGGCCATTGGTCTCGTTCTGCAGGAGCAGCCAGTCACCCGAACCGCCCCGGACCAGGGCCTGTTCAATCTGCGAACGTGTCAAGCTGTGATTCGCGCCGGGATACAGCAGGATCGCGTTTTCCGCCTCCCGGGTCACCTGGATGATGGCATGGCCACTGGCTTCCTGGCGTCGGGCAATGGCCGAAGTTTCCACCCCGGCTTCAATCAGTGTCTGGAGGATCCAGGCGTCCGCTTCGCCAATGGCACCGATGTGTCTGACCTCGGCGCCCGCCCTGGCCAAGGCGATCGACTGGTTGGCGCCCTTGCCGCCCAGAAGGGCACGATAGCCGGAAGACGAGAGCGTTTCGCCGGGGCGGACAAAATGCCGGACCCGATAGACGTGATCGAGGTTGATGGAGCCCAGGTTGTAGATGGTCATGGCGGCGTTTCCTTTGACTGACTGGATTCACCGATGGTGGGCGGTTTGGCGGGCGCTCGCAACGGTCTGTTTTGATGGCACCTGACCGCAGGCCCACTCTCCGGCGTCAACCGTCCGGTTGACGAAGCACTCGCCCGGTGCCGGTCTTCGTGGTATATCGGTTGCGCACATTTCCATTTCAGTTCGGAACCAGAGCCATGCCAAGAGCCAGTGAAATCAAGAAGAATTCCGCCGTTGAATACCAGGGCAACGTCTATTTCGTGAAGGACATCGAGCGCTCAGTGCCCCAGGGGCGTGCCGGCGGGAGCCTCTACCGGATGCGCATGTACGATGTGGTCACGGGCAGCAAGATCGACGAGACCTTCAAGGACTCCGACATGTTGAACCTGGCCGACCTGGTGCGTCGTCCGGCAACCTTTTCCTACGCCGACGGCGACGAGTACGTCTTCATGGATTCCGAGGACTTCAGCCAGTACAGCCTCAATCGCGAAGCCATTGCCGACGAGCTGCTGTTCATCAGTGAAGATACCCAGGGCCTGATGGTGATCCTGGTGAGTGACGCGCCGGTATCCCTCGCGCTGCCGCCGACGGTGGAACTGGTGATCGAGGAAACCGATCCGTCCGTCAAGGGCGGTTCGGCGACCGCACGGACCAAGCCCGCCCGTCTGACTACCGGGCTGGTCGTGCAGGTGCCCGAGCATATCTCCACCGGGGACCGCATCCGGATCAACGTCGAGGAGCGCAAGTTCCTCAGCCGGGCCTGACACCCGCGCGACAGTCGGGCTCCGGTTCCCGCCGGAGCCCGCTTTCCCCCAGCTCTCACCCGCCTCTCTGAGCGTCCGTTTTTCCGTCGATACCATCAGACGCAAGCCCCAAAAAGTGTCGCTATTTGCTCTAGGTCATCTACCGACCCGGGCTGTCATCTTTCTGTCACATTGTCGTCACCATACTGTCACACGATCTGACGAAGCTGGTCCCGACTCACAGCACGAGTACTGCGAAAAACGCGTCCTTCATAAAACGATTCAAGGAGAAAACGATGCTCAAGCTGATTTCACGGGGCCTGATGGTTGCAACGGCAACATTCGCCCTGAGCACGGCCGCTGCGGCGGACGTCAACGAAATTTCCGGCGCTGGCGCCACCTTCCCTTACCCGGTGTATGGCAAGTGGGCGAGCGCCTACCAGAAGGAAACCGGTGTCAAGTTCAACTACCAGGCCATCGGCTCTGGCGGCGGCATCAAGCAGATCTCTGCCAAGACCGTCGACTTCGGTGCCTCCGATGCGCCGCTGACTCCGGAAAAACTGGATGAAATCGGCCTGATGCAGTTCCCGATGGTCATGGGCGGTGTGGTACCGGTTGTCCACATCGACGGCATCAAGGCCGGTGACCTGAAACTGTCCGGGGAAGCCCTGGCCGACATCTTCATGGGCAAGGTGAAGAAGTGGAACGATTCCGAAATTGCCGAGCTGAACCCGGACCTGAACCTGCCGGACAAGGCCATCACCGTTGTTCACCGTTCTGACGGTTCCGGCACCACCTGGATCTTCACCAACTACCTGAGCAAGGTTTCCAGCGACTGGAAAAACGAGATCGGTAACGAGAAAGCCGTCAAGTGGCCGGCCGGTGTCGGCGGCAAGGGCAATCAGGGTGTGGCGTCCTATGTTGACCGCATCAACGGTTCCATCGGCTACGTCGAGTACGCCTATGCCCTGCAGAACAAGATGGCCTACGCCCAGCTGGAAAACCACGACGGCAACTACGTGTCGCCGACCGCCGAGAACTTCCAGGCCGCGGCTGCCGGCGCTGACTGGGCTAACGCGGATGGCTTCTACATGGTCCTGACCGATCAGCCGGGCGCCAACAGCTGGCCGATCACCGGTGCCACGTTCATCCTGGTCTACAAGCAGGCGTCCAAGCCGGAAGTGACCCAGGCGGTCCTGAAGTTCTTCGACTGGAGCTACGCCAACGGCGACGACATGGCCAACAAACTGGACTACGTGCCGATGCCGGACAGCGTTGTGAAGCTGGTCGAGAAGACCTGGGCCAAGGAAATCAAAGGCTCCAACGGCAACGATGTCTGGACCGTAAGCATGTCCAACTGATCGGGTGACCTCACCCACGACAGGGCCGGGTGGAGGCGAGAGCGCCACCCGGTCCGGTCACCACGAACGCAACAGGTCGCCGCGAGGGGCCTGTGCGTTTTTTGCAATCAGCGATCCCAATAGCGGTCGCGTATTAACCGGCCAGACGGTCTGGTCGATGGAGGACACCGAGTGAGCACAGAACTGACAACGGACGGTTCGATCCCGGCGACGGACGCCCGGACCGGTCGCACCGGGCACCTGGCCGACAAGGCCTTCCGCGGTCTGACCCAGTTCTTCGCCCTGCTGGTGGCACTCTCTGTCCTCGGCGTGTTTATCACGCTGCTTGTCGGGGCCTGGCCGGCCCTTGAACAATACGGCTTCTTCAATTTCCTGACCACCAATGACTGGAACCCCGTCACGGATGTCTACGGTGCGGTGGCCCCGATCTACGGCACATTGGTGACGTCATTGCTGGCACTGCTGATCGGCGTACCGGTCAGTTTCGGCATTGCCCTGTTTATTACTGAGCTGGCGCCGGTCTGGCTCAAACGCCCGATCGGTGTGGCTATCGAATTGCTGGCAGCGGTCCCCAGCATCATCTACGGGATGTGGGGCCTGTTTGTCTTTGCGCCCTGGTTTTCCGAGAACGTGCAGCCCTGGATGACCGACAACCTGGGCGACTGGCCACTCATTGGCGGGCTGTTCCAGGGGCCGCCGATGGGTATCGGCATGTTCACCGCCGGGCTGATCCTGGCGATCATGATCATCCCGTTCATGGCTGCGGTCATGCGCGATGTGTTCGAGACCGTACCGCCGGTCTACAAGGAATCCGCGTACGGCCTGGGCGGAACCACCTGGGAAGTGGTCTGGAAGGTGGTGTTGCCCTACACCAAGATCGGCGTTGTCGGTGGCATCATGCTGGGGCTGGGCCGGGCGCTGGGCGAAACCATGGCCGTCACCTTTGTCATCGGCAACTCCCACAATGTCTCCGGCTCCCTGTTCATGCCCGGTAACACGATTTCGTCCACGCTGGCCAACGAGTTCACCGAAGCGGACGGGGCCATTTACACCTCGTCGCTGATCTCCCTCGGCCTGGTCCTGTTCCTGCTGACCTTCGTGGTGCTGGCTATCGCCAAGCTCATGCTGATCCGCCTGAAGGCCAAAGAAGGGAAAGCGAGCTGAACCATGAATTCCTCCCTGTATCTGCGTCGCCGTCTGATCAACGCTTTCAACCTGACCGTTTCGGTCCTGACCACACTGTTCGGCCTGTTCTGGCTGGGGTGGCTGCTGTGGACCCTGTTCAGTAACGGGCTGCAATGGATCAACCTGGACCTGTTCACCCAGTCCACGCCGCCCCCGGGAGAGGCGGGCGGCCTGGCCAACGCCATTGTCGGCAGCCTGATGCTGACCGGCCTCGGGGTGCTGATCGGGGCGCCGGCGGGTGTCCTGGCGGGTACCTTCCTGTGTGAATTCGGGCGGTCCTCGCGCTTTGCCAGCGTGGTGCGGTTCGTCAACGACATCCTGCTGAGTGCACCGTCAATCATTATCGGTGTATTCATCTATGGCGTTGTGGTGGTGAGCACCGGGCACTTCTCCGGCTGGGCCGGCGGTCTGGCTCTGGCGCTTATTGTTCTGCCGGTTGTCGTCCGCACCACCGAAGACATGTTGCACCTGGTGCCGGACCAGATGCGCGAGGCGGCTGCCGCATTGGGTGCGCCCCAGTGGAAGGTGGTCAGCGCCATCGTCTATCGGGCCGCGGCCCGGGGCATTGCCACCGGCATCCTGCTGGGGATTGCCCGTATCAGCGGCGAGACCGCGCCGCTGCTGTTTACCGCCCTCAACAACCAGTTCTGGACGACCGACATGTCCCAGCCCATGTCGAACCTGCCTGTGGTGATCTTCCAGTTTGCCATGAGCCCCTATGACGACTGGCAGCACCTGGCCTGGGCCGGTTCACTGCTGATCACGGTCACCATCCTGCTTCTCAATATCATTGCCCGCATCTGGCTGCGGGAAGGCAAATAAAGGTACGTATCCATGGCACTTTATCCCGGAATGTCTGCAATGAAAGCCGGGCCGCTGGACAGCGGCACAACCGGTCAGTACCAGATGTCGGCACCGGACTCGGTGGCCGCGTCCGCATCGGAGCCGGTGAGCGTCGATACCATGCTGGATTCATCCAAGATCACGGTCCGTGACCTGAACTTCCACTATGGCAAGTTCCACGCCCTGAAAGACATCAACATCCGCATCCCGGAAAAGAAAGTGACGGCGTTCATCGGGCCGTCCGGCTGCGGCAAGTCGACGCTGCTGCGGACGATGAACCGCATCTACGAGCTGTATCCGGACCAGCGGGCCTCCGGAGAGATCCTGCTGGACGGCTGCAACGTGCTGGATCGCAAGCAGGATCTGAACCTGCTGCGGGCGAAAGTCGGTATGGTGTTCCAGAAGCCGACGCCGTTCCCCATGTCTGTCTTCGACAACGTGGCCTTTGGCGTGAAGCTCTACGAGCGCCTGTCCCGAGTGGACATGGAGGAGCGCGTTGAATGGGCCTTGCGCAAGGCCGCGCTGTGGGATGAAGTGAAGGACAAACTGCACCAGGGCGGCACGCGCCTGTCCGGTGGCCAGCAGCAGCGGCTGTGCATCGCCCGCGGTATCGCGGTGAAGCCCGAGGTGTTGCTGCTGGATGAACCCGCTTCCGCGCTGGACCCGATCTCCACCCTCAAGATCGAGGAGCTGATCAACGAGCTCAAGGACGACTACACCATCGTGATCGTCACCCACAACATGCAGCAGGCCTCGCGGGTGTCCGACTACACCGCCTTCATGTACCTGGGCGAGCTGGTGGAGTTCGACGACACCACCACGATCTTCACAGCACCGGCCAACAAGCAGACGGAAGACTACATCACCGGTCGTTACGGCTGACCGCCCATTCATTGTCGATTGGGGCAGGGCGGAGATCGCGAATTTGGGAGCTAATCAGGGGCTCCTTTGCTATGATCTCCGCCTTTCAAATCCTGCAGGCCATTACCATGTCACAGCTCCCTCCCTGTCCCCAGTGCCAGTCTGAATACACCTACGAGGACGGCGTCCAGCTCGTGTGCCCCGAGTGCGGCCATGAATGGACCGAAGCCGAACAGGCTGACGCCGACACCGGTCCGGTGATCCGCGATGCCAACGGCAATACGCTGCAGGATGGTGACACCGTGACCGTCATCAAGGATCTCAAGGTGAAAGGCTCCAGCCTGGTGGTGAAAGTCGGCACCAAGGTCAAGAACATCCGTTTGGTGGATGGCGACCACGACATCGACTGCAAGATCGATGGCGTGGGTGCGATGAAGCTGAAGTCGGAGTTCGTCAAGAAAGCTTGACCCGGGCAAAGATGTCCATCGGCGCCGGGCTTGGACTGTTTTTTCAGCGGGATCAACCGGCTACCGGTATCACGTTGTAACCTGACTGTCATTTATTGCGGACACACTGGCCCCTCCAGATCGTACTCGGGTCAGGGACTGCCCGAGGCATATTGTTGTTGCCACGAGGTCTGCCATGAAAATCCGCAACCAGCTCCGCCTTGTCATGGCGGTGACCCTGGTCAGTCTGCTCGCCGTGATGGCGCTGTCCGGCCATACCCTCTTGAACCTGCGTCAGGACTACCAGCATTTCCAGGCGCTGGAATCCGTGGAGAAGGCGATTCTCCAGATTGAGGCCCAGGGGCTGGCCACCTCCCGGGACGACCCGATCCTGGTCGATGAAACCCGGCCGCATTTCGAAAAGACGGACGCGGTCGTGGGGCCGCTGTTCAAGACACTGGACGACAGCCTCCAGACGGACGACGCCCGGCAGTCGCTGGCGAACATCAAGGCCCATTGGGACAGCTATTACGATGGCTGGATGACCGCCCTGGACATTGCCCAGGACAGTCCCGCGGATGCCCTGTCGATTCCGGATGTGCTCTACAATCAGCATCTCAAACCGGCCGTGGATGGCCTGAACGCCCTGGCTGTCGACGTCCGCTCCGAGGCGAATGCGGCGAGCGCCCGGATCGAGCAGGCCATGGAGCGCATTGTCTGGATCGTCATTACGCCGCTGGTGGGCGCGGTCATCCTCATCGCCCTGTTCCAGGGCTGGGTCGGACGCCGTCTGCGGCGCAATATCGATCATGTCTCCGCCGCCGTCGACCGGCTCCAGCAGGGGGACCTGAGTCAGCGACTCCCGCACCAGAACGACGAGATCGGCGAGATCTGTCAGCGCATCAACACCTTTGTCGATCAGGTGGAGCGGCTGGTGGAGGCCATCGGCATGGCGGTGACGGAAACCCGGACCTCCGTCCACGACCTGGTGGATCGCTCTGACTCGGTAAACGCCAATGCCCAGGCCCAGGAAGATCGCCTGAACCGGATTGGCAGCGCCATGGGCGATATGGATGACAAGGGGCACAACATGGCCGCCTTTGCCCAACAGGCCATGGCCCAGGTGGAGGAAACGCGGAACCTTGTCGAACAGGGGAACCGGGCTGGCGAAGACACGGTCCAGGTCCTGCAGCGGGTGTCCGAACGGGTGGAAACCGCGGCAAGCCGACTCGATGCCCTGGACGGCGAGTTGCGTCAGATCGATCAGGTCCTGGACGTTATCGGCGCCATCACCGAACAGACCAACCTGTTGGCCCTGAACGCCTCGATTGAAGCGGCCCGGGCCGGGGAACACGGTCGTGGCTTCGCGGTGGTCGCTGACGAGGTGCGCCAGCTTTCCAGGAAAACCGCCAGTTCCACCTCCAATATCCACAACCTGATCCGTACGATCGGCAGCCACACCGAGGAAGTCCTGGCCGCCATGGGGGACGCCCGGGACGCCAGCCGTCAGGGGCTGGCGTCCGGCGATGAGATGGATCGTATCCTGGGCAACATCGATGCGGCTATCCGGGAAACCAGTGGCATGGTCGAGCGTATGGTCGCCACGACCGAGGATCAGGCCGGCGCCAGCGCGGACGTGGTGCAGAGCATGCACGCCATGGACGACCTCCGGCGCGCAACCGGCGAGGAGATCCAGGCCACCGGCACGGCCATTGGCCGGCTCGGCGACGTTGCTGACCAACTGGTTGTCGCCATGGGCGTTTACGGCCGGGTCCAGTAGGGCCTCCAGCCTCGCGGCGGTTGACGGGGGCTGCACGGGCTCTCTTCGTTAAATGGGCACAAAAAAACCGGAGCCGAGGCCCCGGTTTTCTCATTTCAGCGTGTGGCAGTCGGCTTACACGCCCACCTGGCCGCCATCGGCTTTCTGGATCACGACCGTGGATGCCCGCGGTCGAACGGTGCCGGAAGTGACGGCAGTCGCATCGCTACTGGACGGCCAGTTGCCCGGGTGCTGCACGTTGATGAACAGTGCGGTCTTGTCCGGTGTGGTGAAGATACCGGTGATCTCGCAGCCATTCGGACCCACCGCAAAGCGCTTGAGGTTGCTCTGATCCTGCTGATCGACGACCGATGGGCTGTTGCTGTTGCCGGAGACCGACGAGGGCACGACGGCCAGCAGCTGGTCGTTGGTGTAGTCTGCCACGGCGTTGCCGCCATTGTCGGTCTCGACCCAGAGGATACCCTCTTCACCATCACGCTGGTCGTAGAACAGGCCATCCGGGCTGGCGAACTGGTTCAGTTCGGTCAGGCCTGACGGATTGTCGTTGCCGGTCACGGCACCACCGAAGACGAAAATTTCCCACTCAAACGTGGTCGAGGAGGCGGTGCCTTCCTGCCAGCGGATGATCTGGCCGTTTTCGTTGTCGGCGCGCGGGTTGGGGGCGTTGACCGGTGCGGTGGCATAGCCAACACCCAGGTCATCGATGTCTGTGCCGCTGTTTGTGTAAGTGGCGGCAACGCCCTCAGCGGTACGCTTGGAGTTGTTGGTCAGCGTCATGTACACATCGCCGCTGGCCGGATCAACCGCGCCCCATTCCGGACGGTCCATCGGGGTCGCGCCCATGATATCGGCCGCGTCACAGGTATTAATGATCACGCCGGCCAGGTCATCGGCGGCCAGGCCCAGGGCCGCAGCCAGGGTGCCACCGGCCGGGGTTTCCGCGTCCGGTGTCAGTGGCAGCCATTCGCCCGTGCCGTCGGCATTGAACTTGGCCACGTACAGGGTCCCTTCGTCCATGTACTTGCTGCCGATGGCCATGCGGTCATAGGTGCCGCCGACATTGTTGGCATCCGACGCGCTCCAGACGGCATCGGAAACAAACTTGTAGATGTATTCGTTGCGGGAGTCGTGACTGGAGTAGAACACCACCGGCTCGCCTTCCACCAGTTTACCCGGCCAGCAGCCTTCGTGGCGGAAACGGCCCAGGTGAGTGCGCTTCATCGCTTCGCCGGTGTACGGGTCGATCTCGACGATGTAGCCGAAGGTGCGCGGCTCGTTGCGGTAATCGTCTGCAGCGGTGGCGCCTGAGGGCGTGGCGTCAAAGCGGCCGAACTCGTCATTGACTTCGGAGCCGTCACCGGCCGCGGTTTCCCAGCCGTAGCGACCGCCGCTGGACTCGATCCCCAGTCGATCGTCATCGTTGTAACGGCTGGCGGTCTTGACGAAGTAACCCGGCCAGTTTTCCTCACAGGTCAGGTAGGTGCCCCACGGGGTGTAGC
Source organism: Marinobacter halodurans (assembly GCF_004327985.1). GTDB lineage: Bacteria > Pseudomonadota > Gammaproteobacteria > Pseudomonadales > Oleiphilaceae > Marinobacter_A > Marinobacter_A halodurans. The sequence continues at coordinate 149,660 of NZ_SJDL01000007.1, forward strand.
CGGCTGCACAGTTGTTGTTGGTGCCGCGGGTTTTGGTGCCGTCCGTTGAGTACTTGGTGATGACGTAATCGCTGCCGGCGACCGGGCCGGCCAGGCCGATTTCGGTGGCCGACGTGATGCGACGGTTGTAGGGCGAGTTCTCAACGTGGCTCCAGCTGCCGTCAGAGGCTTTCTTGACTTCAACCAGCGTGACGCCGTGCGCGTTGATCTCGGTACGTACTTCATCGGCCGGGCGTGGGCTGGTGGTGGTCGGGCCGCCTTGCGGTTCCCACAGCGCGGCCTGATCGATGTATTCGTTGTTCAACGCCAGGATAAAATTGCTGGAGGCGGTGTCTTCAGCCAGCGGGAAGTGGTACATGCCGTCGTGGTGCATGCCGACGCTGTTTTCCTGGATGGTTGGTGTAAAGGCCAGCGACTCGCTCCAGCCGCTGATGCTGTCGTTCAGTGCGGTGCCCCAGGGAATCAGGATCTGGGCGGTGTAGCCGGGCGGTACGACGATGGCGTCCGTCTTGGAGCCGAGGATGGCGTCAAACCCGAGGGTTAGCGGCTGTTTGGTGGACCCGTCGTTGTCATCATCATCGTCGCTGCAGCCGGCCAGGCTCAGGCCAAAGCCGCCCAGCATGGTGGCTGCGGCAATCTGGAGGCTGCCACGCATCACATCCCTGCGCTTCAGGCGGCGGTCCAGCACCGACGAGAAGGGCTCGTTGGTGCTCTGGTTCAAGAGTTCGTGGGTTTCGATTTCCTTGCTCATGCGTTTATTTCCCCATCAGGTTTTATCCAGGCGTCGGGCGGTTATGCCCTGTCATCCGAGTAGGGAGGTTATCGACGATAAATGACAGGATGGTTAAGGATTTACGAAAGTGACGGCTGTGCCGGAAAAAGGCGTCAGTTGGCGGTCGTCTGTCGCGTGCCACGGCATGAACCTCGGCGCCTGGCGACGCCGTGCGGTTGAGCACAGCATGAACGCCCTGGCGCCGGCGATGCGCTGGCCGGCTTCCGGGAGACGGTGCAGGGGTTTCCCTTGGGGTGAGTGCCATCGCCGCTCACACGTGATGTGGGGGCAGGGGCAGCCCCGGCCTGACCTGTCATTTGCTTGATTCAGGTCATACTGGTGAGCTGCCGGTCGTTCTATCGTTGAACCTATGGCGACTCTACCTTCACCTCCCAGAAATCAGCCCTATCTCTGGTACGCGCTGGCATTCCTGTTCGCGATGTTGTTCCTGAGGGACTACTTGCAGGGAAGCAGCGACGTCCGGACGATTCCCTACAGCGAGTTCCAGCAGGCGCTGGCGGACGGTCAGGTTGCGAGCGTGGTGGTCGGCGGTGATCGTATCCGCGGAGAGTACAAGTCCCCCCAGGAAGGCGCCTCGAAGTTCACGACGATTCCCGTACCGTCGGATTTGCGCGCCGATCTCGAGAAGGCGGGTGTCGAGTACAGCGCCACCCGGGACCAGACCTGGTTTACCCAGGTTCTCTCCTGGCTACTGCCGATGGCCCTGTTCCTCGGAGTTTGGCTGTTCGTGATTCGACGCCTGGCGGGAGGCGCCGGTGGTGGCGGTATGGGCAGCTTCATGCAGGTGGGTAAGAGTCGCGCCAAGATCTATGTGGAAACCGACACGCGTGTCGGCTTCGACGATGTGGCCGGCGTGGATGAAGCCAAGGAGGAATTGCAGGAAATCATCGAATTCCTCAAGGACCCCAAACGCTACGGCAGTCTGGGCGCCCATATTCCCAAAGGAGTCCTGCTGGTTGGTCCGCCGGGCACCGGCAAGACGTTGCTGGCCCGCGCCGTCGCCGGCGAGGCAGCGGTGCCGTTCTTCTCCATCAGCGGTTCGGAATTTGTCGAGATGTTCGTGGGTGTCGGCGCCGCCCGGGTTCGCGACCTGTTCGAGCAGGCGCGCCAGAAAGCACCGGCCATTATCTTTATCGATGAACTGGATGCCCTCGGCCGGGCGCGCGGGGCCTTTAACCCCGGCGGTGGCCACGACGAGCGGGAGCAGACCCTTAACCAGTTGCTGGTGGAGCTGGACGGCTTCGACCCCAGCGAGGGCCTGGTGCTGCTGGCGGCCACCAACCGGCCGGAGATTCTCGATCCGGCGCTGCTGCGGGCGGGGCGCTTCGATCGGCAGGTACTGGTGGACCGGCCGGACAAGCGCGGCCGGGTGCAGATCCTGAAAGTCCATGCCAAGAAAATCCTGCTGGATCCGCTGGTGTCGCTGGAGCAGGTGGCGGCCCTGACCACGGGCTTTACCGGCGCGGACCTGGCCAACCTGGTCAACGAGGCGGCTCTGCTGGCAACGCGTCGCCGGGCCACGCAGGTCACCATGGAAGACTTCACCCAGGCTATCGAAAGGATTGTGGCCGGACTGGAGAAAAAGAACCGCATCCTCAATGCGCGGGAGCGGGCCATTGTCGCCCACCATGAAATGGGCCACGCCCTGATGGCGTTGATGCTGCCGGGTGTCGACCCGGTTCACAAGGTTTCGATTATCCCGCGTGGCATTGGTGCCCTGGGCTACACCCTGCAACGGCCCACTGAAGACCGCTTCCTGATGACCCGGGAAGAGCTGGAGAACAAGATTGCCGTCTTGCTGGGTGGTCGCGCCGCTGAAAAACTGATCTTCGAGCACTTGTCCACCGGTGCGGCCGACGATCTTGCCAAGGCCACCGACATTGCCCGCAGCATGGTGGCCCGTTATGGCATGGACGAAAACCTGGGCTACGTCACCTACGATACGGAACGACCCAACCTGCTCGGCCAGTATGGCGCCTCCGGTGAGCGACCGTTCAGCGAGCACAGCGCGGAAGCCATCGACGAGGCCGTTCGCGAGATCATCCAGAGCGTGTTCGAGCGTACCTACCAGGCCTTAGCCGATCACCGGACCATGCTGGAGACCTGTGCGAAGGAGCTGTTGGCCCACGAGACCCTGGAAACCGAAGACCTGGAACGCCTCACGGCGGGGTTGCCCGGACATCCCGTCGCGAAGCAGAAGGATTCAGCGGACTCCCTGAAAGCGTCGGACTGACCCTCTTCGTCGAAATCCTGCGCGTCCTGGCCATCGGACCAGCAACATCAGGCGAGGCCTGGCCAGCTTTCGGTAATGCCTTCGGCCTGCAGGCGCTGCAATTGGGCAACCATCCACGGGCTGAATGCCCAGGGGGTTGCGGCAACGGCAGTGAGCAGATCCCCCGAGCTTACCCAGCGGCTGTCCATCACCTCGCTGGGCCGCAGGTGGAGATCGCCGGCGCAGCGGGCCGAAAACACCGGGCAAAACTCGTTTTCCACAATGCCGGAGGCGTCCTGGGCCCGGTAGGCGAAGTCCGGCAGCAGGAGCGTGACGTCGTGGATTTCAACTCCCAACTCGTACCTGCAGCGCCGTCTTGCGGCATCGGCGGGCGCCTCGTCGGGCAGCGGGTGACCGCAGGCGGAATTGGTCCAGACGCCGGGCCAGGCCACTTTGCTCAGGGCACGGCGGGTCAGTAAGAGCTCACCTTCGTCGTTGAGCAGGTAACTGGAGAAGGCGAGGTGCAGCGGCGTGTCGGTGGTATGGACCGTGGCCTTGGGCGCGGTCCCGATCGGTCGGTGCTGGCTGTCCAGCAGGACCACCGGTTCGTCGTTGTCTGTCATGAGTACTCCAGGTCATACACAGCGCGGATCGGCGACCCGTTCCCGGGCAGTCGGTCGCCGATCCGTATTGGCCTACCTTAACCGGCCTGCGCCGATTAGGGTATGGGGGCTTGCCACAGGATGGTGGACGCCGGCCATGGAGAGGCGGCAACCAGGTCGATGCTGGAAATCACGGACCGGCTGCCCCGGTCGATGACTGGAATCCTGCCGTGATAACCTCCAGAATCGGATCATTATCGTATCCAATCCCCGGGATGCGTTTGATTTGACTATCCTTCCAGGGGAGTTCCGATCGCCGGGAGTGCGTTTCGGACGATTCACTCTGACTTTCTTCCGGTAACCATGGAGATCCGGTGCCCATGCTGCATGAACTGGGTTTTGGCGGAATGCTGTTCAGTCCACTGGTGGTGTTTGCGCCCATCGCCTTTGCGCTGACGCTCGTCACGCGCCTGGTTCTTCACCAGTTGGACCTGCGTCGGCTGATCTGGAAGGAAGCGTGGTTCGACGTCGGGCTTTTTGTCTGTTTCCTGGCGGCGGTTGTCTTTCTGTACGGAAAATGGACCTGACACATGGGAAAGCTGTTACGTGTAGGGACGACCCTTCTGGTGGTCGCCGTGGCTATCGCCGCCGGCACCTGGGTCTGGAACCACTATCTGTATTCACCCTGGACCCGTGACGGCCGGATTCGGGCGGACGTCATCACCATTGCGCCGGATGTGTCCGGCTGGGTCACGGACCTGGCCGTCGGCAACCATCAGGCTGTCAACAAAGGCGATGTGCTGTTCAGCATCGACAACACGCGCTACAAGGCTGCCATCGCCGAAGCCAAGGCCAGAGTGGATCAGAAGCGGATTGCCTGGGAACTGGCCAAACACCAGTACAAGCGGCGTCAGCAGCTGTCCGGGCGTCAGGCCATCAGCGAAGAGGATCTGGACACCTACCGCATCAAGTCGGAGTCCGCCAAGGCGGCCTATGACCTGGCCCAGGCCCAGCTGTATGCCGCCCAGATCGACCTTGAACGCACCGAAGTGGTGGCGCCGGATGACGGCACCATCAGCAACCTGGGCCTGCGGGAAGGCAACTACGTGCCCCGGGGCAATTCTGTGCTCTCGCTGATCAAGACGGGCTCCTTCTACGTGACCGGCTACTTCGAGGAAACCAAGCTGCAACGGGTACACCCCGGCCAGGCGGCCCGGATCAGGCTGATGGGTGGCGGGCAGACCCTGACCGGTACCGTGACCAGCATTGCCAGGGGCATTGCCGACAGCAACACCAGCAGCAACAATCAACTGCTGCCGCAGGTTCAACAGGCGTTCAACTGGGTGCGGCTGGCCCAGCGCATCCCGGTCGATATCGCCCTGGACCCGGTGCCGGACGACGTCAATATCAGCGCCGGGATGACCGTCTCCATCTACCTCGGCGACGACCAGTAGGGGCCTGGCCCATGGCGCTGCATCCCGCCCTCGCCCAGTTGCTGATGCCGGAGCGGCGTGCGGTCATCTTTGCCCTGAAAGGGGTGATCTCGATGGCCCTGGCGCTGTTTGTGTCCATGTACCTGCAACTGGACCGGCCGTACTGGGCGCTGGTCTCGGCGGTGTTCCTGCAGATCCGGCCGGAGAGCGGCCTGGTGATCGAGAAGGCCATCTGCCAGATCGTCGGGTCGGCGGCCGGAGGTGGAGTCGGTATCCTGATCCTGGCGTTCCTGTCGGGCTATCCGGTACTGGCGCTGGGGTGTCTAACCGTATGGATCGGGCTCAATTCGGCCGCGGCCTCCATGGTCCACAGCATCAACTACATCTATGCCTTTGCCATGGCGGGCATGACCGCCGGCCTGGTGGTCGTGCTGGTGATGGCCAATGCCAGTGCCGCCGACAGCCAAGTGGTGTTTGCCATCGCCCAGGCCCGTATCAGCGAGATTACCGTGGGGGCCATCTGCGCCATGCTGGTCAGCCAGCTGCTGTGGCCGGTGAAGGTCAAGGACAGCCTGCGCGCCCAGGCCCGATCGGCCATCAACGACACGCTGGAATACATCACCGTGGAGCTGGATCCGGACAGCTCCCACGAGCAGCGCCACAAGCATGCCGACCAGATCCTGGAAACCCTGGTGGCGGTGAACGACGATTCCAGCGCCGTGGCGTACGAAGGCCCCGAAGGACCGGGGCGGGGCCGGGCCGCGAGCCTGTTGTGCAACCGCATCCTGTCGCTGCTGGCGGTGACGCAGATTATCGGTCGATTCCGGCGCAACCATGCCGAACTGGTCTCGCCCGCCTTTGCCGAGCTGCTCGCGCTCATGCGCCGGCAGCTCACGCAAATCGCCGAGACCGACAGTTACGAAGAGGGCTATCGCCTGGCCCAGCAACTACGCCGCCAGCTTAAGCAGCTGCGTGACCAGCAGGAAGGGGAGGAGGCCATCGTCTCACGCCTCAGCCAGACGGCGCTGGAGATGGTGGGCGATCTGGTGGTGGTACTGCGCGCCTACAATGCGCTGGAGAATCGCGACCAGACACTGCTCAATGCGCCGCGCCTGAAGACCCACCGCGATCCGCTGGTGGGCGCCGTCAACGGGTTGCGGACGGCTGCGGTGTTCCTGATCGGGGCCATCGTCTGGGTACAGACGGCCAGCCAGGCCGCAATCATGCTGATGATCATGCCGGTTGTCTTCTCCGTGATGTTCTCGCGTTTCTCGCTCGTTGCCCTGTCCGTCATCCTGCCGCGGGTACTGATCGGCACCATGGTGTCGATTCCCGTGGCACTGCTGTTCGGTCTGGGCCTGTTGTCCCACAGCAGCGGCGACTTCGAGATGCTGGTGCTGGTCCTGGCCGGGCCCTACTTCGTCGGCCTGTTGGTATTGGCGAGCCGGCCCACGCTGCCTTACGGGCTGGGTTTCTGCATTCCGTTTACCATCATCACCCAACCCAGCAACAACATGACCTTCAGCGCGGATACCGCCGTCAGTACCGCGCTGGGGCTGTTTGTCGGTATTAGCGTGCTGTACTGGGTGTTCAAGCTCATCTCGCCGCCGGACAGCCAGTTGCTGCAACGTCGCCTGATCCACGCCACCGCTAGGGATCTGTTGGACATCGACAATCACCAACATCCGGAGAACTGGTTCAACGGCCGGATGGGGGAACGCCTGCTGCGGATCGCCAATTTCGACCAGGGCACCGGCACCAGCGACCGCTACATGACCGACCTGGGCTTCACCGGACTGAATCTGGGGCACGTGTCCATCCGCCTGCGCCGGCTGATCCAGAGTCACCGTTCCGCATCGGTCAACCTGCGCCTGCGGGAATGGCAGAAGGCGTTGTCGAAAACCTACCTGAAGAGCTCGAAGGGCCAGTTCCATCCGCAGTTCAGGGAAGCCAGTGCCAACCTGCTGCGTGCCATTGAAGAGGCCGCTGAACCCAATCAGCAGACGGCCATCATCGAAGGCATGTTCGAGCGCCTGGCCCTGACGTTTGAGCGCACCGCCCGCACCGTGGCGCGGGCGACTGGAAAACCGGCTCCACAAGCGAAGCGAGGGCAGGACGCCGCTGCGGCCCCGGGGCGTTGATGTCAGATGGGCATCAGGGGCTGGTGGCGTAGCGGTCCCGCAGGATTCCGACCCGCTTCACGTAGGCCTGGGTTTCGGCGTAGGGCGGTATGCCGTCGTAACGGGTGACGGCCCCGGGGCCGGCGTTATAGGCGGCCGTCGCCAGGCGCACGTCGCCATTGAATCGCTTGAGCATTTCCGCGAGGTAGTGAACCCCGCCGCGAATGTTGTCGGCCGCGGCCAGGGCATTGCCGACACCCAGCTCCCGGGCGGTGGCCGGCATCAGCTGCATCAGCCCCTGGGCGCCACGCGGGGAGACGGCATCCGGGCGGAAGGCGGACTCGGCGTGGATGACCGCCCGTACCAGCGATGGATCGACACCGTATGTCGATGCCGCCTCGCGGATTTCCGTGCGATAGGGTGAGCGATACAGCGGCGTGGTGTGCCAGTCGACGGTGGAATTCGGATCGCAGGCATAGCAGTAGAAGTGGATGACGTGGACGTCGGCGTTCCTGGGGCGTTCTTCGGTATAGGCCACCACGCCGTTTTCGTCCTTGTAGCGGTAGACGACCTGGTCACCGGAGGAAGCCCGCCGGTCGTTGCGGCCGCTTTTGACGTTGGTGAATTCCACTGACCCGTCCGGATGGACAATGCGCTTGATGCCGTCCGCCCGCAGGGGCGCGGCCACAATGAGCAACAGGAAGGCCAGCACAGCCAGGGGGGTGTGAATGTCGCGTCTCATTATCCGACGTTCTTGTTGATCCAGCGATAGCATGTATTGCCGATATGATAGCGTGTTGAGCGCGCAGGGAAATCCTCCCCTTTGTCGTAGATGTGTTACGTTTTGAATTCCGGGACCCGCGGGGTCCACCGAAAGGATTCTGCCATGAGTCAAAAGACGGCTGCCCAACCCATTTTCTGGCGGGACGAGCGTATGCCCCATGTGGAGCTGCGTTGCGTCGAGGACGGTCGCCAGGTCTGCTATGCGCCGCATTCCCATGCCCAGTGGTCGATGGGCGCCATCACCGGTGGCCAGAGTACCTTCGACTACGCGACCCGGTTGGAAACAATCTCCGAAGGCACCCTGGTGTTCATGAACCCGGAATGGGTGCACGCCTGCAACCCGATTGCCGATCAGCCCTGGGCCTACCTGATGCTGTATGTGGACAGGGACTGGCTGGCGGCATTGCGCCATGAACTGGGCCTGCTGGCCTCTTCCGCATGGGTGGATCTGCAGGTGTCGGCCTCGCGCGATCCCGTCCTGTATGAAGGGTATCGGGCCATGGCGGCGTGCCTGTTGGAACCCGGGGCGACGCTGCTGGAAAAGCAGTCACGGGTGGTCAGTCTGTTGTCCAGCGTCATGCTGGCCCTCGCCGAGAGTCCGTCCGGTGTCGCGGTGGCGGGTCAATCTCCCGCACCGCCGGGTCGTTTACGGGAGGTGGCCGTCTACATCGACGACCACTGCGCCGACGAGATCGCACTGGAGCAGTTGTGTGAGCAGGCCGGCTGCACGGCCGGGCATTTGATCCGTTCGTTCCGGCAATATTTCGGTCTCACGCCGCACGCCTACCAGATCAATCAGCGCATCCGGCTCGGCCAGCAGGCCCTGAAAGCCGGGCAGCCGATTGCCGATGCGGCCCTGATGGCCGGGTTTGCCGACCAGCCGCATTTCCAGCGGGTCTTCAAGCGCCTGGTCGCCGCAACGCCCCGCCAGTACGTCACGAGGTCAGTCCAGCAACAGGACCAGGCAGCTTCCCGCAAGTAGCGCCGCCAGGCTGCGATTGATGGCCTGTAGCACCCGCGGCCGGCGTACATGCTCGCGCAGGAAACGCCCGGCGCAGACCCAGCTCCCCAGCGACAGCCAGCAGATCGGCAGGTAGAGACCGGCAAACAGCAGGATCTCGCCGCTTGCCGAGCCGCTGGTGTAGGCACTGATCCCGGAAGCCGAGGCCAGCCAGGCCTTGGGGTTGAGCCACTGCATGGCGGCGCCGGTCCAGAAGCCGGGGGGACGGGCCTCTCCTGTTTCCGGCAGGTGGCCATCGTCTCGGGCCAGTCGATAGCTCAGGTACAGCAGGAAGGCGATGCCCGCCCAGGTCAGCCCGTCGCTCAACGCCGGATAGCGCAGCAACAGGGAGTGCAGGCCGGCTCCGACCGCCAGGAACAGCACGATAAAACCAAGTGTCGCACCGGTGACGAACACCAGTCCGCGCCGCAGGCGATAGCGCATGCCGCTGCTCAGGCAGACGATGTTCACCGGTCCCGGCGAGATGGACGCGGCGAGGGCGAAGGCAGACATCGGCAGGATCAGGGACAGGGTCATAGCAGGCTCCGTGGATAAAGAAGGGGCAGTCTGCCCGGTCGGGCCACGGGCGTATTGAACGAAATTGATGCGAGGGGCCGTACGAAAGATGGCGGCGACGTGACGGTCTGGTAGGGCCGGGCGTCGGGGCCTTTAAGCCCGTGGCGCCGATGCGATAGGCTCAGGGTAGTGGTGGTCTGCACCCGCCGCTGGGGCGTGGCCATCACGATATTCATGGCCAACGGCTTGCCGAGGAGGCTTTATGGAAAAGACCTGGATTGTCGTCGCGGACAGTGCCCATGCCCGCATCCTTGCCACGACGCAGCGCAACAACGTGCCGGCTGAGATAACCAGCCTCGAGCATGAAGACAGCCGCCTGAAGGAACAGGAACTGGTTGCCGATAAGCCGGGCCGCACCAATGATCGTATGGGACAGGCCCAGCATCCCATGGACGAGCCGAACTATCGCGCCCAGGAACAGGCAACCTTTGCCAGCAATATTGTTGAAACGCTGGAAGAGGGGCGTCAGCAGGGCCGGTTCGACCACTTGGTGTTGGTTGCGGCGCCGGACTTCCTGGGTGTCCTGCGCCATTCGTTGAGCAAGCCCCTGAAGCAGATGGTTAGCCAGAGTCTGGACAAGAACCTGGTGGACAAGGACGAAGAAATCATTCGTCGGCAGCTGTTCCACTGACTGGTGTCGACAAGGTCATAATCGTCCGGTCTATCCGCAGACTGTTGGCTGCACATTCGTCTAAGCCGGGAGTTGGCAGCGCTGGCTCCCGGTGCCCGGGCGCGTTTAGTCTTGTCTTAGAGGCGGCGTTGCTGAAGAGATAGGGGTAACGACTATGAATAAGACGGATTGGCGCATACGGGGATTCGAGTACATTAACTGCAATTGTGATTTCGGTTGTCCATGCCAGTTCAACGGGCGACCGACCCACGGCGACTGCAAAGCCTTCGGTGCTTTCCACATCGACGACGGTCATTTCGGCGAGACCCGCCTGGACAACCTGAATTTCGCGGTCACCTTCAAGTGGCCCGGTGCGATCCACGAAGGCAATGGGGATGCCCAGGTGTTCATCGATGAGGGTGCCAGCCAGGACCAGCGTGACGCCTTGATGGCAATTCTCTCGGGTGAGACGTCGGAACCGGGTGCCACCTTCTTCAATGTCTTTGCCAGCACACTGACCCACATGCACGATCCGGTGTTCTGCCGCATCGACATCGACGGTGATGTCGACGCGCGGAAGGCAACGGTGCGCGTGGGTGACATGATTGAGTCTGAAGGGCAACCCATTATCAATCCGATCACCGGTCAAGAGCACCGGGCGCGGATCGACCTGCCCAACGGTTTCGAGTATGCGGTGGCCGAGGTGGCCAGCGGGCGTACCAATGCCCGGGCGGGGATTCCACTGGAACTGGATGCCAGTCACAGCCACTTCTCACGGCTGGATATTGGTCCCACCGGCGTGATCCGCTAAGCGGCGGCGGTCATGAGTCCGCTCCGGACGGATCCGGTGGCGTTGTCACACCGGTTGGATCGGGCCTCTGTATGGACGCTGGCCGCCCTGGCGCTGGTGGTCCTGTTGTCCTGGTGGTACCTGGTCGACAGGGCGGCGGGCATGGACGCCGGCATGACCATGGGCGGGATGTTGACCTTCCATCCCTGGACGCCGGCCTACGCCGTGGTCATGGGGCTGATGTGGTCCATCATGATGATGGCGATGATGCTGCCCAGCGCAACGCCGATGATCCTTCTATACCGACGGGTGGCCCTGCACAACCGGTTACCGCGTATTGGCCTTGGAACCCTGCTGTTCGCAGCCGGCTACATCATCGTCTGGCTGTGCTTCAGCGTCATCGCCACGGGGTCACAATGGGCCCTGGAGCAGTGGGCCATCCTGTCACCCTCGATGCGCAGCCAGAGCGGGCTGTTCAGCGGCCTGGTCCTGATCCTTGCCGGGCTCTATCAGTGGTCGCCCTGGAAGACGGCCTGCCTGGCCCACTGTCGCGGGCCGGCAGCCTTCGTGATGCACCACTGGCGGCCGGGCACCGCCGGTGCACTGCGCATGGGGCTGGCCCATGGCGCTTACTGCCTGGGCTGTTGCTGGGCCCTGATGGCCCTGTTGTTCGTGGGCGGTGTCATGGATCTGCTGGTGATCGCCGGACTGACCGTGCTGGTGCTGCTGGAGAAGGTGTTGCCCGGCGGTGACTGGCTGGCCAAAGGGGTGGGCGCCCTGGTGGCGGTGGTTGGCGGTTGGCTGTTGCTCGGCAATCTGGTTTGAGGCAACGGCGAACGCCATTGCCTCAACATCGGCCTTACTTTAATCCAAAACCCCTGTCCCGCAGGAAGCCCTGCATATGGGGGCGCAGCTTGGCGGTAAACAGAGGCTTGAGCTGCTCCGACCAGGTGGTGTCCCGAGTGCCGCCCGTGCGGTTACGGTAATAGCCCCGCATGGTCTCGTCGAATCCCGCAATCAGTGCCTCGTCGCCCTCGTCCCGGTAGGTGTCTTCCTTGAGGATGGACGCCAGGGGCAGGCGTGGTTTGACCTCGGGATCCTGGTCCGGATACCCCAGGCACATGCCGAACACCGGATACACGTGTTCCGGCAGTTCCAGCAGCTCGCTCACCTCCGCCGGGTTGTCGCGGATGCCGCCGATGTAGCACAGACCCAACCCGGCCGATTCCGCGGCGATGGCGATATTCTGCGCCATCAGCGCCGTGTCGATGCTGGCCACCAGAAACTGCTCCGTCATCCCCCGGATCACATCGGCTCCCGCCCGCGCGGCGGCTTCCGTAGGGCGCTTCATATCCGCGCAGAACACCAGGAAATCGGAACTGTCGTGGACATAGGCCTGGCCACCCGCCAGTTCGGCCAGCTTGGCGCGTTTTTCCGGGTTCACCACGTGGATGATGGTGTAGGCCTGAACGTGGTTGGAGGTGGCGGCGCCCTGGCCGGCCCGGATGCAGGCTTCGAACAGGTCACGGGGAATGCGCTCGCCGGTGAACTTGCGGATCGAGCGGTGGGATTGCAGGAGTTCAATGGTTGGATTCATGGGACCTCTGGGTGTTTGGTGTTCGTCAAAAGCCGGCCGGGTAACGCGATCCACTGGCGTTTGTGTTGATCCGGGCAAAGTCGGATTGAAGTAACGCCAGGACCGGCCGATAGGAAACTAAACGGTTTTAACATGGATGGTGGCACTGCCTACAAAAATAAAATGCAAATCCTCTGAATTGAATTGTTAAATCGATCACAACTCTGTTGACCTGAATCCGACGGTGCTCTGTACTGAGTCACCCAGAATACGTCCCTGAACCATGTCGGGTGGCCAATGGCCCGCGGATTTTTTCAGAGTCGACCCAAAACAAGAACGGAGAATACCGGTGAATCTCAGTCTGTCGTGGCGCCAGAAATTCCTGGCCCTGATTGTTGTTACCCGATTGGTTTCCTGGCGGTCGGCGCGGCCATCTACTGGGGCATTACCTCTGTGTCGTCGTCCTACCGGATGACCTATGACCTGGTCAGCTACCAGAACCAGGCCAGTGAGCTGCTCACGGACTGGAACTCGATCGAAAAGGACCTGGCGTCATTCAGGGAGGGGGAGCAGGCGGGCGCCAAGCGGGAACTGGAGGCTTTCGAAGCCGATGCGCAAGCGCTCGGGAACCGCGCCAAAAAGCTGGGAGATGACGACATTGTCAGTGCGGCCGGGCAGATTGTCAGCGCCGCAGACGCCTACGTGGCGCAGCGGCGGGACTGGATCGACAATGTTTCGGATCTCGGTCTCAACGACGAGACCGGTATACGCAAGGCGTTGTCTGCGGCCTTCGCCGGCCTGAAGGGATTGCAACTCAGCCTGTTCGACGAAAGCATTGCCGAAATCGCCCGGACCCAGAAAGGCTACTTCGCGGATCGCGATATGTCCTTTGCCAAGCCCGCCGAGCAGGCGGTCAAGCGGCTGGAGTTTATGGTCAAGCAGTATGACTGGCAGGAGGGTGTCGTGGGCGAGAAGGTCGCGGCCTACCGCAAGGCATACGACAAGGCCGCCTCGAAAATGGAAGCGATTACGGCCGCGGATACGGCGGCCACGGCCGCAGGCAACCAGTTGCAGGAGGCGATCCGGAGCCAGGACGACGCGCTCCGGAACGGGCCGATTGCGGCCGCCATCAAGCGGGCGGCCTCTGCCGAGTCGTCGGCCAAGACGGTTGGTCTTGGCGTCCTCGCCATCGTCGCGCCGATCCTGGTGCTGATCCTGTTCGTTATCTCCCGCACCCTGGTCAACCGGCTGCAGGGCGTGGTGGAGATGCTGCAGCGGGTGTCTGACGGCGACCTGACCCGCAAGCTCGAGATGGGGCGCAATGACAAGGACGAGTTCAACCGGCTGGCCATTGCCACCAACCAGATGATCGACAACATCGGCCGGCTGATGCGGGACTCTATCGAAAGCACCAACAACCTGATCGAAGTGCGTGGCGAACTGGACAAGAGCATGGCGCGCCTGGCGCAAAACAGCGAGGCGGTGGAGTCGCAGACGGTCCAGGCTGCTACCGCGAGCCAGCAGATTTCTGTCACCCTGACCGACGTGGCCGAGCGGACCTCCCAGGTGGGCGTGTCCACCCAGAGAGCCAACGAATCCGCCCAGTCCGGCGCCCGGGTCGTGGAGGAGAGCGTCAATGCCATGCAGCGCCTGTCCAACCTGATCCAGGACACCCACAGCGGCGTGCAGAGCCTGAACCAGTCCTGCACCAAGGTCACCGGCATCATCGACGTGATCAACGGGCTGGCGGAGCAGACCAACCTGCTGGCCCTGAACGCGGCCATCGAAGCGGCCCGGGCCGGCGAGGCGGGGCGCGGCTTCTCGGTGGTGGCCGATGAAGTCCGGACCCTGGCCAGCAAGACGGTGGAGGCGACGGACAATATCACCCGCATCATCGACGAGCTCAACAAGCAGACCGCCAACATGGATTCGCTCACCCAGCACGGGCTCAAGTTGGCCCGGGAGAGCGAAGAAAGTGCAGGCCAGATTGCCGGTGCCATGGGCTCGGTGACCGAGTCGATCCAGACGCTGAATGCGGAAATGGACCAAGTGGTGGTCGCCGTGGAAGAAATCTCCACCACCACCGACGACATTGCCCAGAAGATGGAAGAGATCCGCCAGCAAAGCAGCGAAACCCAGTCCATCGGCAGCGAGCTGGGCACCCAGAACCAGCGCCTGTCGGAATACGCCGACCGGCTGTCCTCGAGTACCCGCCGCTTCACGGTCTGAGATGACCGGGGCCGGCGCGCCGTATTGGTGCCGCCGGTCCGTCAATCCTGCCGGAACCTGTCCTGAATCAAGGCGCACCTTTCATGATCCTGTCAGTCTAACGAATAGATCGCTCTTTCATTCGTGACTGCACGGGAGACATCACCATGGATATGAAACGGCACGGCCTGGCCATTGGCATCGATCGGGTGGGGGACCAGTTCTTCCTGTCCTTCAAGGCCCAGGGTAAGCTCACTCATGAAGACTATCTGACCATCACGCCGATGATCGATTCGGCGCTGGCGGCGGTGGAGAAACCCCACGTCAAAGCGCTGTTCGACGCCACCGAACTGGAAGGCTGGGAGCTGCGCGCGGCCTGGGACGACTTCAACCTGGGCCTGAAACACGGCAACCAGTTCGACAAGATTGCGGTGTTTGGCGACAAGCGCTGGCGCGATCACCTGGCCAAGATCGCCGCCTGGTTTATTTCCGGGGATCTGAAATTCTTCCACACCGAAGAAGAGGCCATTGCCTGGCTGAACGAATAAGCCGGGTCAACCTGGCGTCTTCGGAAGCCTTTACCCCTGTGGGGCGGCGTGTTGGAATGGATCGGGCAGGGCAACGTTTGTGCCCGATCCTGACCGTCCCGAATACGGGAGACCGTTTTCATGACCAACCTGCTGATTATCCTGGCGGTGCTGTTTGGCGCGCTGTTCGTCCTGGTACCGCTGGTGGAGAAGTACGCGCCGCGCAGTGACGGGCGCGATTTCAGCCGCATCCGGCGGTGGATCTTCCCGCTGATGGCGCTGCTCATCGTCGCCCAGATGCTGCGCTACTACTTCGGTTGAGACCGGTTGGGCGCCGGGCCGACCGCTTCCATCGATGCGGACGGGCGGTCCGTCTCCGTATCCTCATGCTGCTGGTGCCAGAGCCGACTGTAGAGCCCACCGGCTCGGATCAGCGACGCGTGATTCCCCGTCTCGACAATCTCCCCCTGATCCATCACCAGGATCGTGTCTGCGTCGCGGATGGTTGAGAGGCGATGGGCGATCACCAGCGTGGTGCGGCTGCGGCTGACCTCATCCAGGGCGCCGAGAATCGCCTGTTCCGAGAGTGAATCCAGTGACGACGTGGCTTCGTCAAGGATCAGCAGCGGCGGATCCTTCAGGATCACCCGGGCAATGGCCACTCGCTGTTTTTCGCCACCGGACAGCTTGAGACCCCGTTCGCCGACCCGCGTCTCGTAACCGTCCGGCAGGCTCTCGATGAACCGGTCCAGGTGCGCCAGCCGCGCCGCGCGGTAGACGTCGTCCCGATCCGCGCCGGGGCGGCCGTAGGCGAGGTTGCTGTAGAGCGTGTCGTTGAACAGCACCGTGTCCTGCGGCACCACGCCGATCGCCCGGCGCAGGCTGTCCTGGGTGACGTGGCGAATGTCCTCGCCGTCAATCGTGATGGCGCCGCTGTCCACATCGAAAAAGCGGAACAGCAGGCGCGCCAGGGTCGACTTGCCGGCACCGCTGGCGCCCACCACCGCGACGCGATGGCCCGCGGGAATCGTGAAATCGATGTCCCGCAGAATCGGGCGGTCCGGTCGATAGGCGAAGCCCACGTGTTCGAAGCGAACCTCCGCGCCATCGGGCGCCAGCGGTTGGGCATCCGGTGCGTCGGTCACCGTCGGCGCCTGCTCCAGCAGACTGAACAGACGCTCCACGTTGACCAGTGCCTGACGAATCTCCCGGTACACAAACCCCAGCGCGTTGAGGGGAATAAACAGCTGGATCAGGTAGGCGTTGACCATCGTGAAATCGCCCAACGTCATGGCGCCGCTGGCCACATCGCCGACGGCCATCCCCATGATCACGATCAGCGCCACGCCGATAATCAGGGCCTGTCCGGCGTTGAGGGTGGCCAGGGATAACCGGTTCTTGAGCCGGGCCTGTTCCCAGGCTTCCAGATCCTCGTCGTAGGTTCGTGCCTCGAACGTCTCGTTGTTGAAGTACTTGACCGTTTCGTAGTTGAGCAAGCTGTCGATGGCGCGGGCGTTGGAGGCGTTGTCCCGGGCGTTGGACTCGCGCACGAAGCCGGTCCGCCATTCGGTCACCTTGATGGAAAACACCACGTAGACCACCACCGCAATGATGATGGCGACCACGTAGGCCGGTCGGAACGCCACCAGAAGGATGCCCGCCACCATCACAATCTCCAGGATGGTCGGCACGATGTTGAACAGGGTGAAGCGCAGCAGGAAGCTGATACCGCTGCTGCCTCGCTCCATGTCCCGGGCCAGGCCGCCGGTCTTGCGGTCCAGGTGGAAGGCCAGTTCCCGGGCGTGCAGGTGTTCGAACACCTTCAGGGACACCCGGCGCATGGCCCGTTCCGCCACCCGGGCAAACACCGCATCGCGCACCTCGTTGAACAGGGTGCCGCCGAAGCGCAGCAGGCCGTAGCCGATCACCAGCACCACCGGAATCCACAGTACCGTGTTTCCGGAGCGGCTGGCGTCCAGGTAATCGACGATGTATTTCAGTGCGATCGGCGTGGCCACCGTCGCCAGCTTGGCAATCACCAGGCAGCCGGCGGCCAGGATCACCCGGCCCCGGAATTCCATCAGGTAGGGCCAGAGACCGGCGATTACGCGCCAGTCGGGCTTGTGGTTTGCGGGGTAGTCGTTATCGGCGTAGGTGCGCAAGAGAGCGGGATCCTGTGATCGGGCGTGGTCGTGTGGTCAAGGGTGTCCCGTCAGGATACGGCATCAACGGGCAAACAGTTCGCTGTCGATGTCCCGGAAGCCCTTGAACTCCAGGGCGTTGCCGCTGGGGTCGGAAAAGAACAGCGTGCCCTGTTCGCCGGGTTGGCCCTGGAAGCGGACGTAGGGCTCGATGATGAAACGGTCGATCACCTGGCGCGTCTGTTCCGCAAACCGCTCCCAGTCCTCGAACGTCAGCACCACACCGAAATGCGGTACCGGCACGCCGTGGCCGTCGACCGGATTGGCGATCGCCTGCACGCTGCCGTCCTTGCCCAGAGCCGGGTTCAGATGGGTCACCACCTGATGGCCAAACACATTGAAATCGATCCAGTGGTCCGAGCTGCGGCCCTCCGGGAAGCCGAGTTTCCTGCCGTAGAACTCACGGGCCTCGTCGATATCCCGGACCTGGATGGCCAAGTGGAATGGAGTGAGGGGCATGGTGGTCTCCCTGAAAACATTGGCGGAGCTTTCAGGTTAGGTCTGCGGAGGGGGCTTGGCAATCGGTCAGGCGGGGTACCGACACAGGGGCGCTCGAAACGCCCCTGTGTCGGTGGTGCCCGCGTCGATCAGCTCTCTTCCGGCGCCGGGCGATGCTGCATGGCGTTGATCCAGATCGGGTTGGAGAAGGCTTTCTTGCCGTCCGCATCTTCAACAACCACGGCGTAGAAGGTGTCCAAGTCCACCGTAATGTCGAATTCGGCACGGCCCTGATTCGGTTTGTTCTCGAACGTCCGTTCGTCCACGACCTGGCCGCCCTGGCCAATCAGTTGGATGGATTTCAGGCCGTTGGCGGCCTCCAGATCAAACCCGAGCGTGGTGGATTCGCCCTGCTTGAAGGTGAAGTCATCGCCGAAGGCGTGATCCGGGTAGATCAGCGGGCCGAAGCTCACGAACGCATGGCCGTCACGCAGCGCCGCCACAAAGTTCTGTGCGTCCACCGCACCCGGAACCCGGGCATAAGCCCGCACGGCACCGGAACGATGCTGCCAGACGTCGTGCACGTCCGACCCAGCGCTCAGGTAAATGCGCTCGCCGTGGCTCCAGTGATCCCAGGCCTTGTGCAGGGTCTTCTCGTATTCGCCCTCGATGTTGATTTCCATCAGGTCGAACCGCGGGAAGTAGCCCCCGGTGGCGGTGCCGTTCTCCACGTTGGTGTAGTAGCCGTACTTGATGTACGGGTGGTTCATCTGGATCGCTTCCGCGCCCAGGGCTTCCCGCTGACCCACGATGTCCTGGATGGAGGCGGTGCCGGAGTTGATGCGGTAGTCCGCGTCCGGATCGATGGGGTAGGGGTTGAAGTGCCCCCAGGACGCGGAAATCTCGATGGACGGGATAAACGGCACGTCGCGGCTGGCCGCCAGTTTCGCGGCTTCGTGCAGGTTGCGCGTGGTGTCGTGGTCCAGCAACAGCATCAGGTCCAGCCCCGCCGACAGCTCGGAGCGGATGACGTATTCCGGTGGCGTGAAGCCATCCAGTACGTCGGAATGGTGGTGCATGTCCGCCGAATACCAGTGACGGTCGTTCGGTGCGGTGGTCTGGGTGACGGTGACGGCCTGATCGGTGGTTTCGCCCGAATCGACATGAACCTTCACGTTGGTCGGCTGGCTCAGGAAGTTTTCGCCATACGCCACTTCAAACACGTAGTCGCCCGGCGCGATGGGGATTTCCCGCTGACCCACCCGCTTGAGATCGGTGAAGTAGGTTTCCTTGCCGAGGAAGCCAACCAGTGGTTTCTGGCCTTCCTTGATCTTCAGGAGCGCGTCCCGCGGCTCGCCGGTCTGGGCATCCGTGACGTTGAAGTGGACGGTGCCGGGGGCTTTAACGCCGTCAAAGTCGACGGTCTGTTGGCCGTCGGCCGTCACCATGACATCGACCGGCGCGCTGTCCGCATAGCTGCGTGCGGTGGCGTAGAGCCGGTATTCGCCGGTGGGCAGTTGCAGGTTGTAGTGGCCTTCGTGGCCCATCGCCCAGGTGTAGGGCTTGCCGTTTTTCTCAACCACGACGACGGGATCGGCCACCGTGTCGCCATCGGCGGTTTCCACCTCTCCGGACACCTCGCCGGCGGCCACGCCCTTGCGCTGGATCGCCGATTCCACCGCCCGCGCGATGCTGCCGTCCGGCAGGACCTGAACCCAGCCCTCGAAGGTCCGGGATTCGCCCGGCGCCAGATCGTGTTTCTGGTAGAGGTCGCGGGCGTCGTAGTCGATGTAGTTCATGTAGGGGGCATGGAGGATGAACCCCCAGTCCTCGTCGTAGGCCGCGGACCAGTCGGCGAATGCCGCGTCCGTGGGGCCTTCCTCGGTGCCGTGCATGCCCGCCGGTCCGAACAGGTGCCCGCCGTCCGGCCACATGACATACCCGGAGAGGATGTCTTTGTAGGCCTTGTCGCTGTCGTTGGCCATCTCGGTCACGACGTGGATCTGATCGGCGCCGGCTTCGAGCGTGTAGGTGGTGGTCAGTTCCACGCCTTCCCAGTCCCGTTGGACTTTAACAACGCCGCGCTCCGGGCCGCTTTCCACGATCGTGAAATCCTGGTGCGTGGTGGGCCAGCTGGACCAGTTGTTGGGGATGAAGTCGATCAGCGAGACCTTGTCCCGCGCCGGCTTGCCGTCGTGGACCGGCGCCGCATCGATGATGCCACCGGGCGCCACGCCCCAGGGTGGTGCCGAGTCCACGGCAATGGAGGCGACCAGGTGGTCGTTCTGAAGCTGTATGTCCTGTTGGGCTGTGGCGTCTCCGTTCCGTAGCGGGGTCGGGCCACGCGTGACCGACACATCGGCCGTGGCGTACCCGGTTACCAGGGCGAGGCCCAGGGACAGGGCCGTCGTCTTGATTGCATTGGGCATGGAATCTCCTTCTAGCCATTCAGAATGCGTTTCTGGGTGTTTCTTATCCTTTTGTATGAGTCTGGATCGGAAGCAGGGTACGAGGCATTGAACAAGCGTTCAATGTTGACAAGTGCAAAATTGAACAATGGTTCAATGCGATTTTCCGGAGGCAACGACAACAAGCGCAACCCGCATGGGGTCATCCGTCCTCGCATAGTGGCGCATATCGCCGGGTGTTTAGCGGGCTTGTAATTGCCCCTTTGCGGTGTTGCGGGGCTTCGGTTCGTCACCGGCCTTCTCGCCCCTGTCGATCTCGGTGGTACTGACCCTGTTGCCGGGACTCAGGAGTGTCCCCCTGATGGCCGTGGCGATACCGTTTGTGGTGGTGATCTTCCTGGGGCTGATCTGGCGTGAGCCGGAACCGGCCAGCCCCGGCATCCTCCCTCGACGCGTTCCCCGTCTGGTCGACGGGTCGCCTGTGTCACCTTGTAATCGGCGATCAGTACCATAAGGTCAGTACTAGGTACTAATCTGATGACAGTCATCCACCCAAGTTACGGAGAATGCAATGGCCGGTGCGAGCGAGAGTTATCACGAACCCATCGAGATGCTGTCCGAAAAAACCAAGGAGATGCATCGTGCCCTGGTGTCGGTCCAGGAAGAGCTGGAAGCCGTCGACTGGTACCAGCAGCGGGCGGATGCCAGTACCGATGAAGAGCTGAAAGGCCTGTTGCTGCACAACATGCGGGAAGAGATCGAACATGCCTGCATGGTATTGGAGTGGCTACGCCGCAACAGCCCGGACTTCGCCAAGCAGATGGACATCTACCTGTATACCGACAAGCCCATCCTGGATGCGGAGGAAGCCGAGTCGAGCCTGGAAGAGCCCCCGGTCGGGAATGGGACTCGCCGGGCACTGAGTCATTTCACCATTGGCACGATGAAGGGGGGAGTCTAAAGCATGAACTACCTCAACCGGGATAACGCCTCATTCTCGAAAGACATCTGGGACCAGATCGACAGCACCGCCATCAATGCCGCACGGGAAATCCTGACCGGCCGGCGCTTCCTGGAGGTGGACGGCCCTTATGGTGTGGGCCTGACCGCCATCGAAGTTGGCGAGGAAGGCTACTGCCGCCAGCCCGCCCCCGATGAAGCCGGGGCCGTGCTCAGCCGCTCTGTGGCCATCCCGATGCTGCGCAAGAGCTTCGGCCTCAGCGTGCGCCGCATACAGGGTTACGAGGCGATGGGCCAGCCGCTGGACCTGCGCTCGGTGGAAGACGCCGCCGAAGCCGTCGCTCGGCGCGAGGAAGAGTTCATCTACTACGGCCAGCCAGACTTCGGTCTGGAAGGCCTGATGACCGCCAAGGGCCGCAACGAGGTGAAGTCCGCCGACTGGACCAAGGTGGAGCAGGCGCTCAACGACGTGCTGTCGGCCGTCGACGAGCTGGACAAGAAAGGCTTTCACGGGCCTTACGCCCTGGCGCTGCCTCCGAGTTGGTACAACCAGCTGTTCCGCCGCTACGAAGGCAGCGACATGCTTCAGCTCGAGCACCTCAAGCGTCTGTGCGAACTGGGCGTGTTCAAGGCGGAAATCGAGGGCGCCGTGCTGGTGGATGCCCGGGTCGGGCGCATCATCATCGGCCAGGACCTGATGACCGGCTACTCGTCCAACGATGGCATCCATCACCAGATGTTCACCAGCGAGAGCCTGGTGCTGCGCGTGGAGGAGCCGGGCGCCATCTGCACGCTGGTCCGGAAGAAGTAAGCCGCCATGGCCAGCCCGTCCGACATCCGCCGGGCCCGGCAGCTCGCCCAGGCCACGCTGGCTGATCTGGACAGCCTGGACACGTTCCGCCGGAACAGCGGGGATGCGGGATTGCAGTCGATGCTGTCCCGCATCCACCAACGCCGCTGGGCGCAATCGTCCCGGCTGCTGGAATGGGCCGGGCGCCAGATGGGCGGCGTGGTGCCGGAGATCTCCGCCGATCAAGGCGAAGCCGCTTCCGGTACGACCCAACCCCCATCGGTGGAAAGCCCGGCCCATCCCGCCGTCAGCGACATCGTGAACGTGACTGACGATCTGGTGCGCTTCACCGTCCCGCGCCCGACGGACTTCCGCTTCGAGCCCGGTCAGTCGGTCAAGGTGGGCTTGGGTGACGTCCGACGCAGCTTCTCGATCGTCTCCGCGCCCCACGAGCCCCAACTGGAGTTCTTCGTCGAGCTGGTCCCGGGCGGGCGAATGTCCGAACAGATGCGGAACCTGAAGGTCGGCCAGCCCATCGACCTGGGCCAGCCCAAGGGTGGGCTGCGCTTCGACAACCGTTTCGCCAACCACCTCATGATTTCCACCGTCACCGGCATCAACCCCTTCATCAGCATCCTGCGGAATGCGTTCCAGCAGACCGATCCCGGACACCGCTTCCACGTCCTGCAAGGCGCCAGCTATCAGGACGAATTTGGCTACGCCGACGAGCTGACCCGACTGGCCACGGCCCACCCGGATCGCGTGTGCTACCTGGCCACTGTTAGTCGGCCGGATGAAAACCGTAATGCCGGCTGGTCGGGCTGCACGGGTAGGGTGGATTCGCTAATGGAAGATTACATTCGGGAGGCTGGTTTGAAGCCGGAGGATACGCTGGTGTACCTGTGTGGTCACTCCGGGATGATCGATGCGTTGACGCCACGTTGTCGGGCGTTGGGGTTTGAGGTGCGTACCGAGAGTTATGACTAGAAGGGAGTCTGTCGCTCCCGCCTTTTTCGGATCAAAGTCAGCGATCCAGGATCTTGTCCAGAAGGCTCAGATGTTCTTGGTAAGCATCCGGCTTTGACTTCCTAAACCGCTCCAGATTAAGCAGTTTCCACTTCACCGACGGAAAATCCTTGTAATCATAAACCGACCAATCAGGTTCCAGCCGGTTGAAACTGCGCAAGAACGCCTTGTCCTGCTCACTCAGCGTTTTCCTGACCGTTTCAATAAGGCTCTGCCTTATCCGCTCAAACTCTTCATAGGTGAACGTCAGCGCGCTCATGCCTTCAAACTGGTTTTCAAAGGCGCCGCGCTGATCCAGTAAGTTTGGATCGAGCATTTCGTGGGTGGGGCGATTAGAGCAAATCAGGCCATACAGCAGGCCTTTCCTGATCTCATCATTAAGCCCCTCGTTTTCCAGCAACAATTTGACATCAAAGAGGTCTCTGGGGTGCTGGCGATCAAGGGCCGCGCAGAGCTTTCCGCCGTAAAGCTGGGCACGCGGCACTAGCGGCACGGCGCAAAATGCGTCAAACGCCTCTTGGGCCGCATCGCATAAAGGCAGCTTCTCTGGTGTGCCCAGCAAACCCCGGCCCACCATATTGACCTCAATTTTGATAAGCACGCCGGCTTCATCAAGCTGAAGCTTGCAGGTATGCGCTTTGTGCTGAATCCGCACAGAGGGACGCAGCGCCTCGATTCTATCCTTAATGCGAAGCAGCCCCTCATTGATCGCGGCCAACGCCTCTTCGCGTGGGCTGATGTCCACATAGGTCAGATCAATATCAACCGAGAGCCTTGGCATATCGCGCACAAACAGGTTGATCGCTGTGCCGCCATGCATGGCAAAGCAGGTCTCTTTGGCCACTTCCGGCAGCACACTGAGTAACAGGCCGACCTGCTTTCTATAGGTTTCGTTCATACGTGTGCTTCCAGCTCCCGTGGCACGGTGATCTGGTATGCGGAGATATAAACGCCATTTGGCACGATGGCGCGCTTCCCTGATCCAAGATCCACCTTGTCCAGGTTGAGATAGTCCAGCCACTGATGACCGGCTTTTGCGGCCATATAAAGGAACAGCCGCTTGACCTTCACTGAACGGCAGCTTTCCAGCAGCTTTTGAACGCCCGCCGGGCGCAGGTTGTTAAGTCCTTCCATCAACTCGTAGACTTCAACAAGGGGCTGGGATTTGGGCGCCATATACAAGCATTCCATCACCGCTCTGGCGGGCGATGATATTTTGACCGTGAAGCTCTTATGCTCATGGTCCACCAACCCCAGCTCAGGGGGAAGGAATGAGCTCAGCTTGCAATCAACGCTTAATCCCCAATCGTACTTTTTAAACCAGAGCGGCAGGCCCTCGCTGGCACTACCAAAGAGCTGGGCTTTTTTAGCCGAGAGCTCCAGATAGTGTGATTTGCCTTGCAGGGCGAGGGCTGTCTTGCCTGCCGGATGCACTGATAGGCCAAGCTGGGCCTGCAGGGCGTAGACTCCGCCCAGATAGTCCAGCTGATCGCCGCAGCGCACGAGAGCGCCAGTGCCTATAGAGTCAAACCACTGGCTTTTACGATACTGCTTTTGCAGTTCCAGGCTATAGCCTTGCTCAGCCAGCCATGCGGATAACAGCACGATATCTCTGGGTTGCGTGCTTAAAAGCTTGTTTAATTTTGAGGCCCTAGCGGTATTCATACTACCAATTTAAAGAAAATTTTAAACATTGGCAACGAGCGGGTTTATTTTTTATAACAGGACGGTATCTTTAATGCATTAGAAAAAATATTTTTAAACCGATCCAATCAGAGCCCCCTACCGCAACCAAGGTCCGGCCAACCGACATCTGATACTTTTCGTTCATGGCTCTTCACTTCTTTTGGTGGGTAACCCTTTATTTCCCCACCGTTTTTGGTCACTGTTATCTCATCCGATTAACGCGATGGATGGTGGCCACCGTTGGATCAATGCACCCTCTACGAACAGATTCTTGGGCTCTCCTCGCCCTGGTTTGTCTCAGGCGTCGAGCTGAACAAGGGTCAGGGCGAAGTCGTAGTCCAAGTCGATCTGGACCGAAGTGTTGCGCTTTCCTGCCCTCGCTGCGGTCGTACTTGCCCGGGCTACGACTCCAGAGAACGTCGTTGGCGTCACCTCGATACCTGCTCTTCTTAGTTGGGTGCGGGCAGGGTGGATTCGCTAGCGGAAGACTACATTCGGGAGGCTGGTTTGAAGCCGGAGGACACGCTGGTGTACCTGTGCGGTCACTCCGGGATGATCGATGCGCTGACACCTCGTTGTCGGGCGTTGGGGTTTGAGGTGCGTACCGAGAGTTATGACTAACTAAGAGTCTGTCTCGCCCGGAACCCTGCACAGAACTATTTTGCGGACTGACAGCCACCAAGATAAGTCTGTCCCGTTTGATCTCCTGGATAGGCATCTGCGACTGGCCATTTACGGCCTGCTCACATACTCTGCGTACCGTCTTGATCCATTGCCCCTCTGTACGCAGGAGTGAATACGCCCCATGAATGATGTCGCGGACCGGCCGCTCGCTGGCATCCTGCTCCGAGTCCTGTCGGGACTGTTCTTTGCCGCTATGCTGGTCTGCGTCAAAGCCGTCAGTAACGATGTCCCGCTTGGGCAAACCGTGTTCTTCCGCTCGGCCTTTGCGTTGCTTCCGATCGTGGCGTTCATGATGTGGCGGCGCGAGTTCCCTCGAGCCCTGGCTACGCGGCGACCCTATGGTCACCTGCTGCGCTCCGGCCTGGGCGCGGCGGCCATGTTCGCCTCTTTCGCCGCGGTGGCGCGATTGCCGGTGGCCGAGGCGACGTTGCTGGCGCAACTCTCGCCGGTGGCCCTCGCCATGGGCGGTGTGCTGCTACTGGGCGAGCGCCTGACTCCGCACCGGGTCGCCGCATTGGCACTCGTGCTGTGCGGGGTGGCCTTGCTTGTCCTGCCAGAACTGCGTGGTGGCCCTGCTGCGGATCGCCTGTTCGGCTACGGGCTGGGCATCCTCAGTGCATTGCTGTCCGCGGGCGCGCTGCTTACTGTGCGTCGCATCTCGCGTACTGAAAGCCCCGCCACCATTGCATTCTACTTTGTGTTCGTAACGACCCTTGCAGGCCTGGCAACCCTTGGTCTGGGCTGGGTGTCCGTGGACGGGCCAATGCTTGCACTGCTGGTTCTGGCCGGGCTGTTCGGTGGTGCGGCACATATCTGCATGACGGTGGCATTGGGCATGACCGAGGTATCACGGTTGGCTCCCTTTGAATACCTGGCGCTGATCTGGCCTGTGTTGGCCGACCTGTGGCTGTTCGGGCAGCCGCTTTCCGAGGGCTTCGTGCTGGCCCTGCCATTGGTGCTGGGCGGTGCCATGATGGCGGCGATGGAGGGAAGGCGGCTCAGATGGCGGCTTCAACGATGAGCTGGGGGCGGCCCTGGGAGCACGGCTCGATGCGCGATTCTACCCGGAAGGTCTGACGCAACATGTGCGGATTGATCACCTGTCCGCACGGGCCACAGTCGACCAGCCGGCCGCTCTCGATGACCAGCGCCTGATCGGCGAAACGCAGGGCGTGGCCCAGGTCATGCAGTGCCGCGATGATGAGCATGTTCCGCTCCTGCGCCAGTTGACGCAGGATGCCGAGGAAGCTGATCTGACGGTGCAGGTCGAGTGCTGAGGTGGGTTCGTCGAGCAGCAGGATGTCGGGGGACTGTACCAGCGCCTGGGCTGCGCTCACCAACTGGCGTTGTCCACCGCTCAGATTACCGATGTCACGGCCGGCCAGCGTGTCGATGCCAAGCTCCGCCAGCGCCTTATCGACCTCCTGGAGGTCCGCGTCCGCCACCTTGAGACGGCGCCCCTGCATGCGCGCCAACAGGACCGACTCATAGACCGTGAGCGCTGCCGTGGCGCCGGTCTCCTGGGGCATGTAGGCGACCGGTCGTTGGCTGCCTGCGCCTTCAATACGCGCCTCGCCGTCGCCCTCAAGCAGCCCCAGGATTCGCCGGAACAGCGTGGATTTACCGGCGGCATTGGGGCCCAGCAGGGCGACCACCTGGCCACCCTGGAGCGGCGGGGAGGAAATGTCCGAGAGAATCTGTCGGCGGCCGTAGCGTGCAGAGAGGCGGTCGAGCGTCAGCGTTACCATGCGTTCTTCTTGTGGCTCAGGATCAAGAACAGGAAAAATGGAATCCCCACCAGTGAGGTGATGATGCCGATCGGAATGATGGTGCCGGGCAGGATCATCTTCGACAGCACAGAGCCGACCGAGAGCATGAGTGCCCCGCACAGCGCCGAGCCGGGCAGGAAGAAACGCTGGTCTTCACCCAGCAGGAGACGCGCTATATGGGGGCCGACCAGGCCAACGAAGCCAATGGTGCCGACGAACGAGACGGCGATGGCGGCCAACAGCGAGACCATGACCAGCACCTCCAGTCGCAGTCTCCGTGGTTTGACCCCCAGGCTCTCGGCTTTCGCGTCGCCCAGGCGCATGGCGGTCAGTGCCCATCCATGCCGGGCCAGCAGCGGCACCACCACGGCGAGCACGGCGAAGGCGATGCCGAGTTTGGGCCAGGTCGCCTTGGTCAGGCTGCCCATGGTCCAGAACACCACCGCGGAAACGGCTTGCTGGCTGGCGAAGAACTGTATCAGCGCCATCAGCGAGTTGAAGATAAAAACCATGGCGATGCCCAGCAACACGATGGTCTCGATCGTCACGCCGCGGCGCATGCTCAACAGGTGGATCGCAAAGGCCGTGAGCATCGCCATGAAGAAGGCGTTGGCGGGGATCGCGTAGTCGACCAACGTCGGGATCAGGGTTACTCCGAAGGCAAGCGCCAGGGCGGCGCCAAAGCTCGCCCCCGCTGAGATGCCCAGGGTAAAGGGGCTGGCCAACGGATTGGACAGGATCGTCTGCATCTGGGCGCCGGCGATTGAAAGGCTGGCGCCCACCACCAGCGCCATCAGCGCCACCGGCATGCGGATCTCCCACAGGATCACCCGCAACGAGTTGTCGACCGCGCCGGGCGTGAAGATGGCTGTGACGACCTGGTCCAGGCCGAATCGGGCGGGCCCGAGTGCCAGGTCGACGCAAAGGCTTGCGAACAGGGTCAGGCCGAGAGCTGCGAGGATCACCTGGCGTCGGAGTACCAGCGCGCGATAGAGATTGCCCTCATCGCCGGCGGACGGCATAAAGGTTGAGGTACTTGACTCGTGCGCTTCGAGCCGGGTTTCAATCGTCATGGAGAGAGACCCAATAGCCGGGCATGTAATCCACCGGCAGGAAGCGTTCGTGCAACTCCCTCAGGGTGGCTTCCGGATCGAGATCCTGGAACAGGTCCGGATGAAACCACTTGGCCAGGCGCTGTACGGCAACGAAGTAGTAAGGGCTGTTGTAGAACTGATGCCAGATGGCGTGGACTTCGCCGTTCTCGACGGCGGCAATGCCGGTCATGGCAGTGCGTCGGGTCAGGTTTTCGAGTTTCGTGCGGGCTTCGCCCATGTCAGCGCCAGGGCCGACGCCAACCCAGTTGCCGCCAGGCACATAGGCACCCCAGTTGCCGCCGGTGACGACCACCTGGTCGGGGTTGGCGGCGATGATCTGCTCTGGGTTAAGCGTGCCGAACGTTTGGGGAATGATGCCGTCTGCGATGTTGTCGCCGCCGGCGAGCTCGACATACTCACCGAAGTTACCGGGCCCGAAGCTCATGCAGCAGTCGTCGGAATAGCCGCCAGCGCGGTCAATGAAAACCCTGGGCCGCTCGGGTTTGGCAGCCGCGATCCTGTCGGTGACCCGGGCCAGCTGTGCTTCTGCGAAGTCAATGAAGGCCTCCGCACGTTTCTCGTCCCCCAGTAGGCGTCCGATTAATCGCATCGACGGGATGGTATGTTCCAGCGGCTTCTCGCGGAAATCGATGTACAGGATCGGAATGCCCAGCTCGGCCAGCTTGGTGTCATAGGCGGCATCCTCGGTTGCTGCCTTGGCCTCCAGGTTCATCAGCACCACATCGGGTTTGAGGCTGGCGGCTTGCTCGACATCGAAGGTGCCATCCTTGAAGCCACCGAAAGTGGGAATGCGGGTCATCTCCGGGAACTTGGCGGCGTAGGCGGCGTAGTTGTCGGGATCGGCCTCGGAGAAATCATGGCGCCAGCCGACGACATGGGCAAATGGAGCCTCCGGCTCAAGTGCCCCCAGCAGGTAGATCTGGCGGCCTTCGCCGAGGATGATGCGCTCAACAGGCGCGTCTACCGTGACGTTGCGGCCGGCGATGTCAGTCACCGTGATCGGATCGGCCCAGGCATGGGGTGTGCTGGCCAGTGCGAGCATGGCGATAGCGAGGTGCGCAAGCTTTGCGGCATATCCTGAGCGTGATGGGGGGCGTTGATTGGTCAAGTCGGGTTCCAGTAACGATAATGGAATGGTTTTTACGCATGATTCTTATTTGCGAATGGAGGTGCATTATGTCTCAGCAGCCGATTGGCGTCCAGAGGCTATGTCAAACCCGGGTGGGGCACTAGGACATGGTGTAGCGAAAGGACAGCAGACGCTCGGTTATGCGCTCTGAACCTCAGACGGGACACTAGGGCTCATGTACTGCTGTGCCTTGTTACGAGTGATATGCCATGATGAGCTCTGGGTGGCCGGTGTGCTCGTCCATTTGCTCACCAGCAGAATTGAATCCGTGCTTTTCATAGAACCTGACGCTCGAAATGTTCTCTCTGTAAACCGTGGGCCGTAAGTTCTTCCGTCTGCTTTTGGCATTATCAAGCAGGGCAGTTCCAATTCCTTTACCCTGTAATTCCGGTGCCACGAAGATCGCCGCCAGATTCTCTCCATTTAGACTGTGGAATCCGATCACTGTCCTCTCAGACTCGAGTACGAATGTCTCCGATGCAGGGATATAGACATCTCGCATGTCGTTGATCGTTGAGTGCCAGAACTCAGGTTCGATGAAATGATGGGCTTCGATCGAGGCAGATAGCCAAATTTCCAGAATTTGATCAACATCGGCTTGCGTATATTCTCGAATCATCTCGCTATTGTTCCAACCATCCAATCAGGCTGCCCACCGAAACCACAGTCCGACCGACATTGCGCGGTTTGATTACTCGTGCCGAGAGTTGCGAATAGGGGCTGCACCCCAGAAGCAGCACTCTGGCATAATAGATAGAGCTTCTCCATTCACGGAAAGTGACCCGAGGAGGGTTGTGGTTCGTGTGTTGGAGTTGTTCAATGAGTTTGCCGATCGCCCTGAGAAAAGGAATTCCGATGTGTGACGACGACCTGCATGCCAAGCCCGCAGATTGGTCTTTGAACCTGGAGGCCGGCAAGGCAGAACATGCCTCGGGACTGGTCGTCCAGTTCAAAGGACGCCCCAGGGATCGCGGTTTTGAAATTGTCCCATCGCCACCAGAAGGGATGGAAGCCCTCAGGCAATGTCGCCTGGTTCGCCACGCCGTTGAGATCTATCGTGAAGCTTGGGATCAGCGGCCGAAGCAAGCGGCCAATCATGAGGCAGGAAAGAACGCGCCAAAGGTCGTCCGAGTCAGGCGTCGGCGGATATTGACTGACTAGGCGTCAGCTTCATTCCACGGTATTCCACAGTGGCGATAGAGGCGACGTTATCGGGATGACAGCGCATCGATGAGCTTGGATGGGCTTGGCTGACAGTCGGCAGGATATAGGCCCCAGTCCCACTATCGCCGCCAGCGATTCCAGCGCACGGCGGTCCAGGCGTGGTGCGAACAAAGCGTCTGGGGTAACGAATCCGCCGGTTGGGACGCCGAACGGCGGCATTGGTTCATTGGCTTTATGACACGTTAAAACTGGCCACCTGATTCTGCAGATCGGTAGCCAATCGAGCCAGTTCATCGGCTGATGCCTTTGTCTGTAAAGATCCGGAAGCCGCCTGCTCGCCCAGTTGATTGATGCTATTAATGTTTCGGTTAATTTCCTCTGACACAGAGCTCTGTTCTTCTGTGGCACTGGCTATCTGCATATTTAGGCCACTGATAGTCGAAATGACTTCAGTAATGGCTCTCAGGGCTTCGGCTGCCTGACTTGCTTGCTGCGCACCTTCTTGGGCTTGCTGCCGACTGAGCTCCATCGCGTTGACGGCTGTTCGGACACCATGTTGCAGTTTTGAAATCATTTCCTCTATTTCCTGGGTGGATTGCTGGGTGCGTGAGGCCAGTGTTCGAACCTCATCCGCCACAACAGCAAATCCACGGCCTTGCTCTCCAGCGCGAGCTGCTTCGATAGCAGCATTTAAGGCGAGCAAATTAGTCTGTTCGGCTACGCTCTTTATAACATCGATGACAGTGCCAATATTCTCACTATCCTGCGCAAGGCTTTTGATGACGTCAGATACGCTTTCAACCCGTGATGCAAGCTCTGCGATGGCTTTTGACGTAGATTCCACGACGATTCTGCCGGCACTGGCCTCTTTTTCAGCGTTGCCAGCGGCATCCGAGGCTTCTGCCGTGTTGCTTGAAACCTCCCTTACCGTTGTTGTCATTTCCTCGATTGCCGTGGCAACTTGAGCCGTTTCCTGGCTTTGCCGGTCGATGTTGTTAGCGTTTGCCGAGGCAACGCTGGATAACTCCTCGGAAGCGGCAGCCAATTGAGAACTTGCATTCATTATCTTTTGAATCAATGCGGAAAACTTTAACGTCATCATGTTAAATCGTTCCGCAATTTCTCTCATTTCATCTCGCGCCGCCAGGTCAATCGAGGCAGTTAAGTCGCCTTCAGCAAGTCGTTCACTTGCAGCCCCAATGTCGTTGATGCTCTGGCGCACTGACAGGTAAAGTGAGACAAATAAATAAGCTGTCAGCGCTAGAACAGAAACAACCATGATAAATGTCAAAGTCAGCGTACGTTCGGCTTCTTGGCGACGGGTTACAAGTAGTTGGTTCAACTCCGGTGCAAGGCTGTCGTATAGCTTATAGGCGCTTGATATTGCTTCAGTAGCTGCAGAGAAGATCTTGTTGCTATCCACCGTAATATCTTTTGCAGCCAATAGGTCGTCTTCCAGAAGACGCTGTATCCCAACCACTGCGCTTTCTGTTTCTTCTGTTTGTGCGCGCATTCTTGCATTCAAATCGGGATCGGCTTCAAAAGCTGAACCCAGGCCTCGGGATAGATCCTTGAAGGCTTCCTTCATGTTGCGAGCGAGTATGGATAACTGTGTATACTCTTCAGGGGTGAACTTCCCGGCAGCCGCGACAGCGGATCCAAGCGCGCGGGCCTGTCCCATGTTTTCCGTCAGCTTGGGGAGATCTGAAACCAGTGCGGCAGTCATATAGTGGCTGTCCCTTCTGGAATCCAGGCTGATTCCCGACATATCAGCAACGTTGCGCATTAGCTCTAAATAGCCATCGATCAGCTGTGTATGGGATTTAACAGCAACAGCAAACGACTGATTTAAGGAGTCGGACTTAATCGTTTCCCATTGACGCTGTAGTTGGCGCAGCTTGTCACCGACTCCAAGTGCTTTTCCCAGCTGTTCGTTTATTGAAGCCAAATCAGATAATGCGCTATCAACCTCCCTGCCTTCGGACTGAATTTGCTGTTTGAATTCACTAGCACCCTTTAAATAGGCCGCGGTCAAACCTCGATGCCGTTGAAGATGCTCAAGTGGTTGGCGCACCATATTAATAAAAACAAGTCCGTCACGTTCTCGTTCAAGAATATTGGTTTCATCGTTCAGAGAGATAACCAAATGGATACTGAGAAAGAGCATGGGGAGAAGAATAATAAAGAAAATCAGAGAAAACTTGATGGGGTAGCGCAACCGGTTCATTAAATGGATGCCTGCGGAAAATAATATCCTCATTAGCCTATCCTCATTAGGAGCACCGCAGCCGTGTTGCTGTGGGTGCGGCGCTAGCTAATCATTAGGAGTCAGCTCTTCCTTGATTTGACAACGTCTTGGATTAAGCATAGCTGACTCTGGCATTGAACGAGGCCAGATACTTTTATATGCACTCGAAGAGGGGAACCCCATGCCCCGGGCAAGGGACGCCCAGGTCACCGTCGAAGCGACACCTTATTATCACTGCGTCAGCCGCTGTGTCCG
This sequence comes from Marinobacter halodurans, assembly GCF_004327985.1. Classification (GTDB taxonomy): domain Bacteria; phylum Pseudomonadota; class Gammaproteobacteria; order Pseudomonadales; family Oleiphilaceae; genus Marinobacter_A; species Marinobacter_A halodurans. The sequence continues at coordinate 182,763 of NZ_SJDL01000007.1, forward strand.
CCGCGCCTTCCTCTGCGGCCAGGATCCGCTGACGGGTCAGGATTTCTCCCACTGAAGGGCCTGGATTGAATCCCGGCTATTGAAGCTTGCAACTGGACGTTTGCGCGTATGCCGCCATGAGTAACCATGTCCATGTAGTCCTGCACATCAACGATGCGGAAGCTGGGCAGTGGTCACTCAGGACGACGGTCGAGCGGTGGCAGCAGATGTTCAAGGGCACTCTCTTTAGCCAGCGCTACTTGCGGGGATGCCTATTGTCAAAAAAAACGACTTTTGCCGATATAACGGTCCGGTGGTAACGATTTAAAGCTGCTTGGTCAAATTTTCAGGTCAGTTAGAGCCGTTTCGGCTGGTGCTGCCGTTCGAGTGGAGTAGTGGTGCTGGGTTTTGGGGTGGGTGTCCCATTAAGAAGTGATTAAGTGGGTGCCTTCCAGAAGCCCAGCGCACCGTCGCCCACAGCCAGCTTCGGGTGCAGATCCAAATGTCGGCTTTTCAGGCCCTGGAGTAACTCCAGCCAACTGGCTTCGGACTCCCGGTGGCCGTCCTCGAC
>NZ_SJDL01000008.1 GCF_004327985.1 Marinobacter halodurans
TATCTGAGGGTTGGCCTGGCCAGCCAGCATATTAGAGGTATTCATCCGCTATCCCCCTTCGTCTCCAAAATGGAAGATGAGGGCGAGCTTGTTTTGAGTTTCAAGGCGTCGTCCTCAGGGATCAGCACGGATCTCGACAATGAAACGCCAACTACCCAGGATGCCCGTCGCTATATCCGTGATTTTCTCCTGGATGAGTTCAATCGGGCACAGCCTGATCTTGATCTGGATACACCATTCCCTTCGCTGGCGGTAATCCCCGTCAACACCTCGATGCTGATCCCTTCCGATCGCCATACAACTGAGGACGTGGTTGAAAGTATAAAAGACCACCAACTGTATGCAGTGGGCATTCATCCTCGTCGAGCTTGGAAGCTGATGGGCGAGCTCGACGCATGGCGGACTGAACACACTAAAGGTATTAGCGATTCAGTTTTTGACGATGCGATAGAGCGACTGGTGGGGAAGTTCAGCAATATCGGGGGATTCAATATTGCTGAGTTGATCCCGGGATACCGGCCGTCTTTACGCCAAACCCTCAATTTCTACCTCAATGAATATGACCCTGATTCAGACCAATCCAAAGAGTCTGTAATTCAAGGCCTTTCTCGGGGCGTTCTTCATCACGACCCGATGGAAGCGGGGCGTGTCCTTCAATCTGTACGTAATGGGCAAGTCGAGCCGGATTTAAAGTCTCGTGTGGAGACGAACCATAATATTCTCATGGCGATTTCCAGTGCGGCTAATCGCTCGATGGACGATATCGGCAACACTACACACCCGGTGCTATGGATGTGCTCGACACTCGTGAGCGAGTTTTCTCGGCGCCCTTTGACGGTAGCCCAACAACTAGCCGCCATGGGTATAGATCTGAGCGTTGATGTCATGCTCGCCGGTGAAATTGCCGAAATGAACGGCGCTCGATTGGTTTCTTCGAATCGAGAAGTGGCTGCGCTTGGTACAACTACCGAGAACGGCTCGGTTGAGCAGCGCATTGTTGGCGAAGCTTATACCGTTGAACTGGACGTAAATGGAGAACCGCGGTACGCAACACTCGGCATTGAATTGAGCAGTGATACTCCGGAGTTAAAGTCTTTGGGGGCACAGGCATATGAGGGGCGTGCGGTTTATGGTTACAAAGAACCGGCAACGGGGTCTCAAGGGTCCGATGAAGCTCGGAGCAGGAAGCATAAGCGTGCTGCTTTTGGCCGGATTCTGGCTGCGTACTCTGTGAATGAGTTGCCTATTCAAGCTATGCCCAAAGACGTGCCAATTAATGATATGGGGAGCATTCCAGTCTCCTGGTCCTCAATTCCCTACCTCGGCTTGCTGGGCTCCAAAAAGCCGAGTGACGGGCTGAATGACGTTGTAAGTTTTCACACTCTCTCTAGTGGTGAAAAAGCGGCGGAGCCGGGTAGCCAAAACGTGCAATGGGTACAAGCGCTAAACGATGCGGTAACACGTAGTCAGCAGGCGCTCATACATTCGACCTCTGAAGCCAGGAACAATCCAGGAAATCGTCAATTGCTTCGAGAGGCGATTGAGTTTTGGGTTAGCACGCATTTTGGGGAAACTGGGTCGCGAGCGATTGAGGCCATCACAGACGACGCTTTCACCAAGCTCGTAAATCAAGATGCGGAAATGATTTGCGTGTCGGTCAAAAATTCAGCGCGCTCTATTCGCTATTACACGCTCCCTGTCTCATATCGTGATATCCAGAAGGCCGACTTCAATCGGTTTCAAGCTGCAGAGAAAGCGGTTTATGAATGGTCACGCCGCCATCCAACGGCCAGCAAGCGAAACAAATCCCGAACATTCGACGCTTTGAGTGCCCTCAAACCACAAGCCCTCAGCGCACTGAATGAAGTCAAGAAACAGAGTGCGGATCCGGCCGGTGATAGCCGAGTTGCCAAACATGGGCGACAAAACACTGGTCTAGTTTATGGGCTATCGGTGAAGGATCTCCGAGGATCCCGCCACGAGGTTCTTGACCGAATCGCTGGAAGTGACCCGGTAGAGCGTAAAGGCATGATTACCAAAACCAGGCTATGGCAAACGCCAGACTGGGTTGGTGTTCGATCGCCTGAAGACGGAACTACACCAATGGAACCTTTGGTGGCGTGCTTCTGGAACGAGCTTCGAAAACAGTCTCCATCAAAGCCGCCAGCTGATTTGCCAGAGCTTAATAAGCCATTTGCGACAGCGATGCTTCTATACCGTGACTGGTTCGATCAGATTAGGACTGATGATGACCTTCTAAATGCGATTCAGGGTGAATTTCTGGATTCGTTGGAAGGGATTTTCTCTGAATTGAAGGAGCTGGACATACCGGCAAGACAGATTTTGGGAAGCAAGTTTCGGTTTGTCGAAACTGCTTCGGGTGGCCTCACTAAAATTTACAACCTGGCAAAACTGCAGTCACGAGATAACGTCGACTGGCCATCCTCAGTTGGCAGAAAACGTGCGGCCAATAACTCGGGATCAGGTGCTCAGGAGAAGTTTGGTGCCATGCCAATGCTGGAGAAGATCCAGCGACTGGAGGGCGAGGACCACCGCCACGAGCGTGATGTTACCGAGCTGGATTTGCTTCAAACATTCGGGTTTTCTGGCATTGAGTATGGGGAATCCATGCCTCAGCGTGAGCGGACTATGTACCTGAACCACGCTTACGATGCCTTCATGGACATGGCCAGAGCACTGGATGTTCAGCCCCAAACCCTGAGCATGGGAGGGACGCTCGGTCTTGCATTTGGTTCCCGAGGGCGTGGCGGACGGAATGCCGCATTGGCTCACTTCGAACCAGGCAACAATGTCATTAACCTGACGCGAATGAAGGGCGCGGGGTCTCTCGCGCATGAGATGGGGCATACCATCGCCAATTACTTTTCTCGCCAGGTTACAGGGCAGAGCCGAGGCCCCGGTGATCTTTCTGAGATGGTTGCCATGCAGCAGCCGATGGGATTTCTGAAATCAGAGCAAATTGGTCGACTTCGCAAAACGGTCTATGACGCCTTTACAACGATCATGGCGAACATCTGCTATGAACCGGTCGACGATATGGAATCCAACGACCCAAGCGACAAGATAGCCCTGGGACGGTTCACCCTAACCCCAATTCTTCGCAGCAGTGACCGTCGGGCGAACAAAGATGCCACCACCTTTTTTAATGAGGCTGTACGAGCTGACTTCAGAGATAGCAAAAAGGGTTCAAAATCACGCATTGAACGTTATTGGTCAGACCCAAAGGAGTTGTTCGCCCGCGCTTTTGAAACCTGGATTCATAAGCGTTTATCCGATATGCAACCGGGTTTCAGGAATGATTACCTGGTTCGGCCGGACAAGTTTGATGCTTGGGGGGCTTCAGGATTGAGCGTCAGCAAAGGACCTCAATTGTATCCGGCGGGGGAGCACCTTGATCGCTTGGATTATGCATTTCGGAATCTGTTCGAAGTTGTTGAGACAGGTTACGCAGAGATCGATCACGAGCATCTTGGCAAAACCGAAATGCCTTACCTGTACTCTCATGACGAGAGCGTTAGCCGGATCCAGCCAGCTGATCGCCGGGCGTTTGCAGAGTGCGCAATACAGGAAATTGCCCGCATGTGCGGCCCCGACGTACTGGTGAGCGTCAAGTCGGAAATCACCGACCCAAATGGCAATCCAGTCGGGGGGCGTTTCAGGGCTATCGGCCAAGAATACCGGAACGATGTTAGCGGTATACGCGCGTTGCTGGAAATCACATCGAACGGACCCTTTTCAAATATTTATCATGAGGCTTTCCACTTTGCTCAGGCCTTCCTGATCACTGAGAAGGAGCAGGAAATGCTGGATAACGCGTTTAGCAAAGGGGAAATGCTCTATGACCGTTTGGCTGCTGCCCTGGTCGAAGACAACCGGGAGTATCTGATCGACCACTGTGACAATCCACGGGAGGCACAGGCATACGCGTATCAACAGTGGGTGAAAGGTAATCTTGATCTATCGGATAGCAAGCCGGCCAGAACGGTATTCGAGCAGGTTCAGCGGTGGTGCCGGCAGGTCTCTTCAACTCCGGATAAATATGGGTTTGAGTCAACCGAGGTCTTGTTCCAGAACTTCTATGACGGTCGTCTGGCGTTACGAGAACAACAGTCGTTCTTTACGAATCAGGCGATGCCTGTTAACCAAGTTGAACACACTTACGATCAGAACACCCCGGGCACTGAAGGCGAGTCTGATGAGCTGAAAGTGGAGGCCGATGATAACTTTCCGGAGGTGGAAGCAGACAACCCAGGGATGACCATCGGGTGACCGATCCGTATGAAAAGTTAGACATTCGATACCCTGAGCGTTCTGGTGTGCCACAACTGTCACAATACAAACCGTTCAAATTTGTATAGGTGGTGTGGAATGAGTGTGGCGCCAGAAACAATGAAACAGTCCTCAAAGGCGAATGATATCGCCTGTATTGAGCTCCCTGATCTGGTGAGTGTGGTGAATAGCCTCCTGGGAATGGACCGCCTACAGGTTGTCTCAGCACACATAATGGACGTTATTCGCGCGCACATGGATCCGAATTTGATTGAGCTCTCCCAGGAGGGGGCCTGCGGTTTCATGTGCGTCATGAAACCGGGGGCCATTACGCATGAACATATCGAAGCGCTCAGCCACATCCTTTCTCAACCACTCGAATTCCGCGTTGGAGTTAAGGGAGAAGGTGGGGCGGTCAGCCATGTAGAGCAGACCCTAATCCTCCGCCCATACATCGGAATGGCCCGCGGTACCGGTCAGCCCAGCACCGTCAAAACAGCGCACCGGGCTCAGGTTGCACTCCAATGGTCGCGGATGTCTCAGGCAAAACCGGTTCATGTATACGATGAGATGACCAATGCTATCCATCGGAACCACACTCGGGCTCAGCAGGATCTCATCAACGCCGTCAGGCATCGGCATCTTAGTCAGTTCTATCAACCCCTCGTGCAGTTCAGTACGGGGAAGATCGTTGGTTTTGAGGCATTGTTGCGACCGCCTCAGCCGCCAGCGCAGAGTCAGTATCATGACCTTCCGAGCAACCCGGCCGATATGGTTGAGATTGCAGCAAGCACAGAAATGATGGGCGCATTAACAGACCTGACATGGGATCAGGCAATCGAAACCATGGGTGTTATGGACAAGCTGTCTCCTGGATCCGGAGCGTCGATATCACTGAATGTGAATGGTGATTATCTGGTTGAGAACGTAGATGCCGTTGAAGCCCGCGTGGCAGAGCTGAGTGACGCATGGCGCCTCACCTTGGAAATCTCAGAAGATGCCAGCCTCCGCCCCGGGCAGCTCCCCATTCTACAAAGTGTTATCGGGAGGTTAAGACGCCAAGGTTGTCGAATAGCGATCGACGATTTCGGTGCTGGTTCTTCCAATTTTGCCCGCATTAACGAGCTGACGTTCGATGAGCTGAAACTGGATAAGACGTTGATCCATAAGGCGGCGGAAAGTCAGCCGGATATGGAGCTTGTAGAGAAAATTATTGAGCTGGCCCATGAAAAGGGCGCGCAGGTCGTCGCAGAAGGCATAGAGACTCATGACCAGTGGAAGCTGATGAAGGACGCCGGTGCTGACATTGCACAAGGCTATTTTCTCTCGCGGCCGCAGGACCAGGTTCGAGCGATTTCATGGCTTCAAAGTCAGGCCCAAGAAAAGAATTTGATCTTCCCTAGTAACCTGTCTGGTTAATCCAACAAAGTCGGCTGACCCCGCTCTGCCGACCGGCGACAATAGGATTAATGAATGACAGCAAGGAGAAAAACATGGCTGATAGCAACAACCCTTTTGCCGGTACCAGTGATGCTCTGGAAATGCCGCCCGAAAACGAGGCTTTGTTTGATGAGCTTGCCGGGTTAGAAGTGAGCCCAGACCCGAGCCCGACAGTTTTTGCCCCACTGATGACGATTACCGGTCGTGACAGCCACCTGTTTGTCATGGATCCCGAAACAAACACGGTACGCCTTGCCAATGATGAGGTAGCGGAAGCGTTCGCGACACTCCAGGAAGCAATCGAATATGGCGGTGACCCCAGCCAGATTGAGATTGACGCCCATGTTTTCTCCCCGGTTACCGGTAAGCTGGAAAAGGTCAGCGACTTTATGCCGGAAGGCACCCCATACCGGGATCTTGTCCAACAGGTTGGCTCTGCCAGCAAGACGCTTGCTGTTGTCCCTCGAGCGATCACTGCATTGACGGTGAGCCAGATCATCTTGCCAACGCCACTCGAAGCTGCTGGTCCATCGCCACAAAACATGCGCCGGCCGGAAGATGAGTTGGACAGCGACGAGTCGGCGGAAGACCGCTTTCCTGGCGCCGAGGATGAAGATGCCGAGGCGGAGCTGGAAGACCAAAGGCCAAGAAGCGCATTACCCCAACCAACTACGGCAGTAGAATCAGCTGTATTTGGCGCGATCACACTGGCATATGGCCTGGCCGGTGTTGCAGGTTATGCGATCAAGAGCACGATTACGGAAGGGTGGAACCTTACCAGCATGCTTGGCACCAAGCTGTGGCATAACGTCTCGCAGCGCCGGGAAGAAGACCACCGAGCTTATGCGGAATCAGATGAAATCGCCGATCATCGGTTGAATGAACCCCAGGTCGACATCCCCCACTATCTTGAGGCAAGCAATGATGAAAAGGCCGCATTCGGTGAGGGGGTTGAGAAAAGCCTGGAACTGATCGGCGTCCAAATTGAACAGCCGGTTATGGGTAATTACGACTCAAGTCACCAGGCAATCGTAGAACCGAAAATCACGGCTGATGTAACGAACCTGATCACCGATAACAGCACCCCGGCCGTTCCGCCCGAGCTTATGATCGCCGGTGAGACGAGCATGGCGACAAATCAGTTTGTTCACTCGCATGACGTTGGTGATCGAATCAACGCCTGGGCGAGCAAGAACATCGAGGCGAATGAGCAAGCAAAGGCCGATATCCATGATATGGCTTCGCAAATCGATGCCCGGTTGGCCCAGGTGGCCGATTACCTGGGTACCATGGACTCCGGATCTGATGAACGGAATGAGGCTCTTCAAAGCGAGCGAGCAGGCTTGGAAGCTTTCACGAAGGATATCGGTCAGCAATGCCGCGAGTGGATTGCTGACCCTCAGTCTAATTACAGCCAATCTGACTCTGAGCAGAAGGAAGAGCTTGTGGATGATCTGGAGGCCATGTTTGATCCGGACAACAACGTAAGCCCCTTCCATCGCCACAAAGACCTGCTGGAAGAAATGGAAGACGAGAACGGTGGTTTCAAAGCGGGACTGAGCGATGCCTTCCAAGGCCTCAAGGATCTGCTGGCTCGGCTGAAAGAAGCCCTTGGCATTATGACTGTGCAAAAAGCTGAAGCGGAGGAAATGGATCACGTTGCCGAACACGCACCTGCGGGACCTTCGCTTTAATTCCCCACTGACGCCGGCAAAATGCCGGCGTTCTTGGTCCTCCCCCCCCAATCAGTCAGGCAAAAAAAAGGCCGTAGATTTGAAGAGATCTACGGCCTTTTTCGTTTTTGGGTACCTACGAATGAGGGCCAAGCGCTTGAAAGTAGGTTCTGTTCCAGGCCTCGAGTTCGGCGCTGTCTTTCGGGCGCCCGAGATAATCCAGAACATTGTCAAAGAAGTCCAAGCTGTACTTGATGCGCTCGGCGCGTTTCTCGTTCACGCCCTCGTTCTGTTCGAGTTGGGTGCGCAGGCCCAGAGTACGTGATTCTGATCCAGCACGAATCACCATTCTGGAGAAGCCGAGGGCATCCTGTACGCGAGGGTCGCGTTTGTATGTGTCCAGGCTTCCCTCTTGCTCCGCGAAATAAAAACCGTATGACACGCGGCTCATGATCCACTCGACCTGGCGGTACATGCTGTACGAAGCATTCTCAGGATCAACTTTGAAGTTCTTGCCGTTAGCCATTGTCTCTTCATCGAAGAGGGTGTCATTGAGCTCACGTCCCTGCTCCTCGACCCAGCCCTGAGCTTCAACACGAAATGCTTTCGCAGCGCCATAAAGCAAACGGGCTTCCTCGAAGGTGTTTGGTTTCACTTCGGATGCCGGAACTCGAACCAGGCCATTTTGTGTTTTGGGATTCGGGTCTTCCGGCAGGTTGTTAATCTGCTCTTGAGTCAGTCCAGGGAGTTCCATATGCGCCGCCCTTATTGTTTAACAGGTGATGTCGATACTATAAATAACAAACTGCAATGTGATCCGCAAGAATTTCGAACCGGGCGTCCAGAAATTCCAACCTGAACGCCCTTTGATCAGATCATCAATCTGCGGAGATTCGATTTACAAAGCCAGCGCTCGGAATACCGGCATCAAGCTCAAGATTGCCTTGGTGGTTCTTATAAACCAGCAACGGAGTAGCCGGCTGAGCAGCTGTCATCAAAGCCGTATTTGAGGCTGCTGCCTTAATGAAGGGCTTGTCGTTGTCTGCGCTGTAGCTACTCGAGTAGAGCTCAGAGGCCCCGCCTGGCATGGTCATTACCTGTCGCAACATGTCCAAGGCCGCATCGTCGTTACCCTGGTCGATCGCTGAAAGCATTAGCGCAGATGCCGCCATGCTGGATGGCTGGTCTGAGAAGACCACAGCAGGGATCCAGTGCAGCGTCAGTTCCCCGTTTTTAACTTGATTGGCCAGCTGGCGGTAGAGCTTGTGACACACGGGACAGTTCGGGTCGAAGAAAACGTATAGCTCTCGGGCCCCATGCCCCTGTTTAATTGATGGCGTGGCCTTTACTGCTTTCAAGTAACTCTGCTGCTGGGCGGCCTCACTTCCGCTGTTTCGGATTTTGGCAATGACGGCACCATTATCCAGGGAGTCTTGCACAAGCTCCTTGAACCTATCGCGATCCACCAGCTCCTTGGAAACTGCAGTAGATGTTGACGCATCAGCTTGCTGAGGACTGATTCCCCCGCTGGCACCCGTATGAGTTGCACCTGAATTGTCGTCGCTGCCTTTAACCTGCAGCGCTGAGGCCGGCAGGTCAGGGGTAGGCACTTCGTTATTCGGGGCTTTGGATGGTTGAGGCATTCGAGGCTTGGGTGGTTTAGATACGTGAGGCTTCGGCACCGAGACCTGCGTGCTTGCGGCGCCGGTAACCCGGCGCTCATTCCCGGTTTCCGGCATATGCCCCTGAAGTAGCTCCTGAATTTGGTCTCGCTTTGGCCGCGGCGTATTTGGATTAACTGTAGGGCGACCATCGGGGATGGTCATTTGCCCACCAGGGATAGCGCCCCCATCCATTTGGGGCAGGATGAATCCGGAGATGACGGTCTTGTTGTCTGAGAGGACATAAACGCTTTGCATGTTGAGGACGCCCGGCACCTGGATAAACACCTCAACTGAGTTATCCGGCCCCGCTTTCGTGCCAACAACGGCAACCTGTGGAAGCCGTTTGCTGACGATAGCGGCTGCATCATTTGGACTGTAATTGACTTTTGAAGTGCTGGCGTCGGTGGTGCGGGATCCCTCGTGACGGCCTGAGTCATGCACGAAGTAGAAATACCCTCCCAAAAGCACCGCCGATGTCACGATGGCTATTGGAAGTTCCCGGAAAAAAAAGCTCTTTAGGTTGGATTCAGCCATAGAACACCCTCTGTCTGTTTATAGAATTGGGGATATTCTAACAAATGTGATTGTTGTGCTATGGAGGGGTACAGCTTTGCGGGATAGATGATCTCAATAAGTTTTGGGTGGATGCGGACACCGGCGTTTATAGCCCGATTTCGTCAGTAAAATGACGGGAGCTAAAGAACTGACCAAGGACCAATCCATATGGCAGATCAGCCAACACGCCAGACCGTACAACGAAGTAGTGCCAATAAGAGGCGTGCAGCCGAAACGCAAGGGAGAGGGAAACAGCGGTCTAGCGCTTCATCTTCCGCTCGCTCGGGGCCGTCTAAGCGGGCTGCAGCCCCCAAGGACGTTAAGGCATCGCATGGTGCTGAAATGGCTGCGGCGTTGGTTGTCATGGGACACAACACCTCCCGCCTTAAAACTCGACTGATTGTTGGGTTGTTTCTTGTGGCCGCTGTATCACTGACATGGAATTCCGTTCAGAACTGGACGCGGCCTGAACCGAAGTTGCTTGGTATGACGACCGATGGCCGTATCCAGGAACTCCCCCTTCTCGACAAACCGCTGGCCAATCGACAGGTCTTAATCGATTGGGTGAGACGGCACATCCCAACGATGTATGACTTCAATTACGCCAATTACCATGGTGAGTTGAACAAGCTCCTGAAATTTATGAAGCCCGTCACTCTCGACAGCTTCAGGGAAATGCTCGACAAGAGTGGCATCTTGGATCGAGTGACCAGTGACTTCCTCATCCTGCAGGGTCGGATCGTTGATGAACCGTTGGTTCAAAATGACTTTGTGGTGAAGGGCACCCGAGTATGGGTGGTCGAAATCCCCATGAAACTGATTTACGACGCCGGCGAGAAAGAGCGTGGTCGGCGAGAGCGCATCAATCAGGACATTATTTTCAAAGCCTATATCGCCCGTGCCAACCCATTGGAGTACCCAGGCGGACTCATTCTGGCCAAGTTTGGTGTCAGCCCCAGGAAGAGGAAGTAAAGAGATGACGTCAATCAGAACGATGGCTCTGTTCACCCTCTGTTTAAGCTTGGCGGCGCCGAGTGCAACGTATGCGGCCGGTGATGGCGCAAATCAACCTGGTGGCATTCCAAAGGCAGTAGCTAACAACCAGAGCCAGGGTGATGAGCAAAGTGATCTGGCCGAGCTTCCGGAGGACCTGAAGCCTGCATTTTGGCTTAAACCCCATGAGGTGGTCCAAACCAGAGAGCGCCAGCTTCAGGAACAGAATGCGACGTATAGGCCCCTTCGTGATGTAAAAGCCATTCAGGATATTTCGAGGATCCGGCCCTCATCATCGAGAATCCCTGTGATTAATGTGGTTCCTGATTACCCCTCGTCGGTTGTTTTCACCGATATGACCGGTAAGTCATGGCCTATTCGCTATCTGGCCCAGACGGCTAGTGTGGCAACCGTCAAGAAGGTTGAGGGGTCAGATAACGCTCTCGTCTTCTATGCGAAAAACCATGCCGGCGAGAAAAGCGTGAGTGTGTACCTCAAAAATCTTTCAATGCCGATCACCCTTCGCGTGAAAGCGACCGAAGACAAGTACCACGCGTTGAAAAGAATCCAGATCCTGGAGCGGGGGCCGAATAGTCAGGCCCTACAACTTGCTTCGAATACTGGGGGAAGACCGCGTTTTCAGGCTCAGGCAGAGCAGGGCCGCAGCCCCCAGGAGCAAGAGGGGCCGTCACTCGATGCCATCCTGAACAAATTGGCTTACCGGGTCACACCAGATGGCTTCAAAAAGATTCAGGTCAGTGACCCAGAGACTGAAGCATGGATCGATGAGGGTGATGCGTCCAAGTTGTATCTGCTGACCGCACGCACAATTTCCTCCCCGGCACCAATCAGTGGAGCCGACTCCGTGGTTCCTGTGGGTGACGGTATGCGGATCTATGTGTTGCCTCGAATAAATCCCGTGATGGCGTTAAACGAATCCGGTCAACGCCTTTACCTCACGCTCAAGGAGTAATGTTGATGGCTTCCAGCTCAAATCAGACCAACGATAGCGGTGCTGAAAGCGGCTCCGAGAAGAAACAGTCAGCCATCAAGTTCCTGATGTCTCGCCAGGGGCGGCCGACATTGCTCATAGTTGCGATCGCCATTTTGATGGCTTGCTTCATTTTATGGTGGTTCAGTGGCGTCTTGTTTGGACCCAGCGAGTCTGCGCAAGAGAAATCGACGAATGCAGTTGCTACTCGAGGCGGCGGTACCGTAGAAGCCCGGCACGATGACAGCGTAAAGGGCGATATGACATCACCAGACCTTACGGATGAGGCGAAAGAGGCAGCGAAACTCTATAACCAGGAGGCCGCCAGCAACGATAATGTGCATCCGGCACCAACCTTTGATGATGTTGAAATCATTAAGGTGCCCCAAAAGGACGATAAAAAGGAATCCGAACCGTCCGGCTTGAAATCTGAGTCGAGCGCGGAAGATGCCTACACCTACACGCCGCCGAATAGTGGATCGAGCAAAGAGAAAGAGAAGCCTCAAAAGCTGGCTGAATACCGGATGACTCGAGAAGAAATCCGCGACCGAAAGCGGCAACGATTAGAGGCCGTGAGCCAGATCAAAAAGGTTTACCAAAGCCCACCGGAGATAGCGAGTGTTTCCTTTGTAGAGCCTGGCCAAGAAACTACTGGAAGAGTGCGCCGGCAAGCTGGTCAGCAGCGAAATGCTAGTAGTCAGAGTTACCAGCAAGTTCCAGGCAACACCCCACAAAACGATGTCGGGGAAGGTCAATGTCCCTCCGAGCCATTGGTTCGGGGTGGCGAGATTGTGTATGCCGTCAATGACATCGCATTAAATACTGACCACAAGGGCCCCGTTCGAATCACCTTCCTGCAAGGGAATCTCAATGGGTGGATTGGGATGGGCTCATTCAAGCTGAACGAGCTGGGCGCGAAGATGAACGTCACCGTTGAGCGATTGATCTCCCCGGCCGGCGAAAGCTATGACAGCAAGGGCTACGTCCTTGATCCAGAAACAACGCTGTGGGCGGTTTCCAGTGACGTGGATTACCACATCATCTATCGGTATGGCGGGTTTGGCCTGGCATCGATTCTCGGCGGCTTCAAGGATTTGGCGGAAGCCCGAGAGACGCAATCTCAGACATCAACAGTCAACGGATCTACGACCGAGTATCGCGAACCTGATGCCAAACAAGTTACTTGGCAGCTGCTCGGCGATTTTGGGGAGGTCTGGCAAAAAGTCTTTGCAGACAATATCGACAGGCCGATCACAGTCACGGTCGATCCGAAAGAGCGCTTTGGCGTTTTGTTCAAGGATACGGTTTGCGGCCCGCGTGTAAAAAACACCGGTATTAAAGCACTTCGCAACGCAGGTAAGAGCGATCCCGTCCGCGGATGAGGGCGTGGCGAGGAATAAGCGATGAACCGCGATTTATAGAATCAGCGATCCGATACAATACGGTAAAAATGCTTAGGTGGATGCGAAAGCTATGAGCGATGACGATTTGAGAAGGGGCGCCCCGGAGAATGACTTTGAATTCGAGGACGATGGCGAATTCAGCATTCCTGAGACGCCTGATGAAGATCTCTTAGGCGGGGAAGACGAAGACCTGCTGGCGGGCGAGCTTGGGAATGAAGATCTCGCGGGCCTCGATTTTGAGGAAGAGCCAGAGCGGGATCAATTCCAGGACGAGGATGAACCCGGCCCGGGCAACCGTGCTGAAGCCGAACCCGAAGAGGAAGAAAGAGCCGGAGCAGGCTGGATGGTATGGACTGCGGCCGGTGTTGTGATGCTGGCTCTCTTCTCTGGTCTCATGTGGTTCGCGTTCGGGATACTTGGGGGCGGCAGCAACTCTGAACCTCAACGAGCGCCTATCGCTGCAGCTGCCGAGACGAATTCCTCGGACTCCACGCAAGTTGCCAAGGCTGAGCAACCAAAAGTAAAGCCGCTGCCGCCAGTTGAGACTGAGCAGCAGAACGCACGTGCCGGCAAAGCTCAATCCGAACCTTCTGCCAAGATGAATGCTCCCGCGCAGCAGTCAGAACAGAATGCGTCCTCTTGGAATGACCAGGATTCACTGCCAACGCCTGGACAACCTGAGCCACAAGTACAGATGACCCGTGTTCAGGAGCGAAATTATGGCCGTGAAGTAGCTCAGAACCAGATGTTCCCACCAATCGATGGCGGCGCTCTGAAAGGTTTGGAATCCGCTTTGAACAAAAATGGTGACCAGATTCAAAGCCTGAGCAAATCGCTGAGCCGATCGATCGACGCTTCTGGCGACAAGATCAACCGCCGATTGAGTGAGGTTACCGCCCGCCTTTCTGACATTGCGGAAAAGCTCGACGCTTTGAACACCAACGGCTCGAGTGATCAGCACGCCGCCAAAGACTCCAAGAAAGAAGAGCTCACGGCTGCACAGGAAAAAGCTCAGCGGGAACGAGTACGTTTGGCGCAAATTCGGCTTAAAGCTTTCGGCTATCAACCCGGCTCTATCGATGGAGTATTTGGGGCGCATACGTCCGCGGCCGCCAAACGTTTCCAACGGCAGAATAACCTGGATGTGACTGGTGAGCTGGACGGTCCAACAGTGACGGCGTTGATGGGATCGAACGTTCCGACGTACCGGCCAACCCATCAAAAGACAGTTATTGCGAGACCGCAGAAAACAGAGACGGTATCCGACAGCCAAAACTCAAGTGTCGACGTTGATGAGTGGTATGTGCGCGGGGTGACCCCCGAGCGGGCGATCATTTACCAGCGTGACGGCAGTAGCTACCTGGTCACCTCGGGCACCGAAGTGCCGGGAAAAGGCCAGGTCGCAACACTCAACCCGGGCCAGCACAGCATCACCTTGGTTGGTGGTGAAGTAATCCGGAGACAGTAACGATGAATGCAGAGTCTGTCGTCGACATGCTCCAAGAGTCGATGAAATCGGCTATTGGATACGCCCTTAATCTGGGTGGGGACATCTCAACAATTGAGAATGTCCTTCTCACCGTGTTTGTGCCTGGCATCGGAATTTTGATCTCGGCTTGGGCCGTCTTCGACTTAATCAATGCGCGCAACCCACGCTCCGGGAAAACGATATCCACAGGCTCCATAGCCATTCGGGCCATAGTTGGCCCTGCCACCATACAGCTGGTAGCTCTCATGCGTGCGGTGAGCGTGAGTTTTTTTGGAGAGCGGGGTTCGGTTGTCAGGAATGATATGGCAGCCAGCTATGTGCAATCAGCCCAGCAAGCACATGATCTAACGGCAGCAGGGCTGACGATCGGTCTTGCGTTTTTTGTGCTTGTTGGATGGATTGCCGGGCTTAGGGCGATGATCGCCTTCGCCCGCATCGGGACTCCCGGACAGGATGGATACAACCTGTTCAAAGCAGGCATGACCCGACTCATTTTTGGCACGTTTCTGTCGTGTTTCCAACTGGTGATGGATGACGTCTACGCCAGCGCTAGTGGTGACTCTGGACAGTTCTCAAGCGGACTGAACATCTAAAGCAAAACTGAGGTAAATATGAAGCAAACTGAAATCAAAACCCGCTCCACTTTCCGACCTGTCCGTGCCGGCCTGAAACTGGTTGCTCTTGCTCTGGCAATGGCCCCGGTTACAGCGTTCGCTGAAGGCAAAGGCATTTCATCCTGGTTCACCAACTTTGGTGGAGAATTTTCGACCATCGTAGGCGTTATTGTCGTCATTATTGGTGGCCTCGGCATCTGCTTT
Source organism: Marinobacter halodurans (assembly GCF_004327985.1). Taxonomy (GTDB): domain Bacteria; phylum Pseudomonadota; class Gammaproteobacteria; order Pseudomonadales; family Oleiphilaceae; genus Marinobacter_A; species Marinobacter_A halodurans. The sequence goes on from NZ_SJDL01000008.1 coordinate 15,317, forward strand.
ACCGGGTTCGGCATCATTAGTGCCCTTGTGGCCAAGAAAAACCGGGAACCGATGGGGTACCAGCCCTGGTTTATCTTCGGCGGGATCCTGGCGATTCTGTTGGTTCCGTTCATTGCTGCAATGGGAACTTCCGTGAGCGGTCAAAGCCAATCCGAAAGCGATGTCACGACCTATCTGAACGAGAGCCAGTAACCATGCAAGTGCCCCGGCTGTTTGCACCTAAAGCTGATCTCCGTCTAACGGCTGAGAATCTGGGTCTGAGAAAGCATCAGGCCCTTGTAAAGAGGGTGATGGAGAGTAACGGGGCGGTTTGTTCCTTCTCAGGCATCGAGGCCCCTGTTAGTGACTCGTTACCTGATGGGGGGATGCACTTGGAAGTGGTTGACTCCCGTAAGCAGGTTGGTGATCAAAATAACATTCGTCTCGTAGACCCCCTTTATTACTGGTCGCGTCATGTTGAGGCCGCAATTGAACAGGGTAAGGGGGTCTTAATCTTCGCGCCGTGGTTTACCCAAAGTGAAATCATCACCATGGTGCGTGTCGCGATGGTTGCGAAATATTTTGCTCGCGAAATTGGGGATCAGGGACATGAGAAAATAGGTGATACGGTCCTGAAGCACCTACAGCCATTGGCCAATGATGAAATCATGGTTAATGCCCTGGGGATGGCGCCAGGCGTAGATCAATGGCAACCCTTGGAATGGTTGAACGCAATCCGCAACCTTACTGCACCGGAAAGGAAGCGATATAACCAGATGCTGGGCAAGAACGTGCGCTTCCTACCCGATGAAAGAATGCTTGAGCCCTGGATCGCCGCCTTGGCTCAGAGTCAGTACCAGTCCCTGGAGAGCGGCCCACGTGGATGGCTTGATGTGGCCAGCCGATCGCGCGGCACGTGACCGAATTTATCACAATGGCGATGCCCACACTGATTGATCCCCGGGTCACACCTGCCTCGGTTTGCACACTATCGACGTTAGAGCTTCAAGCGGTTGTTAGCGACCACAACCTGAAAAGCCAGGCCCCGTATCTTTCTATTGATGGCAAGGCGCCTATTTCATCGAAGGCCCACCGGTGGCTGGGGCCGACATATACCCAAATTTGCAGCTTGCTAGAGTCCTCTGGTGAGCCCGACACACAGACCGCCAGACAGCTGGCCGCAATTACCCAGCGAATTTTGAATTTCCTCAAGTTGGATCACACCGCTTGCGAGAAGCAGAACGTTGCCGAGGCATTGACTGGGAATGATGGATCACCAAACCGTCGTGTCTTTGGCCGGTATTGCGCTGCCCAGGATCTCATCACTATTCAGCTTGCAAGGCCGAAGCGGTTCCATGAGTGGCTTACCCTCCCTGTTGGTACTGGCAACCCCGCCGCTATTGATGCTGGGCAGATGCCAAAGAGTGGTCAGTTCAGTTGGGTGGAGTCGCTGGGTGTGCCCGCATTGATTCATGGAGCTTGTCCACGGCCCATGACGGGAACTCCAAACAAGATTCTTTCCGTTGAAAAGCCTTGTTGGCGGACATTTCAGCAATGGACTGACATAGCCGAAATGGCCGGGGCTCCTCCTGCGATAGATCTGGTTCAGGTTTATTCCAGCCTGAAGACAGCAGCCTCCATTTGCTGTCAGTCCCAATACGCCGAAATCAGCCCCAGCTGGGCACTGGCTCTTGAGGCGGCGTTTACGGCTCAGACACAGTGTCAGAAGACGCGGGATTGGCTTGCCGGGACGCACGACGTTTTGATTGCAAGAATTGCGGCATTGGCCGATGAACTCCAAGTTGGTCGTCCGATTGGAATGGATACAGGCCGTCTCTACTTGGAAGCCAAAAAAGACCTTTCACAATCCGATCTCCGTAAGCTCGCCGCCGCTGTCTCGGGAATTGGCGCTTACGTCATTTGCGGTGGCACTATATACGCCCACGATGGTGATACGCGTAACGCACTAACCCCTGTAGCGGCAAAGATAATTCGAGAAACGCAAAAAGAACAAATGGAAAGTGCCGATAAATTCATGGTTAATTCGCATTCATTGATTGCAATATAACGCGTAAAGCGTTAGCATAGATAATGAAAGACACACAACGCAGGGAGTCGCAGTAATGACAACCAACCGGAAAACGCCACTGGCGCTGATCCTCATTCAAACCCTCGCTTTGACCGCTTGCGGCGGTGGAGGCGGTGGATCAGACAGTGGCGGAGGCAGCAAAGCCGCGGCATTGCCGCCTCATCAAATCGATGAAGGTGAAACAGAAACATTCGGCACGGCATCGGCCAGTTCCGCCAGCTCAGTAAAAAGCAGCTCCAGCTTGATTCACGCCTCTCTGTCAGGTCAGGGCGTGAGAGTCACCGCTGAACAGGTTGATCGCCCGTCAAGCGCTGTGCTGACCTTCAGCAATAGCGACGGCAAGGCCGTGGGCCGCATGAATATTGCGATCAACAACACATCGGCAGCATCCCTCGAATCAGAAGCTGCCGCTTTTCTCAACGGCAGAGCACAACTGCTGAATCTGGTTGAAGCGCGCGCGTACTATGACCTGGAAACCGCCCAGTCATACATGGACGGCAACATCAACGGCACCACTTTCCAGAGCCTTCAAGACAATTGGAAAGTCGAGCAGCAAGGTAGTTACCAAGCGCTTGAGTCTGCCCTTGATTCACTGGATCAGGTGAGAACCGACTACGAGAAGGGCAGGGTCAGCGATGATGACCTGCTTGCGAGTGTGAGTGCGGCTGAAGGCGCTTTGAACACGCACAACGTCTACGCGGATCTGCGGTTCAGTGCCGCCAGCGGTGTGGACGCCTCGATTGCATTCCCAAATTCAGGGACGCTCGAATATTACGAACCGTCAGGCAGCTTCTCCCGATTTGTCGGTAACCGCTCGCTGGGCCAGGAAACCAGTGGTGGCTGGCAGTTTGATTCCGGACAGGAAAAGTACGAATTTCTGGCCTCATTCCGGGCCAAAGCGGACAGCTATGCAGGAGCAGCACAATGAAGCGCATCATTCTCACATCCATCATCACCGCAGCCGCTTCCAGCGCCATGGCAGCAGAGCGAGCTGAGATTATCGTTGAAGTAGCCCCCGGCGCCGACAACATTGCTGCGCAAGTGGATTTTGCTGAACCGGTCCAGGATTGGGGGAGCACTGAGGTCGTGAGCGTCGATGCAGGCTCTGTTGAGGCCTCTATCAAGCTGCTGCGCCAACTCGACGACGTGATCAGTGCTGAACCCAACGAAACCGTCAATGCTCCTACCCCTCCTGAGCAGCCGCTTCATCTCAACCGGGTAATGTCGGTCACCTCATCTAGCGAAACTGTGGATGCGATGTTCAACGATCCGCTGTTTTCCCGCCAATATGCCTGGGAAACCTATAACGCTCAGAACCCGGGGGCGTCTTCGGTCAGTCACGCGGTAGGGGTGAGTGTACCGTACCGCCCTCTCACGGTAGCGGTGCTGGACAATGGCTTCACTGATACCTCCAGCTTTAACTGGGCGGGTGGGTACAACTTCGCGACATCCAGCAACTCTCACAGCCTGCCGATTGGCCCGGACTTTTATGCCAAGGACATCAATTTCGAAGGCGTCCATGGGCAAGAGGTAGCGTCGGTCATTGGCGGTGCCCAGAATGACGGGCTCGGGAACGCCGGCGTACTGGGGAATGCAACGTTCTACGCGTCCCGTGTTCTTGGGGTTGACCCTGCCTCAAACACTACTGCAGTGCTGGTCAACGGCCTGAAGTGGGCCATTGGTGAGCCAGTGACCAATCCGGATACCGGCTCGGCGATCCCGCCAATTCCGGAGATCCCAGATATCGTCAATATGTCGCTGGGCAATGACAGCCAAACATCGTGCCCGGCCGCTTTGCAGAGCGCGATCGACACCGCTCACAGCAAGGGCATCCTCGTTGTGGTCGCTGCCGGCAACACAGATGGCACAGGCACGCTCCAGCTGACCTATCCCGCCTCTTGCAACAACGTCCTGGTTGTTGGGGCGACTGATCAGCAGGGGGCTGCTGCATCTTTCTCCAAGAGCGGTGCGGCGATCGACCTGAGTGCAGCAGGCCAAGATATTCCGGTGTACTCCTCGGCTGGGGGCAACCAAGTCAATGGCACGTCGTTCTCAGCCCCGTTGGCCGCGGGCATTATCGGCAATCTGTGGCAGGACATCCCTGGCTTTACTGCCGATGAGCTGACCTCACTTGCAACCGGTGCGGTGAACCCGCTGACCAGCGGCACCAACATGGGGACCGGCATCCTGGATGCGTCAAAGCTTCAGGAAGACGCCATCGCCTCAATCGACCCGCCAGACTTTGAGCTTCGCCACCCGCTTGAAGGTATTGTTGGCGCACAGGACATGCTGGCATTCCTTGATCGCGGTGGGGCGAACTACGGTCACAAGCGGGAAGTTCGAATCAACACGTCAATGGCAGGGAAGAAGGCTGTCGTATTCCAGACCGACGATACCCAGTCCATTGCAAGCGGTGGCACGACAGCCATTCAAGGCGCGTCCGGTCCGCGGTTCCTTGTCGATAGTTGGGATAGTGCCAAGCAGTATGGCATTCAGAAATGCTCAAGCGTCAGCGGCACAGGCTGCAGTGCTAACACGCTGGTGCCCCTGGACATGCCCGGCGCTTCTCTCTAGCTCTGTTCAGAGCTTTATATTTCCCTGACCAAGTAGGTCAGGGGCATTCCATTCAACGCCCCCGCCCGGGGGCGTTTTTGATTCAGCCGATCAAGACGAAGGAAATTCAGGCTCGCCGTCGTTGTCGGGTAGGAACTTCCGACCACACTCGGGTTCATCGGATTCATGAAGCCAGAAGTAGCTGGACTTCTTGTCGCTGTAAAGCCGTCTAATCGTCTCACCGCAAAGCAAGCAGGCTGCAGTTTTCTCGGGCTCTTTGAGCACCGGTTTCCCGTTGTTGTCGTTGATGAACTTGTGCCCGCATTTTCCGGATTGGGAGCGTTCTTCATGGACCCAGAAGAACCCTTGACCATGCTTGCCCGGAAGTCGCTTGATGGCGGCTTGGCAGTTGGGACAACTGTCTTTTTCGGGCTCACGAGGGATGGCAGGTATACCATCCTCGTCCGTCAGGAATTGGTGACATCCCTCGGCATGTTCACGCTGGGCATGTACCCAGTAGATGCGCTTGCTCCTCTTTCTGGACTGTCGCTGTATCAGCATTTTCTGGCAGGAAGGGCAGGTTGCAGACTTAGCCAGTAACTCCCCCTCCAGCCTGGTGGCCACGTCGTCCTGAATCTGCCTATAAACCGGGCGCACGATATTGGGATACCCCATATCGCCCATGGCGATTCTATCCAATGAGCTTTCAACGTCACGGGTGTAGCGGTAACTCATGAACTGCATGTTCTTGAGGGCGTCCACTACGTAGTAGCCATTTTCTCCAGGGGAAAGAGTCGGGGCGCCTTTCTTCTGAGATTTGTTTGAGAGGACGTAACCCCGGTCCATGATGTTTTTGATGATGGCCGAGTAGGTCGATGGTCGACCTATACCCGCGGATTCCAGTGCTTTGGTGAGAGAGGGCTTGGTATACCGCTTTGGAGGTTGTGTCTTCTTGGAATGGACTGTCGTCTTTCCTTCAAATGACTGGCGCTCTTCCAGATTTGGCATGGGGGTGTCTTTTGATTCGACTGGTTCCAGCTTGGCATAGGCCCGCCAGCCTTGTGAGCTTACGATCCGACCCTTGGCCAGAAAACGAGCGCGGCGTTCTTTCCGGGAATGGTCGAGGTATGGAGTCGCCCCCTCGAACAGCATCTGAGTCAGCTGATCTTCGCCAGCCGGCATCACGCTCAGCAAAGCCCGCTCACGAATGAGTTTGTAGAGCTGCTGTTCCTGTTCCGTTGCCCCCGCATGTTCAACCTCAATGTGGGCCGGACGTATCGCCTCGTGAGCCTCCTGGGCGTCCCCCTTTGATTTGAACTGGTGCGGTTGGTCCGCGGTAGCGATACCCTGCGAGCTAAGAAAATCGGTGATCTCGCTAAAACCTTCGGGGGACAATTGCGGACTGTCGGTTCGGTGATAGGTGATGTGCCCGTTGTCGAAGAGGCCCTGGGCGGCCTTGTCGGCTTCACTGCCATCCATCCCGAATCGCTTGCTGGCGGCTTCTTGCATGGTGACAGTCACGAACGGCGGACGCGGAGGGACAGGGCGGCCCTTGGTTGCTTTCTTGATGAGCGTAGCCTGAATTCTGCCGTCAAACTGTCGAGCAATGGCTAGATCCTTCAGATGACTCTGCCCTTCGGGTACCCAGCCATCGAGCACCAGGTAAGCCTCAACTTGAGGGTAATCGTTGGGGACAAATACAGGTTCGTAGTAGTTCTCCGGCGTGTGGTTGGTGATCTTGCGCTCTCGATCGACGATCAGCCGCACCGCTACCGATTGAACCCGGCCTGCACTCAAGGGAATGCCCGCTCTGTCGGACAGGGCAGGGGAGACGATGTAGCCAATCAGTCTGTCGAGAACGCGCCTGGCCTCCTGTGCAGCCACAAGTTTCATGTCAATGGGACGCGGTGAGGCAATGGCTTCTTCGATTGCGCCCTTGGTGACCCGGTTGTATGTCACCCGCTCGTAATTGTCCCCTAGCTGCAAAGCCTCTTTCAGATGCCATGCAATGGCTTCTCCTTCCCGGTCAGGGTCGGTGGCAATAATGGGCACGCCTTTGGCAAGACGCTTCAATCCGCTTATGACCCTCTTTTTATCCGGGGATACCTCGTATCTGGGCATAAGTGTTTCGGGGGAAACCCCGAGATCGTGCTGGGGTAAATCCCTTATGTGCCCGATTGAGGATTTGACCACGTAGGCTGACCCTAGCAGCGCCTGTATTTTCTTGGCCTTGGCCGGGGACTCAACAATCATTAGCCGGGCGCTCATAAAAATAACCTCAAGGTGTGCAGTGGCATTTGCTGTTTATCGCTTTCTGTATCATAAGCGATACGACGAACGTTATACGGAAGGGAGCCATGAGGTCCTTTATGAAAAAACAGACAATCCGGTGGTGCGTTGCTGCCAGTCTGATACTGGTCGCCGGTCCCACAACGGCCGCACTGTCGATTGAACGGGCTGCACCAAAACCAGAAGCGACCCGGCCAGCGCCGGCGCCGGCATTCAATTCCAGTGATTACCTGGTGATGGCGGACAAGACCTATTCGCCGCTGGTGGAGTACGGCAAGTCACCATCGTTTCCCCCGGCACCCTCCTATGGCGATCCTATGCCGCTATCTGCAGCCCTGAACTTGTTGCTCCCGGACAGATGGCAAGCCTTGCGTAACAAGGAAACCCAGATGGCCATGACTGTTTCCTGGGATATTGATTCTGGAAACTGGCTCGATGTTTTACGCAATCTCGGTGCTCGCCATGGCCTTCAGTTTCATGTCGACTTCCAGAATCAGAAAGTCTACATCCGCGAGGGGCGGAAGCTTCTGGTCGAGCCGGAAAATGAAGTTGCTGAACGGGACCAAGCTCGTCATGCGGTGGCGAAAGCCCAGCCAGAAGAAAGACCTGCCAGCCCGACCAACCCGAACGAACGAATCACGTTCGACGTTAATGGTGGTGATGACGGCCGGAAGATCATGACGGATCTCGCCAAGCTCCTGGGATTCAAACAGCTTTACTGGATGACCACCCAAAAGACGTTTACCAGCTCTGAAGTTGTACGGGGCAGGCCGCTGCAGCTGGTCCAGAAGCTGTCTGATCGCCTCAAGGTTAAGTCCTGCGTTTATGGCGGGAACAGCGACGTCATCGCCGTTGTAAATGACCAATCGGAGTGCCCGCAATGAAAAAACTGACTCTCATGCTGACCTGTTTCTCGATGGCCATGCTCTTGGCCGGTCCTGCGACCGCGGAAAGCGTTTCTCTGGAAAAGATCGATGCTGACTTTCCCTTTTCCCCGGGCGATCGCATTAAGGCACCGGACCACCCTGAACTCGAGGTCAACGAAGGCGCCACGTTCCACGCCAACGCCGGCGAACGCTTGAGCGAAGTGGTGACGCGTTGGGCCTCGATGGTTGGCTATGACGTTGTGTGGCAACCAGGCCCAGATGAAGGGGATCTTCAGCTCGCGGGTTCAATTACCTACCCGGATACCACATTTCAGGAGGCGGCCAAGTCCTTTTTTAAGATCATCCGCCAGCAATCCAAATTTGATGCCCAGATCCATCCGAACAAGGTGCTTCGGGTGTTTGTGACAGGCGACTAATCACGATGAGGATCCCATCAATGTCAAAGCGCCAAACATTCCAAGCTCTGATCGTCTTGATCGGAATTACGTCGCTGAGCGGTTGCGCGAACTGGTTTTACAAGGAAAAAGGACAGCAGGAAATTGCCGACCGTCAGCAGTCTGTCCTGGATACGTTGAAAACAGAAAAGAAGGTCCATGAGACAGGACAGTCCTTTGTGTCAGAAACGCCATGGTTGGCGGGCGACCAGGTACACAAAAAACAGGCGTACCCGACACTTGAAAGTGCCCCCGCAGAGCTGAAAGAGCAAAGCATTACGTTACCGGAGATTGCTTCGAGACTTGGTGATCTCACTGGGATCAATATTTCACTGGATCCGGACCTGGGCGAAGAGCCCAACAAAGACGGCTACGAAGTCGATAGCGGCAACAGTGTCGGAACCGATGCTTCAGGTCAGTCGACGCCGGCAAACCCTCTTATGCCACAACTGACTCGAAACAGTCGAAATGAAAAGCTGTCTGGGTTGGTCATGGAGCCACTGGCTACCCCCATTAACGTCAGCTTCAATACCAGCCTCAAGCGAGCCTTGGATAGCCTCGCTTCCAGGTTCGCTATCGATTGGCGCTACAACAAGAGAACGAATGAGGTCACTTTCTTCCGGACCCAAACGCGATCGTTTCAGATCAGCTATCCAGGCAGCGCGGATAGCGAGGCACAAGTTGGCTCCAACGAGATCAAAGACAGCGCTCTGAATGAAGAAATCACCTACAAGAATTCCACTGGCTCATGGGATGAGATTGAACAGGGCATCCATTCATTGCTCTCACCATGGGGCAAGGCACAGATTTCCGAAGCTTCGGGCACCGTAACGATTACTGATACGCCGGACACGCTGGCAAGTGCGGAAGACTATGTGAAACAGCTGAATAGCTTTTTCCGGCGCCAAGTATATCTGGAACTTCGGTTGGTTTCGGTCTCAATGAAGGATGGTAATGCGTTTCAGGCTTCGTGGGACAGTGTTTTGAACACCGTAATGGACGGGGCCTACCAGGTCGGGGTTAACACAAACAGCAGTGTTATTCCGGCACAGGGCAACGCGATCAATATCATTCGGACGAAAAATCAGGCACAGGCGGCCCTCCAGTTGCTGGCCACTAAAGCCAATTTGTCTCAGGTGACATCACGTTCTGTTACCACGATGACCAACCAGCCGGCCCCCATCCGGATTGTGAAGGACAACACCTATATCTCGGGTGTGAACCAGTTGACCGATGCCAACAGTGATAGCGGTGTGACGTCCGAGGTTGAGACCGATACGGTCAGTACGGGCTTTTCGGCGACTCTCATTCCGAGAATTGAAGATGCAACTCGGTTGCAGCTGCAGATATCGATGGAGTTGTCATCGCTCATTTCGCTTGAAACCGTGGAGAATTCGATCGTCCAGATTCCTGAACTGGATCGCCAGAGCCTTGTGCAGCGGGCATGGCTCAAGAGTGGAGAAACCCTTGTTCTGTCAGGGTTCTCGCAAAACTCCAACGAAATTCAACTTACTGGTTCTGGAGACCCTTCATTCTGGGGTCTGGGTGGCGGTCGTAATCGGCAGACCGATGACCAGGTACTTCTCATTTTGATAACGCCTTACATCGAAAGCGGAGATCACGTCTGATGACCCAAATAGTCAATGTCGATTTTGGGGCATTCAGCACCTACCCGGCACTGATAGGGCTTGATTGGGATTGCGTCCCGGCTGGCGAGTGGACCAAACATCGTAAACGCCTGAAAAGCTTCACCATCGCTACCCAGTTCACCGTCAATAGTGATCTGGGCAAGGAGGTTTGCTATGGCATCACTCAGGAAACGGACAAGGCTCTCGTCAAGAAGGCCAAAATAGCGCTGGCGGCCACATTGGCAGATGCCTTTCCCGAAGGCCGACATAGCGTCGTTGAGCGTTTCGACAATGGCGAGGATGAGCCCACGTACTGGTTTGTAGCCCTCACCAATGGACGTGTCGTTTACGGGACGGACATTGTTGGTGATGAAAGGCAGATTGTTGAGGAGCTTCACACTCACCTGAGCATGGCGGATGCCGATGACCAGGGAGAGAAAATCCATGGTTCGGCCAGCAGCATGGCTCGAGGCTTGGTCCCTGACGACAATATCGATGAGACCTCAATCAGCTTTCTTGTGGATCGTGACTCACTCAAGCGATCACAGCTATCTGTCGGCGTCGTCGGCATTCTAAAAGGGCTGTCCCCAAAGTCTTTGGCCGTTATCGGCTTAGTCGCACTGTCTGTTGGCTATCTGGTCGTGCACTGGTGGCCTGAGACCAGCACCAGTCACCCCAAAGTGTCCACAGAACAGCGTCGCGCCGTCCTTCGGGAGAAGGCGGAGAAATCGCTGGCGGAAACGATTGACGCGATCACTGACAAGACACCTTTATCGTCCATCGACGACATTGTATTGGGAATTGTCGGAAAGCTTCCTGTGAGCCTGGGCGAATGGGAGGTTCAAAGCACCACCTGTGAAAATACGGCAAGCGATAAAACGACCTGCAGTACGAAATATGCCAATCAGGGAAACACGCTGCCATCTACCCTTCAGAACTTGATCGGTGGGATCTGCTCGTTGACGTTCACACCTTCCGCACGGGAGGCGACCTGCGTCCAGGATGTCAGTCAATTGAAGATTCAAAAAGACCGGTATCCCAACTTGGTGGCCTCACACGACCTTCGAGGGCGTGTTCGGGATCACTTGATGGAAGTAGCCGCCAGTGGTGGAGACTCTGCAGCATATGGTCTGACCGGTTTTTCCCCGGTGACATTCGATAACAGTCAGATGATTCCGGCTGACCAGATCCCGGAAAAAAACACATTTCAAACTGAGATTGCGCTTTCTGAACTACGACAGTTGGCAAAGTCTCCTTTGCATGGCCAGGCCCCTGTTGCCGTTGACCGGATCGAAGTGGATTGGCAAGCAAAGGCAATTAAGGTTTCCGGATTTTTCTACGGGGAGGTATCGAAATGAAAATTCAGTTGTTCGCGGCGATCGCGTTGGTTGCATTGCCGTTGTCCGGGTTTGCGGAATCCGAAGCAACCGGAGCAGTAGCCAGTGCAAATTCCACTGCTGGACTGGTTATCAACGATGAGACGATTAAAGGTCTTCAGCATACAAAGGAGCAGATGACGCTGCAGGCAGAGATCATGGAACTGTCCAACCGAATCCAAAAGGCCCAGGTTGACGGCCAGAAGATTGGTAAAGAACCGGATCCTAGCGAGAAAGACGATGCCAACGACAAGGAGCGCAGTGACATTACTTACTATCCGCCGCCCCAGCAGCAAATTCAGCCCCGGCCGGTAGAAGGAAATCAGTCAGAAAGTGGTGATTCCGATACAAAACCAAAAGACTCACCGGATTATCAGGGGCTGATGGACGCGCGAATTAAGCGAACCTTTCGGCGAAAAGGTAGTGATGACCGAGAAGCCGTGATGATTCTGAGGGGAACCACTGTTCCGGTGGCTAAAGGCGACCATTTTGGGAAGTGGGTTGTCACAACGGTTGAATCCGGAGTCATTCGATTCAAGCATCAGGCAACAGACGAAACGCTCGTCGTTGGATTTTAAGCGGGAGCGAGAAAGATGCCGGGAAGAAGCCAAAAATTAGGTGAAATGCTCGTTGCTCGCGGAATTATTGAGCAGAACCAGCTCCAGAGTGCTTTGGACGACCAGGCTCGTTTGAAGGAACAGGGGCGCGAGATTCCTATCGGGAAGATCCTCGTCCGGAAACGTCTGGTGGATGAGACCATGCTTCGCAGCCTTCTCGAGCGCCAGAAACGCGAAGACGTCATGGAAATTCGCTCGAGCGCCGATCTGGATAAACGGTTCGGAGAGATACGGGTCCGAGAGGTGAGCTCCGAAAATGAAGCTCCGATAGTTGAAGACGCAGCAAGAGATCACATCGTCGTGTGTGTCACTAGAGACGGCGAACCCGTAATTTTTATCTCGCCTGAAGCCAAAGTGAAGCATTACAACGCCTTGAGAAAGGCTGTCCTGAGAGCCCAGAAGGTTTTTGGTGGTGCCCGGACCCCAATGGAAGGTGTACATACGCCAGTAGCGGTTACAAAGGGCGTTATATCGATTATCCGTAACACGTACAAGGCAGCGGAGGCCAATGAGTTTACAGCTGAGGAAGATGATTTTCGCCAGCTGGTGATGGATGCACACCGGCGAGGTGCCACGGACATCCATTTTTTCCGCTACTCGACAGTCTGTAAGATCAAGTATCGAATCCGTGGCAAATTGCGTCAGGTCGATGAGCAGTCAACCAGTTGGGCTGACAGCATTGTCAGCGTTGGGTATGGATTGGGCGAAGGTGGCGGGGGTGTCGGCTGGGATCGGCAAACGGACCTTCGTCGACGCATCCAAATCTCAGTCGATGAATACGTTGACCTGGATCTGCGATATGAGCACGCCCCTGGTGATGGTGACGCCTATCATGCCGTTATCCGTGTTCTGGAAAATGACAACCGTGAGTTGACGGCCGTAAAGCCATTGGAATCTCTTGGGTTTACAAGCGGTCAGGCAAAAATGCTCCGCGGCGCAATTTCCAAAGCGAGTGGCGTAACCATCATTGCCGGGCCAACTGGGTCGGGTAAATCGACGACGATGGCCCAGTTGTTGAAGTGGTACAACGAAGTATCCGGAGGCGAGAGCAACATTCTGACGGTCGAGGCTCCGATTGAGCGCCGGCTGCCAGCGTTCCAAACCTCGGTATCGGACAACGATGAGGTTTCCGGTGAAGAGTACGCCCGGGCTATCAAGGGAACACTTCGTCGCGATCCGGATTTCCTGATGATAGGGGAAATTCGGGATCCGATGTCAGCTACCGCTATGGTGAGCGGCGTCCAATCGGGTCACCCGCTGTTAACCACCGTTCACGCTCAGAGTGGTATTGAAATCATTGAGCGCTTGGCTGGTCCCGGCATGCAAGTGCCACCGCAAACCCTCGGTTCTCCTAGTTTTATTTCAGCACTGTGTTATCAAATGCTCCTTCCGAAGCTGAACGATAAGACCAAAACCAGATTGACGAAGGACAACATGGCAGAGCACCTGGATGCGGATCTTATCACGCGCTTGTTGAAGGTTTGTCCCAATATCGATCAGGCCGAGATATGTGTGGCTACCCCGACACCCGATAATCCCGATGGCACTGACGCGATGACAATCTGCGCTGAGGTGATCATGCCGGACGAAGAAATGCAGAAGCATTTCCGTCGCCTTGAGATTACTGAAGCCTATCGTCACTGGCGCCGCTCCGGGTTGACTGAAAACCGCCAGGATAAGGATCTCGATGCTCAGGTTGTCGGGTTGTCAGCCCAAGACCACGCCATACAGAAAATGCTCAGAGGCATGATCGACCCTCGTGATGTGGAGTCCTATTTCGGCTTCCTCAACATGCAGCAAATTATGAGTGACGGTGTGTTTGAAGAGGGTGAAGGTGATGAACTTTTCCAGCGTCAGGCTGACTGGACGGTTGCCGATGGCACAGAAGGAATGATCGGCGGGGAAGAGCTGTCAGTTTCAGCGCAGGCTCGCGAGGAAACCCATGAAAACGAATAAGTTATCGGATAAGAAGCGGGTAGATTTCTACTCATTCATCGCGACGTTGGTTGAGCGTGGGAAGAATCCCCAGGAGGCCTGCGAGGAAGTCGCACAGATCATTGATCAGAAGGCGGCAAAAGCCGGTGTATTCCGCTCCTTTGTAGAAAAGGAGGGCGATCTGTACAAAGACGTCGCTTTTGGGATCCGCCGGGGGAAAAATCTCGCTAATGTACTCAGCGGTCGAATCCCTGATGCCGAGCTTATGATGCTGGTCGCCGGTGGTGAAGGGAATAACTCTGCTTCTATTCGCGCCGCACAGAAGGAAGCGGTCAACGCAAAAGCGCTGCGAGACACAGTTATTTCTGGAGTGCTGTATCCATCGGGAATCTTCCTTGCCCTTCTTGCCCTCCTTTACTGGTTGGGGCAAAACTTGTTTCCTGAGTTTGTCGGTCTTCTCCCGGTGAAGGATTGGCCTTCAAAAGCGCAGACAGTCTTCTGGTTGTCGACGCACATTTACATCTGGTTCCCCATCACAATGGGCGCGCTAGTTGGCTTGTTCTTACTTTGCCGGACGCTCAATAAGCGGTTACTGGGACCGAAACGTGAAATCCTCCATCACATACCCCCCTTCAATGTGGTGCGAGCCATGACAGGTGCCAATTTCCTTTCGACATTGGCCAACTTGCTGGCGGCCGGCGAGCCAATGAAAGAATCGCTGGAGCGAATGAATCGAAACTCAACGTCACCATACCTCAGCCACTATGTCGGGAAGGTTTTGCAATCTACTCGTGCTGGCAAGATGTCTGATGGGCCTGGCGCCGCGTTGCAAATTCCACTTTTCAGGATGTGGACCCAGGTTGAGCTGGAAGTCTATGGGCGAGGGTCGACGGAAGAATTCAGTGAAAACATTGAGTTCATTGCCGACCAAGCGAGAGAGAAAGCGAAGGGTACTGTTCACCTGCTCTCCCGTCTGTTGAACCTATTAATGATGATGCTTGCCGGCGCCATGATTTTTACTTCGGTGTCGGCAATGTACGCGATATCAACCAGCATTAATGCCGCTTACTAATTGAACGAGAGGTGCACCAAGCATTTCTACCCCTTGTTGAGCGATAAAATTATCAGCACGAATACACAAATGGAGATATCAAACATGCGCAATATGCGGAACCTACCCACACGCCAGGCCGGGTATACATTGCCAGAAATCATTGTCGGTGTTGTTGTCGCCGGGCTTGTGGCCGCGGCTGTTCTCGCGGCTGGGAAGGATCTTATCGGCGGTACTGAAGTTGATGGTGAGCAGTCGAAGCTCGACGTCATTCAGAAAAACGTCAAGGATCTTTACTCGCAGCGTGCGAACTTTTCAAATCTGGATCAATCGGCGGCTATTGATGGCGGCGTCTTCCCGAGTTCTATGGTTAGCGATGGCTCAGCGTTTAACAAGTGGAACGGCAACGTGACAGTGGCGGCGGCTAACGATACTGCCGGAAACACAGACCGTGGTTTTGAAGTGGTCTGGGAAGGCGTCGAAGAAGACTCTTGCTCAAAAATGGCTACAGGCACATCCGCCGACGAGGTGAGCATTGACGGTACGTCAGTGACTGACAGCACCGGCCAAGTGGATCCGGCCGATGCCGCACAGCAATGCGCTGGTGGTGCTGCTGATATCACGTTCCTCTACAACAAGTAACATCGAGGCCTGTGCTGTGAACGTTGCCGAGCCGACCGACTGGGTGTTGATCGAGGATGAACCAGAAAGAAGTTTGGTTTATCCCGAAAACGTCTTGAGTGACGGCGAAAAGAATGCCAAAGCCCGCGAGCTCTTGAATCTTTGCCAGCAAAAAGCAAACGAAGGTCAGGTCGACTTTCGCATCGTTCACAACGAGCAGCCCTACAGAGGAAGTGCCCAAAGACCATTGGAAGGGCGAACCTTTTTCCTTCGGGCACTAGATCGGCGAGTTGAGCCATTAAAGCCGGGGCGGATTCCCAAGCCGATCGTCCAACAGCTTATGAAGCCCAGCCTCCAGACTGGCGGGCTCATACTCGTTTCCGGCCCACCGGGCTGCGGCAAGTCTACGACGGTGGCCCGTACCGTTGCCGGCCGGCTCCTTCAATTTGGTGGCGTGGCCTGGTGCCTCGAAAATCCTGTCGAGTTTTTGCTGCAAGGCAACCATGGGCCGGGCCACTGCTGGCAGAAGGAGGTCGCGCAAGGTGGCTATGGGCAAGCTATGCGAGACGTCATGCGCTGTTATCCGGTTGGGGTTCCCGGGATCCTGACAGTAGGGGAGGTGCGTGACCAGGAAACGGCAGATCATTGCCTGAAAGCTGCACTCAATGGCCTTTTGGTCATAGCGACCGTTCATGCCAACACCATTGAAATGACCATCGAGAGGATTCTGAATATGTGTTCTGAAGGGCAGAGAGATGCCTTCAGGGCAACATTGGCGGGCTCTCTCAAGCTGGTTGTCCACCAACGGCGGAATGTTTCCAATCAAGTTCGACTCAACTCGCTTTGGGTGAAGCATGGATCGTCTGCCTACGGCGCTATCCGGGATGGTCGCAGCGATCTATTGGCCAACGATGTTCAATACCAAGCAAATCGCCTCAGAATGGGAGAACCAGTATGCGAATGACCTCTCCAAACAAGGAGAAGGGCAGCTTTCTGATAGGCGCGATGATATTCGTAGCGGCCATCGGCGCCATGCTCGTGCTTCTTCGGAAGACCATGAATGAGACTCAGGAGCAGGCCCAAACAGAGCGGCAAGGGCGCTACATGGCCGATTACCTCAACGCTTTGGCGGGTTTCATGGCAGACACCGGCCAAACGCCTCCGGATCCATCAGCGATCGCGGGACTGTCAGCAGCCGGTCCCAACACATTCACCGCTTCAGGAACGGAATGGCTCAAGAACAATACCTGTGGCGGTAGTTTCGACCCGGATGAGTCATTTCTTGGATGTTCTTTACCGGCAAATTTCGCCAATTTCTACGGCCTGGGTGCCCCGATTGTTACATTTGATTACACAAGCCAGCCGCGAGCGACCATCTCCTTTGGTATAGTTCAGGATAACGGCCCTGATCCGATAAAGGCTGGTGCATTGGTCCGGGTTATTGGTAAACACCTTGAGGCAGCTGGATATCAGCACATCAATGTGTTCCACATAGCTAACGCAGACAACAGTGATGTCTTGAGTGCCAACCTGAGAGCTGAGATTGACAGTCAATCTGCCTCAGATATCTACGTCAGGAGAGATGGCGTCGGTGAAATGACAGGCCCATTACTGACCCGGCACGACAACTGGGCATTGATCGCTCGAGATAAAGATGGGAATGAAACGTCAGCTGAACAGGATCCCAAGTCGAGCGTGAACATCAATGACGGGTACGTTCGCTCTGCCGGCGCCTGGCTTAGCGAGACCCACAAGCTGGCGGAGGAAGCATACGCCCGGGCGATCCAAAGCCCTCAGTTCATGACAGAGGGGCCATCCGGAACGACCGTGGACAAGCCCTCGTGTCCCGGGAGCCTCACTCCGCAGATTTTTGCTACCCCCTCAGTATTCATTGGGGGCACAGCATCCGGCTCGAACCGGTTCATGTCCGGTGTTAAACGGATCGTGACGGATAACGGTTCAAGTTGGACCGTCAGGCTTTATATGCAATACGACGGCAGCAGCGGCTGGCGGGAAGTACCGGTTCAAAAGGGCCGGGTGAAGATCACAACGAAATGCTCATAACTTCATTACTGTGCAGGATGCCGAAGGAGGCGACATGAATCGAACCCAACTGATCAAAGCCGGGGTAGGCTTTTTTCTCGCCCTGGTTACGCTGAGCTCTTTCGCAGCCGACTTTACGACGGACATCGAACAGGATGCGAAGCGGGACATGGACGAAGTCCGGGTAAATGCCATCGACAATACGATGGAGCGTAATGCCGACAGCTTTTCGAACACCGATCAGCGATCCGCAACGGATAGCTCAAATGCGAACATGTCCAGTGGAACTTCAACCTACAATACAGCGCTCAGCGTAGCCAATCAGGCAAAGTCAACCGCGAACTCTGCCTATTCTACGGCCCGCTCGGCCCGCAATATCGCCACGTCCAGACAGTGGAAGTATCAGGCTCGCGGAACCTCATGCGGCTTTTTCATGCAAAGTGGCGGCAGCACAAACGGGTATATGTCGTGCATGGGCTACAACCCGCATAACGGATGCCCCAGTGGCTTTACACAAGCTCGCCTCGGATATTTCGAAGCGGGTGGCGGTTCCCGTGACCTGGTAACGTGCTTGAAGCGCTAGGAATGCTCAGGCGGCCATGGTGTTCGCCATTGTCAAATGAACGCCATGGCCACTGAAGAAGGGTCTTTCTAGGGGGAAGGCACCGACATCGAGGGTGTGTTTTGCATAGGGCCTTCAGGGCGCACCAGAGAGGGACAAAGGCTCACATCAGCCCCGCCATCAACGAGGAATTCAATCGCCTCGTCGACAAGCTCATGCTCGATCGTAGAACGAAGCTCGCTCAATAGCATGAGAGGTGTCCTGCCACGAACGTCACGACAGTCGACACTGCCGCCTCTAAACCATCCAGCCACATCTGATAGGTCCAGCTTGTCCAAGTCGAGCTTGCCCGCTGCCACTTCCCTGATTTTTTGGTGCGGCCGCAGGTCTGGCGTTGAGACGCGGGTCAGATTCGTTTGAACGCCAGCTTCACGGGTTTCGTGTTCCTTCACAGTACCCCGGATGTTATAGGTGTCGCCTTCATAGAAAGACTGCTGCCCCGAGTTGAGCCAGGTTAACCGAGCCCCGGTTTCACGATCCTGGAACAAGGTCAGATGATTCATCCCGTATTTGCCTTCCATCGGAATGATTTTGTCCACCCGCATCGGGCGCTCAATGCGGTCACCCGGTACGCCGATCGGAATATCCGCCAGCGGCCGCTGATTGCCGCCGGCGTCCGGCGCAGAAAAGCGATTCCATGCACTGATGCTGGATCCTGCGACTGCCAGGTGGCGGATACTGACTGCATCACTGGTAACTATGCCGGCAACTCGTGAAAGATAGTCGCTGTTGCTGCTCTCAAGGCCGTCAGAGCGGCGATAGTATGAGAGTGCTGCCTTGGCCTCGTCCCAGTCACCCGGCTTAACGAGAGAATCAAAGAATGCGGGATCTTTGAGGGCTTGAAGGACGCCATCTACCGATGCTTGCCCTTCATCACTCATTTTCCGGGTTTGCCAGCCGCCAGAGATCCGGACCATGGCGGCTCCTGCGGCCATGACGGAAAGGGTATGGAAATAGACCGGCCGGTGCCGGGCCTGCTCACGAAGCTCTATATCCTCGTAGTCCGCGGTCAATGCACTTTCAATCTTCGCCCATTGCTCGGCCAATGGGCGTCTTTCCTGTTCGTTCCCGCTTTGCGCAGGACCTCCGGCCCTGAGCGTTAACGGCACCATGGGCATCCGGAAATGCTCACCGGGGAAATCACGGAAGGTCAGCGGGGCTTCTTTGAATGCAAATCGTGGGTATCCAGCGCGAGTGTTGTGCTGCTGGATGGCTGCAAGTGACTTCCTGATGGACCACCACAACGGCTGAGGCAGTTCGGTTGTATAAAGTCGGTACATGGCCATGACTCACGAAATAGGGATAACTGGGTGCTTGGATGCCTGTCAATGGTACCACCCTGTGGCCGATGGCCAGGCTGTTTGCATGTCGGATAAACCAGACAAAATAACCGGGAGCTGGGTGCTGGTATTGTTTCCCCACCATTTTTAGAGCATTTGCCGCAATACAATGTACGGGTGGCATGGAGAGGAATCGATGAGGATTACCAGCAAGAAACAGCTCAATGAAATGGTGATTGCCGGGCGGGTCGGTAAGGGTATGGCTCAACAAATCGAGGCTGAGATTGATAAGTCGTCAAAAGTTTCACCTCCCGCCAGCAAGGTTGCTCGTAAAGCAGCATCTACCCTCCCTGCTGAGCGATCACCAGGAGAGCTTGCACTGAGGCCATTACTGGCCGATCGCTTCGGCTGGTGGCACCAGGGCGGAGAGCTGGTTGAAGAACTGGAACCGTTCTCGGATCGAAAATTTCGCGTCGACTTTGCATTGCCTCGTTGGCAAATCTACATCGAAGTGGATGGCTGGAGCCATCACGGGGTGCATTTGGACTCTCATCATAGGGACCGGGCCAGGGGACTTTATTTCTCCGCCCGCAACTGGCTTCCGTTTCGTGTCAGTTACCAGCAAGCCATTAATGAGGGCTTCCAACTGATCGATTGTCTCGTTGAAGCAATGGAAATTCGTACCCCAGTTTCTGCTGGCGCTATTCGCGTCGACGTCACTGATACACCAACGGGGTTCCGGCGCCGATTGGTGACCGACTGAATCTTTTGGGTGATATGTCCGGCTCTCTGGAAGTTCTCTATGGAGTTTCCCGTTCGAGCCCCGCCAAGGCAGAGCAGTAGCTGCCAACTTCGGTCTGCGTTTTGTTATACTATGCGTAACAAAGCGCGGAGTTAATTATGCAACCTTCACAACGACTCGAGGAATGGCTGCGTACAAGCCGTAGGAGTGGTCAGCCCACGCTCTACCGAACGGGCGATTTCAGATCCCTTTTCCCAGGAACGGGTGCCGGTACCTATCGGGCGATCGTTCACCGGGCTGAGCGCCGGGGGCTACTGGAAAGAATTTGCCAGGGGATCTACCAATACACCGGGGCGCCCGACACCAGCGGGTACGTCCTTCACCATGCGGCGGCCATGTTGCGCCCTCAGCATTTCAACTACATCAGTCTCGAGACAGCACTAAGTGATGCCGGCGTTATTTCACAGATACCGATCGGGTGGATCACGCTGGTAAGCACAGGCCGGTCGGCCACAGTGGATTGCGGGCAATACGGAACGATCGAGTTTGTTCACACTGAAAGATCATTGGACCAGATTGCAGACCAATTGAGCTACGACAGCGATTGCTGGCTATTTCGAGCAAACACACAACTTGCCATGGACGATATGCGCCGCTTTGGCCGTGACTCGACGATGGATCTGGTTCAATCGGAGGACTAAAGATGAGTATGTTTAACACGTTGGTGAATGAGGCACTGAGAAACCATCGATCTTTGAGCGCGTTACGGCCGGTTGTGGAGAAGGAAATCCTGCATCACGACGTTATGCGGGAACTGAATCAGGCCGACTTGTTGCGCCAGCTGACATTCATTGGCGGAACCTGCTTGCGAGCGTGCTATGGCTCAAACCGATTAAGCGAGGATCTGGATTTTACTGGCGGGGCCAATTTCAAGAAGTCCGACCTAGATACCCTCAAGGACACCCTGGAGTCCCGTCTGCAGGACAAGTATGGGATGCCCATCAGTGTGACTGAGCCCAAGGCCGAGAAGCAGGGTAACGTCGACACGTGGAAGCTTCGCATCAACACACAACCTGAGCGGCCGGACATGCCGGCGCAGCGGATCCACCTGGATATCTGCTCGGTGCCCAGCTATCAGGTACAACCGCGCACCCTGCAGAACCACTATGGGGTGAACCTGGGTACCGAGAACATGATCATTAATGCACAGACGCGCGAGGAAATCTTTGCGGACAAGCTGGTAGCGTTTGCGATGCGCCCCGGGCGGATTAAACATCGTGACCTTTGGGACATTACCTGGCTGTCGCAAAGCCGAGTTGAGCCTGCCTGGGAGCTTCTGGATGACAAGCTGCTCGACCACGGGGAGGCTGCGACGGATTTTCTGGAACGTTCCGAAAAACGTTTGGCATTGCTGAACGATCCAGACGTTCGTAAGGATTTCGTCTTTGAAATGCGCCGCTTTATCGCGCCGGAGGCACTGGAAAGAACGATCAATCAGGAAGGTTTCTGGGAATATTTGGCGGCCACCGTGAGTGAAAACGTTCGTCACGCTCAAGCGGTGGTTGATGACGCGTTAACAGAAAGCCAGGGGCCAAAATTTCAGATGTGAGCGTTGTGCTTAGAAGTTGATGAGACAGCCCCCAAAGGGAATCTTGGGGGCTCTATCCTGATATTGATGGTTAGGGGAGGTAATGCGAAACATCATGGGTAAAGAAGAAGACAATCATCCACAATGTGGCCAGAACCCATGCGGCGCCGATAACCCCAACAACCACTTTGCCAATCATCAATTAACCCCCCTCCATCTCACAGTCCGGTGACACGAAGTAAATTCGGGGCTTCAATGGGGCTCCCTGACTGTTACCGCTTTCAACGTTTGCTTTGTACTCCCGGTAGCCCTGCCATTGTTGCTGACACGATGGACTGGAAATCCAGGCCCATACGAGCGGAGTAACGACCAAAAGGATGATAGATAGCCCGCCGGCGAGCCACCATGTTGCGCGTGTCATTGAATCGCCTTCCTGGTTGTGAATTAGCTCGGCGCCGGATCCTAACTGGACAACCCTTTATGGACCTCTTGATGCCACCTGCACCTGACGCGAAGAGGGATTAACCGGCGAATGGGATGCTTCCGAATCACCACCGCGCCAATGAGCGCCGAGCGGCAGGAGATGGGCAGAGGAAATTTTCCCGCGGTGTGGGAAGAACGGAAAAACCACCAACGCCGAAGCCGAATTGGGAACAGGACCTGGTTAACCACGAGGTCAATTAGGCGGCATGTCACTGCGGATCCGATCATGTGTAAGCGCTGCCCTCGAGCAAATTAGCGTTAGTCAGTCCTGATCGGAGCCGTGAGTAGGACACACGTCGTAGCCGCCAAAGTCATACGTGTAGTAGCCGTTTTTCTTAATCTCAGCCTTTTCTTTGTCTGTAAGGCCGAGTTCGGAGTCACCGAGTGCCTGCTGGGCGGTAAGCTCGATCACGGTTTCACCGGCTTCAATCTGGTCTAGCTGGTGATCCATGAGCCCTTCAGGCAATTCGACAGCAACTCGATTGGGATCATCCGAATCGCATTCGCGGCATTTCAGGTTGTACTTTTCCATTTCAATATCTCCTGCGTGTTTGGCTGATGCCAGCTGTGGCTGGTGGCTCAATGTTTGATCTGGCGAATCAGGTCATCTTGAGTTTCGCCGGCACGATCATTTGGGGAGAAGGCTACCCCCTTGCCTATTGCCATGAGGGAAATGAACCCGGTTAGAAGTATTGGGAGAGAGCCGATGAATATCGATCTTGCTGAAGCTCCAGCTTCAACCGCAGCCTGCATTTCTGACAGGCCTTGGAGCATGAGCGCCATGACAATGACGCCCACTATATACAACGTTACCCTCATGATCGCGCCTTGATATTCCTGCTTGCAGCGAGTTCAACATGCCCCATTGTAACAATGAAAACCGGTGTTGAACGTCGCCACTCATCTTCCGACCATCCTGGTGCGGTAGGTTACGGCCAATAGACTACCGGCGAAGGCTTCCCGCAATCCTAGCTCCCAGCTCCCGGGTTTTACGTGTGGCGTCACTTACTGATGCCAGTGCGGCATCCACATTAATATCGCCCAGCAGGCTTGAGCAGTCGCGTTGAGCCCGAGAAAGCAGGGCAGCAGCACCGCTTCCTTCCAGGCGCCCCTGCCGATCTTTTTGGCGACGCTCTTTGTCCGCTTCGGTCTTCTCTATCTCTGCCCAGACTACTGCATCCTTGACGGACACGAACCCCTTTCTATCCAGGCATTTGGCGAGATGAGCGAGGCCCTTCCGAGACACTTCAGGGCTGTCCGAAACTTGTTGCAACCAACTGTCTGGCATAACGACTTCAGACTGGCGTTGCTTGTAAGTCACTGCTTGAGCGACATAGGAGCCAACAATCATCATCAAGCCGAGTGGAAGATTTGCTGCCCCGACGCCGATCCCCAATAGCTCCAGGAAACCCCAGGCTGTTGAAGTGTTCGGGTTATGTTTGCTGATCGCACTATGCGGTGAGGACTCGTTTGGTTCGCTCATAAAGTTATCCTTCCAAAATTTCTACCATTGAAGCTGTGTCGTTGATTTTCAACCGGCCGCGCCAAGCTCCTTCAGTGTTTGTTCGCCCTTTGCCCGGCCATCTTCATAGGGTTTGCAGATCTTGCGAAAAAGATCTGCCGGATAGGCCGAGTAGTGCTTTGAGCCCTTAATCTCATCCAACTGCTCGTTACAGGCCTGAATTCGTTCCTTCGCTGCCTCGATGGCCCAGTTGACCACCGTATCCCGGTCTGTAGAAAATCTGCGCACGTACATGATCTGGCCATCATGGGTGACATTGGGCCAGCCAGGGTTTTCGCAGAGGGTTTCGGAGACTTCCGACCCACGGTAGGTATAGACCTTGATTGATCGCTTGAACCTGTCATCTCGCTGGGCCAGCTCGCGCAGTTCCGCCTGATTGTCGACAAACTGCCTGTGCAAAATGGCGAGTTCCCGATTGCACCATGAGTCGTCTACGATCCTCGACTCGCCGTGAGTGTTGATCCGGATAACCGCTTCCACCTTGCTCATTCCCAGCACGCCAATACAGATATCACCGTCGTTCATGTATACATATTGGCTGATGCGGTAATGTATTTTGACGTTATGCCATCCCATATTGAGCCCTATCAGTTTAAGTCTTCAATTCGAACGATCGGGTTCATCAACCAGTTCAGCTTGAGACGGTTGATCCCCTTGATCGAGCCTTCAAGTTGGAAACTTGCAAAGCTGTCGTACTCTTCAAACGACACCACACTGAGCTGTGAAGCATCGGCCTGGGCATGGATGTCGTCGCAGATACTTGACCGGCTGGGACAATTGCGGTCTCCGTCCACGATTATCTGCATTACAGATTTCATATTGGCCACCTTGTTAATCGCTGCCTGCTTTACAAACTCTTCTGCCAAGCCAAGGGGATTGTAGATGCCTGTGCGTTGGCAGATCGCTACGAGTTCTTTCAGCCTCCCATCTTTCAATTGACCGGTCGTCCCCTTCTCAAGCAATTCGTTGCAGCAAGCCACAACGTTTGCCTCCGCGAAAGCAACAGCCTCCTGGTGGATACTTGGTCTCGGCATTATTGATCCCAACTTATTGGTGTTTTAATGGCGGCGCCCGTATTCGTCTCGAGCACGCCTTACCTGCTTGCGGGCTTCGTCACTCGCAACCAGCTTCCCTAGAATGGTCAAAAGGATAACTGCCAACATGAGCAGGGGTGCAAACTGTCCGACGGCCATGACGTTGTTGGCAAACCGCGGGTCGAGATCAGAATCATGATTGGTTGATGGCGAGGTGCCAAAGAATTCTTGCGCTGGGGTCTGAGGTAACGTTGATTCCTTTGCCGGCACGCCGTCTCCATCTGCAAAGCGATCAGAAATACTATCAACCTGCTGGTGAGATTGAGCCCCCGGAGTATTGACGGCCTCCGGCGCCCAGCGATTCCCCGCCTGTAACCCTACTATCCCGCTTATCACTCCCATCATTCCAATGAAAGCTGTTACTGCGGCTAGGGCCCACAACCTCTTTGGGGCTGGATTCTTGATGACCTTGAGCATCGTCTTAACGGCAATGGTACATGCAAGGGCGCCGATCAGCATGGAGGGTATTGGAAATGCCTGAAGATATTGATCGGCAACCCCGACAATCGCCGACAATCCGAAACCGAGGCCTGGCGCCGTTATAAAAAAGGCGATTAATCCGAAGATTGTTCCAATGTCGTTTTTTTTCATTCCATTTGCTCCTGAGTTTTATAACGCTGCACTAGCAGCCCCGTGTTCGCCTTTTCCTTCACCATTCTTTATTGCAACCAGATCAGCCTTACTTGGAAACCTGAGACGCCTTATGTCGTTGCAATTGAGCTGGGTAGTGCCAGAAATCGTTTTCAGCACCAGATCCACCTCACGCGAGGCCAGAAAAAGGGCTAGACCCTCAGCAAGTGCGGGTGGCAAGGATTTCCCAATGGCAGGGCCAATGACCTGGACGTGGTTTTCAAAGGCCCACCGGCGACCTGGCAGGCAATCGGGGGTTATCCATGCGGGATGGCACCGGCCGGTGCGATCGTCATTCGCGGAAATTCGTTTCAGTACGACATAGTGGCCAGCGGGCGCCAGACGCCGCCCAAGGTTTTCATCAAACACATCGAGACAAGCCGGCTTTCCGCTGACTGCGGGTCTCCATTGGATCTTGTGCTGTCCACGCTCCCAGTGCTGTGCGTAAACAAGCGGTACCCACGCCTCCGCTTCGGCCTTTTCAACTGAGAGGTGATCGCGGTAACGAAAGTCTTCGATCTTGCCCGTGGAAATGGTCAGCCCAAGATCCGCCAGCGAACAGGGCCGCGCCCGGTTGACGTCAATAGCGGCCAGTTCTTCCCGTGTCGCCGGGACGTAAATTCGGTCATCGTTCTCGGGCAGGATGTCCCGATCGGGAACATGGGTATCCAGCTTGGGCGGCTGGTCAGGGTCATCTGACAAAGAGACTCTGATTTCCGATGGCTGTGACGCACCGCGTCGAAACCGGAAAATCACGTTTTCTTGAAGGACGTTATCCGCCCGAAACACATTGGACCGGCGCTGGTAGCGAACAAGCCAGTCGATGGCACCCTGCTCCTTCAGCCAAAGGCGGAACGGCCGGAAATAGTCACCATTGCAGAAGCTGCGGGGAACGATGGCCACCAGCTGCCCTCCAGGGCGTAACATTTGGACGGCCAGTAGAATGAAGGCCGCATATAGGTTGGGAGTGGGGGCTGCCTGGGCCCTCAGTAGCTTGGCAAGATCGCTGGATTGGTGCAGCTTTTGATACGGCGGATTCAATATCGCTGCGTCCAAGAACGGCTCATAGGCTTCCTGGAAGATACCCGGTGCCCCCCGGGTGAAATCTCCGTGCAACGAGCACGTTGGGACAGGCTGAAAGAGGTCTACAGCCAGATCGTTAACTCGAGAAAGATTCTCCCGAAATGAGTGATGGAGCAGGTCATCGATTTCATACGCTTGGAGCTCATATTGACCTGCTTTGTCTTGCATGGAGTCTGAGGCGATCGTCGTACCGAGCACGGTCGCACCCAAAATACCGGTACCGGCACCACAATCCCCGACTACTGCCCGCGCCGGGAGGTCCAGCATGGCTGCCATCTGGTTGGCTACCGCTATTGGGGTGAAGTATTGGGCAAACCGGACCTTCCTTGAGTTATCCAATGCATAGCTCGCCTGGGCGGTCGTTTCTGAGATTTCGCTGAGAAATGCCCCCAACAAATGAACCGGATCTGCGCCCGCCAGTGGCATACTTTGCCCGTACCTGAAGGCCGCCTTAGAGTTCAGCTTACTCATTATCAGCACCACTTCGCGCGGCTTTTGCTTTCAGATACCGCGCACCGCTGGGCGAAATGTCGTCATGTTTTCTCACGGTGACCTGGACCACCTTCTCAATGCTTGGCAGGTCATCGCCGTCCTGATTTTTGATGACCAGCAAAGTTTGGGTTAGGCATCGCAGGTTTGCTTTTGCGGCAACGGTCTTGGCTGAAGCTAGAATTCTGGCGATGCTTTTACGATAACTGCCATCTTCACCCTTTGCGGGAATGTAAAGACCTATGGCCCCTACCTCCTGCTTGAAAAGCTCTGTGAGAGAAATCGATTCCAGCGTGATGTATTTGCTTCTCGACGTTTGCATGGCTGAGCCCTTCTGTTTTTCAGAGAGTATCTATTCTATAAAAATATGGTAAGGCTCAGCGCGTTATGGGTCAAGACGTGGATCGGTGTTGTGAGCATTGGCCCGAGAAAGGCCGGAAAAGGTATGCGGAAATCGGCGGAGTAATCAGGCCGCGGCCGGAGCCCCTTCATTTGCATTGGATTCAGCCCGGAGCTTTTCGTTTTGCAGCCGGTCCCACCAAATGTGTCGGTAGCATACATAGAGTAGGCAACTCATGAACGGGAAGGCCGCAATTGCCGGGATCCCGCCAACGGCCATGGCCGCAAAGAGCAGTAGGAAGAGAATGCCTGCACAGGCGCTCGCCAGGCGCAAAAGAATAAAATTGCGATCGAGAGCTAGTAGCGCTTGTGAGCCGGCGCTTCGCAAAGGCAGATCTGCGATCGCCAACAACGGAGGGAGGGTCAGGATAAGGCTGCCGGACAGGATCAGCCAGAACATCATTGCGACCAACACTCCAACTCCAGCCTCAAAGGGTATCCAGGGAAGCGCGGGCAAAGTATCCGCAATGGACGGTTCAGATTTCGGTATAGGTAAAGCATTGAGGATGACCGTCAGGACTCCGACGATGGCAACCGGAATCAAACCGACGACAACGAGGTTCGACAGGGAACGCATCGACAGGCCGGTTAAAGCACGGCTACTTGGCCTATCGATATCCGCTTGCCTGGCGAGGCGGCTACCCAGTCCAAGGAAAACCGGTGTCATGGGCATTAGCAGAGTGTCCCCGACCCAGGGTAGAGAACTCAGGGTTGAATACACCAGTGTCAGAATAATAAATGCGAACGGGCGACGGGCGGATAGAGCCAGGGCTTCACGGCACCAGACACGCCAGCTCCCGGATTCAACCTGCTGCGGTTCGAATTGCATCATTCGCCCCCATCATTCCCAAAAACGGCCAATCGGGGGCTTCTCATCGCCACGTTCGATTGCCTCGAAATTTTCTTTGAAATACGCCTCGTATCTGTCCAAATGCTCCTGGCAAAAAGTTTCCAGCTGCTCTTCAGACAGGCGAGGGGAGTACACGGTGTCCGGAAAGGATTTGTGCTCGGCAAACTGCAGCGTGTCGTCGTCAAAGACCAGCGTGCCAATCCCCCCGAGGTACTGTTCTACTGCCGCGATGTTTGGGTGTGTCTTTGCTCCGTGTGGATCAAAAATCACATCAGCCTTCTGATCCACCGCCCCTCCAGAGTTAAAGGCAAGATCAATAGGCCCGCTCGTTTGGCCGGGCCGCCGAGGTGGTGACACCACCTCGTCATTCAATTCATTCTGCCCTCGCCCCAGCGTAACCCGGGCATCGAGACTCCGAACGATCAGGCCTGCGATATGCAAAGCATCCGGCATGTCGCAAGCATCGGCTTCTGCCGCACCACCTGATATGTCTGGAAAGTACGTGTCCCCATCCGCGCAGATCGTCACCGGCAGCCATGTACCAGAACTGGAAAGGTCACAGGATAGGTAATCACAACCCTGTTCTCTGTACGCCCAGATATGAGCGTCGATGGGGGCTTCGCCGAAAACCGACCGGGCTTCTGCGACAACCCTTGCAGCCCATTGGTGATGCTCAACGTTTGTGTTGGTGAACCCGGAGGCCGACAAGACATTGCTTCGATCAGTGTCGTGCATGAGACCCCTCCAGGACGGAAGCGACATTCTTCTGTGCCTTGACGTTGTAGTAGTGGCCCCAAAGTGCAGCTGTCACCGCAAAGGTCCAAGAGACGATCAATGCGGTTCCAAGCAGGGCCAGCGGAAGGTCAATCGTGGCTGGCTGGCTTTGGAAAAGCATCGATATCAGGAAGAGAAAGGCTGCGACTACAGATACAGCCGCACTAAACCGAAACGCTACTCGGCTGGCGGCTTTATAAATGGCGGCATCCCGTTGTGGGTTTTCTGGAAACTTGCTCACGTGAGTTCTCCTTTTTGCTGTCTTACGCGCCCCTGGTACGGCGAAGAGCGCTGACCAGCATGGTGATTTCGGCTTCGGTATTTCTCGGCTGCATGAACTTTTGGTTGTTGCCGTGACCCCAAGTGTTGCCCTTTGGGGCCACTTCTCGCTTTATCTTTCCTGCTTCTGCATAGAGCAGTCCCCAGCCTTCAGGTAGGTCGTCGATCGTGATGACGCCCGGAGGGCAAAGGTAAAACCTATAATTGCCAACACCCCTGCCTGGCGTGGCCCTGAAATGCTTCTTCTTGTCAGCCAGGAAGTCGCGGCGGGAAGCCTTGCATTCGATCAAGACCGAGTAGTTTGACCGCCAACCAACGGCATCAGGGCACTCCCCTGAATCAGTAAATGCTTTGAGTTCGGTCAGCACAACGCTGCACCCGCAGCTACCTTTGAGCCACTTGGCTGCACGGGCAACCAGTTCATCGTGAAGGGTCGGTGGGCGCTTTTTCGCTTTGTCAGATTTTCCCGGGCATTCGGCTGAATTTCGCTTGATAACTGCCATCACACTTGGCCTTTGGTGCCTTGGAATTACTGAATGGTGAGCGCGGATTCAATAGTCCGCGGATGCAATAAGTGGACTTGCCCGCTATCAGGGTTCTGGACTCGCAAAAATTGAGACCATTCTGCGATCACATGGCGGGGGGCGGGACCATCTTCAAATTTGGAGTTGGCCTGATTAGCTGGCTCGAGGACGCGCCGCACTATCGTTTTGCCCGGGACGGTGCCACCGTCAGGTGCTTCCCAATCGGTGATTTTGATTCGATACGTCAATCCGATCTCAAAGTCTTTCAAGTCCATGGGATGCTCTCTCCTGTTCCCAGTGCATGGAGTTCCATTCTGACAGTTTCCAGTGCCAGTAAACGCCGCTGAACACACCGAACCGGGGCGCGGGGTTTATTGTTTGAACCCCCCACTTCTTGAAGTGGCTTTCAACGGCTGCGTTTTTCGGAAGCCTTTTTTAAGCCCAGAAACGTGGATCGATATGGAGTCGCTTTTGGAGGCGTCTAAAAGCGTGGAAAATTTGACACCAATCTGGAAGGGCATTATTATGCTCAAACAAATGCACAAAGTGTTATGCAAAAAATAGTGCATTAAATTGTGAATACCATTAACATGATGAATATGAGGGTATGGTCATGGCTACTCATGCCATTCTTGCTGAAAAAACCGTCAGCATTTCCGCGTTACGGAACAATCCGGCGCAATATTTCAGTGACCAACCGATTGCTGTCCTGAGCCACAACAAACCGGCTGGGTACGTGGTGGGGGCAGAACTTTTTGAGTACATGATGAAAGTTATCGAAACACAAACAGAGGCCCGAAGCTTTGAGGCTCGGTTCCGTCCTTCAGTGGCTCAGTTGAAAGAACTGCGCGCGCGGGGCGCTGAGCTGGTCTTGGAGATGACGCCAGAGGACATGGAGGACTATGAAGAGTGATTGTTGTTTACAAAGCGAAGGCAATTCGGGAGCTGCTTACTCCTGAAGAGCTGAATAAACTGGTAGAGGATTTTAAGCAATACAAAAACGAAGGAACGCGACCGGATACGTTCGGCCGCGACGCGGCCTACAATCACCCCCATAGTCTGCCATCGATTCGGCATGAGGAAGTTCAACACATTCACCTGCAGGATGAGTCATCGAACTGGGGCATTCGAACGATTCAGTATCACCGCACGAGTGATACCCACTTGGTCTATTGCCAAGGGGCATTGAATGACGATCATTTCCTGCTAATCACTATTTTGCAGCCCGACGCCCATAATCAGGCGAAAAATAACGATGTGATGAGCGCGATTGCCAGCCAAGCCGAGGTCTTCAGGAACAAGCATTGAATCGATTTTCGGATAGTTCGGCTATCCGAAAGCCGATTTCCTTGGCGGCTATTTATTCCAGTGGCACTCTGGTGCAAGCATTGCAAATAGGGGCCACCACTCAATGCGCTCGGCTTCCTGCCCGCGCCGGCGTTTTTCTGCAACACGCATCTTCTTCTTTTGCCATGGCGCCCTATGAGTAAACGTTGTGGCCATCCCATAATGTTGAGTGATCCTCATGAACGCCTTCGCAAAGTCGCTGTAATGCTCGAACATGGTGTTTGCCCAAAAAGGCCAGTTTGCATTGCCGCTGGCGCTCAGCTCTCCAACGAACTCGCCGTCCTGAGCAGAAATAATCACTTCAAGCATTCTGACCGCGCCCGTGTCAGGTGAGGGCACAGGATCTTTGATACCCGCTGCAAGATAGATCTGATCCACGAGTTCCTTTACCTCGGCTTGCCGGGAACTGGCCGATTGATCAATTCTGATCACCTGGCGCAGCTGGTCCAGGTATCCCGATAGGGATTGAAGAGCTGTCAGCTCGATAATCTTCGAATCAAAATCAAACCAATACACCCGGAAGGTATCGGGGCATAGCGTGATTTCCGTTATGGGCACCGTGGATTTCTTCCACGTTGAGCGGATACCGCCATCGTCACTCAGTGCTGGATCCAGATAATGGCAGGTGAAGTGCGGTATCCCCGTGTCGCGGGACGCTGCTAATGCCTCGTCGCTGGCCTCAAAGGCATTTGCGTTGTGCTGGTAGTAGATATCCTTTTCGTAGAGCCGGTGCCCTTCATGGGTGAAGCGATCGAACACCCAGAACACAGTTACCCCACGCTCCCTATAAAACAGCTCACGGGAAACGATCACGTCCAGGTAGGTCGAGGAAAGCTGGATTTCGAACGCAACCTCTTGACCCATAATTGTTGCCAGAATGTCGGGGCGCTTCCAGGTCAGCTTGTCGACGCCGCGAACGGTTGGCTCAACCTGAATAGAATCAGCTCCCGGCCAGGCATCGAGCATTTTTCGAATTCGCTCCTTCAATCGAATGTGCCTCAATGACTCCTTTTGGCCATTGAAGCGAAGCGCATTCCACTGCTCGAGGGAGAGGGGGCCGCCATTTTTGTTCGGGCAGGCGAAATCCGGGTTTTTCCGGTGACGGATATAGAACCCTTCGCCACTTGGCCGGCCGGCAAGCAAAAGGGGATCCCAGCAAATCGGGCAACGCCATAGAACGGTGGCAGTTTGTGGATCTGTTCTGTGGGCCTGG
This sequence comes from Marinobacter halodurans, assembly GCF_004327985.1. Lineage (GTDB taxonomy): Bacteria > Pseudomonadota > Gammaproteobacteria > Pseudomonadales > Oleiphilaceae > Marinobacter_A > Marinobacter_A halodurans. The sequence continues at coordinate 47,738 of NZ_SJDL01000008.1, forward strand.
TAAGCTTCTGCGAGCTCCCGTCGAAGTGATTGTGCTTTGGCTGGGTCTTCGGGGATGAGCTGGTCAGTGGCCAGCATGGCCTGCTCTTGCTCACACCAGACATGCTTCAATGTGGCCGGGCCACCCAACCGCGCTGCTGTGATCTCCGAAGCCTCCAATTGCGCCACCTCTGTAAACATTTGGTTCCTGATACTAGGAATTTATCGTAAGCCAGCACGCCGATGTGAAAACACAACATTGACTTTCGATGATTCATAACTGTAACTTGTCGCAGGGCCGGATGAAGCCCAGTCGCCACCATTTTGCTAAATTCATCCTATTTAGAAACATTCAAACTCATACCTAACTCTTGTTGGGACTGATTTGGAAGGGTGGCAACTAACAGACTGTCCCCAAATGGAGTTTTGCTATGAAGCTTGAAGTCGATCTGTCTGCTGTTTCTAAAAGCCTGCGTCGTCAAATGCAGGACAAAGGCTACGAAAACATTCCCTCCCATGTTGAAGTTCTGAACATCCTAGCTAAGTCCGCTGGGCATCAGAACTACCAGAGTCTCAAAGCTCATGAGGAAAACCTGCCAGTCGCAAAATCGACGTCGCAGGTTGACTACAGCCAGTATTCTGGTGGAAGTTTGTCCAAGTACCTGCAGTCTCTATGTACCACTAAGTTACGTATTCTTAGCAAGGTCTTTCCAATAAGCACTGCTTCTTTGGCGAATGAATCTGGTCTGTCTTTTTCTACTATTTTGAATCTTCGTCGTCGCGAAACATTCAACCTCGCATATGTCTTTTCAGTTGCAAGGCTTATGGGCATCGATCCCGCATGGATGCTTCTGGACCAAGGTGAATTGCCGGCTGATCTCGCAATTGATGAATCCGTAAAAGCTGAAATCCAAAACGAGCGTATTCGGTTAATGATTTACCTGGAAGGTGCGCGCGTTCGGGATGCTGGCAGCAGTCCGGAAAAGGACGAACAGGAAAAGTACGAACTTAACCTTGTGATTCAAGGTCTTGAAAAATCGATTGAAATAGAGGCTTCTCCTGAAAGAATGGCAACTTTCCAGAAGATCCTGGATCATTTTAAGAGTCTTGCTCGTTAGGGACCGTAATAAACCTTAACCGATGTGGGGCCCTCACCATGCCCCACATCGTTTCCATACTCTGGTCAAGTCCTATTTTGCCTCTGGAATATCCGACCACCGGGACAAATAGTTTGGTGACAGCCTCTCCCGTTTCATCCCCCATGAATCTTCACTGATACGCTGGCGGGCAAACTGTATCCGGCCCAGTCCGGACCCGTTTATGCAGTCCAGTGTGTCCATTAACGCCTGGCTCCGGCCCTGGGACCGGGCATCCGTACTGAACAAGTCATGTTGCTCACACAGAGGATCGCGGAAATCCGTAAGCATGACGCCTGCTTTCGTGAAGCGGTGCCCGTCCTTCCAGAGTTTACGGGTCAACCTGGTCGCGCAGACAATCAGATTGCGTGTGTCAGCCGTAGGACGTTCGAGGGAGCTTGAAGCTTCATTGCTGTAGCCGCCGTGTTCAAGGAAACGGCTGGTCATGAGGAAAACACTCAACCTCCCCGCGACACGCTTCTCAGAGCGCAATTTTTCAGCCGCCCGGACGACATAACTTGTGACGGCCGCCAGCATATCCGCCAGCTCGGTAACTCGGGTGCCAAAGGACTTGCTGCAAATAATCTGGCCCTTTGCTGGCGGGCTGGTCTCTATTCGGTGATGAGCCTCCCCCTGGAGGTCGCGAACGGTGCGTTCCATGACAACGGAAAACCGGGACCGAATCAGTGAGGGATCCGTGTCAGCCAGCTGCAGGGCGCTCTCAATACCCATAGCTCGCAGTTTACGGGCAATGCGGGGACCAACGCCCCAAATGTCTCCAACCGGCGTGATGGCCATCAGACGTCGCTGGCGGGCTGGGTCGGTCAGATCGACAACACCGCGGGCGGCCGGATACTTTTTTGCAGCCCGGCTTGCGAGTTTGGCCAGGGTCAGGCTGGTCGAGAAGCCCACACAGACCGGCAGGCCAGTCCACCGGAGCACCGTCTGTTTCACCCCTCTCGCGTGTTCGGATAAATCATAGTGGGCTTGAAGAGAGGTCAGGTCCAAGAAGGCTTCGTCAATGCTGTATTCCAGCACGGTGGGCGCCAGGGCGGACAATATGGTCGAGAATCTGGCCGACATCGCGCCGTAGAGGCTGTAGTTGGACGACCGGATAATGATGCCGTGACGCTGGATCTGAGGCTGCAGCTTGAACAAAGGCTCCCCCATCTTGATCCCGATCGCTTTCACTTCCGATGAGCGGGCAACGCAGCACTGGTCATTGTTGCCAACGACAATGACCGGCCGGCCGTTCAAAGACGGATCAAAGACCCTTTCACACGAGACGTAGAAGTTGTCCACGTCTACGAGAGCGAAACACGCCGGTCTCATCGGTGAACTCTGTGCAGACACCACGTGACTACGCCAAACGTCTCCAGCTGCTGCCCCTCTGACATGGGGATATCTGGGTAGTCGGGATTATCAGACCGGAGTATTGGAGTGGGCCCGGATCTGTCCAGGCGCTTGACTAGAAACTCGCCATCAAGGATTGCGATGATAACGGCGTCATGAACCGCCTCGAGGCTACGATCGACGACCAGAACATCACCGTCCTGGATACCAGCCCCCAGCATTGACTCGCCCCTGACACGGACAAAATAGGTGGCTGGCGGGTTGGTGATACACAGCTCCGAAATATCCAATTCCTTTTCCGTGTAATCGCTGGCGGGCGAGGGGAATCCGGCGTATACGCTATCCTCGTAAAGCGGGATGGCACGGGAGTCATCAAATTGGGCTGCGGTGTAAAATTCTTGTGCGAACACGGGGGTCACTTCTCGTTGATACTGTATAAAAATACAGTATAGGGGAGAAGGCGCATTTTTCCGAGTGTCGTGACCGGTGGCGGAATAGCCTAAAGCGCGAAGGAGAGACATATGTGCGGGTACATACGCCGGGTGACCGATAGCCCAGAGGTTCAGGAAATGCTTGATGACATCGGGCTGGGCTACCTTGCAAGTGACTTTGCTGGCGGATCCGGGGTGGAACACTATTATCCAGCGTTTGGAGGCAACGCGGATAGAACCATTCGGCATCTGATCATCCCCGGAGAGGACGGTCCTCGAGCAGTGGATGCCACCTGGTGGTTTGACTGCTCGGCAAAAGGTGAGGGGCTGGAAGTAGGGGGGCGCACAACGTTCAACGCGAGGAACCTTGAATCACCGTACTGGACGGGAGCTTTAAAGCACCACAGGGCGATTGTCGTGGCCACGGGCCTGGGGGAATCGAAGTACGTCGACGGGAAAAAACACCAGTTCTTGATGGAAGGGAAGCGGCCGTTTCTGCTGGGAGCTCTGTACCGCCCATTTGAAAACGGGTGTTACAGCTGCGCCGTGATCACCCGGGATTCCCACCCGCGGTTTGATAAGTATCACGATAAGGCATTTCCGTGCTTCCTGCCGGCAACATCGGATTTCGTTGCAAGCTGGCTGGGCGACGACGGATCTTTACCAGTTGAAGTGGCTCGTTATCTTGAGCATCCGAGAATAACGGTCCCGCTGGATGTGTCGGAGGTAAAGACTTTCAAATCTGGCGTGGTGGGGGAGGGCGCCGACCATCTGGAAGCAGACGCGGGCTAAATTTTAAAGCGAGGGCTGGCGGTCATCCATCGCACTTGCCTTGATAAAGGCATATTCATGCGCCAATCACCTCTGGCGCCATTCCCTGGCTGACGCCAATGAACGATTTACCTAATGCTGCGCTTTCGTGGGTTCAGGCGTGTAACATTCGTTGCTGACTGCATAGCTTCGCGACGATCCATAGCTTCGAACACCGCTGAAAACCGTGATCGGATCCTGTCATAGCTCGTTTCACAGTCTTTCAGAATCGAGACCATGATGTTTTCGTCAGGCTCTTCGTCCAGAGACCGAGAGAGCACGTTTTCGTTCACCAACCAGTCTGTCAGATCACCCGTTATGGTATTGGCAATCTCTTTAAACGATCGGCTCTCATCACGCATCTTGTTCAGGATGAACTCAGGGTCGTCATACAGGCAGTAGAACATACCGAATCTTGAGTAGTCTTGGTGATGGAGCTTTAGAAATAGAGTCAGAGTGATCAGTTCTCGAGCACTGGTTGGCAGGTTTTTCTTGGCGATCGACCGGACCTTCTGATCCCGCGCTTGCATGAGCTTTTCGCGTCGCCGTTCTTCCCGAGCCTTTATTTCCTTGGCGTGCTCTACCCGGCCTTTGACCTGTCGCAACAGAGCCGCAGCCTGCTCCAGAGTCTGCTTCTCTTCTTCCGTGAACAAAAGGCCCAAGCGTCCTTTCACAGCGTCTTTTTCGATACTGTTTGCCGTTTTGGTAAGCGTGGTCTGCAAACGGCGAAAGCCATCAGCCGTCGTGTATTTCAGCGTTTCAAGGATCGCTTTATGGTCTAACTCTGGAAGCTCGCTCATCAACTTCGTACTCTGTTCTCAAGTGCCATCAGAATGGCAGAACACTGTAGACAAAACCAGATTCTGCTCAGTCATGGAGGTTATCTCACCCCAATATTCCCATGAGTCGAGCCCCAGCCTTATCTGCGGGTGCGTTTCCTTGATAAGCACTCGCTAATAATGTCACATAACAGCGTATACCCTGTATTGCACACCTTGCTTGGTCGTGCTATTCTGTGTCACATATTCGGTTATAACCTGATTTGAGCAACGTGAATGCCCATTGAGAGATTGTTTAACGAGAGCGATGTGCAGCGCCTCATCGACATGAATTCAGCACCGCCGCTCGGCAAGCGCAACGCCGCATTGATTATGGGAGCGCTTTACTGGGGGTTGACGCCCTCCGAGGCCAGCTTGCTGCGGCTTGAAGATGTGATGGACCAGTCTGGTGAATTTTTCCGGATCTGGACCTTGCCGGCCAGCACTGCCTACAACGGTGAGGCGCGGGAGCTTCACACTGAAGACCATGTTTTGCCGTTTTTCGAAGGGTACATGGGCTGGCGACTGGCTGAAGAACTGTGCTTGAGCAATCAGGCCTGGTACCGGGGCTCCGATCCCCAAAGTGCCTTTTTCCTGAATGACCGTGGTGAACCTTATAAGCTCTCGCCGCGCAAGAAAGGGTCGACGGACTATCAGCCCAGGGCAATGTCAGCCAAGCTGAAGTCTTTCATTGAGAACGCAGGCATAGAGGGCGCTACTGTAGCCACGTATCGTGATAGCTGGGTCAAGGCGATGTATGAGGCTGGCTGTCATCACAAAGATCTGATGCGAGTCTCAGGCATCAAGCAGAAAGAGACCATCGACCGGAAGACGCGACCGGCGGTCCAGGATTTGGAAAAGGTGTTCAGGGCAGTTTTCAACCGCGTCCGCGTGACAGAATAGTGTGGTGAGGGAGAAAGACACATGGGCAAGGCAACTGAAATCTACAATCTGCACAAAGCCGAGATTAAAGCGATTGCCAGTCGTTACCCTGTGGCGAATATCCGGGTGTTCGGCTCAGTTGTTCACGGGGATGATAACGACACCAGCGATATTGACTTGCTGGTAGATGCATTGCCGGAAGCCACCCTTTTCGACCTTGGCGGGCTCCAGGATGAGCTGGAAACCCTTCTGGGTGTAAAGGTAGACCTTCTAACTCCCGGCGACCTCTCAAGGCGCTTTAGGGACACTGTGATCAGCGAGGCCAGGCCGGTATGAAAGAGCTACGGACCGAAGATTACCTTGAGCATATAGTGGATTCCTCGGGAGATATTCTGAGTTTCACCAACGGATTCACGCTGGAGGCATTTAAGGCCGATCTGCGGACCCAGAAAGCTGTTGTCATGAGCATCATTGAGATTGGCGAGGCGGCCACGAAGATCGCGGCAAGTGATCCGGATTTTGTTGCTCAGAATGATGGTTTGCCCTGGTCGCAAATGCGGGGCATGAGGAACAGGATTGCTCACGGTTATTTCGATATTGACCTGGATATCGTCTGGCAGACTGTGGTCAGCGCAATTCCTACTCTTAACCGGCAGGCCGAAGACCTGCTTAACGAATTACGCGAGGGGCCGGAGCTCGGCCCTTCACCAAAATAACGCAATGGAATCCGAGGGATATTGGTAAATGAGCTTACATAATGAGAAGAACTTAGCTGAACGCCTTGAAGATGCGGAGGTCACCGTAAGAGAGGCAATACAGTGGCTTAAAGATGGTGGCTCACTAGATGAAGAAGCCGAGCGCTCAGCCCATGATGCAATTCAAACTATCGTAAAGCTCCGGCGGGCTTGCGACTGACATCGGAAAGCGAAGCTATGAACGATAACAGGACACTTATCCCTTTGATGGCCCTGTTTAGCATTGCCTTGGCCATTGTTGGCTTCGATGCAGGGGAACAGTACGGCACATTCGAAGCAGTGCTGTCGGCAGCCCCTGGAGTTGGGTTATTTGTACTTTGCGCTATCAAGGTCATCTGTGATGTTCGTCGTGACCGAGCGCGTCGTTAAAAGGAATTCGAGCTATGAGCAATCACCGGGTAATTGCGTTCCCCACGACTGATCTCGAAAGCGCTCCGGACATCCAGGCACTTGATGCCGCAAATGTTGATGGGCTTGGTAGGGAGTACCGAGATTCAGGTCTCGATGTGCACCTCAAAGATGCCCAACGACGTGGCGAAGAAATATGGGTGCCGATTGCGGGTCCCGGGGAACTGGAGACTGTTCAGCACTACTTCTCACCCAAGGTCCGCTGGGTGTCTCGTGGTGAGATGCTGAAAAACCAATAGCAAAATGGAATTCGGGGAAATCGAAACGAGGAAGGGAAAGTGGGTAGATGCGAAGGTGTTTGCAGAGGCAATGGCAATACCTGAAACCGGAGTCATCCACAGCGAACTCATGCTGGGAAAGGACGAAAGAGGAAGCGAGATTCCTTTTGTATGTTTCTCAGCTGGACATGGCCGAGCCCAGTATCCGGAGAACGTGACTGAGGTCTTTGTGGAGGACCAGGATCGAAACCGTGGTTATCTCAAAACACCTTTGTAAGCGCAATTTAACGGGATTGGAAATCGGACCAATGACGATCGAAGAAGAGAAACGCCTCTATCGTGAAGCTCGAAAAGAGTATGCAGCGGTGTACCTTGTGGCCCTGGCCATTGTGGTTGTTGGCTTTGCAACGACAGAGCTTTTTAGTGCCGGATCATTGATTCCAACCACTGTACTGATTATTTGGGCATTAGGTATCGCCAGATTCGGACGCAAGCAAGAGCAGTACCTGCTTGCGATCGAGCCGCAGGTCAACCAAATGGTCTCAGATGGGATCTCTGAGCATGAGGCCATGAAACAACTGGGCTGCGACAAATTTTATTACAAGCCGTTTTGGGCGGTTTGCTGATATTGGAAGACGGATCGTGAAGAGGAACGACATGGTGACCACTAAGCAGACAATATTGGCTCAGGCAGAGCGTGACTATCACCCTGAAATTGCCTCAGTTGACGACGAAGCCGTTGGGGTCATTGCAGCTCAGTCCGCATCCATGGCCGGTGCCGGGTCTCAACTCGACTACTGGTTCCCCCTAGATCAGCAGTGGGATCTACAGCAAGCGGCCCTCTACTGGACGGTATTTGCTGCTCAGGCCTTTCGTTTTTGGCGAATCAATGCGGACGGAGACAAAGAGAAGCTGCACTACGCGGGGGTCACCGGCTCGAATGCCATGCTCGCCATCATCAGGGATTGCTGGAATACAGACGCTGCCTCGGCTATCAATTTTGATGCAGCTCGCTTCCAGGAGGCTGTAGCGGGGCTGCCCGCAATGTCCCCAAGGGTTGTTGTCGCAAATGAACTATCGGCTGACTGGGCCCGGCTGAGAGCGATTGTGGGCGGTTTTATCCTGAAAGCTCAGAGCCAGGCACTGAGCGTTTCCGATGCAGCGGAGTTGGCCGTGGCTTTTCCCCGTGCATTCGAGGACCCGTACTTCAAGAAGGCCCAGCTGGCGGTGTCTGCCATTTCTGGTCTGGTTAAGTCGAAACACCCGGAAGCCCCTCATCCCGTTGGTCTGACAGCAATGGCCGACTATCAGGTGCCGCGGGTACTTCGTGCCCTCAAGGTACTGCAATACAGCGCTGACCTGGCCGATAAAGTGTCCCGGCACCAGCTCATTGATGCTGGTAGCGAGGAAGAGAATGCCATCCGGGCGGCCACGGTTCTCGCTGTCGAGCAGATCAGCCAGAGGGCAAACCTCTCTTCGGAGGTTATCGACAACCTGCTGTGGTCCTCACAGGAAGTGGCCGGGGATGAGTGCTTCCATCTGACTGAGACCACCTGTTACTGACTTGGTGAAAATGACACAAAAGCTGGTTGGAATCCGAGGAAGGTGAGTGAAATGCTAATAGTTGACGGTACTAATCCAGTTCTTACTCACGAGGACACGAAGGCACTTGCGGCGGCATCCGCATCCAGTCGAGGGTACGGAAGCCTGGGATTGCTCCGCATGGACCAAATCAGGCGCTCCGCTTTGCGCGTGAAAAGACCGGCAATGGCCGAGTGGTGCATGGCGATCATCAAGCGTGATGAAAACACGACTCTTCCTCGCGGTATCGCCCGCAAAACGTCCATTTGATTCATGGGAAACCGGCATGAAAGCAGGCGAGAAAAAGATCTTCATCAAAAGCGGCAACGAAGTACGCCTAGTCGAGCGATCGGGTCAAGGTGACTGGGTTGTTGAGCGGACCAGAGGTGCCTCGAAGGGCAAGCGTATGATCTGTCCAGAACGGGCCCTAGTTGGTTCACCGGATGCGTAACTGATTATTGGAATCCGGGGAGACGTATGTTTACACAGCTTTTCAAATCAACGCTTCTTTATCTTTTGGTGGGCACCATCCTGGTGGGCGTGTTTGCCCTAGCAGACGATCCCTGGGTCCGGGCCTCATGCTTCGTGTTAGGCGTCATATTGGTTGGGGGCTCAATTTTCATCGGATTCAGAGATAGCTCCCGTTTCTTTATCGACGCCCTCCGCAATGAGAGTGATCAGTGATATTGGAACCCGGAACGGGGAAAAAAATGATGCGGATGAAGTGCTTTCTGGCAGTTTTTATAACAATGCTCGCCGGGTGCGACCAGGTGCAGGACGTCATGGCGAAACAGCCGAAGCCGAATGTGATGCTAGGCGCCGGGATCGAGGTTCAGGTTGGCGACAACCAAACCGCAAAAGTTTTCGGCCCTGACTTATGTGAAACGGGATTCGGCGATGACGACCCTAGCGATGATGTGCCTGGCTGCACCCTGCTTACAGGCAACGACCAGGTTCAGGTAACCCTTCTTGTTGATGGAAGAAAGCTGCGAGAAACCTGGGCTGTCACCAGAGACAACGACCGCTACACCCTTGCTCGACCGAATGGCTATCTCATTCGTAACCCTGGGCCGCACAATTAACAAGATTGGAAACCGGATATGAATACAGGACCAGCAATTTATAAGCCCGAGAAGCCCCACCCCGTTCTGCTTGCTGGAATGGTTTCTGGGTTCCTCGGCGCAGTGATGGAGAGCTTTCTCCTGCTCGCGGTATTTGTGATCTGCATGGCGTGGTGGCTCCCGAACAAACTCAAGCCAAGCCTGCTTCGCAAGCATGAAGACAACATCGAGGGCGAGATAATCAACCTGGGGAAGATTGAAATACCCTTGGCCGAGTGCTCGATGGGCACCACGAAATTCCACTATTTCCACCGGGGCTTGCCCCAGGTCACACAATTGGTCACTGCAAGAGATCCAGAAACGGGTGCCTTGAGCCAATACCTTTTGATCACTCGGTTAAACGGCCATACGCATCTGCACCCGATCATCGAAAACTGACATTGGAAACCGATAGATGTCTACGAATCTTGATACTGGCGTGCTGATTTCGCAAACCACCCAGGGCGAATATATGATCCGAATCGAAACTCCGGAGGGAACCCAAGAGGCCTTGCTGTCACCGGAAGAGTTTGCGAAGGCGGTCACAGGAAAGTACGCCCGGGGCAAAGCCGGCGGCAGAATCGAAGGGCAATCAGATCTTTCCTCCAATCTGGTTAGACGACTGGGAGAAGTCGCGGTGATAGCAGCCGATCGAGCCATTGAATTGGGAAAGTGGGCTGGAGACCAAAATAGGGGCCAGTTTATTGCGATGATGGTAGATGCTCTCAAACGAATACCAGAAAGCGTTCGTGACACCTCGACACAGCGCTTCATCGACAAACACTGATGGGCGTGGCGTATGGCCTTGTTCAGGCATGACGAAAGATGGATCACGAGGGAGAAATTCGATCTGAGCATAGAGGATCTTCCTGGCGGTGAAGCCGGAGTCAGGCTGACGATCGACGACGCAGGAACGTTGTCCAACATGGCCGAGAACTCTCTCACCCAGAACGCGGCCATTGCAATTGCACAGCAGCTTCAGGACCTTGGCTTTAATGTGGTCATGCCCGTCGCTGAAATTGAAAGCAAAGAATAGTTGGAAACCGAAAAATGGCGTCAAAGCGAATGACAGCCAGCTCTAAGGGCTTCCATCAGGGAGTGGTTTATTCAGCTGGAATCATCGTTAGCCAGTTTGATCAGCCTGGCGATGCCAAAGACCTGCTCGTGTCTGCTGGGGTATCAAGAGCCTTGGCCGTTAAGGCCGGTTGTGATGATTCTGACCTTGAAATCATTGACATGGCAGGCGCATGGCCAAAAATCTCGAACGACTCATAGAAGCCCGGGAGAGAGTCAATGACACACCCGTTTGTAGATTAAGAAGACGTTCGACCCGAAGTTGATCATGACGGCAATGCCATTGCTCATGGAGATCTTATTGAAATCATCTCTCGCGGTTTTGTGTTTCACGCATAAGTTGACGACAACTCGGCAGAACATGCTGTGCCGGCCCGTCAGAAGTACGTTGATAACGAACAGTGGTTCGATGCCCTGAACTGGGATGCAGCAAAACTGTTGAAGAAAGCCGGCAGAAACTAGATGGGTATTCAGGATCTATGACTAGTAAGGAAGAAGACGCGTACCTCCGTGGGATATTGTTCGCTTTGTCGATGCTAGATCCCAAGTCTACCGAATACGAACAAATAGTAGCGCAAGCAGGAGGTTTTCAGCTCTTACTTTCAGTAGCCGAAGAGTACGACCAAGAGCATTTGAATCTTGCAATACAGAAAGAAGGTGAGCGTACTTAGGGCCTGAACACAGTGAAGATCGGGAGTCAGTCAAAATGGCGAAATTAAACCTGAGCATAACCGATTTACCTGGCGGCGAAGCCGGAGTGAGTCTAAAGATCGACAACGCAGGCTCGCTATCAAGTATGGACGAAAACACGGTTGCGCAGAATGCGGCTATCGCAGTAGCCATCCAACTTCGAGAGATGGGCTTTAAAGTTGAGGTACCTGCTACCGAAACTGGAGAGTCCCCTGATCAAACTACGAGATGAAACAGACTACAATGTGACGCCGTTTGGAGAGTGAATATGTACCGGAACAGATTTGCGGCAGTGATCCTGGGGGCAGTCTTGGTTACCGGTTTTCTACCACTGCTAGCCACTAGTTGGCTTTCTGGTCGAGATGTTCAGCACGAGTTGGCTGAGACCTGCATCGATCTTTGGCGTAACAACTGATTGGAATTCGCCAATGAGCAAAGAAACAGAGGCAGGTTACGACGCGGTACGATGTGCTATTTGCAGGAGCGTCCTCGATTCGGCTCCCGAGCATCGAAACCTCGGAGGGGATTGCCTGATGTGCATGGCTGCGTGTGGCGATCCTGATGCCATTGCGGAGCTTGAACGAGTGCGGAGCAAACCAGCGCTTTAAACCCACACCAGTAATTGGAATCCAGAATGTCAGTCATGAGTGAGAGTAAAAACAGCATCTATAACCTATCCAGGGATTACGGAAAGTTGTTCCGCTTGATCTGTGGTGGCCACCGGATTGCTGCATGGGCCGATACGTTCAGCATGAAGGATGCCGATGGAACCCCGTATCGCGACATTTGCGAGGTTAGAAGATCCGGAGATTACGAGATCATGATTTCTGCTCGCGGTACCGGATATGGAAATGTCTGGCCCTTCATGAAGGAAGAAGGAACAGAACAGGATGTGTTCGAGAAGACGTGCAAGGGCTGCAACCTTGAGTGGATTGATCCGGTTCCGGCTGCCGAATAGCTTAATGCGGGAAAGCGAAACCGTGACCGAAAAGCAAACCAGCAAAAGCCAGTTAGAGTATGATTTTTACTCAGCTCTGACTACCAACTAGCGAAACCCCTCCCTCACCATCCCTCATTTATTATCCGGCGTATCACTGTCGCCAATGGCTATTGGCATCATTCCGGAACTGCAAGTACACGGTCCTTTTGACTCGGGAAGGATATTATCGCATGGCGTCATTGAACGCGTTTCCATAAAAAAGTAGACATATATGGCTGATTTGCTAGTCTTGGGTAGACAGATATGACAGGAAAATGAATGACGCCATTTCATACGATCGCACGCGGCAAAGGCTGGAGACTGGCCGAAATCGGAAAACTATGGGGAATCAGCGAGCGGCAAATGAGCAGGGTTGCTAACCGGCCCTCAAGGAAGGATCTGGATGCTGTCCGCGGATTACCAAACAGGCTTGAGGATTCTCAATCGGGAGGAACTATGAGGGTAAATTTGACAGTCAACCACCACCCTTCGGGGCGCTTGACCCTTAAAGAGCAAACACCGGCCGATCGGCAACCCCGGGATTGTGACGGCGATCTCTTTGGTAATATGGACCCGGCTTCATTTTACCGAGCCGTGGCACAAAGAATTGCGGATCTGCAGGGACCTGGTGTGGAAGTGCTCTATAAAGATTCAGCTGACGCTGAAGCGAAGTGACAGGAGCAGGGTATGCGAACGAAGAGTGTCGACATTGGCATTACGATCATTGGACTTACCATCTTTTTGGGCGTCCAATTTTTGAGCTCAGTGCCAATGCCTTGGTGGCTGTTCTTCACTGTCATCGCTGTATCGGCGGTCGCATCAATCGCGCATTCCGTACTGTTAGTGCGCTGTTCCAAATCCAATATCGAGTAGCTTTAGGAAGATTATCAGAGGGTAGTGTTATGAGTACGATGGCCACCGAAGAAGGGATTCCACGATTGAGCCACTATAGAAAACCTGTTCGCTTTAGCAGGTATTTGCTGTGGTTGGGGCTACTGGCGTACACGGTCTTTGTGCCCACATTTGAAGGTGGTGTATTGCCAGTCTTTTCAATGAGCGACCCCGTTTGGATTGCTGTTTTGCTCAGCATGGTGGTGGCTTTCGCCGCCTCGGTTTGGGTGATGGCAAAAGGATTGCAGGGTGTCATGTTCGATCCGGAGAGGAAATACCGTAAAGCGTTAATTGACATGGAGCCTAAATCTCTCTTGAGAATGGCGGAGCACTACCCTGAGCTTTCTGCTGATGAACGACGTGTACTGCGAAGCGCTCTGAATCACAAGTGCCCGGGCTGGAGTGAAGCCGTAACCGGTGACACACGGTCGGCACTTTCCTGATGGACGGCATACTCAGGGCCAGAGCCACGGAGTCAACATTGAGCAAACACCTGAAAATTTTTCTTGTCCTCGTCGCCGCACCATTCCTGATCTTCTGGGGTGCCCAATGAGGTGTTGCCGCGGCCGGTTATTTATTTCAGGAGCCGGCAGCACGGATCATTTGGTGGCCTGGCCATTTTGCATGGTATGGCGCCAGTGCAGCCCTGGGGGCCTGGGCACTATTTGGTGGACTAATGGAAATGCTGGCGGACCGAATCTTCTGCCGAAAACCGAAAAAACCGAAATGCAAAGCGGCATGATGGATAGAAGGCCCATGAGTAATAGTGAGAACTCTGTGCGTTCGAATAATCTAGGTGATCGAATAATCTAGGTGATGATGAAACCATTGAATCTCTGATCGCCGTCGTGAAAAAACTGCGGCATGAGTTGGCACTTTGTAGAGAGGCCATGGACATGAATGGTGGCTTTGATACGGCGTACTCAGCTGATGCAAGAGACGCGATCATTGAGGCGGACGCAGTGGTTGGCCGACTGCAATCGAGTAGTTGACAGACCTATTATAGGAAACCGCGAATCATGACCGAAAAAAGAGCCAGCAAAAACCAGTTTGAGCTTGATTTTTATTCAGCTCTGGAGGCCTTGAAGGACGGTAAGTTTATCCAGGGCTCCGAGTTTAAGTCTGGGCTCTACGTGGCACTCGATGACGCCGGCATGGCTGCCAAGTTCGACGCAAAGGACAACAACCGGCGTCTGGGAAATCTTTTCATTTACCGAGGCCTATATCGGCAGCAGTTTCGAGCATTCACCGTTGCCAATGAAGTGCTCACAGATTGATGGGAAATCGGGAATATGAAGCGTAACAAAAGCGAAACGGGGTCAAGCTTCCCCTTTGGCGGCGAGCGCGTTGTCATTTGGTTCGATAATCCGAATGTGGACCCTGTTGGATTATCAGAATCTGCCTTTCCGTATCCCAACAAAGTTATCGATAGGGCTTATCTCCCTGGTACCGATCGACTTATTAGCGTTGTTCTTCTCCCGCTCACGGAAGCTGAAATTCAGGAAATTCGAAAAGCCGCGGTAGGGCAAGGTTCTACTGCTTGGATCAGAGAGGGCGAGAACTACGTTTCACGATGGAAATCTGGCCATTACCAACACTGATTATTCATGGGAAGCCGGTATGGCATACGATTCTGCCTTTGCTCGATGCAAACAATGCGGAGAAAACGATTGCGAATGTGTCGAGCCTGAAGGCTGTCCTGCGTGCGGAAATGAAGAGGACCCGAGCTATTTTGGCGGCCGCTGTCCTGCATGTGGCCACGATTACGATTAATGGGAAACCGCTATGAGCACTGATAGAGAACAACTGGAACAAGAAGCGTTAGAAGCCGTCTCGGCTGATGACTACTACGAACTGTGCGACAACTTAGCTGAGACCACAGACGCGGAGCTGGAAGGGATAATTGCAGACGCAGAGAATCAATCATCGTCGCCGTCGTTGGGATAGTGGGAAATCGGAGTATGAGTGACGACAAGAAGGTTCCGCATTTTTCGGATGATTTGATGACCGAGGGCTCCCCGGAGTTAACCAGAGTATTGAATATGGCCCGAGGAGGCCAACAGTCTGAGGTGGACACCATGAAAGACCAAGATCTCAACGACCTGGTGCGAAGTGGGCGCAAGTACGGCGTGACTGCTACGTCCACTGAGCCAGAGGTTGCAGCCTACCCGGTAACCGTCTGGAAGATTGAATGTCCCAAGTGTGGTGATGAGTTAACCGCCGAAGAGGATGAATGTAAATCGGGCGCCTCGTTCACAGCGGAATGCAGCTCATGTGGCCACACATTCCCGGCCCGAGCCGTCTAAACGAACATTGGAAATCGATACAAGGTGATTGGACTTTAATTGCTTTTCCCATCAGTGGATACAAAAAGCATGATTAAGCAAGCTTTCACGGCGGCAATTGTAAAAGACCATTAGAAAACAGAGAGTCATAATAATGAACCAAATTTCACAATTAAACCTTTGGGTCTCTATCTTGTTTGGTATTACGATTGTTGTCCCAGGGGCAATATTAGGCTTTCGCGAAGCTATACCTATTTACGTGATCTTAGGGTTTATGTGGTTTATCTTTGCTGCGATTATGGCTAAGGCATACATAGATTTCAGGAGATCAAGTTTTAAATCATTCTCGGCGTTCATGTATGCAAGAGAACTAGAAAAATAAAAATAGGTAACCATTTATGATTGGTGTTTGTGCCGGCGAGGTAGCTTATGAGAAAATGTGAGGCTATCCTGACCAGAGAGCAGCGAGTCGATACGGAATCAAAATGATTGTCTCTGCTGACGAACTTATCGATTCATTGTACCGACCTTATAAGCAATGGTCTGTTCCTGGGCTTCCCCCACAAAACGTCATCCTGATAAAGCGTGAAAATGCACCTTGCATTGCAGCCTGTCCTGAACTCAACCTTCGCTGCGAAGATGATGACTATCTGACAGCTACGTTTGCATTGGTTGGAAAGTTCCGAGATGCAATGGGTATTATCGATGATACGACGATCTACACGACCTGTGTGCCTGCCTTCAACGTAGAAGCTGGTTTTGACGTTGGTACCTTAACTACCCATCAGGCGCATCATATAAGCGCGCATGATTGCGAAGTCGCATATCCGGTGGATAACATACTGGTCAACGCCCAAAAAGAGACTGACAATCCGAGGGCTGAGGATCAGGACCAGATGGACTTGTTCGTTTAAATTATTCATTCAGGCGAAGTATTATTAATGAAAAGGTCAATTCAAATTATGGGCGCAGTAATTTTTATCGGCATCTCTCTAATTCTGATATCTTTTTATATGCAGGCTCGAGCCTACAAAAGTGCGGCCATTGATTTTTGGGGCGATCTTTACAACCCAGATGAAAAGCAAGTAATCGACTGGGGATTAATTGGGAATCTGGTAATCCCAAAGGGCGGCCCCATTATTTCTCGAGACTACGCTGGCATTTGTCCGGACACAGAGCTTCCCGTTGTTCCCATTCGGTACGATGCGTCAGGCCGAATCCAGGTTCTCTGTGGATTTGGAAGTGACACCATCGTTATGGGATTTAATCTGGAACACCAAGATGAGCAGTTTAAATCTGTTCTTCGTGATGCAATCAAAGAAGACTTGAAGTAGCAATAGATTCAGAATTTTCGGGTTAATATGGCTTCGCGCTCAAACTCAGCTCTATGGCTTTGAATCGCATCCGGATAAAGAATTCGGAGCATAATTTGGCGGATCCACGGAGTAGGTAGTCGGCCGCCGATTTCCAGTTCATACCCCGACCTGAGGGCTACTCGTTTCAGCAGCCTCTCTGCTTTCAGCTTATTCCCGCCAAGAAGGTGCGATTTCATTTCTATCCTTCCCGGCGCAATGCCTTCTTTCGAGACCGCAAGCAGCCCATCTTCGAAAGCCTTTGCGGCACCCCTCAAGGTCAGTTTTTCATCAGATTTAGCCGGGTGAATGTGGATTTTCCACGTCCGTCCGTGATCGAGTAGTCGGATTCTGGTATGCGGGTAGTCCATTGAGAATACTGCCATATAATCGCCGCCAGACATCCATGAGAGGGCAACGATGGTAAATAGGACGACGCCTCCGAATTGAAGTTGCTCTGGAACCTCGTTAGTTAGAAATATGCTCACCGGTACTGCTACTGTATCAGCGTTGAATAGGTCCACGGCCACCAAGTTAACTATGAGGTTCGCTGCGAGAATGAAGCCCAGCACAAGAACTGGAAACGTTATTGCGCAAATCCACCAGGCGATCGCCATCAACCAGGGGCAGCGACGGGCCACGAATGAGTTGACCGGGATCCCTCTACGAACACTTTTGGCCACAACAATAAATGCCGTGATGCCGGCAACGCTAAGAAGCATTGCTCCAGCAAACCAGTCTGGCTGAAGGATTGTTTTGGTTAGCGCTTCCACCGTGCCGTGCGCGCTAACTCGTAGACCGGTTTGGATATCCAGGACACCCAGGGCGAGGCCCGCTACAATCAGGAATAGCATGGCTTTGTGAAGAGCGCTGATAGGCGGGCGGGATAGTATTTTGGCCAAGTAAGTTTCTCCGGATCCGGTACTGGAGGTCAAATTGCTCGCTTTAGACCGGTGGTATATCGCTCGGTCTTACTGGCGCTTATGTAGATGGCTTCAGTAAAGGCAACCGAAGTGTGCCCCAAGTCCTCTGACACGTGACGGATTGGTCTGCCTGCGTCAATATCCATTGAAGCGCCTGTGTGCCGCAGGTAGTGGCTATGATTGGCAATTTGCTCCATTTCAGCCGCGGCGTCCTTCTTTCCATCGTTCTCCATTCTCTCTGCGGCAATTAAAAATGACTCCCGGACCAGCCTCTCGAGCGTTCGCTTGCCAACCTGGCCGGAACCGTTTCGTCGCGGGATCATGGGCGACTTTTCACCGCGCTCAGGAAGCTGAGGTAATGCCCGCCAGCGTCGAAATCTCTTGAGGTAGGGCAGGTATGCTGCCGGCAACGGTACATAGCGAGTCTTGCTACCCTTGCCAAAGACCTTGAGGTGCCAGTATTTCTTGCCGTCGACGATCTTCTGACCGAAAGCCGCCATGGTTGGGTTGTATATTTCATCCGTGAGTTCGTTTTTCTGGGGTGCCAACTCGGAAACCCGGAGGTAGAGGGTTTTCATGGTGATCACGACGAAAAGATGCCGCTCGTATTTTTCGTCTTGATCGGCGGCCGTCTCGACTCCCTCCTTCAGATAGTGCCACTGTTCATCCGTCAGTCGTGGTGCAAGATCGTGGTCGTGTTCTTCATCAAAGCTCTCCCGGGAGGCTTTTTGTTCTGCCCGCCTGGCGTGAGCCATAGGGGATCGACTGATATATCCACGTGAGACCAGCGTTCGAAAAAAGGTCTTGAGGGAGCGTGTGGCAGCATCAAGGGTGGTCTGCCGCATTATTACTTTTTTAGTAGCGAAGAATGGGCGCCAACCGGCAATTGCGACCCGTTCTCCATCAGAAGACTCGAAGGCGTGCAGCGGCTTCTCGCCTACCCATGCTTTAGGCGGTTTTTTCAGAAAGCGCATGTAGCGGTTGATGTCGTCTTCGGTGCACTCACGAAGAGAGCGCTTTGAAATGTTCCATAGAAACAACAGGAAGCGTTGGACCTCGCCACGGAAGCGAGTATAGGTGCCCATGCTGGCGGCATAGTCCATCAGGAAAGCGGCCGTGACACGCCAGTCCTCATAGGCTTCACTGTGAGCCTCGTTGATGTATGCAGCCAGGGAAGGGTGATTGTCCAGGGTGAGGCCACAATCCAGCAGCTGCCGCGGTGTATCGAATAACGGATGAATGTTCATGCCGCACCTCAACGTTTGTTGTGAGGATAGGGAGCCTTTCCAGTTTGAAACAGGGCTTCGATAGCGGCCGCGCTGTCGCCGTCGGTGTCGAACCAAACCAAACCGTTATTAAGACGGACTCGGGCGGCGCCGGGTATATATTCGATCGCTACACTGGGAGCTTCTTCAAACATCAGTTGGCAGACTCGCATGTTCAGCCCAAATGTTTGGCCAAAGACCACGAAAGCTTTGCATTCCTGTCCACCCGAGTCGAAGGTCACCACCTCCGGCATCTCAATATTTTCCATCGACGTTCTCGCTGTGTTTGTGTTGGGCTGGATAGATCTTTGGCGTATACTGATTTAACACCCGCCGAAATACCGAACCTCCAATTTTCCATTTTAAGAAGGGCATAGCCGCCCCACCACAAAAATATGAGCTGTATTGTCGTATACTCTTAATTATACGACATCATAGGGCAAAAATCCCACCTGCTCCAAAAATGGAACACATCTGACATCAGTTGGTGCTATTCGGATGTTCGTGTTGGTGGCCGGCGGTGTTTACGTGCGGAGAAAGGTGAAGAATGTGTGCGGCCGCAGTGATTGCGGCCGCGAAAAGGAAGGAAGGGTCAAGACAATTCAGGCGACTCTGAGTTCATGTCCAGCTGCCAGGTATACAAGTCTGCCCAGTTTCCCGACAAGACGATATCGCTCGCTGAAAGGTTGAAGGAGTCAAGGAAGAACGAGGCTTTTTCCCCATCGGTGGTACCGATTAACTCTTCAAGCGCTTCAACTGATGAGGCATGGCCTGCACTCCAGTCCCGGGGCATGTAAGAACGAATTTCGCGTGCTGCGGGATTATCTGATCCTTCAGCGCTTTCCAGCAAGCTTGCCCCTTCATTCAGCAAGATATTTCGCAGTGCGAGGCTTCTCAGCATTTTTGCGGCCTGATCGGCGGTATCCACTGAAATAGCGATAGGGTCATCATGCTCAGGGTGTGGTGAGCACACAATCCAAGCGGGCTGGTCAAGACTGGTGATGTGCCCCTCCGCCGGTGGTAATTCGTTGGCGCCCTGTTTGCTCGGTCTAAGCGTGAACACTGGCGATGCTTCACCCTCAAGGATATAGCCCGGAAGCGGGTGGCCGTCCACGTCTGAGATTGCATCCAGATTCAGCTCCTGGCGAATGAACCGGTACGCCCTATTCCATTCCAGCGACTTATCCGGACACCCGTAGAGCATTGCCCAAGCGTTGGCCTGCGATTTTTCGAGGCCATCGCGTGTAGCGGCAAACGCCGTTTCGTTCAACGCCTCCTTGGCGATATGAACAACGCCGCCATCAAACTTCCCGGCAGGAAGGTAGGCGATAGTCAGGCCATGCTCATCGGGGTTCAGGTCCTGTAAAACACCGGAGTTCGATTTATGCTTAAACTCAGGATCGTGGTAGTTGTATTCTTTGAGCAGAACCCCCGGGGCAGAAAAAGCTGTCTCCAGGTATTCCTTTTGTGCCTTCTGGAAGTGCCATTGTTCGCGGCCCTGCCCCCCAAATGCTGAGGCATCTGAGAACTGTTCTACAGCAGGTTCGACAATAGCCTTGCCAACAGTGTTAACCGCGGCCATTAAAGCGCGCGCCGCCGGCTCTTCCCCTGCCAACAACCTGTATTGCTGAGCATATTCGGCCGACAACTCCAGACCTTTTTTTATGGCACCAGGTGTTGCCTGCATGTCGACAACCGTTGGTACACCTTGGTCAAAATAGCTCTGAAGCTGACTCTCGACGGCGACATCGAAATCTCGGTCGACAGAACCCCCGGATTGAGACAAGTCGACTGCTTTACGCACCTGGGGTGCTTGCCCGAACAGGTGAGCGGCGCTTGCTTTAAAGGCAGTGACGACGGAACGGAAGGAGTTGGAGCGGGAATCGCGCACGGCGACACGGCCCGGGGAATCAGGATCATCGTTGCCAGCCTTCCGCAGCTTTTCCATATGTGCATAGATGGACAATCGGCTGTTGGTGTGAAGGCGTGTAATCTCTATCAGGGGCTGATCCAGCTCCTGCAAAACCGTCCTCGAGGTCGGATTCAAAAGGTCAGAAGGAAGATGAA
Source organism: Marinobacter halodurans (assembly GCF_004327985.1). Lineage (GTDB taxonomy): Bacteria > Pseudomonadota > Gammaproteobacteria > Pseudomonadales > Oleiphilaceae > Marinobacter_A > Marinobacter_A halodurans. The sequence goes on from NZ_SJDL01000008.1 coordinate 68,734, forward strand.
CCCGAACTTGGCACGGCGATGTATTCTTGGGGTCTTCATCTGAAAAAAAGAACACGCCTTCGAAGACAACCTGAAGCCGGTCACCTAACTCAGCATCGATCATGAGCAATACTCCTTGAATTAACCCATGGTTGGGGACGGATTGTGCGAAAGGTGATCGGCAAGAACATCGATCGCATGAGATTTATAGGAGGCCATTCGATCAATGACGGCGTGTAGCGCATCACAGTCAGCATGAGCCATGAAAGCTGCAGCATCCTCCCCTTCCAGGACAACTGACTGGTCAGGATCCAGCTCGTCCTCAATGATAATGGTGGGGGCTGCCTCATCGATTTCCAGACGCAGGCTCTCGTTATCGAAATTGTCAGCCTGTCCGAATATGAAATTGCGCATCGATGCGACTTCGAAAAGAGTGTTTCCTTCCTGGCGCAATTCGGCTTCCCTGCTCTCTTGGTCAGTCATCGATAACAGTTCAGCTGATTCAGGGATCAACCCATGACTGACAAGCATTTCGCCGATGCCCGAAAGGTCCTTGGCGTGCTTGATGAAACCGGCATCGATGTCTTCAGCAACCTGCTCCATCGAGTCGTAACTGAACACGGTATAGCCTGACAGGTCGCGAACATCGGCTGAAAACGCACCCCGCTCATCCAGGTTGATAAAATAGCCGAACCGACCATCGCTCACCCGCACATGATCACCAGGCCCCACGATTTCGCGTGATTGGAGCCCTCCAATGATCTCGCGTGGGTCCAGAAGATTCACAACACCCTGCAGAAAGGGGGCGTCCTGTGCTGCGCTTTTGTGATTTTTATATGGCTCTGCCAGGGCTTCACGAACTGGTTCGCTCAAAATGTCCAGATTGTTGAATTGCAGAATGGTATCCCCGGTCGCGTCATCCGTGAGCGAGGCGACATAGGTGGCGTCTTCGGCCGCATAGTCGTGGAGTGTGAATGTGAGATGGCGTGGACCACTCATGGTAAGCCTCCTGTTTAACCCATTGAGGGTGAATCGTGGGTAGTTGGTGCGCTTTCTTCTGTCGGCAAGAAGGCACTTTCAGGCGCGGTCCAGCCGTCGATGGGCCGCTGGTAGTCGAGGGGGGAGTCGTAGAAAAGACCGTCGTGCGGATCAACACCGCCGGGGGTAATTGTGCTAGGTGTTAACTGGGAGTCAGGGCCCATGTGAATATTCTTCACGACGACTGCCTCACGCAGCGCAGCGTGTTCTGGCTGCTCTCCTTTCATTTCCATCGAATCATAGTCAGCACCCGTCCCGACACTCACCCAGGCCCGAAAAACATCGACTTCACCGTTTGTGTTTAGGCATTGAAGTGGTAGCTCTGGCGTTTCGCGCCAGACTCCTTCCTGATCACGCTTCAGGCCTATGGCATCCATCAGAATGCCGAAACCCGAGTAACTTCCGCGAAGCCCGGTGGTGTCGCTGAGGAACACAGATACCGAGCCGTGCTGCGGATCGAGCAAAGATGTGGGGATTGGCTCCCCACTAAGTGCGCAGACAAAACTCTTTAAGGCCATTGGCTTCTCCGGTAATTCAAGATAGTAGATGCAATTCTATCAATAAAAGTGGGGGGCAAAATTTGGAGAAACCGGACAAGCTGATAGGGGTAGTGCGCTGGCGGTGCCCTGAAGTTTATAGAACCCGCGTCGGTGATATCCTGAATACGATAAAAAAGGCCCACCAAATTGGTGGGCCTGAAGTGATACCAGCTTTGGATGAAAGCCTTAACCAGAAGTACCGTTCGCGTGTAACGGTCATTTGAATTTATCACAAAGACTAAACAAGGCGAAATATAATCGCATGACAGTCACATCTGATCCCAAAAAATGGCTGGCTTACTGGAAGGTATCTCTGGCCGATATGGAGCTTGGTCGAGGCGTCTTTACTGCACGTCAAATGCAATCCCTTCAAGCCGGTGTACTGCCACAGGATCGAATTGATGAGCAGAAGTTGACGCCTATCGGTGATTGGATGGGACAAGGTGGTGAACATGATGTTCTAACCATGGCCGCGGCTAAGGATTGGTTTGAGGGCGATTCAAGTTTTGTGGTGACTGATCAGCGCGGACGCTGGGTGCAGGCCATTGTGTACCCCTTTGTTTTTCTGCTTGAGCAGCGACATCAGCGAGGGCAGGCACGCCAACAATTTGTGCCACAGATGGTCGCCCCAATTTCCTTTACCGTGCGCTTATATGAAGACGGTAGCCTCTATCCCGAAGGGCGCCCGGGTGTTCCCCGAGAACTGCTGGATCCTTCGAACGGTGCCCGCCCCTTTGTTATCGGTGGCATTGACGATCTGGATGCGTTTTTTGACCAATATCCTTTCCCGGAGTGGCAGGATCCTCTCGACTCACGGTGGTCTTTGCGAGAGGTGATTGATTATTGCCAGTCGATGCTGCAGGCGATGGGTCGCGTCGATTTGCGACAGCCGATGGGCGCCGATGGCCCTCGCTATATGGAGCTGCCCAATGCCCTGATACATAAGGGGCGTATAGGTGAAGGTGCCATTCGGCCTCTGCTGACACTCTATGACACGCTGATCCACAGACCTGAATCAGCGGTGCTGCCGGCACGCCTCCAGGAGTTTGAATTCTCCGGCCGTGCCGCGCCAACGGTTGAACGTTCTATCACCACCCGCACAGCAAGCATGGAAGGTACGGCTTTAAGCGATGACCAAAAGCAGGCACTCGCGAGCGCCGTTCTCATATCGGATGGCCAGTTACAGAGTATCAATGGCCCGCCCGGTACCGGTAAAACGGCAGTGGTCAAAGATATCGTGGCCACCCTGTTTGCCCAGGCAGCAATTAAAAGGACCTCTCCACCCCTTATTTTGCTGAGCAGCAACAATAACCAGGCAGTGACGAATGTCCTGGATGTGTTCTCCCGGATGAGCGGTACTCGGCCAATCGAGCGATGGATTGAAGGATGGCAAGGCTTCGGCATGTATGCCCCCGCGTATTCACGTGAACAACAGGCGAGCACGGAAGGGTATACGACTGTGGAAATGGTGAAGGCGTTTGAACGCGACTTCGAATCTTCCCGCGGTGAAACCTACTTCCTGTCCAAAGCAAGCCAGCATTTTGGCCAGTCCATAGAAACTTTGGATCAGGCCGAGAAACTGTTGATGTCCCGCCTGCAGGGGCACGCAAGCATTCTCAATTTTGCACGGCAGCTGCGGTCCCGGTTTAGTTCGCTGAAAACTTCGCGGGATCTGAAGAAAGTTCGGGCGATCATAGCGAAGCTCAAGGTTCACACTGCGAATCGTGCCCCCAGTGCAATTGATCAGCTTGAAAAGTGGTGTGAGCTGGCGGCCCATCATCTGAAGGAAATCCAACGGGCGGCAAGACATCATGACCATATTTCCCGGTACCAGCGGCAGTTGAACAGCCGGTTGCCGCATTTCGCATTGCAATGGTCTCGCTCGTCTACGGTCCTTTGGCAAAAATGCTTACCCCTACTCGTGCCAGGCATATACGCAGCGGCGGCAGAGAACTGGCGCGACATTGTTTTCAACATTGCGCCAAACGGAGATATCGGTGAAAGGCGTAGGGCAATCCGGTCAATTTCGGTTTCGCCTGAATGGGACTGGCTGATTGATCATCTTGACCGGGCCCTGGACCAAACTTGTCGCCGGCAGCTTTTTGAAATGGCTGTGCACTGGCATGAATGCCAATGGTTGTATCAGATGAGAGATGTGCTGCATGAAAAGCAGCGATCAGGTCGCTCATTTCATAATGTGGATCAGGCGCTGAATCGGCGGGCGATGCTGGCCCCGGTTCTGGTCGGCACCTTTTACACCCTGCCCCGCCAGATGACTTTTTGGGATGCTATTGAACAACGGGAAATGGCCCTGACGGATCGGGCAGACTATCTCATCGTCGATGAAGCTGGCCAGGCAGGGATAGAAGTGGCGGTGCCCACTTTGGCGCTGGCACGTAAAGGGATCATCATCGGTGATACCGAACAGCTGGATCCGGTTCGACGTGTGGCCCGGCCGATAGATTTGGCCAACCTGATTGCGACCGGCGTTATCCCATCCGTCAATGATAGCCGTGAGCTTGAAGCGGCGGTTGAGCCATTGATACAGCACCACAAGGTTTGCCATGACGCTAGTCTTCTACGTTCTGTGCGATCGCTTTCCGTTTTTCACAACCCAATGGAGACAGAGAACGGCGCCCACCTTACAGTGCACCGGAGATCGGTACCCTCAATAATCGAATTCTGCAACCGATTGGCGTATCAGGGAAAGCTCAAGCCTGTGCGCGAAGCCCGCGGGCTTTCTATTGAAGGCGTCGACTGGTTACACGTTGGTGGAATTGCGCACCGGTATCGAGGAAGCCGCCTGAATCCTGCGGAAGCGAGCGTGATCGCAGCGTGGCTGGCAGAGAACATGGACATTCTGAAACAGCAGTACCCGGGCAAGGCCGTGGGTGACATTGTGGGGATCGTCACGCCCTTTCATCAGCAGGCCCAGTGCATCAGGGCTGCGCTCGCGACACAGAATATCAACCAGGATGAAATGACAGTGGGCACCGTCCATTCACTGCAGGGAGCCGAGCGCCCGGTCATTATCCTGTCACTAACCTATTCCCAACTGCCCCATCAAGCACTGTTCTTCGATCTTGAACCTCAGATGCTGAACGTCGCTGTTTCCCGGGCCCAGGATGCCCTAATCGTATTTGGTGACATGAACGCCCTGCACCACGGTGACCAGCCTTCGAAGCTATTGCTGGATCATCTTGGCCAATATGGCGAGCCGTCAGAGCTTCCTGTGTTCCAGGAAGATGCGTGGAGTCGTGAGCACGGTGAAATGCTTGGATCGATAGTAGGTCGTGACGCGCACGATCAATGGCTTCAAGAGCTGGTTTCAGCGGGCCAATGGAATCGGTTGTGGATAGCGACACCGGTATTGGGATTGCTGGCGGCTCAAAAGCACGGGTCACGTTTGATCCGTGCGGCTTCCACAGGTCGTGATGTTCGCTTGTTCATCAGTCGCCAGCATACGCTGGTGAACGGCTATGACAGAGCCTGCCTCGAGCTGATAGAGAACTTCAAACTCGCGGGCGTTCATGTCGAAATTGTTGAGTGGTTTGAAGGAAGCGCCGTGATTATTGATGACAAGCGAGTGGCCGTAACAGATGGAGACTGGCTGTCAGCAATGCCAGAACATCGTGACTGGGGAATCCAGCGCCGTTCACCCAAGACGGTGATTGTCCAAGGAGAGAGCGCACAGCACCAGGTGAAACGGCTGGCGGTATCCATAACGCGAGCCGCGCACGCTGCACCTTGTCCATAAAATCAGACAAGAACGCATGGTTTATAGAATCGTCTCTGCGATACTGAATACATACACAAGCACCAAGCAATGAGGATCTCATGAGTAATACCGCACCTACCAAAATTGCCTTTCAGACAGAGGAAGTGACCCGTGTTACGCGTCACTATGAAGTTGAATTGACGCCAGAGCAGGCGGAACAGTTCGAGGCCCTGAAGGATGATCCGGAGGCCCAGCAGGTTTACCTCATGGGATCCATCGAAGAAGGCGACGCCAAGCTGACCGAGGAAGAGCAAGTAGAGCATGTGGCTTCGGTTACGCAGTATCAGGCGGGCGAGGATGAGCCTCGAAAAGTGGCCTCGCAAGAGTTTCGTCAGCAAGCGGGCAAGATCAATGATCAGGCCCAGATCACATACGGTCACGAAATCAAGTTCACGGAAATGGACCCGCACCTGGGGCCGATTAGCAGTGAACAGACGATCTATGCCGGCAGCTACAAAGAGGCGCTGACTGATTTTGTCGAACAGATGGATTCTGAAAGTCGTGAGTTGTTGCGAGTTTTTCCGCCGCCCCTGCCGGACAGTGAAATCCCGAAGTGGATCCAGCACGAAGATGGGGTAACTGAACTTGTGCCATTGGACGGTGAGGAACACACCCTGAAAATCAACCAGTACAGCACGCTTGAAATCCAGATGCCGGACGCCCCTGACGAATCGATCAACCTGGCGGTCCGCGTAGGGGATGAAATCGTTGGGCACATGGAAGTCACGCCTGAAATGTTGTCCGAGGCGCAGCGTATGAGCGGATCACACGGTATGTCACCCGGTTAAGTCGGCGCTTTGCCATATTGGGCGGCACCGCCACTGTGCCGCCGCCAAGCCAAGTAACATTCCAGCAGCTTGATCATCAAACCCGGCCGTAAGGTCGGGTTTTTTTGTTGCCATTTCCGCGACCGAACGCCAGAACAGAACAAGGTGCTCCGGAACCCCTTTTGACAAGAGGACGCTCAGAACGGACCAGCCGCTTGCACTCTCCAGCGCGCGGTCATTGACGCAGTGAGCGGTCAGCACAATGACCGCAAGTGCCGGAGTCACCCGCTCTGGCGAAAGCGCGAGCGTTTGCATCATGATGTCCAATTCGTTGGAGGTCATGAATTGATCGATACGGTTCTTTATTGGCCGGATTAGCGAAGGATTTCTGAACAGATGCTGGAGGTCACCGTAGAGCCACTGGAATCCAGTCTCATCTGTATGCCAGTCGGTCTGTGCAATGCTCAGTCCGGCCCGGATACTCTCTCTTACCACCCTCGCAGTGACTGGAGCTCTTTCTTTGAGGCGGCCGTGCCAGATCTGAGCGTGCTGCTCCAGATATACGCGGCGCTGCAACGTGTTCGGCTTTATTGGTGCGGAAGCTGCAATTTCACGGATGCGCCATTCAATAGCATCCTCACTGGCAGCCGGGAGAGTCATCGCAGCATATAGCTCGTCACCGCGTCCCTGGCTAAGCCATTCGCCGGCATCCTTTTCGTCTGGCCAGGTGAATCGAAGCAGACTCTGACCATCTTTGATGCGCGTTGCCAGGGTATCGATAACATTGACGTTAGCGCGTTGACCGCTGGGGTCCGGATCCATTGCGACGACAATGGTATTGCCTGCCCAACGAGTAACGAGTTCTGCGTGTGTTTCGTTGAAGGCGGTGCCCATTGTAGCGATAGCCGGGCACCCTTGTTGGTAGCAAGCCATGACATCGGTGTAGCCCTCCACAACGAAACCAGGGTCCCCTTCACTTGGTGGTGGTGAGCTGAATATGCTGGCGGCTTTGCGAAACCAGGGAGAGTCACAGCTGTTGATGTATTTGGCGCTGCTGTCCTGCTCGTCGAGCACACGCCCGGCAAAGCCTACGATGCCACCGCTACGGTCGAGAATAGGAAAAATGAGACGGTTGCGGAAAAAGGCATAGTACCTTCCAGGATCACGCGGGGACTGCGCGAGCAATCCAGTCGCGAGCGCCAGACGCTGAGCTGTGTCGCGATCAATCGATTCACGCCAAGGGGGCTCAAGGTATTCCATGACAGCGTGGACCAAATGGTACTTGCGAGGCGCATATCCGATTCGGAAGTGTTCGATGGTGTCGCTGGAAAATCCGCGGCGCCGGATATAGTCATCGGCGGTTGAGCTTCCCAGCTCGCTCTGGAAAAAAAGCCCCGCTGCTTCCAGAAAAGCCAGTCCAGCACGATGCTCAAAGGCTTCGTTCGAATTGGGGGCGGCATTCCTTCTGGTGATTAGATCCGGTGCGAACTGTTCGCAAAGCTGGTTCAGAGCCTCACCGGGCGTTAGGCCCAGCTGGTGGCTGACAAAGGCAACATGATCACCAGTAGCTGAACAAGCCCGGCAGAGATACACGCCCTTTTTGTCGTTTATGTTCAACGACGGCTTAGTGTCGTCATGGAACGGGCAGAGCCCGAGCCATTCATTCCGGCTAGGTTTCAGGTGTATTCCTGAGCCCCGAATGACATCAGAGAGAGAAACACGTTCTTTGAGGCTGTCTGCTTTCTCTCGAAAGGATAGAACTTGTCTGGACATTCCAACTTTTGCCGGTGTTTAAGAGGGTAAAATACAACCAAGCGTGCAGGGTTGAGCCTGCAGAGATAATACCAAAGCAACGAAGGGTAAAATCATGGCCGGACACATGAGCTTCACGGAAGATCAAACCTCCATCATAAATCATGCGGAAGGGCCGGTTCTGGTTTTAGCAGGTGCTGGGAGTGGTAAGACCGCGGTTTTAGTGGAGCGCGCTGCCCAACTTATCGAATCAGGTAAGGCTGTCCCTAGCGATCTCCTGCTGATCACCTTTTCTCGAAAAGCAGCTCGTGAGATGCGGACCCGGTTGAAAGATCGCCTTCAGGAGTGGGAGGCGGATGGTGTCCGCGTCGAGACCTTCCACGGCTTTGGTTATCAGTTTATGCGAGAGAACAAGGTGATGTTCGGGCTCAAGGACAATGAGCGCTGGGCGATTCTCTCCGAGAGTGATCAAAAGCGAATGATGACGGAGTTGTGCCACAGTGCCGCGGATGATTACCAGTTGGATCGGAAGCGCCTGAGGAAAGAGCTGACCAAGATGTTCAAGCTGTGGTCGCGACTCAAACAGGATGGGGTTTGCCCTACTCGGCGCGACAAGGCAATCGACCACATTACGATGCTTGAAAACGAAGGTGTTAGTCGCGGGGGCACACCGGCAGAACAGGTCAGCGCTATGACGGAGATTAACGCCCAGGTTCTTCTCGACTACGAAAAGCAGAAAGTGGAAGAACGTTACCTGGATTTCGATGACCTGCTGCTCCACCCGGCCCGAATGCTGAAGCGTAACGCGGAACTCGCTTGGGAAATTGGCGCCAACTCTCCATTTATCATGGTAGATGAGTCTCAGGACACCAATCTTGTTCAATACGTGATGGTCCGGGAGATCGCCAAGACGCATACGAACATCATGCTGGTTGGGGATGACGACCAGTCAATATATGCGTTCCGCGGTGCCCGAGTCGCCAACGTAAAGCGATTTGCGCGGGACTTCGGAGCGACTGTTATGCGGCTTGAACGAAATTTCCGCTCCCACCCGGGGATTGTTGATGCAGCGAATAGTCTGATTCAGCACAACCAGGCGCGTCTCTCCAAGCGCCCCTATTCTGAAAAGCCTCAAGGTGAGCCCCCCGTGGTCAACATGAGCGAGACCGACCGCGATATGGCCATGGATATTACCTCTTACATTGAGCAGAAACTGGAAGAAGGGACGCCTTTGACCGATATCGCGATCCTTTACCGAACCAATCGGATGGCTCAAATCCTCGAGCCGAGTTTAAAACGGGCAGGAATCCCATATACCGTCGTGGGGGGCATGTCCTTCTTTGAGCGTAACGAAATCCAGGCGGTCATTAGCTGCGTTCGGCTGGCGGAAAAGCCTGATGATTGGCAGGCATTGAAAAGCCTTGAGCCGTACATAAACGGTGTCGGCAAGAAAGGCATGAGCGATTTCGTCCATGCTATGAAACAGCAAAAAGCCGATCTTATGTCCCTGACTTTTGAATCCGAGAGTCATGCAAAAAGATTTGGAAAGGCAGGCCCCAAAATTCGAGATTTTATGGCTGGCCTTTTGGAAAATACACTAGCCGATTCTGCTCAAAAGGAGCCCCATCATTTAACCCGACGACTCATTGAGTGGGTCAAAGATGGCCCCATGCAACTGCTCGAGCGCGAAAAGGATGACGTAATGCGCCGGCGCCGGCACCAGAACCTGGAGCAACTGGTTGATGAAGTCCGTCTGTCCGGTACCAAGGACTTCATCGATTACCTGCTGGAGACGCCGATTTCAGATTATCAGGCTGATGAGCACAAAGATGTGCTGACGCTATCCACTATTCACCGGTCCAAAGGGCTCGAATACCCTCACGTCATTATTGCTGGTTTTTCAGACGGCCTGATCCCATTTGATCCATCGGCGCTTCGTGGCGAGGGCATGAGCCTTCAGAACGAGGATGGGGATGGGTCTGAAGACGGAGGTCGGCCGGAAGAAGAACGCCGGTTGGGGTATGTCGCGCTGACTCGAGGGCAGGAATCTGTGTACCTGGCCTGTGCGAAGGAATACTGCTTCCCCGGCAATGATCCAGTGACGCTGGCGCCCAGCCGTTTTGTCCGCGAAATGGGAATATCGGTTGAGCCTGCGGCCCAACATGCGAACGATGCCGGAAGGATTTTTGCGGGGCTTAGTATGGGATAATACCGTCTCTTCGATAAAGGAGAGATGGATGCTTTTCAAAAAATTGACACCCTTTGAGCTGCCGGAGGGCTTTAAACCGACACTTGAAGACCTGGAAATGATGGCCAGCAAGGAGCCAGCTCGAGAGTGTCAGTACCAGGAGAAACGACACCTGGGCTTTGAGAAGCCGTTCAAGGATTACGGAAGCCGGATCTATGCCTTGGAGGCGGACCAGGTGTTCTATATCCGTCTCCGGCTTCATGAGCGGATACTTCCGGATTCTGTGGTCAACGAGAAATCTAACAAGCGCATTGAGAAATTTGAGAAAGAACAAGGCGAGCCACTGGGTAGAGCTGAAAAGCGGAAAATTCGAGCTGATGTGCGAAGCGAGCTTCTGTCCAAGGCCCTTCAGAAATCCAAACCGATACAGGTCATTATCGATCTTCACCAGCGTGAGCTCTGGATTGACCAGACCACCGAGAGAAAGATCGAAGACACTTTGTCCAAAATGAGATCTGGTCTCGGATCATTGCCTGTCACCCCTTTTGATACCACAAACCTCCCTTTGAAGCTCAAAACCTGGGCCCTTGAGTCGGAGTCGCGCCCTGAAGAGCTTGACCTTGGGGATGCTATCAAGCTGATTGCAGATGATGGCGAGACGAAAAGCTCCGTGGCCATCAAACATGAGGTGATTGAAGACGACGAATGGTTGCGTATTACGGCCGCTCGCGAAGTTGAAGAGCTCGAGCTGTGCACCAGAGATATTATTTTCAAGCTCCATTCAAGTGGAGCGATCAAGGGGATAAAGACGCTCACCCCCGGCGCTGGGAGCGGTGAGACGCTGGCGGACGAATTCTACGAAGACTTATGGGAAACACTGACCTACTTGCGGGCCACGCGTAGAGCCATTGAAGGCACCCCATTAAGTGACACCCAAACCACAGATCAAAGTGGAGCCGTTTAATCCATGTTCAGCTTTACCGACCGCATTGTAGATGGAATTGATAAGCTGCTGATGTTCGCCCATGGCGCGATCTTCAAAAGCAATCCGCGGGACTTTATCAATCTGTTGACTACAGATGACGACTGGACGTTTGTGGGCCGAGACGGATCGTTGATTACATTACTGCGTGTGCGCGGGATAACCAGCCGTCTCTATAAAAAGCAACTGAGTGACGTTATTCATGAGCTGTCCGAGTGCTTGGGTCGCGACCTCATTAAGTCGGGCCAGCACCATATCAGCATCACCTTTGAATTCGATCCTGATGAAGCATACAACTATGCCCGGCGCTCTCTTCTAGGCACCCAGCGTAAAGCTCGAGCGCTGGGCTTTGGTGATTTGACAGAGGCCATTTTCGAAGAGAAAGCCCGCAAGCTGGCGGGTTACTGCCAAGTTGAGAATTGCTATCTCGCGGTCACAACAACGCCTAAAGCTGTCGATCCTCATGATCTGCCGTCCGAACGCAAAGCCCGAGCTGAATCCTTGCGCAACTGGCCAGAGACCGCGGAGGCGATGCTGTGTGATTTTGCCTTCCCTCAACTTCGGACCAAGCATAATGCCGCGGTCACCGGCTTGGTAGATAATTTGGCGTATCTTGAGGCCCTTGGAAACTCGGGAATCCTTCTCGACTATCTGTCCGTTCGTGATTACCTGCGTCAGTGCAAGCAGTTGGTTCAGCCCGGGACATCTAATCACTGGGCTCCACGTGTGGCCGACGATGCTGGGTTCGATATCCGCCTCCCCGAAACGCCGGCCGACCTGAAAGGGCGCACGCAAGACTTCAAAATGCCGCCCCCCCTGTCGCACCAACTTTTTGAGTCACAGCCTGAAACCATTGGGACCAAGTACGCCGTTCTTGGCAATCGTGCTTACTACCCGATCGCCATGTCGATGGGGCCAACGGACCCGAAGTCCTTCGATGAGTTGGTCAGCGCGGCGAGCGGAATGCGTGTGCCTTTCAGGATCAACATGACGCTGAAAAGCCACGGCCTGGGTTACGACTACCTCAACACGGCAATGGCCAAAACCTTCACCTGGACCAGTACCGCAAACAAAAAAATCAAGGTGGCGAACCAGGCCTTGGAAGATTACGTGCACAACAGCGATGGCGTCGTTGCTGCCATGTATATCACCGCCTGCACCTGGGCCCCGCTAAAGCCGAGCGGGAAGATTGGTGGGGAGGTCAACTACGATTTGTCCTTGCTCCAGAAGCGTGGCATTGAGTTGAAACGGATCCTTGAGAATTGGGGGGGGTGCCAGACAACAGACGCGTTCAATGCTCCGATTGAAGGCACACTGGCGACTCAGGCAGGTCTATTCGATCAGCCAATGGGGCGCGTAATGGCCCCCCCAATGCCTGATGCGATTGGCATGTCCCCTCTGTTCCGTGAGACAACGAGCTGGGGTCCGGAAGACGGCAACATCATTCTGAGAACCGAGACCGGCCGGTTTCTGCATTACCAGCAAACGTCGTCTCGACAGAATGCTTGGGTAACGCTGCTTGTTGGCCCAATGGGTTACTCCAAATCAACTACTCTGAACACGCTGAATCTGTATTACCTGCTAACCCCTTCAGCTGAATCGGAAGTGCCTTATCTGCGTTCTCTGGATGTTGGCATGTCTTCCCGGGCCGTTGTCGACGCTGTTAAAAGCTCAGTCGGGACTGACCAACAGCATATCGCTCAATACATTCGCCTGCAGAACACTCGGGACTATCAAATCAACCCGTTTGATACACCCCTCGGGATGGAATACCCGATTCCTTCGTTGAAAACCTATCTGATAAACCTGGTGTCGACCGTGTGTTACACCATGTCGTCGGATGACAAGATTAAGGGCCGCCTGCCCGGCCTTGTAACATCAGTTATCGATGAAGCCTACAAGCGTTTTGCCAGCATGGATAACGGTGGCGATCGTGCCCGCGTTTTCTCTCGGAACGGCAACTCCCTGGTGACAGAAAAGGTCGATGAACATGGCATTCAGACCGACGCCCGCTCATCCTGGCATGAAATCCGTGATGGACTGATGGAGGCCGGAGAAATAAGGGCAGCATTGATAGCTCACCGGAAAGCAATGCCTGTGTTGACAGACCTGATCGGCATCGCATCGTTGCCAGATTTGCGTGAGCGATATCCAGAAGAGATCGACGGGGTGGCTTTGCTCGACCTGTTTGCAAGGTCTATCAAGGAAGCCGGTGATATGTTCGAGATCCTGCAGGGCGAGACGAGATTTGAGCTTGGGGAGGCCAAGGTCATTTCACTGGACCTGGAAGACATGGTGCCGAAAGATCACAGTGAACCTTCTCTGTGGCAAGCTTCGATTGCATTCCTGTTGGGCTACAACATCCTGACAAACGAATTCTTTTTCCACCGCGATGACTTGGAGCAGTCACCGAAGCTGTATCGGGCGTATCACGAACGTCGAGTCAAACATCTTGAGACTTCGCGCAAGCGGTTCTCCATGGATGAGCGCCAACGCTTCTCCCGCATCGCCTCGGCTCAGTCACAGGTGGATTCACTGATCGCCGAAGGCCGCAAAAACAACGTTGATATCCAGATTGCGAGTCAGTTGTTCGAGCACCATACAGAGCAGTCTATTGAACTGGCCACCACGATTCTCATCTTGGGCGCCGGCAATATGTCCCCTCAATTGGCGAAGGACACCAAAGATCGGTTCCGCCTGTCCGACAGCGAGCTTCAAGCTATTCGTTCAATACGGCCGCCAAGTTCAAAAGGTGCCCAGGGCTTCGGAATCTTCCGTACTCGAGACGGTGAGCAGAAGCACTCATTCCTTATCTCGGATGGTCCGATCTATCTGTGGTTGATTGCAACCGAACAGGCGGATAGGAATATCCGAAATCGTATGTACGAGATCTATTCAAAAGGGGAGGCTTTGCGCCGCCTGGCGGCCAAGTTTCCTGGTGGCAGCATAAAGAAAGAAGTTGAAAGTCGGCTCGCTGCGATGAACGACGAAGAGGCCGACATTGACGGTCGTGCCGGCGACAAGCTTATCGATGATCTGGTGGATGAATGTCGAACCGTTCGCCTTTAATTCAAGGTTCCCTTTCCCATAGTGGGATCGAGTGTAAGACGATGTTAAGTAAGGTAATGTAACATCAAGTGTCGTTTAGAAAATGAGCGGTTTCCAGAAGGATTTTTAACCTCGTTTCACAACGAGCACGGGCCTTATCATGTATCGTGCCCGAACTGAACAATTAACTCACCAAAACGTGAAATTTATCAAAGTTTAGAGATACTTGCAGAAGTCAGATAAACACCAGGAGAAGTCGCGTGCTGATACCACCACTGTACCTGTCTCAGTTTCGACAACAGGGACCGCAGGGCGAACTGACAGAGGTTCGCATTGATACGGGAGAGCTTTCTGAGCCAGGAGAAAAACTGGTGGACAGCATCTTGTTCAAGAATGAAAAGCTGCCCTTGCCAGCTGAGTTGATCGCTGTCAGCGACCAGGGGCAGGAGTTCATGCTGACGATTGAGACCCATGAAATAGGGATGTCGATCGATGAGTTCGGCAGCTACATGGCTGGTGGTGGTCAGGTTACCGTCGTCGAGCATTGCCAGGATGGCCATCAGACCCAGCATAAACTCGCCGCCTCCGGAGTCTTCGATTCGCGGATGGATTGGCTGGAAGCAAACGCAAAAAGGACGGCGATTGCATGATGAATAACTCACAGTCACGTTTTGTTGATGTCACGGACCGAATCATTGAAGCGCTGCAGTTGCGCATCCAGGAAGCCGATCGTGCCGGAGAAGACGTCGCTGTATCCTTCCAGGGCCCGGGTGATCACCACATCCATGACACCGGGTTAGGTATCGCCGGCAGCGAATCAGCGACGACCGTCCGCTACGTGTCCTCATTCGACCTGGACAATGGCCAATCGGTTGAAGTGGCCGATCGCCACCTGAGCCCAGAGCAAGTCGCCTTCTACGTCCAGCAAAACAGCGCCCAGACCCAAGACGCGGTATCCCACCTGCAGGGCACAGCACGCTCGATGCCCTCGGACGAGGAAGAGATGGATCCGCCAGCACCGTCCAGCGGTCCTTCAATGTAATATCAATACCTGGTTATCAGCACCGACAAAAACCTGGCCTTCGCGCCGGGTTTTTTTATGCCCGCCTTACGCTCCAAGCTTTATCCTCGTTTCGCCGCATAAGAGCGGCGCCATTCCGGGAATTGGAAATAACACAATGCGCATCTTGTACGTTCCCACTTGAACCCCGGAGGACCAAGCCGAGGCCTCTGTCTATACCGCCAGCATTAGTGCAGAACCGTGAAAGAAAGGGGGAAGAAAAGGGGTAACAAAATTGTGGAGGGTTGACCAATTATGAACTGGTCAGCTCGTCCATGAATACGGCGAGCCCTGCCAGTTGATCAGAGTCAGCTTTATTCAAAACCAAGAGCAACCGGTCCAGCAAATCCGACTGGGTAGCTGACAAATCATGGTGGTACAGCTTATCGAGAAACCGGTCAGCCACACGAATTAAGTCATTACGGTTTGTGGGGATCACGTGCTGTCGCAGAGTTATCCGAAGCAAACGATCAGCCTCTTCTCGACTGGAAACGCGACCCGAAATATCGACCATGACTCCCCTCCCCTGGATCAGCCAGGGAAGATTAACGCCGGTGATTTCAGCCACCTCATAAACATATTTAGGGCGAGCCACACGGCCATCATAGGCGTCATAGATGCTTGCTCTGGATAACGACAGTCCATAATCGTTGACTAGCCGCCGATACAGACCGGCCGGTGTCAATCGTGCATACATCAAAGCCGCCCGAAAGCGAGCACCAAATGCTTCTGCCAGACTTGGTGCCGGTGTTTGGGGTGGTTTGTTATCTACGGAATTGGGCTGTCGTTGAGTCATGTAGGTAGCCTACCAAACCAAGACAACCATAAACGCGGGGGTACACACTCGTAAATCAGGATGTCGGATTTAATGGACAAGGGTTGTCTGACCTATTTTTGCCGTTTATCGAATGCACTATTCTATGTCATACCGAATCACATATCGTCGGCTACCAGCAACGGAGATTCCGCATGACTCTTAACGTATTCGCCCAGGCAAAAAATGAAGTTCGCGAGGCCAATCGGCCTTCTACTCGAGTAATCCAGGTAGATCGCTACTTACCTCACGAGAATCCTGGTCAATGGAAGATCGAAGGTACGGACATCTACAATTTGGATGAAAAAGGTGCGCCCAAGAAAGTCACTGTGATGGTGAATAACCCGGATGGCAATGTCATGGGAGTTTCGGATTTCGCCAATCGAAATTCGCTGACCCACACCGAAGTAGGTGGCTTTATTC
Organism: Marinobacter halodurans; assembly: GCF_004327985.1. GTDB lineage: Bacteria > Pseudomonadota > Gammaproteobacteria > Pseudomonadales > Oleiphilaceae > Marinobacter_A > Marinobacter_A halodurans. The sequence goes on from NZ_SJDL01000008.1 coordinate 85,102, forward strand.
GTGTCGACCGTGCCATCGAGCGGGGCAACGGCAACATCATGGCGCGACACCTCAAGCGTTTGTCGATCGACAAATCCTTGACGCGTATCGACCAGCGCATGGAGACAGCCAAAATTGGCATTGGCAAGAACTGGGTCAAGATTCGGCCGTTTGGCCAGCTTCAAGCTGATGGCCGTCCAAAAGAGTTCGCCAATGCAAACAATAATGGCCGCCAACATCGTGGTTTGGCCTACGTCATTCCGGAAGAACAGTCCGAAATTGATATTAATGTGGCCTCGGATGACATTAACGGGAAGCTAAAGAAAGCTGCTGAACAAGCGATTGATAAGGCGCCGGATAAAACGTCTCCGATGGTGCGTTTGCGCATCGATGGTATCAATGATGGCCCTGAAATCATTATGCCCAACCAGATCCGGGACCCACAGACCGGTAATTACGCTAACGCAACCCGCGAGCAGCAGCTGGACGCTTTCTTCAACAACAACATGCTGCAGGCGATCCTGCGTAACCTGGAATCCAATCAGATGGATACGGTTATCCATGCCGGCCATGGATTCACAGTTGGTGTGTTTGGGACAACTGTTGATTTCCAGACGGGCCAACCGCTGGAAAAATCGGCCGTAGAGCAGATGATTTCAGAAACGCAGCGTCGTATTACTCGCCCGGACAGTGCGGGTAAACCCGTCGAGGTTGAGCGCCGCCAGGAATACAAGCTGGCTATCACCTCTATTGAGATTCCATTCAAGGATCCGAAGGGGAATCCCAGCCAACGGAACAATGCGACCCTGACGTCATTGGGCGTGCAGCCGGGCGTCGTGGCTTCACCGGTGGGCCATCCCAATCATGTGACTGAAAACCCATATGCCCACGAGTGGTCAGCACTTCGTCAATCTCAGGCGCCTGCGCCTGCACCGGCTGCAGCAGCCCCTGCAAATGATGGCCACCAGGCTTCGTATGAAGCTCAAGCGCCCATTCATAACGGTGCCACTAACAATCAAGCGAATGACGCCGCAGCACAGCCGCAACCGTCCTCACAAGCGCCGGCAGCCAGTGCAGAACAGGCTTCTCACGATCAGCAGATTGACGCCGCCCTGGCGGCACAGGCCGATATGGCTCTCGATGAGCTGCCGGATGACATGCCGGATGACTTTGATCTGATGCCGAGTCCAGACGACCTGGACGATCTGGAACAGCAGACCGGCATGGGCATGGGTTAACCCATCCTGTAATCCCGGCACCGCTTTCTGCGGTGCCGTTTCCTTTCTTTCGATATGAAGTCACCCCCTTTTTGATTAGCAGGTTTGCCATGAGTGAAACGAACCCTGGAATGATCCCCTGGCCCGATCTTTCTGACTACGGTTTGAGAGCGCTTTACTACAAAACGCCAAGCGAGGGTCGCCCGGTTGTTATTCTGGCGGCCGCTGATCCAGAAGAGTCGGCTGAAATCACTCGAGCCCGCTTGAGTCAATATCGGGGCAACCTTCGTTCCGTGTTGACCCGAGAGGCGGGACAGGAAGTATTTGGTAAGCCCCTCAACAATGGAGCCCGTTTTTTGTTGGCAGGGCCTGGCATCGAACGGGTTAACGCTCTTTATCAGTCGTTGTCCCGTGGTTTTGCGAACGCCAGATTAGTCTGGATGGCGCCAGAGCAGGTGATGTTTAACCGGTATCAACGCCAGCTGGCTCAAAAAGTCAGCAGCAGAACGCCTCATATGGGTCAGGAAAACCCTCAGCCGGCGCAGCCGGAGGGGAATCAAGACCAGGAACAGGGACAGCTCGAACAAGAAACGGTGGCCACTCCTTCAGTGGGTGAAGACTCCACCGCGGAACAAAGGAACCCGCTGTCGGGGGGTGAAAGTGGGAACGTACAACACGAGTATGAAGTCAACGACAATGGTTTCGCTGCAACCCTGACCGGCGCGGCGCCGCTGTCCTACGTCGAACAAAAGCTGGCGGACTCAAAGGTGGTCTTCTTTGAGGACGTAGAACACCTTCATGCGATCGTAAAACGTGGTCAACGGAAGGACGGTGAGCATTTTTACGCCCAGGTGCGTGATAACACCGGCGCCGTCCGCACGGTCGGCGGTGATCCTCGAGACCCGTTGATGTCTCTCTCCGAGGCAGCCTACCAAGCGGCCCTGTCAATCACTGATCTGCGAAATCAAAGGCTCGCCGCAGATAACAATGCGAGTGTTGCACCCCACATTCGCACCCCCGATTCCACTGATAAGATGGACCCAGAGGAATCCTCTGATTCTCAAAAGGAGCAAATACATGACGACATTCCCAATCTTTCGCGAGAAGGCAGCCGCGGTCGAGGCAATGTGGAACCAGGGGTCGATGGACGCCGAGAAAGCCCTGGAGAACGAGGCAACGGCCCTGGATACGGGGGGCTCGCAAACGGTGGCGAGCCAAGAACTGATGGCGCTGGCGGAGGAAGTGAAGTCTCTGAATCTGCCGGCGACGAATCGGGCTCCGATGCCGGCACTGTACGAACGGGATCCGGCGACCACCGAGCAGCTGCTGCGGTTGATTCGCAAGAGCTTTCTGGACTGCCCGATGGGACCGTTCGAGCAGGGCTTTCTGGAGGGTCTGATCGACGATCATCCGAAAACCGTGATGAAGTGGGTGAGCGATCCGGAGGATCCGACAAAACTGACGATGATGCCGCTGCGACTGAAGCTGGCGGAGATTCAGGAAGAGTACGACCAGCTGGAGGAGCGGATTCGGGAACAGAACGAACCGATGATTCCGCGGTCGCCCAAGGATCCGATGGCAGCAGTGCAACAGGCGAACGCCTACCGGATGCAGACGCGGGAACAGGTCATGAATCAGATGCACGAGCAGCTGAGCCAGCCGGAACCCCTGCCCCGCTAAACAATGGTTTCAGGTTTGCTGCCGGGCACGATTTCGGCGGCAAAAAGGTGGCGGCCCGGGTTGAGGACAACCTGGCCGCCATGGAATGCCTCTTTGAGATAGAGGCTGAAAATCGCCCACCAACTGACGACGAAAAGTCACTTCTTGCCGAATACAGCGGCTGGGGTGGCATTCACCCGCAGTTTCTTTCGTTCATCCCGTCCACCAAGCCTTCGTACTTAACGGCTTGCGAGGACCGCCTGCAGAGCTGGGCTCGCAATGCCGATATCGAGTTTTCGCAAAATGACCTCAACTCGATTCGAAGCACGATCCTGAATGCACACTACACACATGAAGGCGTTATTCGGCCCATCTGGGGAGCCCTGCAGCGGATGGGCATCAAAGCCGACCGCACGATTGAGCCTTCATGCGGCACGCTGAACTTCATCAGTCATGCCCCAGTGCAGGGGGCGGCACCACGTCATGTCACCGGTGTCGAGATTGACCCGGTAACATCCCGCATTGCCTCAAAGATTCATCCGGAGGCCACGGTGCTCAATCAGGGCCTTGAAGATGCCGATCTGTCGAATGACTTTTTCGATCTATCGATATCAAACGTCCCCTTCGGCGACTACAAGGTTTTCGACAAGAACCGGCCGGAATGGAAAGACAGCATCCATAACTATTTCATCAAGAAAAAACTGGACCTTGTTCGCCCCGGCGGTATCTCCGCATTCGTTGTATCGCGCTACTTCATGGATTCCAAGGATGATGCGATTCGCAAGTACGTCATGGACAACGCCCATGTGGTGAATGTCGTCCGGCTGCCTTCGGGGACGTTCCGCGAAAACACCCAAACTGACGTCACTACCGATATTGTCATCGTCCAGAAAAAGGGGGATTTCACCCCTAATTACACTCCGCTGGATATTCAGGGAACCATCAAGGCGCCCTACCCGGTAGCTGCTACGCGCACCATTTCAGATGGCGAGGGGAACGAGTATGAACCCGGTGAGCTGATGGCTTTCCGTGTGAACCAGCTTTTCTCGGAAGAGCCCGAACGCTATTTGGGCAATCCTCAGATTGTTTCCTCTCAATATAGTTTCGATCTGGCCGTCGAGGGCGATACCGATATTGAGGGCATGGTCACTGCTCTGAAGGATCGACTTGAAAGGCTGACCCCGGAGGCGATCACCCAACCGCGGCGACACCAATCCGCCAGCGTCAGCGACCTCAAAAAGCAATTTGAGCGGACTGTGTTGCGGTCTGAAAACGCAGACGCTCAACCAGGTGAAGTCGTCTTCAATGAAGATACCCAGACCTTCCATCACGTTGAAAAAGCTGGCGGCGAGAAGGTTCTTTCGGAACAACCCATCAAGGTCGCTAAGAAGTACGTCAAACCCATGAAGGCCATGCTTGGTTTGATGGCGACCACGCAAAAGCTTCTGGAGACTGAAGCCCAGGGTAATGACGCGCAAACGGAGAAGGTTGCAGCAGATCTGCGTGAAACCCTGAACTCGCAATACGATGACTTCTCTCGCCAATTTGGCTCATTGAACACCAAGGTTCATCGCAAACTGTTTCGGCATGACGTGCGTGAGCCATTTCTTTACGCGCTTGAGCATGAGAACGCGGACACCGGCGAAATTTCCAAGACCGCTATTTTTGAAAAGCGCACCGTTTCGCCGACAGTTCAAATCCCCGATTCAGCCGAATCGCTGACAGATGCCTTGGCGCTCTCGTTGACCTACACCGGCAAGATCGCTCCGGATTACATGAAGGATCTGTTGGGCGATGCGTTTGATAGCGCTGAGAGCGTCGTTAACGCCTTGATAGAACAGGAGTTGGCATTTCTGAATCCCGGTACCGGTGAGCCTGAAACCGTCGACACTTACCTTTCCGGGAACCTTCGGCCGAAAATCGACAAGGCGAAGCAGGCCGCCGCCGCGGATCCAGAATTTGAGCGGAATGTAAAAGCTCTGGAAGAAAGCCTGCCGGAACCATTGCTGCCTTCGCAAATCCAGGTCGGCGTCGACGCCTTCTGGATTCCAAAGGAAATCCTGGAAGATTTCATGAAGTCCGTACTGGACTTCAATACGTCCGGCGACCACGGCGTTACACCAGTATTCGACCGGGAAAGCCGCCACTGGCGCGTTCAGCAGAGAAATCTAAACAAACCTCTTGCGGGACTCGCTCGCAATCAGGAGCAGGTCACCATGCATCGCTGGGGGACGTCCCGCTGTGATGCCTTCAGGCTTCTGAACCACGCCTTTACCAACACTCAACCGGTTGTACGAGACAAAATTTCGTTTGATCCGGATGAGTATGTTGTAAACCAGGAGGAAACCCTAAAGGCCCAAGGCAAACTTGAGGAAATTGAGGAAGCTTTCAAGCAATGGGTTATGCGAGAGCCTTCCCGCGCGAAACGGCTCACCGATACCTACAACGAACGATTCAACACCTTCCGGCTGACTGAACCGGATGGTTCGCACATGGTCTACCCGGGCATGGCGGACTCGTGGGTGCCTCGAGTTCATCAGAATAACTTTGTCTGGCGGGCAGTGTCTGGGCGCAACACCATGACCGCCCACTGTGTTGGCGCCGGCAAGACGTTCCAACTGGTCAGCACTGCTATCCGCGGCAAGCAAATGGGGCGCTGGAACAAGCCTATGTGCGTGGTGCCCAACCACATGCTTCGGCAGTTCGCCGGCGATGCCCAGTCCATTTTCCCGTCAGCACGCATCCTGGTCCTAGATAAAGAAGACATTACCCCGGCAAAACGAGCGAACTTCGTGGCCCGGGCCGCGGCCGGCGACTGGGACCTGATCGTATGCACCCACTCGTCGTTCTCCAGAATTGGCGTGCCAGGCGAGTTTGAAGCCAAGATGCTGGCGGACGAAAAGGACCGTTTGAGCAAGGCTCTCGCCCAGGAGCAGAACGACAACAAGAGCGCTAAGAAGCCGCCTTCTCAGAAGAACATCGAGAAGAAGCTGAAGAACCTTGAGGCACAGCTGAAGCGAAAGAATGCCGAGCTCGAGAAGCGCCAGAAGGACAATATCCTCAACCTCCAGGAAATGGGGGTTGACCATATGGGAATCGATGAGGCGCATTACTACAAGAACCTGGCTCCCGACACCGCGAAGAGCATCCCCGGGGTGTCGACAACCGAATCGGTGCGTGCATGGGATATGTTCATGAAGTGCCGCTATATGGAGGACCTGCACGGGTCGCCCAATGGCGTGCTGATGGCCACCGGCACACCGATCAGCAACTCGCTGATCGAATGTTACACCTTCACGCGGATGCTCCGGCCGGATCTGTTGAAGGAAATGGATATTGAGAACTTCAACGACTGGATGTCCCTCTTTGCCGAAACGGTAACCAGCCTGGAAATCAAACCCGAGGGCGGCGGATACCAGAACAAGACACGACTCTCCCAATTCAAGAATGTGCCTGAACTGGTCAAACTATTCCGCCAGTTTGTCGATGTAAAAACCCGGGAAGACCTGAATCTTCCCTCCCCCAATGTGACTCATGAAACGATCGTGGCCCCCACCACCGACCTCATGGCCGCGTTCATGAAGTACATCGAAGGCCGAGCCCGCCATGTCCGGTCACACGACGATGAGCCGTCCAGTGATGCCGAAGCACTGGCTGTATTTGTTCGTGAACATCTTTATGGGCGAAACGACAAACGACTCATCGACGAGGCCGGCAACGTCGATCGCCCCGAAGAAATTCCGGAAGACATACTGCTGACGATCGCAACAGACGGCCGAAAGGCAAGCCTGGATCCTCGCCTGCTTCACCCGCAGCTACCTGACGACCCCGCCAGCAAAGTCAATTTGATGATCGGCAAGGCGTTCGAGCTGTATCAGAACTACGAAGCTGAGAAGGCCTGTCAGCTCATCTTCTGCGACTTTTCTTCGCCGACTGGTAGCGGGCTCTTCAATCTTTACGACGACATTCGTCAGAAGCTGATTGATCGCGGTGTCGACGAATCTGAAATCGCATACATTCACGATGCGAAAACCGACGAGGAAAAGGAAAAGCTGTTCGAGAGGGCCCGGGAAGGCCAAATTCGATTCCTACTGGGGTCTACGGACAAGATGGGGGTCGGCACCAACGTGCAGAAGCGCCTCGTCGCGATGCATCAAATGGATCCTCCCTGGAAACCATCAGACATTGAGCAGCGTTTGGGCCGGATGGACCGCCAGGGCAACCTGTTCGATGAGGTGTTCAACTTCACTTACACCACCCAGGACAGCTTTGATCTGTTCATCTGGGAGACCTTGAAGCGCAAGCAGAAGATGATCTCAACCGCGATGAGCCATCCCGATAAATGCGAACGGACCATTGAGGATGACTCTGCCATTCAGTTTGAGGATGTCCTGCAGGTCACAACAGGCAACGACAAGATCAAGACCTTCATGGAAACACGCTCAGCGCTGGATAAGCTCCGCCGCTTCCGCAACAACCATCAGGATGAACAGGCCGATCTGGGTAACCGGATTGAGGAACTGAAAAGTTTGATCCAGCGCATGGAGTACAACAAGAAGGACATGGAAGAAGAGTACAAGCTGGTGCATGAGAATGCCCCTCTCCACTTCGAGATCGAAGGCGCCCAGCCAGGCCTGCAGGAAGGCTCTGCTTCCCATATCGGCGGCATTAAGGCCATCAAGAATGTGTTGGAGAAGCAATATGCGCTGACTCGGGCATACTCCAAGCGCGACGTGGGCGTATTTGGGGGCCTCAAAGTCACCCTTAACCATCTGCGGGCCGAATCCCCAAAAGTCGAAATCATGCGCCTCAATGGCCGCATGGACGAGGTGGCCTATGTCGCTCTGGACCAGAAAAGCCTGGAGCTGGCGGAAGATGAAAACAGAATGGATCCATGGGAAAAAGCAGCCCGTGCGCTTAACCGGGAGCTGCAGCGCATTGCTGGCGGCACCGAGCTTGAACGGCAAGAGATGCTGATCGCCAGCAAAAAGGAAGACCTTGCTGCGGCGGAAAGCGACTTCGGTTCTGATTTCCCCCGCCAGCAGGAGCTGGATGAGCTCGAGGAAAAATATTCCGACCTGTTGGCTGAAGTCGGCAGCGAATTGGACGCCGACAAGGTGATGGATCCCGAGCCCATCATTGATTTCATCCGGCAAATCAATCAGTACACCAACACACCGATTGAGCCTACTGATCTGCCGGTGCCCATCAACAGTCCGATTTATGCCCCGAGTGAAACTGAGGACGTGCAAATGAACCTCGGCACGGCATAAGCCGTTCAGCGCCGTTTACGCGCCTTTCGAGGCGCTAAACTGGTGCCTCGTATGGTAGAGCCGCAGTTCGCTCTACCTCATTCCAATCGCTACTGTTATATCAGGATGCGCCATGCTCTCAAATAGCCCCGAAACTTTGCTGAAATTCCCTGACGGCTTCCCTACTGCCGGGGGCGCTGCCCGCTCGGAACTTATTACTGAGCGGGTGGCGGCCATGAGGGCTTATGGTCGGGGTATTCAACAGGTCGATGTCAGTGACGCATCACTGAGCGTAGAGCAGGCGTTCCGTTGTGACGGACTTCTACCGATTGTCACTGATTACCTGACTCATGTTTTGAGCCCGGCCATGGAGTGGCGGTTTAAGTCAGGTCGCGAAGAAAAGCTGGTCCAGCAATATCTCAGCTCGATGACCTCGGATCAGCCTTGGACCTTGAGCGATTTGGCCGAATCAGTCCGCGATCAGGTAAACCGGCCTGCCCTCTATAATAAGAAGGACCCCAGAGCATTGATGGATGCACACACTTGCGTCCGCACTGACTCCGGTATTCCTCTCTCCGTTACCTGGCTCATGCTGGACATGGCGATTGAGGATATTCACCAAATGAGTCAGGAATTCCAAATTCGGCTTTCAGGCGAATCCGCTCCTGATACGCTCGATCTGACCCCAACGATTGAAATGCTCACCAATCTCGAAGTGTCGCCGCGAGCCCTGTTGCCTGAAAAGGTACGAGAGCGCGCGAAGCTCTTGAATACACCGGAGTCTGAGAAAGCCGGTCCGGAACCGTCCCAGGAGTAACTATGTATCAAATCAATCAACGCCGAGAAGATACGAAGTCGCCGGCGCCGAAGGCCGAACCCTCCAGTGGCGGTGGTCAGGCAAGCAACCTTTTCGCCCAAGCACGGCAAACCGTCGAAAACCACAAAGAGCTGCACGGGACGGCCGGCGCAACACTCAACGCCCAGAAAATTATGGGCAGCTCTCTTGAACCGGTATTGGCTTTTCATTCACTTGAACGCCAAAAAGAGGAAGAGCCAGTTAGCGATGCCGCTTTCCTTGGCCGGATAGAGGAGAGGCAGCGCGACTTTCTCACCTTTGTCGGTGAACAAGCGAAATCACTTCGTGACCGGCTCGCGAACACCGTCGCTGAGATTGACGAACCGTGGGTCAAGGCCCGTTTGACCAGCACAGTCGCAGATTACGTCGGACAGTATTACCGATACGTTGGTCCAGAAGTCTTCACGATGGATCTCGCAGAGCAGTTATCCAATGCTCATGAGATTGAGGGGATTTGGACTCAAACGTCTTTGAACAGGGACCACAACGAACATCGTTCACCTGAAGCGGTTAAAGCTGAACACCTGCTTAATGCAATGAGTCCCGTAATTGCTGCATACCAGCGTTTCGACTACTTCCAACCGGACCGTAACGAGACCATTCAGCGGCTGGCCGATCTCATAGCCAGTACGGTGGACGAAACCCTCGGCCAGCATCCAGCGGTCGATGATATGTCTGAAAGGGATCAGCAGGCGTTGCGCGGAAACCTTCTGTATCGCGCAGGCCGGACACTGCAAGAATGCTGGGTCAGCCAGGTTAGGGAAACTCTCGACACAATCCGTGAAATGCCTACTGATGAACGCCGTGACGTTATGGCGCAGGGGTACCCCTTGAACAATGTCGAGGCTCATTTTCTTTCCCACTTCCAGATGATTCAGCAAACCACCTTGATTGCCCTGACGCAGCACAGTGGGATCGATATGGATGAGTCTGCCGTCATGGATAGTGAACCGTCTATGAATATGTGATGGATTCATAACCTATCGGTGCACCGCCATTTAGAGCGGCCACGGCTCGATACAATGGAGAAAATTGTTCATTCGAGCCGTGGCCATGGATTTACCCCCACCTCCAGTTATTCCCTCGGATACACCGCCAGCCATTATCAAGCAAATGGAGCAACCCAGCCCGGTTACCCAAGATTGCGTAGACAGGGTTTCGGCGTATTACCAGGTTCACCCGCTTGTGCTGTCTCTGGTTGCCCAGGTTGAGGGCGGGTCAACGGGAACTGTTGCGCAAAACTCGAATGCAACGAGTGACCTTGGCGTTATGCAGATCAACTCGATACATCTGCAGGAACTAAAAAAGAACGGGATTACCCGGGCGATGGTCGAAAACAACGGTTGCCTCAACCTGAGTGTTGCCGCCTGGTATTTGCGGGAAGTCACTGCCGGCATTCAAGTGAATTCGGCTGAAGACTGGTTCCGGGCCATTGCTCGCTATCACAGCAAAACAGAGCAATACAACAAGGTCTACGCCAATAAGCTCATGGAGCGCTACAAAGCAATGATTGAGGCTTACAACTATGGCAGCTAACCAAAGTGCTAACGGTCAAAATACCGGTCTTGAAGACTTTATTGCACCATTCATTTTTCTTGGCACCATCATTTTGCTGCTGTGGGCTATTTGGAATTTTCAGCAAACGGTCGTAATCCGAGCTCTGTTCATCACGGTCGGCTTTCTGAGCAAAGCGATACAGTACATCAGCTTTATGTACCCCGACCATATAGCCGGCAATCTTTCAAACTGGTCAACGACGTTGCTCTCAGCTGACCCTAGCCAATATGGAGCCGATGCAGCCATTGTTATGGCTGACACCATTTTTCAGACCGTTTCTTTTTTCCTGCTTCCTTGGGTCGTTATTCGCATTTGGGGGCTCAACAAGCCTCGGCGAATTCGGAAATACGTTCGCCGATTCGATCTTCACAAGCTTGCACAAGCCAACGCTGGCTTTAACCCCAGCATCAACGTTGTCATGCAGGAAGACTTGCTTAACACGCCCATTCACAAGGGGCCATGGGCGGTCAACCGTTCGCCTATTGATTATGCGCTGATGAACGGCTTGGTTCAGGTCAGCTCAACAAAAAACATCGGTGACAAGATCAGTGAAATCTTGGGCGCTCCTAAAAGCGAAAATGCACGCCTTAAAACCATCAAAGGATGGAGCGAGAGGAAAATGAGCTGGTCGGCGAAAGAGCGCCGTCGAGCAATGCCCTCCCCTTGGCAATGCCAGCTCAATAAACCGAAAACCGATGCCCTTCTCACAGTGCAACTTGGGGGGCTTTGGAAAGGGTTTGAATCACTTGACCGGTTTGAAAAGTGCGTAGCAGCCATTCTGGTGACCTGTATCGCGAGCTCGCCCAACGCCGCACGAAAGCTGGCACTCCAAATGGGTAATAGCTGGAAACGGCTTGACCGGAAGAAACGGCAGCGCCCAACACTCGATGATACTGGGGTGGATAAAGCTCTCAAGAAATACGGGGTTCACCCAAAGGTTAAACGCGTTCTGGGATACCACTCATTCAAAAACACCGTATTTGTGGGCTTGCTTAACGAAGCCGGTAATAAAGGGGTGTTCACCACCAATGAATTTCTGTGGCTCAAGCCGGTCAATCGAACGCTTTTCTTCGCCCTGAATCAGTTTGGTGGCGACCGCCCATTTGCTGAAGCGGCCGGTGTCTGGTCCCACTACCAGGAAGAAGTCAAAGCCGGTCACGGCATCAAAATCCCCTGCGTAGAAAGCGGAACAGATGGTATCGAGGAATCTCTTTACGACGAAGAGTGGATCGTGGGTGAAAGCGGTGAACTCAAAAGTGAATACGAAGAGCGGCTTTCGATAGAAGACGCCAAACGTGTTCAGGAAAAAAGCTCTTAACCCGGACAATCTCATCAAAAAGGCAGCGAAATGAAGTATCAGTATTTCATCGAGACAGTGACCGATAAAAGCCGTGGTGAGTATGACCTTTTCATTATGGTGCCCGTGCTTCGTGCTTCATCAAATCGATTGAGTGCATGGTCCTCATTCCTCGGCGCCAACAACCTTCACGCCTATTTGAGCATCCCTATGGACGATACTCAGATTCGGTTTCAGATCCTGATTAAAAGGTTGAACGGGAAGAAATATCCGGTTCTTCGGCTCCACTGTTCACGGTATGGGGTCTTTACGGTTCCCTTTGAACCCAACAAAGCCGGGCTGGCCCACCTTCACGAGACCTACAAAGGAATCAGAGCACTTTTTGTGAACAGCAAGAAGATCAGCACTGGCCAAGCTCCCAAGACCGCTCCTGAGAGAAAGAGAGCGGAGGTGTCCACGTCCGGTTCGCGTCAGTCCCAGATTCCGATATCCCAGGGGCAGAATATCGCTCAGGCGAAACCCACGAAGGCTGAGGTCATTCCTCTGCAACGAGCAGCACGTTCGCGTGGTGATGAAACTGTCGGTGCTCGCTTGCGTCGCTCCGTCATGCTGGGATGTGTTATCGGTACCGGGGTTATCGCAACACTCCATATCAGCGGTGTCGCTGCTTCCGAGCACAGTTCAACCAAATCTGCCCTAGAGTCAGGCGGGGACCAGCCAGAGATCGCGCATGTTTCTAAAACACTCAGCGAGCTTCCGCTGCCGGTTCTGAAACGCCCGAATCAAGCAAAGCAGTCACCGCCATGCACAGTGGCCAGCGCTAATGCGTCCAGCTTGAATGCCTTGAATCAGTCCTTGGTTGGCAGTCGAAATGAAGATTCTGATTCGAGCGATGAGGCCGCTGCACTATGAGTAAACCGCAAATGCGGGGTTTGACCCGGGATCAGGAAGTTGACGCCAAACGGCTTCGACGGGAATTTCGAACGGTATCAGAAATCGTCGGTGACACGCTGGCAGAAGCGCCGACGACTATTCAGATTGCCTGCACCATTCTTATTCCGATCTTTTTCTATTCCCCCACACTCTTTGCGCTGTTTGTCGGACCGCTGATTGTGTGGTTAACCAGCCATCCGCTAAACAAAAATCGCACGCTGCCTCTGGTGTTGCCAGCAGAAGCGAATATGCGGGATCCACACGATCCGAAGCCGGGTCGTATTATGGATTCTAAGGCTCGCGGCCGGATCTTTCTGGGGAACACCCGTTTTACTCGCCGAGCTCACGAGCTTTGGTTGGCATTCGTTCACGCTCTGCAGCACTCACTGGTGATAGGTTCAACCGGGGCCGGTAAGACTGAGACTTTGGTCTCTATGGCGGCTAACTACATCGCGGCCGGCTCTGGGACCATGTACTCGGATGCTAAGGCCGTATCCAAACTGGCCTGGCAGATATACACCCTTGCTCGGTTCTTTGGTCGTGAAGACGATTTTCGGGTCCTGAACTACATCAAGGGGAACACTTCTGAAAAGCCTGACCCGGCCGAGCGACAAGCAAATACCGTTAACTTGTTCGCCTATGGCTCAGCGCAGTCGAACACTCAAATCATTGTCTCCATCATGCCTCCAAGCGGCGGGGAAAATAAGGTATTCGGTGAACGAGCGATCGGCCTAATTCACGCGATCATGCCAGCTCTCGTCGACCTGCGGGACAGAGCAGGCTTTTTGATTACACCTAATGTGATTCGAAAAAGCCTGGAAATGGAAGAGGTGGAAAAGCTCAAGCGCCATCCCCGTATTACAAGGAAATCGCGCGAGTCACTGAGGTCCTTCCTTGCGTCATTGCCTGGATACAAAGAGGATCCGGGTATTGATCCGCGAACAAAGCAAAAGAAATCCCAGCCCGAGGAAGTTGGAAAGCAATTTGGCTTTGCTCAACAGTATTTTACTCGTGCCTTGGCTTCTCTGTCCGACACCTACGACAACATCTACATGGTGGGCCATGGCGAGATCAATTTCCTCGATATGGTCTACCGACGCCGTATCGGTGTGGTCATGATACCGGCGCTTGAGAATGCGCCAGAGGAGTTGAAGAACCTTTCCAAGATCGTGCTTGCTGCTCAAAAGAATGCGGTCTCGACAGGTTTGCCGCCAAATATAGAGGGGCGTAAAGAAGAAATCCTGGACAACCTGCCAACGAATGCTCCTTCCCCATATTGCATCATAAACGACGAGTTCGCTTTTATGATGGTTCCGGGTTACGGGACCCTTATGGCTCAGGCCAGGGGGCTTTCCTGCGCCTTCATCATAGCCGGCCAGGATTACGCGGGGATGCGTCGCGAAGACGAAGCGGAAGCCGAGCAGATTGCCGAGAACACAAAGATCAAGATCATCATGGCTTCCGAAGGGCTTGGCGCCACTGCCGACCTGGTGAAACAGGTTGCCGGAGAAGGCATTGCGATGACGACACAAGGCTTCTCGCGTGAAGGCGGCGCTATGAGCAACACCTACGCAGATAGCCAAAGCGCAAGCTTTGAACGCCAATCACGTGTCGACACCATGGATACCCGGGCCCAGATCGAGGGTGAAGGCATCCTGATGTGGCGCGACAAAATCGTACCTTTCAATTCGTTCTTTCATGGCCTTGATGAAGAAAAAGGCATCATCAAGGAATTTCGGGTTAACCGTCTTGTGAGTGTCAACCCACCTACTCGTGGCTACGGCTACGATCGATTGCACAATGAGAGCAAAGAACAGAGCGCTTTACGGCAAGCCGTAAAGCGAGGAACCAACATTACCAGCAATGACATCGCTCTTGGTGACGATCTTGGTTTCCTCCACGATGCTTTGAATCGCAGGCGCGATGCCCTCGCTAACGGGGAATCCCAAAAAAGCGCTGACGGCACGTTCTACGGTTCCATCGTGGCTTCGCTGGACAGCTATCTGGTCCAGAGTGAAACGACCTCATCAACGCAGGCAGAGCCCACCCAGAACCCTGAACCAGAACATGATGGTGAGGTTCACGATGCATCATCGACAATGGCCACATCTGCACGTGATCGCTCAGCGCCCCCTGCAAAACGCCCGACTCGCCCGGCTCCGAGTATCGAACCGGAAATAGAGTCATCCCATTCGGCATCGATTGCTGACCTCGAGGGTGAATCAGCACCTGATGATTGGGAAGACGAACTGCCCGAGCCAGCGCCTCCCAGCACCAATACTCAGGCAGCTGTCGAAACAAGAAGTAAAGTTGCCGAAAAGTCAGCAGCAGAACTTCCGAAGTCACTTGAAAACAGCAGCGCCAATCGCGTTCTCACTCATGCCCCATGGGTTGTGGATCCGTCATTGATTGACGATGTTGCCGGCCGGTCGCTGCGTGATAGCGAGAAGGAACTGAGCACCAACGCTGCAAACGCTGTTGCCCGCATCGAGGCGGCGGCCGGTACCGAGGAAGATCAGTCTCATGCAACTGGCATTACCACGGCAAACGCGGTTGCTCGCAATGTGAACTACCCCTCGAACAGCCGGGCTCGTATGCCAGAGCTGACAGATGAAAATGAACGCAAGGCTGTTGTCGATCGAACCGCCCAGATATTTCAGAACTGGATGAATGCGGCTGACAGCGAAAGTGACGATGAATCGCCCCGCTGGTAGGAACATTGGAAAATCTGGACAACAACACCTGATGCCGTGTCGTCACACAGCACAGGGTTATAGCATAGACAACACTATGCTGAATTACGCTCGAAATTGAGGCCTCAAAGATGAGTGACCAGATCAAAGCCCAGGTCCGCGCCGTGATTGATGCTCTGCCTCAGCGAGCAGTCATACCTGACCACGTTGCCGATCGTTGGATAGACGGTATCGCCGCCCTGGACCCTTCTCGTGCGGTCTGGCACGCAGAGCGTCTGCGAGGCTTTGGTGGATCAGAGGTGGGTGAGCTTCTACGCTACCACCTCGGGATGGAGCCCAAGTTTTCTTCTCCCAGCGACATTGTTGCTGAAAAGCTCCTTCTGAAGCTTCCTGATCAGGACAACCCTCATATTCGTCGGGGACGCGTATTCGAATCGCTGGCGCAGTACGTTTATGAAAAGCTGACAGGTCGCAGGTCTGTAAAAGATCGAATGCCGTATTCGTCCGTATTCAATGCCCCCCACCGAGAGGCATCTTTTGCTGTAGGAAATCCGGATGACATCAACGAGTCGCCGGCCGGGGTGATAATCCCAGATTTCAAGATCCGATCATCTTTGGATTGGTCAGAAGACCTTGAACTGAACTACGTGGCACAACTTCACTGGTACGGTTCGATCTACATGAGCAATGCCGCTCAGTTCGCCGCTCCTGAGAAAATCGCCCATTACTGCCTCGCTGAACTGGATGTACCCAATGCCATGCTCGATGGGCTGAACTGGAAGCTGAATAAGCAAAATCTATCAGAAGCTGATCAGAAGAGCCTGATTGAAAGAATGGGGGACCAGATTGCCGAGACAAATTTCCGCGGTTTCGGAATGCGCGTTACGGCTTTTGACCATGACCCTCAGCTGGCGGCCGACCTCATGGCGATCGCCGGCAAGCTCTGGAACGACCATGTACTGACCGGTAACCCATTCTATGAACCGGTCAATCTGAAGACTGCGCCCCCTGAAACATTGGATCACGCGCGTCGACTTACTGAGCAATTATCGGATGCCAGGTTGGCCGAGAAAGCCGCGGGGGAAGAATCCAGTCGCCTCCTGAAAGAGTTGAGGGAAATTGGTAAAGAATACGACCTCTCCGGGATGCCACCTCTCGACACTGAGTGTCATGCGCCAATGAGCGTAACTCAAAATCGCTCCATAGATCTTCAAAGTGCCGCCCGTTACCTGATCGCGCAGGACGGTATCGACCCCAATGCTCTCGTAGACAAAGAGAAGAAGACCCTTAATGCGGACAGAGCGCTTCAGCTGCTCAATGAGAACGGTATAGATCCATCCCCTGCATACGACTTTCCTTTTGACCGAAACGCTGTGAAAGGTCACCTCAAGCTGTCAGAGAGCGCAAGTGCAGACCAGTTTGAGTCCCCCGGTTTTTCTGTTCGGTTGAGCACCAAGAAGGATGAAAAAGCCATTGTCGAAAGGCAGAAAGATGCGATGAGCCATTATTTGAAGAAATTTTCCGGACTGGACGAAGAACTTGAGGAAGAGCCGGAACACTCACTCAGCCTTGGCTAAACAAATCTGATCAAATTATAACCACCCATAAAAAAGCAAATAAACCAGTGGCATAAACCTTCTTTCCACAAAAAAGAGCACAAAAACTGTGGATAACCAGAACCAGAGGAAGATACCAAAATGGAAGCCACCAAGACCCAGGTCAGCCTATATGACGCGGTGGAGCGCTATCACGCTTGCCGTCTGAAATTGAAGTCTCTCGGAACAGAATTGGAAAGCATGGAAACGGCTCGCTTGCCGGGGATAGAGGATCTGCTGCAGCAGTTTCAGATACTTCGTATATCGCTGAGCGAAGCCAGTCGCAAATTCGATGTTGATCCGGACAACGAGCAAACCCAAAAACACTTGAAATCGAAAGATCTGAAGATCATTCGAAATCTTGAAATTCTCATCGAACAGTTCGCCGGCATCCTGGTTGATGCCAAAGAAGAACTTGCCGCATAGCTACTGAGCCAAAGGATATCGATATGACTGATAAAACATCTTGGCGTGACAGACTCAAGGATCTGGGTAAGAAAACAGCTCAGTTCTGGGTTGAGGACGGCCAATACATTGCCTCGGCTCCGAATCGTTCCCGGGAAGTAAGCGCCAATATTGCGGCCACAATGACAATGGTTTCGCTGGGCGTGGCCACAGCATACGCACATAGCAAGGCTGGCGAACACTTTCAGTGGAAAGAGACCGTCGACAATGCCCTGTTAGTCGCAGAAGCAGTCGGCGTCTACGGCGTCGGTGCACTGGTCGGCACACGTCTTTCAAAGGTGAAGGAAGAGGCGTTTGGTGCTTCACCAGTAACACGCTCACCTTCGATCGCGGATGAGGGCAGGCTGAAGGAAAAAGTGGGAGAGCTGTTCAAAGCGATGGAGTCGGACCCAACGGCTAGAGCTGAGGTGATCAATATCCTTCAGACAGAAAGTGGACGGGAAATGTTCCTGAATGCTGTCGAGACCGAGCCTGCGGAGAAGGCCGCAGCCCGGCTTGTGTCCGCGGCCCGCTCCCACGACATGGACTTTGATGATCCCGAGCCCGAAACAGGCCCTTCCCTCTCCTAAAGCGTTTCGGCCCTTTAAGCCTGGTGCTTGGCGCCAGGCTTAAATCATTCCCATCTCTTTGCTGATTTCCTTCAAGTTGCGTTGAGTCTGTAGTGCAGATTTGGATGCATCGATCGGACTGGAGGCTTGCGCTTGCAGCAAATCAAGCTTGTGCGATTGTTGTGACCCAAGAAGTGTCTGTGCTATCTCATCGACTGACCCGCTCATATCCGCGGGGTCGTGCAACGCCCTTGCTACCCTTTGGACATTAGTCGTGAGCGATCCGTTGTCCTGAACTCGACCCGCCAGTTCAGCAGTGTGCATCCCGGCCAAATCTTCAAGCGGGTGGTCGACAGCTGCCCCAGTGTTTGCTTCCATTTCCGATCGCTCTTTCATACTGAGCTGACTTTTGTCAGCACCCTGACGGCAAAGCTCAAAAGCACAGTTCCACTCTTTGGTTTTTACAGCCTGCTTTAGCTGATTGTTAAGCTGTACCGTAGATGGCGCTACGGTCGAGTTATTGTTCAAAACCCTCAATCCTATGGCATCGCCTCGACCAATCAGCTGGTTCGCCGTCTCATGAGCATTGAAACGAGAATCACGTTGAACCAGTGTCTTAAATCGATCGTCACGGAGCAGGTCCTGGCGATAGGCTGGACTACTGGGGATTTCCCCTTTCATCACCGATGAGAAGTGTTCTTTGAAGTGTTCGTCAGACACATCAACAGTTGGTCCAATCCGATTTCGGATAAGTCGGTATGCTTTGCGGACTTGTTCAGGTGTCAGGGCCATGATTGCTGCCTCCCTTACCGGTTCACGTTGCCAGGTTCTTCCGTTTGGAGCTGCTTACCAAGCAGCATGGCCAGCATCATGTTGATCTCGCGCTTAGCCTTGAGGCGCTGATATTTCACATAGAGCCTTTCAGCCGCAATCATAGTTGCCTCCCGAGCTGCGTAATCTCCATCAGCGGCAACCTTGGCCATCCAGGATGGGGACCTTGACCGATATGCGCTGGTCAGTGCCATAAATGCTTCGTCACTCATTAAGTCGGCTTTCTTCTCATCGCCGTTGACGTCAAAGCGATCTGTGTTGCCCATAACCACTGCTGCGTTTGGCATGGATTTGCGCATATAGGCGCCTAAGCCGTACCCCTTCGGATGTAACCGTCGCATTTGAGCGTAGTGATCCATTACCTGCATCAGAGTCAGCTTACCCATGTCATTGATATTCTGATTTACAGCGGATCGAAGGCCGGCGAGTGACTTGAGATTATCCCCGTTCAGCGTCGCTCGAGCGGATGAGGTCTCTTTTCCTGCCAAGAGCTGTAGATACAAATCAGCCTTTTGCTGCTGGGAATATTCATCGTCACCGACAGCTTTATCCCCGAGGATGCGATTTCGATCTTCAACCAGGAGCCCTGCATTCAACTCCGCAAAGGTCGACCCATCATTTTCACGCAAGGCTTCTGTAAGTGAATGGATCTGTGCGGTCCTCGCAGCGTCTGGGTTGCCAAGATTCTTAATATTGCCTCTCTCGTCAGATTTATCGTCCTCTGAAGCTGAGTCGTCATCATTTAACGGAGCAAGCGCCCTATCACCCCGAAGTAAACTTTCGATGGCACTCATAGCAGAAGGTAGATCCGGATCCCGGCCGACGCTTCTCTTCACTTCCTGCTCCGTTGTCGGGTCATAATTTGGAGCTGCCGCACCGTTCAACTGTTCTGAGTCGATTTTTGCCTTTGTGAAAGGTACTTGTCGTAATTCCTGACTGATGCGCTGGCCAGCCGTATCGAAAGCGTCGCGTAGATTGGCTGTCTGCTTCTCGGATGCCTGTTTAATCGTGCGCTCGAGCATCGGGAATCCGACCTGGCCACCGGGTGTGTTTTCTCCTGTAGCACTGTAGAGGGTTTTCTGTGACGCTTGAATTGATTGTCTGATGATATTTTGTGCCTGGATGCCGATTTGCAGGCAAGCGAGGCATCCGGCCTGAAATCCGGCCGCAAACTCTCCACCCATAGCGTAGGCAGGACTTGTGCCAGACAGGGATATCCCGATCACCATTGCTCCGCCAGCTACCCATGAGCGCACAGTTGTCATTCTTCCTTCTCCTTCCGCAGCTTGCTCGCGAGAAGTTGGGACATCAGCATGGCAGTGGACTTCTCTTGTTTCCAAAGCTCGTAATCCATAAATGCTGAATCCGCTTGAACCATGGCCATGTCCTTGAGAGCACCGGATTTCGATTTGGCCGACAAGTTGGTGATCCATTCGATGCTGTTAACCCGATGTGTGGCCATCACTTTGAGCAGATCGTCATAGCTCAGTGGGTTTTCGTTGGCATTCGGGCTGATTCCGGCCATTTTTAGCTGTCGCGCAACCCAAGAATCGTCAGCCACTTCAAGTGCCGGGGCCTTGTATGAATAAAGCTGGTTCATTACGGCTTGAGGTAACGACATACGCAGGTTGTAGAGATCGGCATCAACGTTCGAATTGATGTCGGAAATCGTTTTCGGTTCGGCAATTCGCGCCGGCGGATCCGGATTGATCGTCATGTTGGTGAATAGCGAAGCATTCTCGATATCTTTCTGAGAAAAGCTGCCGAGCCCGTTTTGGTCTGAAAGCAGTTTCGCCCCAACAGTATCAATACCCTCGCGCTCTTTTAGGGCTTTGGCTGCTCGCGCGTAGAACCGGGAGCTGCTTGATTGAACGGCGGGATCGTTGTTGACTGACGGCAGCTCGTTGTAATCGGCGCTGGCTTTATCGAGGCTTGCCAACTGTGCGGCCGCGAGCTTTTCCGTCCCGCCAAGATCGGCAGATCGATCGGAGTATCGACACGGCGCTGTCGCCTGCTCGGCTGGATCTGCAAGGGCCTTACGGCGCTCAATTTCTTCTTCAGTGACCGGTACTTGCCGAATTTCATTGACCAGCGTTGTTGTCATAGCCTCCAGTCCGTCCACAAGACTCTTCGTCTGTTTAGCCGTACTGTCAGCAGTTGCACCCGCTGTGTCATTAAACCCGTTGTACATGGCCATGCTCACTTGTTCTGTTCCAGCCATGACCAAACCCGCCATGGACGTTGCCTGGGGAATCAGACTCAAACACGCGCAGGCGTTTGCTGCGGTCGGCGCCATTGCTATCGGCAGTGCAAGTGATGCGCTAAAAACAAACTGGGATAGTGGTTTTCTAATCGACATTGAAATAAACCCTACTCAAAGCCTTCAATTACAGTGCCATCGAGGTCGTCACTGGGGTTGTTGAAGTAGTCACCGGAACCGGAGGCATCAGAAAAGCCGTTTTGAACGGTGTCCATCATTGGTTCCGAAGGGGAAAACTGAAGAGACGGCGAGAACCCAATCTCTGGCAAGAACTTCTCACAGCTAAGATCCGGCAGATCGAACCCCAAATTGCCACTCAGCGAAAAATCCATCCCACAAACGCCCTGCAAAGGGTTGTTATCTTTGGCTGTTTGAAGTGCGTCATTAAGGGACTCATTCAGATCTTCGTTAATGCCATCCGACTTCTCATTGAACCGGTCGGAAGTGGATTTAACAGGATCCCACTCATCGGCCACCGCATTACTTCCCAGGGCAACCATAAGAATCAACAAGAGCGCGCGTTTCATCGGCTTTCCTCAGACGGCATTTCAGGTGTGTAGCTCGTTCCACCCTTGCGATCTTTGGTTATATTGTCAGCGGACTCCTGGAGCTTATTTCGATAGGCATCGAGCTTTTGCAAGTATTTATTATTGAACTCACTTTCATCGTCACCCTTTTCATTGCTGACACTCATATCAAGACCAGCATCCATTCCCGGGGGCATTTCATACGAGTTAACTACGTCGTTCAGCGCTCCTAGCTGGCCATTCACATAGTCTTTTGCTGCCTCACAAATCTCGTCTGATAGATCGATATCTGGCAATGAATATCCAGCTGAAATCCCGAACGAATCAATGCAGCCCATCTCGGTGAAATCCTGATCGTCCGAAGGGCTTTTCTCTTCGATATCGTCGCGGACAGATTTCGTAATTCCGTTCTGGGCTTCCGCATATGCCTCCTTCACATCGGACACCAAGCAAGTTACATCGTCACTTGCACTGGCAGCCGTCGAGAAAGTCGAGGCAAACACAATGATCAGCGGCACCAAGTGGTCCCGGGGCAATCGATTAACCATTCTCCCTCCCCGCATACGATTCTGTGTCCACAATTCGCACGGCATCGGCAACCGCCTTTTCGATCACTTGTGCCCTCTCTGGAGAAAAGAGACGGCCTAGCAGAGCGATTCGTTCAAACGCCAAGAAGCGCTCAATGGCTACCGAAGCTGCCCGCTGTGTGTTTTCGTCGTCCGGTCGAGTTTTCAAGATTTCGGTGCAAGCGTTGACGAACAAATCCAACACTTCTCGACGATCGTCGGTTGAGTAGTGCAGAAGCATCAAAGCTGAGCTGGTTCGCATCCACCCCAACAGTTCCACCACCTGTTCCGGATTGTCGATACTGAATCTCGCTACCACCGGTGATTCCTGAAGCTTCTCAATCAAGCGATCAAGGGCTTCCCGAATCCGAAGGTCGCCTTCCAAGTGCCAGGTATCCGCTTCGTCCATAGCCTTGACGACATCCGCAACCACAGGGTCAACA
Source organism: Marinobacter halodurans (assembly GCF_004327985.1). GTDB lineage: Bacteria > Pseudomonadota > Gammaproteobacteria > Pseudomonadales > Oleiphilaceae > Marinobacter_A > Marinobacter_A halodurans. The sequence continues at coordinate 107,780 of NZ_SJDL01000008.1, forward strand.
GCTGACCAATACTGGTGGGCTCCTTTATCCCCTTTTGACGGGGGCGCTTTATGTTCGGTGTTGAATACAGGGTACATAGGGCCTGGGCTTTTAAATGGTTGGAGAAATTGGACGACCTGACACCGCACGTCAGAGGGCTCAAATTATAGGTTAGACTAACACAAGCTAAATAGGAGAAAGACAAGGTGCACAGGCTGAGCCCATGACTGAACCCAGAAAAACCCCGGATGATAGCGCCACGCAAGAAGGCCAACCGAATAGCCAGGCTGATTCCAGCGCCTCCCCGAACAGGGAGGATCAGCAGCCTCGAAAACGATCGTTGGCGGGAAGGTTCTTGAAAGGGACCATCAAGGTCATTTCAGTTGCCAGTGCCTTCGACGTTATCAAAAAAGACAGCAAAAGAATTAGGGTGCGTCACCCCAAGGTGTGGCGTCAGCTCTTTAGTGCCGAAGGTGGCCGGCGTCTAAAACAGGCTTTATTTTCCGAAAAGTCGGTGCGTGCTCGAGGATTTCCATGGGATGCAGTGTGGAGTTTCATCGTTAGCGTCGCTTTGCTGGCCGGCGTAGCCACTCTTATCTCAAGCAATCCTTTTCCGGCCGACATGAGTCCAGTTAATCACATTGGCCTGGCATTCACATTTGGCCTGCTGGTTATCTGTTCTGTCATCTACACCGCCATAGCCTTTATTCAAATCAAGCGGTACCTGAACCGGCGCCGAAAAGGGAGTGGTTCAGTATGAAGTCGAATCAATACCTCCGTTTTCTAGCAGTCCCACTGTTGCTCGCATTCTCTGGGTCGGCCTTCTCTGCAACTCAGGATCCCACCCAAGGCTTTGGAGCTTGGTTGATCGCGGCTCTATTTGAATCTGGCTCCATCGGAGCTCCGCCGAGCCAACCAGGTCTTATAGGCACAGTGAGCGAGCCAATTGGCATGATGTCGATGCTCATTGCCGCCATACTCATCATCACCAAATCAACGCAGCACCTTCTCGTGGTCGCGCAGGCCAAAGATGTTGATGAATCGCCTGTTTCGATGACATGGGCGCCTATTCACATTGCTCTCGCTGTGTTTCTGATAATGCCCACACCTTCCGGTTATAGCGCTGGGCAACATGCAGCAATATGGGTTGCGGAGCAATCCAACACGCTTGGGAACATCGTTGCTCAGAGGCTCACCAACTTCTTCAAAACGAATGGTTCCATCACGCCGGTTACTAATCCGAGCATGAAGCCAGCTGTAAACGCTCTGATCAGCTCTGCCCTGTGTCGGGAGACTATTGAGCAACTGGGCGAGCCCGTAGCAGCAGAGGGCGGCACCCCGTTAACCGTTACCACAAAATCCCTTGGCAGTTCCGCCGACAACCCCTACGCCGTATTCCCCTTGGATGAATTTGATACTCAGACTGTCCTGAATTATGTCCGTGACCCTGGTGACAACTACAGTTTGCCTGGCGGGGAAAACAAGCCCTTTTGCGGGGGGCTTTCCGTGTCATACAGAACGGCCTTTGGAGCGAGCGACAGAGGTGACACAGAGCAAAGCGATCAAACCGTCGACAGTTTGTTCCAAGGGAACGATGCCGAAATGCCTGAATGGTCGCTCGACTCTCTGAATGACTTTAATAACAGCGGGACCAACAATCAGATCCTTGACATCGCAAGCAGCGCCAACGCCCAGCTGAGTCGATACGCGCAGCGAATGGCCACCAATCACAATGGCCCAACAGCGATCGCTCAAAACTTGTTGTTTGATTTACGCCAGCATATCGAAGCAACGCGATCGGCAGACCCCGAAAAAATCAAAGCATTGTCCGAGCTGCTCAAAAAACAGGAAGACAACTACATCAACAAAGCAGCGAAGATGACCGTACAGCTCTACAAAGACTCCGCACGCCAGGTGTATTCCTATTACGCAAGTGCCCGGAACAATCAGAGGGACGAAGATGGCGAGAATTGGGCGGACGCTTTAGACAAGGTGGGCTGGCCCGGTGTTGGGCTATACTGGATGCAATTCAGCTACACCTCCAATCGTGTCAATGAGGCTGTCGACGTCCAAATGACGCCAGTCCTTGCGCAAGGCCGACCCAGCTCGATCAGCAACATGATGATGGACGACCCCTCCTTGCGGTATCGGTTGGCCAACCGTATGGCCAGATACCACGAGGCTGTTGCTCGCGAAATTGCCAAAGATCCTCTTGTACCCAATTCCGGTGCCGATGATCTTGAGCAGAAGAAACTTGCCTTTGACCAGGCTACGAACGATTTTCAAGACGACCTAATCACTACATTGCGCAATGCTGGTACGGAAGAGTCGTCGGACGGCAACGTAGTCACAAATTTTTTCATTAACTTTTTCCGGGACAAGGTTTTTCCGTTTATTGTTGGCTCTCTCAAAACCAGCGATAACGCCTTGATCGGCCTAATCAACCTCGGTCATTTCATTACCGATGTGGGTGAGGTCGGTTATATGGCCGACAAAGCGTTTGAAGGTTTGATGGGGGCTGCGAAATACAATCAGAACGCCGGCGTAATGGACACAATCGAGTCCGGTGTAATTAATGCGGGGATGCTCGCAGTGTCGGGCGGAAGCTGGGCTGGGAAAATGGCCTCAGATACTGCACTGGGCGGTATCATGCATACTGTTATGGGCAGCTACATGCTGCATCCACTGTTGTTAGTCGCCAAAGACCTTATCAGCTACATGGCATTGCTGATCATTCCAGGGCTATTCCTCGCGTTCTATTTGCCAGGAATCATCATGATTCAATGGCTGACACAACTTGTCTCCTGGCTGATCTACACAGTCGAGTCGGTCATCGTTGTACCCGTTTGGGGCGTGTTGTTCGTTGGTGATATGGGACAGAAGGCCATTGCCCCTCAGACCGCACGACAAGGTTTTGTGCATTTCCTAAGCATCCTTCTTTACCCAGCGCTCATGGTGATTGGGTTCGTCATAGGACTGAAGGTCACAGACATTACCTCAACGTTCATGATCGACTTCCTGATGATCGGGTTTATTAATGCGACAGACGGATACGCTTTTGGAATCGTGTCATCCGTAGCTGGGCTCGTGCTTGTCGCATTCGCGACTTATCAAATCCTGATGAGAATTTTCAGCCTCATGATGGAGTTGAATGATCGCGCCATTTCCTGGATTGGCCAGCGCCAGAGCTACCAAGAGGGCATGACGGAGAACGCAACTCGTTCGGGTATTGTCGGCGTGCTCAACAAGGGTGAAGGCAAGACAAAGGAGAATAAACAGGAGCGGAAGGATAGCGATAGGAGGAAGAACAAGGACGATAACTCCTACCAATGATACTCTACTGAAACCCAAAGCCGCCCTACCCGGGCGGTTTTTTTTGGTCTGCACAAACTTGTTTGCGCCATAATGCGAGTGATTTCTTACCACCATCTCTTGCAGATTGTCAGAAAATGTGAATCGGTATTGACGTTCGCCGCATGGTCGTCCATACTATAAAAAAAGATGGAGGTAATTATGGCATTCGCAAAATCAGTCCAGGGCATGGCCCAGTACACTTCAAACGGCGACGTTACAGCCTTTGAGTCTCACAAAGCAGTTCTCGTCTGGATCGCGGTACCGGTGGCTCTTGCCCTGGCTACACAATTCATTTCTAAATTGATTGCGATTTTTCTGGTCATCCTGATGGTCCCCTACGCACTTTTTATGCCTGTGACGGTAGGGTTCTGGTCCATCAACCAGATCATGGTGATCGCAACCACTCCGGGGTCTCAGATGTGGGGTAAACTCCACCCCAACCTGCACAATGGCTACGCGCATTCTGTACTGGGGTTCTTTCTGCTGCCAATTTTACTGCTGGTGATCTATCCCATTTACTTGATCCGGAGCATCGTTCATGTGATCAAGGTTCTGGCTCTGCGCGCCAAGGGAGACAAACGAGGCAAGTATTTCGAGTTCGGACGCCGCCGTTACTGGTTCCGCCAGCTGCGCGAAGCCAAGCGCCGCAACCTGCAAGGGGATGAGCTCAAAAAATTCATTCTGGGCTCTAGCCTGGGCGTCTCAATTCGGAAGGAAGATTTGAACAACCACTATTACAACAGCAACAACGGAACGTTCAACGATCGGAAGTACCAAGACTACTACTGGGAAATGGTCAGCAAATACGGGACTCCCAAGCTCTGATTGACCATAACCCTCTATCTTTAAGGCACCTCAAGGGGTGCCTTTTTTCGTTGCACAGATCAGTGTCACGGAGCGAGCCCCGCCCCGTGACACTCTATGCCATCATGCCGCGTAATTTGGCTCCCAGGGCCGTGTTCTTTACGGCGCTCTCTTGCTCATCGGCGCTAGAAGAAGATTCTTTCTGTTCTGTATCAGCGCGGGCTGGGCGCTGATCATTCCCTTCCGATTCCTCAGTAGGGTGAGGCCCTTCAGAGCGGCGCGCATCGGAATTGTTATTATCAGATGACTCCCCAGCTTTATTCTCTCGAACATGCCGAACAGGCTCGGAACGTGGAGCGGGGCTAGACTCAATCGCCGGTACTTCTTGAGCGTTAGCCGAGAGCGATATTCCCAGATCCTTTGCCAGAAGCCTGGCAAAGTGATGGGCTGACTGAAGAGATGGGGACATTCCTTTGGGATCATCTTCAAGGAAGCGAGCCAATTGGTTCGTCACCGCCTCGCAAAGCCACTCGTTCTTCTGGCGGGCCGGCAACGCCTTCAAATGCTCCAGCACCATACAGGTGTAGTGCTGAGTGGGGTCCGAATGATCCCAATACAATTGAAGGCGATTACGAGTCGTTTCTGATTTCGCCATGACTGTATTATCCGTCAACTGAATCCAGATAAGTTGCGTGCTTCAACATTCCGCGCGCATTGGCAAACTCGTCACGGACAATCAGGCCAAACTCTTCGGTCCAATCCTCAAAAAGATCCTGACACAACAAAGCACCACCACCCACCAGAAGGACAAACTGATAGCTACCCAGATCGCCGAGCTTCGCACGCACAAAGCGTTTGATTTCACCAACAACCGGTTCTGCAGCTGCACGGCGAATCTCCCGAACATTGAAGACCTTTTTCTCGCCGCGGACAAACGTCTTCACCTGATCCGTTGCCATCGCCTGGTCGATCATCCAGTGGGGCGGTTTTTCAATGGGTACACCCTCGCTCTTAAAATACTCGCCCAACTTGTTCGCCAAGGATTCTCGCATATCCAGCGTTCCACGCTCGAGAGTGCCGGAACTATCTTGGAGGATGTTGAATGTCTGCGAAATTCCCACCACGTCGAATGTACTGCCACCGAAATCCAGCACAGCCATCGGCGCCATGATCTCGTCTTCCTCGTAAACAGGAGTACCGTCATCGCCAATGATGAAGTCCATCATCGCGCAGACTCCCTCACAAAAAACACGAGAGCTATGAACTTCTGCAATGGGTTTCTCGTCTCGGCCTTTGCTGTGGGCCCGATACACCGAATGCTTCATATTCTCAGCCTGAGCTTCGATGAGCGCATGATTTCGCGTTCCGTCAGACAGAAAATAATCGCGAAATGGCAAAGAAGTTGAGAGCCGCACTTTAGTACCGTCACAACCAGCTTTGGCAAGTCCGTGGTTCACCAGGACCCGATTTTCAACACTTTTGGCATAGTCCGCCGAACGGATATCGATCGGCCGTTGAACCGCCTCATCGCAGACGAACCGGGCGCCATCCTCGACCTCATACATATTGGCCAATTCGCCATCCATGCTGGTCTGCGCTTCCTGTGAGGTGCCGATCTGAGTGCGATACTTCAGGCACTGGATGTTGTTGTTGCGATCAAAGAACGCAATCTTGTGATTGTAGAAACCATTGTCATCGACGTAGTTAAAGATTTTCTGATTGCTCATGATTACTCCTTACAAAATTGGATCACCAGGGAACGTGGCGACACTGCGCCGTGCCTGGCGAAGACGGTTTCGAGACGTGATCTTCCAATAACCCGCGTTAACAAAGAATCGGATGCGACGGAGCAAGTCAGTCCACCGAACCACCCTCATCCGAATCTTGATAACGTCCAGAATCAGGTTTGCCATGAGAATGAAAAAGACGCTGCCATAGGGGAACATGAGCCAGAATAGGAATGGAGCAACACCAAAAACTGATAACACGCCCAACACCGTCGCCGGCTGTGAACGATGAGCCCAAACAATCGGCTCACCCTGAGAGCCAGTCACGAGAGAAAGATGCATCAGGCAGCCTCCCCTTGCTCACCAAATTCTGCCTCGTACTGATCAAGGAGACGCTTTGGCAGCAAGCCCTGCTCATAATAGGATCTAATATCGTCGATGATGGGCTGCCCGTACTTCCGCACCATGTCTTTCAATACTGGCGTTATCTGGTCCTCTGGAGTTGCGTAGAGTTTTGTCCGCATCTTGTCGTTAAGGACAAGAAATTCACGGGCTGCCACCCGTCCGCCGTCGAGCGTTGAAAGCAGCTCCTGGTAAACCAACACTCGCGTAGACCCGATCAATCCGGAAAGAGCCCGCATCCTTTCATCAGCGGGAAAAACGTTGATCATTCGGGTGAATGTTTCTGCCACGGAACCGACGTGAACTGTGGTGTATACCGAATGCCCTGTTTCGGCATTGTTAACAGCACCTTGGATTGTCTCGTAATCCCGAGCCTCACCGAGCAAAATCACGTCCGGGTTTCTCCGAAGCGCATTCGCACCGGCACGTGGGTAACCTTTAATGTGCTGGTGCGGATCCGATTGGCCAATACGCCCAGTTCGATTGGGTATGGCACGAAAATCAAACTCGATGGGACTCTCGTATGAGACGATTCGCTTCCCCTCGTCCTGGGTAAGCAGTTCTCGAATTATTGCGCCCAGCTTGGTGGTTTTACCCGATCCGGTCTCACCAGCAATAATCACAATCCCGCTATTCGGATACAGGTTGTCTGCAAGAGCTGCTGGAACATTGAGAGCATCCAGGGTCGGCGGAACCTGAGCTATTCTTCGCATGGTGATATCCAGGCCAATTGGATTCCCATACATCCCGAGCGCCCCGGTAGCATTCACCCGAAAGCGATAGGCCGTTACTCGATCCTTTTGCACCGAATACGTGAAATCGAAATCGGTGCCTTCCTGGATCGTTGCTGATGACGTTGGACGGTGCATGGTGTCCAGAACTTGCTGAACCGTTTCCAATTCGAGCGGGCGTGATCCCACCGTGATTAGCCGGTTCTTTCGCTTCACTGCAAGAAACTCGTCGTCCTGAATCAAGACGTCATCGATCCCCCACTCATAGAGAGCGATCAAAATATTGGTGAGCTTCGGCTTTGTGAGCGGATGTGAATCATCGATATGCGGAACGTCTTCTTCGCTCATGCATTATTCCTTCTTGAAAACTGGCTCGCCAGCAACAGGGCTTTGATTGTCAGGATCTTCAAATTGCGGCTGAGCTGAGGCTGGCGGCAGCCAAAGCGCGCCCCACTGGGATTGATCATTGAAGCTCATCGGCACGGTAATGGAGTGGATTACCTCGCCGGCATTCAGAATCTTCCCACCGTCCGCGGTTGTCATTTGAGGGATGCCAGCGACCATTTGCGGAGGACGCACGACATTGCGGCTCTCAAGGATTCGGTAGGTGATACGCCCCCTGATATCGCGGACCAACTTATTCAGGTTGTTTTCCCAGGAGTTCTCAGCCTGGCGCAACCCGGCTTTCCATCCGGCCGCGATCGCGCTTTCCCAAATTTTGATCTCAGAGGCCGTTTCCGGCATCAAAGCCGGGTGCGGCTTATCTGGATAGGGGAAGTCCCGCCATAGATAGTCTCGCCATGTTGGAGGCTGCGTGATCGCCCTTGGTTCTTCAGCTACCTGATACTGCACATCAACTGACCTCAATTGATCCTTATCACTGGAAAGGTCGAATCGATTCTTCACACGTGTGATCGAAGGCAAAAGCATGTGATCGTCAACGACAAATGGTGCAAATGAAGCGATCACATCAATCGTCCCCTCCTGACTTTGTGTCAGCTTGCGAAGCTGCTCATACCGCCAGGCCAGTGCTGTTTGGGCCGCATAGGAAAATGCCGCTTCCCGAATGGCATCGAATCGAATATGGCCACCGGTCAGATTTGCCGATCCGGAGGCTTCGCCATCATTTTGGGGCGCATCTGATGATCCCTGCTTTTCAGGAGGCCTTGGAATAAAGTCATCACCAGCTCTCAATGCTTCCATCTGCTGAAGCACGGGAGGCTGTTGTGCCTCTATCCATACGTCCAAATTAGGGGCATCCATTGAAACGCTCTCCTTTTTAGTAGGCGATCCGGAGACGGTTGTTGCCTTCACTCACCGTAATGTTTGCGCGGTTTCGTGATTGGTAAGAGGCATCGACCAGGAAGTCTGCAAGTGCGCGCCGAGACTTGTTCATCGAAATGATGACCGGGTTGACCGGACGCTTGCCGATAATCTGTGGCTCGTCATATCCCGCCAATCGAGACAGGCCACGTAAAAACGGCTCCAGCTCACCGTAGTAGGGTTCCGACAGAACCCACTCCTTGCGCCATTCAGGCGGGAAATCCTCGGGGTCATAACGTTGTCCAGGGTCAGCTGCACCGTTCTTCGTGTTTCTGGCTGACTCAGCGTAAGAAAGCACTCGATACGACTCGGCAATTTGATCGGCTGCTTCGGAGAGTTTCACGATGCCAGGGTCAACCTTCACCACAGTCTTGGGCTCAGAGGCGCACCCGGTCATCGCTGCTGCACATGCGCCAGCCAGGAATAAACCTGAAAGCCGGCTGGATTTACGATTAGACACTCAACACTCCTTTTTAGGTATGGGATCACATACGCGATTTTATCAATAGATAGAGGCGGTGAACGGCACTGCACAGCTCGCCACAAAGCCAAAGAGCCACTGTGGCAGGCTGGCAACGCTGCCGTCGTGGCTATTTGGCATAACGGCGTGAAGACACTGAGGCGCTATGGCAAGGCATTAATGTTTTGTTGGGAAGCGTTGTTTTCAGGGGCCCGAAGGGCTTTCCGAACGGACCAATTGAGCAAGACTGCTCATCCGGATGGAAGAGGAAACGAGCCGGTGAAACATAAAATAGCTTATTCGGGATAACGATATTTAAACGATAAATTTTGGTGTTAAAGTATCAGTCATTCAGATTTTTTAAAACCTAACGCTCGAAGAGCGTCAATCTATCGCGTTTTTAAATACAACACCCCCTGAGCAACTAGGAGAAAAAAACCTAGTGCTAAAACGGGAAGCATTCGGGAGAAACACCCAAAATGAAAATCCAAATCGAGGCCAACCCAGACGCACAACCTGACGAATACGAGGGGGATACCGTTCGCTGTGGTCAACTATTGAGGTCCTTTGTTGCAGAGACGTATGTTGCGAGTCTTATGCGGGAGCCCGAGGTTCAAAGGTATTTTGCGGGATGGATGGCTCGCCGACAGAGCAACGCCAGCAGAGAGACGCTGCGGAATGAACTGAAGAAGCTCCACAAGATGGCCGGGAGCTACCCGGAGCTGAGCGTCCTCGAAGCAGAACTGGAAAAGCAGATCATCGACACTAGGAATAGGGTCGCCAAGAAGTCTGTGAAGGTTGGGATCAGTAGAATGATTGATGAACGGTTTATATGGCGGATGCAGAGCGTCCTGAATGATCAGCCTTCAGTCACCGAACCAATGAGGAATGGCTTCGTTGTATTTTCGGCCACTCTCATGACGGGGGTTCGCCCCACAGAATGGTGGAAGACCCAGCTATTCGGACCGCGGGAGAACGACCAACTACAATCGGACCACCCTACTCTCAGAGTGCAAACCGGCAAGGTGAAGGCCGGCGAAACACCGCGCGTGAGGAACCTAATATTGGAAGACTTCGAGCAGGCCCAGCTTGGAATGATTGAGATGGCCATTGAGACGGTACGGCCCATGTCAGCTGTTCAGTTGGGTTATCTGTCGAATGGTCTTCGGCGAGTCGCAGCTTATGCAGTTGAGGGGCCGGAAGAGGAAAGCCTGTTAGAAGAACTTGAGCTGGCCTCAGCACGAAAGTTGTTTGCCGTAGAAGCTCTGCGGGACAACCGAAGCAAGAAGCAGGTCGCCGGCGCCCTGGGGCATACATCCGATGGCAACCTTCGTCATTACTCTGAAGGCGATATTTATTGCGAACGCAAGATGCGCTATCCCCTAGCCCGGATTAGCAAGGACGACGAGGGCAAGGTCAAAGAGCACCTGAAGGAGTTTCTTGCAAGCCGCCAGCAGGAACAGGAAGCCATTCTGAATCAGACGGATCCAACTCCAAAATCGGGCTAACCATCAAAACGGCTGGCTGCTGAATAAAGGCGGATGCAGAGTCATCATTCAAAGACAAAAGGCTGCCAATATCATGCTCCTGGTATCAAATAGAGATTTCGTAGTTTCCAGGATGATCGATAATCGATTGCCCACAACAGGCGGATGCAGCGGTATCCAGAACGTTGAAGGCTGTCCTTTAAGGCAACGTGGCCACTCATAGATCTGATTGACGGCAGGATCGAGATAGCGCGCCCCCAAGGGGCAAAGGTTGCCATTGATGAGCCGATAGGGTTACCAGATAAAGCGAAAGGGCGTTTCTATTTAGCTTAGTATTGACAATATGATAATACGTGACCACTATTGGGACGTGGATAACTCCATATTTACGCTTTAATTACCTCATTCAGCCCCGGTCTCCTGGGGCTTTTTTTCGTCTGCCGGAAATGCCCACGTCATCCTTCACCTTTTGATGGCATCCTATGCAGATCTTCAGCCGCCCCACGTGGCCACGGCCATTCAACGCCAGCCCATTTCCGTAGAATAGAAACCAGCCATTACCCCATCAGGGGGGACAACGCCGTTTTTGGAGCAAGCCATGTTCAAGAGTTACGGAAAAGCGATTTCAAACTATGCCAACTTCAAGGGCAGCGAATCCAGAAAGAGCTTCTGGTGTTACATACTTCAGTTTGCTGGGCTGTCCATTGCTGCCGGCACAGTTGATGACCTTTCTGGAACGGGTATCATCGTCAGCACGGGATTCACCCTCTTCATGTTGCTACCGCATATGGCGATCGTCGCTCGCCGGCTTCATGACTCAGGGCTATCCGGTTGGTGGCAGATCCTGTCACTGATTCCAATAGCTGGGGGCATCCTGGTGCTTATTCTTTGCCTCCGCAGACATCGCATGGATAGCCCTTACCACTTAGAAGGGGATCGCTATATGTCGACGCTAAGCGGTGATTACGGTTCAGTGGCAAATGGGCCGGCGCATTGACTCAATCGGCCTGCCGGATGGATTATCGAGTTGGCAGAATTATAGAAAGGTAACCGGATAGATGGCTCAGCTGGTCGTCCACTTCTTCAGCGCAGATCCCGAACAGCTACACGGCGGATACGCCCCCTTTAAATCGGGTGTCGTTAATGTAATCGAGGCGGCCGACTGGTGGATATTAGTACCCATGACCTGGTTCGGGGCAACCGGCAGCGGCCCATCGAAGGAAGCAGCCATAGAAGATCTGAGAGCCAAAGTTCTCAATGCTTTCGATGAGAGTCATGGCCCTCTCATTTTGACGATCACACCATTGGATGAATCAGCATCGCCGGTTGGCAGCAATGACATAGCGGACAACGATTATCCGATTGCGGCCGTCCAGGAAGTTTTCGCTGATAATCAACCTGAAATTACCGGTAGCCTGCCCAGCGGTCCCGGCGTTTCATGCTCTGAAGTCATCGAGTACCAAGAGGGGGTGAACAAGTCCGCCAGCGCGGGCGACCAACTCTCCATGTTTGACCACCAATAGCCGGGCTTGCCGCTTCCTCCTTTCGAAACGTCACGGACATTTACTAAGGCCTTCCTGAATAAACTCCAGCTCCCTCTGATCCATTGAAAGATGCCATTGATTTTTAACGGTGACCCACCTCTCTAGGTATTCGCAGGCAAACTTCGAGTTTCTGGGCATCCAGTTAGCCGGATCGCTCCCACCTTTTGATCGGTTTTCCCCCAAGTAGACGGCGATCAGCGTCCAGCGGTGCCTCGTATCATTGGCATATTCATGTTTCCGCCGAGTAGACCATTCGGAGCCTCCAGAACGATCTACTTCCGCCAGCGGTACCAAATGGTCGATATCAAGCCTCGATGGGTTGGTGAACGTTTTGCCGGAATATGGGTCACGCCATTCACCACGAACCACATCGCATTTTCGATTCGTTTTGAAGGTAACCGGAACAAGACTTTGACGGACCAGCACCTCCTCCCGGGTGTCCCTGCAGTCGCCGTCTGTATCAAGCCAGCTACTCAGATACTGACTTCGATCGTAGGAATGGGGCAGCCCTTTTTTATTGGGTTGATTACCGCCTGATATTAGGGTCGCCCCTGATTTATTGGCGCTGCCGCTCAACACCTTGAGGGCAACAGCCTTGGAAGGAAAGGATTGCCCCGCCAGCGGTCCATGGTGGCAATGATAATTGCCGGCAGAAGAGTCACGATGGCAACCATGGCTATCAAGGCCGCCTCCATGAGCTAAGGCGCCAGCCGAGACAGCGGCCGAAAGAAATCCAGCGACTATCGAGCTGCACACATTTTTGTTGAACACGTTAGTCACGAGCGAGACTCCTGCTCGAACCAGGCGTATATATCCGCCGCGGTTGTCGACGGCCTCTCCCCGATCGCTTTATGCGCGCTGGTGGCTAACCGCTCCATCCTGATCGCATCCCTCTGCTCTTTGAATGCGGCTCTAATTGCCTCCACCGGGATATCCTTACCGTTAACCTCGCATTCGAAGCGTCGCAACTCCTTAAACTTTGTTGGGTCGGGCGAATTGATCAAAACTCGCCGGCGATCGGCTTCGTGAATGTCGTGGACTTCAGCCCAGAAATGAACTGCCTTGGACCAGGCCTCCTTGAGACCTGAACTCTGCATAGTGAACACCCGGTAGATGCGGCGCACACGCCCTTCTACTGCTCTGTCGCTACCGCCAGTCACAATAAATGCTGGCACCCAGTTTTTCCGTTTATCCTGGACGAAACCGAGGGTCAGCCTATGAACGCCGGAAGCACGCTCTGGGGTAGTTTGCGGGCTGTCTTCATTAACAAAGCGCTGATACTCCTTTTCCTGGGCTTCCTCCTCCCAGGCCAGCGCTAACCGATAGGCCTCAAGCTTGCCTCGCTTGTAGTTAATGCTCTCCGGATCCGTGTCAGTGACCTTGAAGTATTCCTGTCGAGGCTTCCCATCAACGCTTCTGGACACACGAAACCCGACAAAACCGCCAGCGTGCTCCCCTTTGTTATAGAAACGAATACCCATTAAATAATTCCCGATTACTGCATAAATAAATCTAACAAGGCGCGCCAGTTTAACGGCACAGGTACCCCTGTGAAGGCAGATATCACCTCACAACCTGTTGGCCTCCAGATAAACAGAGTCGCCTAGATATGAATAGCCGAAAAGCCTGGCGATATGGCGAACGCGCTCCGAAAGGTCGTCGACCAGGAAGGCACCGCCAGCAGCACAATCCTACCAGCAAAACCAGGGATATCAGCTCACGTCACAAACAACAGTGGGGGCCCAAAGCAATAATCGCACAAATCCGACAAATAATATTTTCCTTTATTTTTCATACTGTTGAGCATGGCTCATGGTTGACGCATAACGCGTTACGCGTTATTATTTCCACCATAAACGGTTAGCAACCTCGCCTGAATGGAGTGAGCCATGAACAGCCAGATCGCCCTTTTCGACATTACTGACGCACCGGATCCCAGGGACAAGCATGGCCTGCCTGATCTGTTCAGTTACGACACCATCATCGTTGCGATGTCCGGCAAAGACTCTCTAGCGTGCTTTCTCCACCTGCTTGAGATGGGAGTTCCCCGCGAGAAAATCGAGTTCTGGCACCACCTGCCGGACGGCCGGGAGGGCTCCACCCTGTTTGACTGGCCAGTAACTGAAGCCTACGAGCAGGCGTTGGCAAAGGCTTTTGGAATCAACATCTACATGAGCTGGCGCCAAGGCGGACTGGAAACCGAGATGCTGAAAGAAAACGATCGCTCCAAGCCAATTTCGTTCGAATGCCCATCACACGATGGACAAGGTATCGAACTCAAAACAGGCGGCGGTATCCGCGGTTCCATTTCAACACGCCGGCGCTTCCCCCAGCAGGCCGCTGACCTGAAAACTCGCTGGTGTAGCGGGGCAGCCAAGATAGAAGTTGCCAGCATGGCCCTGAACAACCAGGACCGCCTTCACCACAGTCGCACCCTGTTCGTCACCGGCGAGCGGGCCCAGGAGTCCGGGAACCGCGCCAACTACCTCAAGTTCGAACCCCATCGGTGCGATCGGAGAAACAGCAAGCGCTTGGGCCGCCACGTGGATCACTACAGACCTGTGCACGGCTGGAGCGAAGAAGAAGTCTGGGCGATCATCCAGCGCCATGGCGTGGTCCCGCACCCTGCGTACCGAATGGGGTGGAGTCGCCTTTCATGTATGCGATGCATTTTCGGTTCAAAGAACCAGTGGGCCAGTATCCAGCTCATCGACGAGGAAGGCTTTGAGGCCGTCGCCAACTACGAGGAAGAATTCAACTGCACGATCCATCGCACCATGAGTGTTCGCGAGCAAGCATCCGCTGGAAAGCCGTACAACGCCATTACGAACGAGCTGGCGGCACTGGCAATGAACACCGAGTACAACGCCCCAATCCTCATCGATCCCGCTGACTGGGAACTCCCGGCAGGCGCATTCGGCGAGGACGCCGGGCCAACCTGAGAAAATTGGAATGCCCCGGCTGGGCCGGGGCCTACCTGACCACCGGCATCATGAGCCCAATGGCTGTGATAACCTGCTCGTGGAAAGGTTGGTTTGTTAATACCCGCTCCCTGGGTATGTTCAACCCCAGCTCCGGCTGGGGTTTTTTATCCCTCCCCGCGAACACCCCGAAACCATCTGGCTAATGCCGAGCAGGCAAGATAAACCCACGGCCGTTATTGACTACTTATGGTAGTCAGCGTATCGTAACCCCATTGACTTATTATGGTAGTCACCCGGAGGGAGCGATGACACTGACAACCCAACAACACAGTAACCTCGCCGCCAGCGACCTGGCACATACGACCACTGATCTTTTTGCACCAAACGAGGAAGCGGAAGCGAAACTGACAGTTCTCTCTTTTGGCGCCGGACAGGATAGCTCAGCCCTCCTTGAGCTCTACCTGGATGACCCGGCATTTCGGGAGCAATATGCGCCGAACGACTTCCTTGTCGTTATGTCCGATACAGGGGACGAATTCGACAAAACGTATGAGCATGTTCGCGACGTACAAGTTCGCTGCGATAAAGCTGGTGTTGAATTTCAGTTCATAACAGCCGATCGTGGCTTCCACAGCGATAGCTGGCAGTCATTGCGCCATTTCTACCGCAGCAAAGGCACCATTGGCAGCAAGGCCTACCCGAAGACCTGTACCGACCGGCTCAAGCTCCAGCCTATTTATCGGTTCCTCGAGCACTGGCTGGCGGAGCGTTATGGTGTCCGCTGCCACAAGAAAAGAGGCTTCAGAGAGTTTGCCGCCCGCTACGGACGGATTCGAATGATTCTGGGCATCGCGGCCGGCGAAGAGTCACGAATGGCCGACCCGGCAAAGAGCCAGCACCGCTGGTACCGGGACTCCATTCAACCGGTTTACCCGCTTGTGGACTTGGGTATGGACCGCGCCGCGTGCCAGAAATTGCTGCACGACAAAGGAATGACGGTAATCCCGTCAAACTGCAAGGCGTGCCCATTCCTGAGCCTGACCGAACTGGAGTACCTTCGTCGATTCGACGCTGCTTCGCTTTCTGACTGGGTAGACCTGGAAGCGGCAAAGCTGGCCAAACACGCCGATAAGAATGCCGTCATCGTCACTGACAGTAACGGAGAAGTGAAGCTGGACCGGAACGGCCAGCCCAAGACCAAGAACAAGAACTACGGCGTGTTCGGAACGACACCGCTGCCGGAAAAGATCGCCGAAGCACGGAAACTTCATGAGTCCTGGACGGATGCAGCGATCGCAGAATATCGATACTCACATGGCCATTGCGTGGCCACCGCGTATTGAGCTGGCCCCCTGCTACCCTGCAGGGGATCCGCCAGACCCCTTACAGACACTGGAGGAATGATGAACATTAAACAATGGCGGGCAAGGATGAAGTGGTCGCAACGTGAGGCAGCCCGCCAGCTGGGGCTGACACTAAAGGGCTACCAGGAACTGGAGCGAGGCACGCGATTTGCCACCGGAGAACCATGCCACGTTGATCGCCGTACAAAGCTTGCCTGCCTGTACCTGGAAAGCGACCCGGGCTCTCACCTTCCTGAAGACTGAATACGGCCCAGGGCGACACAGGGCGCCCTTCATAGCCATCAGGATTTATCGTAAGACTAACCCCGCAACGGTCACCCGCTGCGGGAAACCTAAGAAATAGACCGGCCACAAACCCACGAATCTGTCACCAGCCACTCCAGAAAGCTTTATTTCTGCGCTTGGTATTGACGCCTTACGCCTTACGCCTTACCATCCTTATTTATAGAATAGATACTTCTTAATAAACGAGGAAACCCGTTATGACCTACTACAAAATAAGCTCCGGCATGGGTGGCATCTTTATTGTCCGGATCGTGAAGGAGATGGCTGACAACCGCGTCCAGGTAGTCATCGACATGGGCAACCCTGCCTTCGACGGTAGCTCACGGGTCGTCCACCGGGACCAACTGACCCCTTACCGCCCAAGCAAAAGCCAGTAACTCAACCCCAGCATCGAGGGAGTTATCACAATGACCGCATATCGCCAGACGCCAGTCTCCACCAGTGCCTATCCAACTGGCCAAGTTGACCCGCAGACAGCGGAGGAAAACCGCATTCTCGAAAAGGCTACCGCTATCCTGGAGCGTCGCATGAAGACCAAAGGGATAATGATCACCGAGTACGAATCAGCAAGGCGCTACGTTGCCGCGAGAACTGCCAACTACAACCGGGAAGTATTTGGCGTCCTGTGGCTGACAAATCGCCATCGAGTTATTGAGGTCGAAGAACTATTTTTTGGAACAATTGACTCCGCTTCAGTCCATGCGCGCGAAGTCGTTCGAAGCGCCCTGAGCCTCAACGCCGGCGCCGCCATTCTGTTTCACAACCACCCAGCCGGTGACCCAACGCCATCAAGTGCCGACAGAGTTATCACACAGACTCTCGCAGAAGCTCTGAACCCCGTCGGCGTAAAGGTCATTGATCACATCGTTGCCGCAAATGGTGACACCGCATCGATGGCCGCAAGAGGTGAGGTTTAAGCGGTCACAAGGCCCGGCCAATGACCGGGCCTCCGCTATCACTTTCCCGGCACAAGAAACTGCGCAGGATCAAGCTATGACACACCCCAAAACAGCCCTCGGCCAAACAAGCCAGAGCGAAGGACAGCACTTACTGGTCTCACTCGCCATTCAATGGGAACGGGCTGCCCTGAATGGAAAAATGGATATGGAAGCCATAACGCAACTACTCGACAACACGAGCGCTCACATTGGTCGAGACTGGGCGCGCAACCTGGCGCAAGGCTTTACCGCCAGCGCACTGGAGCAAACTTTAAACGTGTTGCTGCCGATTATCGTGGACACCGATCACCACCTGGTGGGCAAGAACAAAGACGAAACCATCGATCAGTGGTTCACCCGGCTGGAACACTCGGGTCCAGAAGCTGTTTACGACTTTCTCGACAGGCTGCGGCCGCTCATCCCGCGCGCCTACCGCCCGGGTGACCATGGACACCAGATGGCTCTCATGATTGCCCTGGTAAACCAGGTCGACAAACACGGGTTGTCGGCAGCGGCAGCTATGACGGCCAGCCACAGGGCGATCAAAAAGCCGGGGAGCCCTGCAGGGCAAACAAAGTTGGCGGGAGCCACCAAATGAACCGGCTCCCCTTCACGCTGACATCCCAACAATGGCGGATCCGGGCAACAGCACTGGTCGTAATCTGCGTCTTGGCAATCCTGGAGCCAATCATCACGGCCTTGTAGGAGGCGCTTAGCCGCAACGCCCATGAGCGGTATCGAGCCAGCCCACCTCAGAACTCAGAAGCGTCAATTATCAGCTGCGAAGTATCACGACCCAGCGCCCGGGATAGCCAGAGATGCACGGCACGGGAGCGCACATCGACTGCAATGGCCGCCGCCATAACCGGAAGATACCCATGCTCGCTAGATTCA
This sequence comes from Marinobacter halodurans, assembly GCF_004327985.1. GTDB lineage: Bacteria > Pseudomonadota > Gammaproteobacteria > Pseudomonadales > Oleiphilaceae > Marinobacter_A > Marinobacter_A halodurans. Next base: position 125,996 of record NZ_SJDL01000008.1, read on the forward strand.
ACGTGTGCGCACCCAATGCCGGCGCCCGCCAGCCTCACCGCAAACGACTTCAGCTGATTGATATCGTCACTGACAACGATGGCCACCTTTTCGCCCAGACGGCTGGCGGCCGTGCGCGATAAGGTGCGATGCACCACATCTGCAGGAAAAGCCAGCGGACGGTCACTCTGGTCCTCAAGATAACGGCTGGCGGCTATTCGATGGCCGCCGTTGACGTTCTCCCAATGAACACCGTCTCTCCAGTCATCGTTGGTGATTGACGGGTGCTCTTGTCGGGTCACCGAATCTATCATCGTGTCCCGATCGCCTGTGACCCAGCCGTCACAGACCAGAGATGAGCCGAAATCCCGCAGTGACCACCGGAAGGTCTTTTCCCATGTCGTCTTGCACGATCTCATGCTGACGACATCCGCCAGCGCCACGTGTTCATGCCTCGCCTTATCGCGCAACACCAGCGCCGAAAGGTCTCGCCTCACACTCTCCCAAAACGCGTCGTCCATACCGCCTACCGGTACGACCCGGGCACCCGCCAACCACCCAGCCCAGTTCACTCCAGCCAAGACAGCGTACTCCTGACAGCCCGGTACCGGGACAGAATCCAGTGCCCGACTATGCCAGCTCTGGACACTTTCAATGGACGGGAAAATATCAGAAAAAAACTTAGAAATTAGTGACATACAGTCCTTTATAGCTTGACGCGTAAGGCGTTACGCGTTAATATGAACCCAACAATAAGAAATGTCCAAACATATTCAGGGAGTAGTTACATGACCATCATCGTTGCAACACAAGTCGGGGCCAACAAGAATACCGCCCGCATCTGGCTGCAAGGCGACTACCTCACCCGTGGTGGCTTTGAGGTTAACACGGAGTACAAGCGCTCCACGCTGGATGGCAAGATCATCCTGACCATTGACCACAATACCGGGACACACCGGGTCTCCCGCAAGGCTCGCACTGGACAGCCGGTGATCGACATCCTCAACAAAATGGTTGGTGACCTGTACGAAGTGGGCACCAAGATTAAAGCCGTCATCCGCCGCGGCAAGATCGTGATCCGCCGCGCAACCCAGAGCGTTAAGACTTACGCGCGGGAAGCACGGGTTCTGGGCCGCCTGCTTCGCGGTGAGCCCTTGAACGTCGCAAGCCTGTTCCATGGTGGCGGAATTCTCTCAAAGGCCATTCACATGGGGCTGGCGGCCGCTGGCATCCAATCCACGACGGTCTTTGCCTCTGAACTGGAGGGGCGCTATCTCGATGCGAGCCTGAGCGCGAATCCGGAGCTATTCACTGAGAGGACGATCCTCGCAGTTGGTCCTCTGGAAGACGTAGACCTGCCGGAGAAAGCCACAGCAGACATCTTGGAAGCGGGCATTCCCTGCACCGGGGCGTCCCTGAGTGGCCGCAGCAAAGGCAAGCTGGAACACGCCGAGTCACACGAAGCGGCCGGGGCAATGTTCTTCGCTACTCTCCAGTGGATTCAGAGACTTCAGCCTGCAATCAGCATCCTTGAGAATGTCCCCGCCTACCAGAACACTGCAAGCATGGCGGTGATCCGCTCCATGCTCAAAAACTGGGGATACGAGCTGTGTGAAATGGTCCTGAACGGCTGCGAGTATGGCGCACTTGAGAACAGAAATCGTCTGGTTGTCGTTGCGGTGTCCAGCGGTCTTTACGAGCTGATGGACGGCTTTGAAGTCGCCCCCCTGAAGGTCAAGCCGGCCACGCTGGCGGAGGCGCTGGAGCCCATTGGGGAAGACGACAACCTCTGGGACAAGTACGAACACTTGGTAACTAAAGAAGCGCGAGACATCAAGGCTGGCAAGGGTTTCCGCCGCCAGCTGGTGACAGGTGATTCTGAAACGGTTCCTACCATCACCCGCCAGTACCAGAAAGGACGAAGCACCGATCCCTTCCTGCGCCACCCGAGCAACCCGGATCTGTCCCGCCTGTTCACACCAGTTGAACACGCTCGCATCAAAGGGGTACCGGCCGGTTACATCGAGGCCACCGGAACGCCGAAGACGATCGCTCACGAAATCCTCGGCCAAAGCATTGTCTTTCCAGTTTTCGAAGCGGTTGGCTTCAGCATTGCACAGGCGCTTCACCGCGCCTGCCCCGCCCCGACCTCTGTTCCTGAGCCTTCTTACATTGCTGCGGCCTAGAGCCGCAGCCTTTCCCGGTATCACTCCGCCCGCGCCATTCCAGCCGGGCGGTCTCTATATTCACACCGCACCGGGAAAAACACCCCTCCCTGTATAGGCTTTGTCTTTAGGGCGCCACAGCGCCCTCATTCAAACTGTTGGCGGGAACGCCATAGCCACAGACGCAGAATTCCGCTGATCCCCTTGAATTGCCACGAGCGAGGTAGCGCCCTGCCCTGGGGACGCCAAAAACTCACAAGCCGCCAGCCACGCCCGGTATACCGGCAAGCGAAAAGCGATATTTGTTGGCAACGATCACAGAAAACGCTTGCTACGATCTCACCTTCTTGGACGCTCACTTGCACGGCTGTTGCCATGATGTCGTTCTGACATCGCAAACATCTTGGCCGCAACCAAATCCATGAGGCCAGCTTCAGATCTGAGGCGGATGCAAGGTGGGCATGCTTCAGGTGCTCAACTGGATCTGGAAGCGGGCCGTGCCCGGGACCGGTCAAGACTTTGCCTCCCGGGTCATACCATCTTCACTGTCAGCCACCGACCGATATCGATATACCGGGAGCGTCTTCAGGAATGGCTCATCTTCCAACTTCTTGATCCTCTCAAAGCGCGGCGCATTTTCTGGAACCTTGATTAACTGAGGAGCTGACCGAAATGCGCCCGGGTCGTCGCCGGCATAAAACAGCGGCATTCGACTTTTCACATACAGATACGGGGTGTCATCTTCCGCTCTGGGAGAGATAACCAAGGATATGCGCAATTGACTGACCGAATTCTTGACGATGGAAAGCGGCTCGCCTGGATCCAGGGCCAATAACTGCTGGCGATCCCTTTCAACGTAAGGGTTGTCGACTTTCTTCTCCAGGAGTGCCAGCGCTTGGGCCGGGGTAATTCTGTCGCTGGCTCGATCACTGACCCAACGCCAGCGAATCGATGTGGGCAATCTGTCCACAAGGGGGATAGCCCTACCTGCCTGACGCAAGCTCAAACGCGGATGTAGAATGTCGCGCACCACTTCTCCTATCGCGTTATCCCGTAAAACCTTGGGCCGACGCTCGAGGGCGAAGCTCAGCAACCGGTATAGCTCTCCGCGCTCATGACGTTCAACATGGATGCTCCGGCGAAGCTGGGCAACCACGTCCTGAAAAGCGGACTTCGCTTCATTAAGCTGGGCAATTGCCTGGCGCGTGCGTTCGCTTGTCGCGATAGCCGCCATATGAATGGTGGTTTCAGTCGCCGCTTGGCCAGGTTGAAAATACCATTCTGTAACCGCTTGGGCTGCCCGCAGGCGGGCCGCGTAACCTACAACGGGGTGAGGCTCCAAGTATTTGGCGGGCAGGTCTTCATCGTTGAGTATGCAGGCATATGCCTGATCGCCCGCTTCCCGGAGTGACTGAAAAGCGCTCACCAGATCTACCAGCAAACGCTTACAGTGCATTTGCAGGTCGTCGTCTTCTCGCTGAGCATCAGTGATCGTGTCCCGCCAGTCCGAAACCAGGTCAGACAACGGCAACACCATTTGTGCTGCATCATCCACGGCCCCTTCCTCCCTACTTAGCCTCTTTTGGATACCACCGTGCTTCACGCCAGAACGTTTGCCGGTCTACGCCGCGAGCAAAAGCTTCTTCCTCAGCGCATTGCTTGATCTGCTGATAAATCTCGGGGTGACTGTCCACCTGGTCCATGAAAATGCCGACCAGGCGCCGCAAGTCGTAGGGGCAGTGGTTTGAGTTGGCGAAGTGATACGAACTGACATAGGATCCACCGAATAAGGGCCCCAGGTGCGAGGTCCGAAATGACGGGTCTATTTCTCGAATTCGCTCAAGAACTTTTCGCCCAAGCGGCGGTGCCGAGATGAACGTCGAAATGTCCCGCGGGTATCGATAGAGATAGCGCATCAGGATTGAACTGGTAGGATCGATCCGCCGTTTCTTGTGGCTCAACATGCTGTAGTAGGCTTTCGCATTCAAGCCGATCAGCCAGAAAAACTCGGCAGAGGTCATTGGTTCGTCTGAGACGTCAGCATCCGGATTGAGTAGATCCACACCACCCATATTGCGCAGGCTTTGAAAGATATCCTCGCTTCCCCCAACAATTGGGCGCTGCCGAATATTGAAGTCAAACAGGCTTTCAGGCGCCAACTCATCATTGTTCCGCCAGCCTCCCCGGGTGATCGCATCGCGCTCAATCAGATTCCGGGATACGGCTTCATCGCTGAGTACCTGTAAATAAAGCTCAAACCACCCCTTTTTCCGCTCATGCACCTGCATACGGAAAGTCTGCTGATAGGCACTCGGCACCAGGTCCCGAATCAAATCCTCTTCTTCATTGAGTGCCAGCCAATTTCGCGGCATTCGTCTCCGCGCTTGTTCAGTGACTGAGGCGGGTGCATGTTCCTCCAGGTACTGCAACAGGCTTTCCCGGAACACCACCGCCAGCTTTTCCATAACGAGCGTGAAAAGGCGAAGGACGTTGCTGGGCGGATCGCTGGCGGTCCCCGCAGACTCATCATCACCAGAGAGAAGCTTATAGCTGGCGGGATAGGAACGGCCAAACAGCGGGGCAAACATGATCTGACTGGCTTCACGTCGCGATTCCGGGAAATATTCAGTCGATATCAGTGGTTTCACATGCCGCCATACCTCTCTCGCATCAGGCATAGGAATCAGCGGCGCATAATGGGGATACCGCAATAACAAACGGGTCAGCACGGCCTGACTCGGCTTAATCGTTCTGCGAGTCGAATCCTGTTCATCTTCCGGGAGTCCACCTGGTTGTGCCTTTTTCAGACTGCTCAAACGAGTCGGCGGCACATTCATCAGCATCGCCAGGTCAACGCCTTTGATCGACCCTCTAATGCCCTCGCCACTGGCAAACTGCTCCTCCAATCGCGCGTACAATCTTTGGATGATTGACCCGTCAATTGGCTGTAAAACAATATGGTGTTCGGCCATTGCTATGCCCCGTTATCCGACTGGTGAGGTGAGTTTATCAGATGCATATGATGACAGAATGGCGGGTAACAGGCACAGGCGGTTAAACACGCGGTTATTTTGTCAAAAATTATCTAATTGGGACCCTCTCGGATCGTGTTGTGCTAAAGTACGCAAAACTTTTTATACCGATTGGTCAACGACACAATGGAACAAAAACCGCCCGCGTCGCTGGTCGCGCTGAAGACTTTTTTTACCTATAAAGGTCAGCGACCACCAGAAGAGGTAGTGATTTCTCAGGCCGATTTCTCTCTGGACAGCAACACTACGCTCCCTACCTGCGGACAGACTTTGTTATATGGAACCCGGCGCACGCAAGGTGTTCTTGGCCGCGCTTTGATGCAGGCTCATGAACGCGATGAAGAACTCTGCATTGTCGACGTGAAAGTGAACGTTGGGCAGTGGGTCAACCGGAAGCAAAGCTTTGACACCTTTGACCTGCTCCATTTCCTCAAAGTGCCTGATCGGGCAAAACAGGCTGTCCTGGACGACATTGCGGAACACTGGAAACGTCTGCTTGCCCTTAGAGGGCTCCCGCAAGATGATTTCCCGCGAAAAGCATCGCCTCATATGGAGCTGCTCGATGAATTGATCAAAATTGAGCCTTACAACAAGCTCAATGTCATCGGCTTTCCGATTCAGACTACCACCGGCTGGACTCAGGCCGCTGTCGTCACCAATCCGGACGCCATTGTTGAGATCACCCCAATTACCATGTTCGACACCCGAGTCAAGCTGGCGGGCATGGAGTAGCCCTTAGAGCGCCAGCCCATGTTGCAGCACCCTCGCAATAGCTCGGGCTCGCCTCCGCCCAATACCGTCAACAGTCTCAATCTCTGAAGGCAGCGCGTTTGCCAGGGCCTGTATCGTTCCAAACCGATAAAGGATCGCCTCGGCGAGTGACCGGCTAATACCGGGAATGGTCTGCAGGAGAGCGCACTTTTCATCGAGCAAAGTAATCACCGGCCGGGTTTCAGATCTGACAATTGCACTTCGCTGGAAATGTCCAAGTAATTGCCAAATAAGCTCTACCGCGCGCTCGTCCGACTCACATGGAAACACTGACACTTGATCAACGGCGGTGACAAAGCTTATAGCGCCGTCGATCTGGCGCCTGGTCATCTGCGAAGAAAGCATGTCGTACACATTGCATTGGATCAGGACAACGGCCATCACCCTGTGGTCGGTGTTCGCGGCCTGAAAATTCAATGCCTCCGTCGCTTCAAAAAGCAGGCCCTGACCTTCAATAAGATCGTCAGCATTTCCATCCTGGACCGCCAGCAGACGTCTGATTACCAACTCGTCGCCACGAGAATTGAAATAACTCAGGTCAACCTTCAGCTCTGGATTCTCTCGAACCTCTACTCGCTCATGGCTCGACAGCGCCTTACCGATGTCGTTATGGAGTGCCGGGCCAATCGTAACCCGGATAGGATCATCAATACGGGGCGGCTTTCGTCCCGCAGCTGGCCGGGGCGCGGTATCGTCACCGGGCTCCGCTTGATCTAGCTGACGGCAAACAGATTCCCAATCCCAAGACGCTTCCACACCAAGACATTTCAACACTTCCCGCTTCAGAGACGCATAGACACTGCCAGCCAACGCGCCCTGCTTCCTGAAGGCAAGCAGGGACCATTGATGCGGCCCTTTATTTGACTCCTGGAGCCAAACACTCAAAGCCAACGAATCCAGATCAAGTCCGGCCTGACCAATAATCTCCTCTTTCAGAGATCGCCCCAGGTAGAGGCGCAACCTTCCCGTTTCAGGGTGTCTCCAACTGTTAATATCAACCATATCCAATCCTCGATGACTCAGGCCATTGTACCGGTTAAAAAACCACCAGCACGGCAGGTTTCACGGCACCGAAAACTTCCGCTTCATGATTGACAAAAAACGCGTTACGCGTTACCTTTATTACGAGCCAATAAAAATATCTATTTTATGTAATTCGAACTATCAAGCGTTTATATCTGGAGAAAATTATGAAGCACATCATCACACTATTTATTGCACTTATTATAACCCCGGTCCCAGCATTCGCTTTGTCTCCAAGCGCCCCTGTATCAGGAACGGCAACCGTTATTAACGTTGTTGACGGCGACACCTATGACCTGCAACTGGACAGCCAGCAGAAATTCAATGCGATCTACCAATCCGTTGGCGCAAATGAACACCAGTATATGCAGCCTGAATCCTCATCAATCCGTGTCAGACTCGGATCGATAGACACTGCCGAATCAAAACACCCTGATGCCTCCAAAAATACAGCTGAGGGTCGCCGTGCCAGCGCAATTGTTGCCAGCAAACTTCAAGGAGCCAGGGTTGGCTATAAGTGCTACGACCTGGGCTACTACAAGCGAGTGATCTGCCATATCAGTCAGAACAACCAGGACCTGGGCGCTTGGCTGATCCAGCTCGATCTGTCGGACTACATTGACCAATATGGACGCGATCCCTACCTGCACGAACTGTATACCCGGCTGGACCGCGAAAAGTGAGCGCTCAAGTCAAGGTTGTCCGCTGGTCCTGCGGGCTTTTGATCGGCTTCAACGTTGTATTAGGAACTATATTGTCAATTAACGGGTTCTCACCCGTATTAGCAATCTTTCTTGCCGTAATGGCGGCTATGATTAACTGTTTTTAAACCTTCCTCCCTGAAGGTAGACGTTTAGCACCCCATGCGGGTGCTTTTTTACTTTAAATACCCCGTAGAAGTTGACTAAAAAGGCGTTACGCCTTATATTGTTATCATATCGATAAACGCTGATAACTGGAGAGGCGGAATGATGAACTCAGTAGCAACGGTTGAACAAACAACAGAAGATGGTGCCCGGGAACTGCCGACCAACAGGATTATCGTTGACCCTGAGCGAAACCCGCGTCGCTTCCGTTCAGCAGAGGTCTACAAAGCTCGTCGCGAGTCAATCCGCCAGCAGGGCGTCCTCCAATCTGTCCTGGTGCGCCCACACCCCGAACGCGAAGGCTATTTTCTGCTGGTCGCCGGTTACACCCGAATGGAAATCGTTCTGGAACTGGCAATCCCATCCGTCCCGGCTCGGATCAAAAATCTGACCGAAAGGGAGGCGCGTGACGCTGCGCTCAGCGAGAACATTCACCGGGACGATATGTCACCAATGGATGAAGGCATCGAGGCCAAAGAACTTCTCGCTGAGAACAACAATGATCGCGATGAGGTCTGCAAGCGACTCGGCTGGTCGATGAGCAAGCTGAGAAACCGAATCCAGTTGACCCATTGCTGTGATGAAGTTGGCCAAGCGCTGACCGACAACAGGATCACAATCAATCACGCCGAAATCCTGTCGACGCTGCGCGAGGACACTCAGCGCAAGGCACTGGAAATCACCCTCAAGAACAACCTACATCACGATGCGCTGCGCGAGAAAATTGAGGCGCTTTCGCTCAAGCTCAACATTGCACCGTTCGACAAAACGGACTGCCAGAATTGCCCCCACAACTCATCGTTGCAGAGCAACCTGTTTGATACCGGGATCAACGAAGGCCGGTGCCTCAACAAGCAATGCTTTGAGCAGAAAACCGATGAATTTCTCGAGGAAACCCGCGACACGCAGCGTGAGTCGTTCAACCGGGTTGAACTCGACCGGGACATTGCAGAGGGGGCAACCACCATCATTGCTACCAGCGGGCAAAATGGCGTTGGCCGCGATCAGTTTTCCGCCTGCCAATCATGCAGTCACTACGGCGCTTTGGTGAAGACGCGCCCAGGGCAAGCGGGCAATGTCCAGCCCCATGTTTGTTTCGACCTCAAATGCCACAAGGTCAAAGTGAGCAGCTACCAGGAGCTGATTGCAACAGACAGCGGGGCGTCAACCTCCTTGCCCGGCAACGCCGGTGGATCGACCAGTGCAAAGGTCAAAGGCTCGAAAGGCAAAACCACCAAGCCCAAGGCTGAGGCGAGCGCACCGGCTACCCCGCAAAAGATTCGAGAGCGGATTCACAGCGTTCACCGCCACGCGGCCGCGGAAACCGTGAGAACACGACCGACCCAGGCAAAAGCTATTGCGCTGGCGGAACTCATGGTCCAGAGCAAACAAGTCCCGGAAGGTTTTGACCCCTCTGTTGCGAAGGAACTGTCGTTCTATGACAGCGACACCAAAACCCGGACGATGATCGTTAAGTCCCTCGCAGGTGCCAGTGACACATTGATCGATGACATGATCGCCAGCGTTGCCTCCAAAACGGTTGCAGAATCAACACGGCAAATGTCGGGCCTGGGATCGCGCGAAAATGATCCATATGGAGCCCTGGCGGCGGAGCTGGCCAGAACCAATGGAGCCGACCTCACCTCCCATTTCACAATGGATCGGGAATACCTGGACGCGCACACCAAGCCTGTCATCAAGACGCTTTTACAGGCCAGTGGATTCGACCATTACTACGACACGGCTAACGGCCAGTCGAGCTTTGCCAAGCTTCTGAAAGAAAAGAAATCGGACATCCTGGACATTGTTGAAAAGAGCGACTTTTCTTTCAGCGGATTCGTGCCCGACAACATGGCCTTAGCCGATCACTCAACGGACACTGATAAACAATAACGTCACCTGCAGGCGTGGACCCACCGCGCCTGCCCTCCCTTCATACCGCGCTAACGCGCAAAGCCGGTTTCGAGTCTTAAAGAGCAATATTTAATTGGTTTTGTGGTTGACGCGTAACGCGTTACGCCTTACTATAACCATACACTCACACAGGGGAACAAACGCATGAGCCTGATCGCAGCACTCCGCCCATTGCTTGGTAGCAAAACCACTCGCGTTACGCTGGAAGTCAGCGCGAAAGACGACACCCAACTGATCGTTATTGCCAAGCCCATCACGACACCGGTTCCGGCCAATGCCAGCGAAGAACTTCAGCACCTGATGGCAGGTCTGTCCATGCCATTCAAGGTGATCGCAGAGCCTGACAACATCGAGCGCGAGTTGGTGGCCGAAATCACCAAAGCCGCCCCGACCCGAGACGACTGGAGCGAACGGGCTCTCCAGATTGAAGCCGCAGCCAACGCTGCTTCAGACACCAGCAAAACAACCACCACCCCATCGGCGGCCCCGGCTGCCGAGCAAACACGCGACCAGGACGACGACAATGCGTCTGACCTCGAAGAACTGAACAGCCTTTAAGGAGCGAACATCATGGCAACGATTGAAATGCAACGCGTCTTCCGCCTGGGTGCTACTGACCTGCCAGACCCTGATCCGAACGCTGCGCCAGCCGCTGTCCTGGAGCACTACGCAACTCAATACCCTCAGCTTCGCTACGGCAAGGTTGAAGAACACGGAAGCGAGGGGGACCGGTTGGTGTACGTGCTGAAAGAGGCTCAATTCAAAGCCAACGGCTGAACAGGTGGACTGATGAGCCAACAACCGGACTGGAACACTCTCAAGGCGTGGGCCAATGAAGCCCGCGCTACACAACCCAAACCAAGCGGGACAGAAGAGGAAACCGAGCCATGCTTGTCACAGCGCCAGATGCAAACGCTCAAAGGGATCGCTCTCAACGCCAAGACGGCACCCGCTTCTTTGCCCAGGCACAGCCTCATCCCGCGCTAACTATGCTGACACTGCCTCGCTTTGAGCGCGGCAGTGATTTTATCTCCGCAACCTCTGACCTCTTTCGATATTTCCGACCAGATCGGGCCAGCTTGGCCAACACCCTGATGGTCAGCCATGCTTTGGGGGCAACCTCGACTCAGAACGTCAACAACATCATCGAGGACGGCCTGAAGGAGATAGTTGTCTGGCAACGCACGTGTCGCGACCTTTCAACCTGGGGACAGCGAGTTTCCCTGGCAGAGTTCAGCGTCGACTGGACCACCACAATCCCTCTGAGAGCCATAGCCTCTCATGCGATTGAGCTTGCTGAAGTCGGATACACCGATCGGTCAACGACCCACATCGCCGTATGCGACCTCTATGCGGTTGAAAAGCAAGCCAGCACGGTTCCACCCCGCCGCATCTTGAAACACGTTGAGACAACTGCTGAGAGCCTTTGCAAGCATCTGACGGGACCGGGGGCAGACGACCCTGCTGTAAACCAGTTGGATGTGAATTTTCGCTCGCTGCTTGGGATCGACTCCAGCTGGCCAGGATCGTTCATAAGGGATGACCCGGTTGCCAGTAGTCGATCCGCTTTCGGCTACGTTCAGCCAAACGATATGACTGCGTATTGCATGACGCCGATAACCGGTAAATTGACCACGGCGCAGCGCGAAGCATTTCTTCAGGCACTGGAATTGATCAACCTCTATCTGCGCCCCTGCTCAACACCGGTAGACTTGCTGGAGTTCGCCGCATTTTCTTTCGATGAGATCGAGGCCGAGATTGAACAGTTACACGAAGAACTGGACGTCACGGACCTGGAGGCGGCCAACTTCGACAAGCTCGAGGAAGCTATAGAGAAATCTGGCGACTACATGATGTGCTGTGATGCCGAAACAGCGCTGTTCTATCAATCGCTATACGACGATATGCGGGTTGCTAAAGACTACTGGAGCGTCCCCGAAGTTGCGACCTTGAACGGAAACAACGCAATCTCTCGCTTCTGCCGAAAAGTTGGGGGACTGAAGAAGCTGGGGGCTGAAGGCGAGGACCAAGCTAAGATTCTCGAATGGCTGGCGGAAACAGCCGAAGTGTTGGCTCCGTACAACGGATCAGACAACACCATCCTTGATGTGACAGACATGCCGAACCAACTGGCTGAAACACTGGTGCTCCTGCCCAGCGACGAGGAAGAAACCGAGATCATGGCACCTATTCGCGACAACCTGGATGGGTTCAGCGAGATGGTCATGTCAGACCCCGATGAGAGACGTTTAGAACTGGACTGGAACCTTCCGCTGGCTGAGCTTTTGGCGCTGCGCCTGCGATTCCTGGAGGGCGCACAACTGATCGCAAAGCTGTAATTCAAGATTGAACAATAACGCGTTACGCGTTATTATGTCGGAAACATCGCCAGCTGGAGCAGAGCATGGAACTGACAAGCACCGCAATCTTGATCCACGAGGTTAACAACAATCACGAAAGCCACCTTTCTGTAGTGGTCCATGATGTCGACACCGCCAGTGACATTCCCCGCCTCGGCCCCGGCCGCCCGCTGAACGCCTCAGCTAAAGCAGACATCGTTGCCACCCTTAACGACGATCTCCAGGACGACAGCGCCGGGTTTATCAACGCCCGAACCCTGATGCAAAGCCCGCAAACCCTTGTATGGTATCGGCCAGCAGCGCAGACAATGATCCGACTGCACTCCCAAGAGGTGACCATCCCCATGCCCTCCCTGGTCTTCGTGGCCCACCGTGGTGGCCTTTGGGTGAGCGCCCTCGAGAGCGATCAGCGACCAGAGCCTTCGGACGGTATTAGCCACAGTGGTCTGCCGAACATCAATGATTCCGGGCACTGGTGTACTGGCGGCAACCAAATTCCTGAGCAGCCACGCAACAAGGACATCGAGGACATCGAGACGATGTTCTTTGAAAGCCCTTTCACGCACCCGTCTGGAAACCGAGTCATGCCAGACCACGTTACCGGCGAAAACTGGGTCGAGACCTTTCTGGAACTTGAGGGAGTCGCTGAATATCCGTTCGACACACTCAATGAGCGTCACGTATCCCTCATGCAATGGATCAGGAGGATCACCAAATGAGCAACACTGCCTCTACTCGAGCCCTACCAGAAACCTGGATGACGAGCTCACGTGAGCTAAATGTTCTGCTCATTGGTGCTGGCGGAAATGGATCGGAAATGGTCGACGGCCTCATGCGGATCCATCAGGCAATGATTGCCCTGGGTGGCCATGGATTGAACGTGACCGTAGCCGACGGGGATGAAGTGGAACCTTCAAACATCGTCCGCCAGCGTTTCTATCCACACGAAATCGGCATGATGAAATCCGATGCCCTGATACATCGAGCGAACATGCTGATGGGGACCAGTTGGTCTTCCCACGCTTCCTACCTCGCTGAAGCAGACATCAAAAAGCTCCCACTACATCAGATCGACCTGATTATCACGGCCGTTGATAATCTGGCAGTTCGCCAATGGGTTGCTACGGAAGGGACCGAAGCCTTTGTTGGTTGCAGGACGCTGTGGTGCGATATGGGATGCGATCAGGACCAGGGACAAGTGGTTATCGGGGAATTGTCGGGAAACACCACCAAATCCCGTGTACCGAACGCAGCGGCGCTTTTCCCGTCGATGATGACCAACGAGTCACAACCACAAACACCCTCTTGTGGCGCCGCTGAGTCCCTATCACGACAGGACTTGATGATTAACCAGCAGGTTGCGGCCAGCGCTACCAACCTCCTGTGGAAAGCAATTCGAAAGGGTCACTTGCCGTATAACGGAGCCATGATCGATCTCGGGACAGGACTGACCCAGGCAATCCCTTTCATGCCCTTAGAAGAATCCGCCTGAATTCACCAACCAGTGCGGTCTGTCCACGCCGCACTGCCCCCCCCACTCTGTTAAAAGCTTGAGTCTTTGGGATAGGCTAAAGCCTATCCCCTTTCCCGGTTAGTAGATCAGTTGGACGTACGGATCTTTGAGCTGATCTGAAACCGAAGCCTCGCCTGTCCATGTTTGGGCCTGCCTTACTTGATCGCGGATGGATGTCAGTAACGCCCATTCATTGGCTACAAATTGATTCACATTCGCCAGCTCGGAATCGCTGATACGCGCCAAAGCATAAGGGCTATCGATGCCGGCAAGGCGTAGGGCTTGCAACGATTTGAGGGACAGCCCCTGATCATTCAGGGTGAGCAGATAAGAGGGAAAGTAACGATCCAGAATGTTCTCAGGTCCACCCAGGGTATAGATGACGTCCGGGTATTCTTGTTCAGCGAACCAATCCTGGAGTGCCTTACGCTTCTGGCTATTGGTCAGCTCCCAGGATTCAATGATCGTCCGGAACCCCTTCAGAAAATCATAGTATCGCTCGTAGGTCGTGCAGTGGGCTCCATCGATCAGATCGCAACTGACATTGGTAGGATCAAAGGGATCGCTGTCGTGTGAATCGTTGATATCGACGATACTCCAAAATCCTTCCCTAACTGGCGAGTGGTCTGCTGGCATTGCAAATGGTGGCTGGAAATTCTCGGCCGGCAGGATCCGCTCGCCATGGCGACACAAGGTCTGAAGTGATGTGCCTGGTGAGAGAACGGCATGAAACTGCCAGCACCAGTTAATCGGACTTTCAGCCATATTGCACCGCTCGATTAGAGCCATATCCGTCATGATCATGCCTTGCGTCTGATGTGTGAATGAGCCTCATTGTATCGACTTATAGCCTCTGCAAACGCCACTGAACAAGTCTGGCATAACCAATGCACCTCCCGTTTACGGCCATCCCGCTTTGATATTGTGGTACGGCATTTTGAGCGGATCTACGAACAACGGAGGGCCAGAGATGGCGAGGAAAACAAAGAATTCAATGCGCGCGGCAGTTGCCGTGGCCAGTATGGGTGCTGCAGGTTTGGCCAGTGCCGCATCCGATATTGCCACCATTCAGCAGGGCCAGGGCTATGTTGGTCTTTATGGCGGCATCTTCACGGTGAAAGACTCTGCTGACCGTCGAGCAGAACCCAACCACGTTGCTTTTCGTGCCGGCACATTCTTGATTGACCAGGTAGCCGCTGAAGTAGAGGTTGGTACCGGATTTAATCGGGATGACATTTCTCCGGGAACGGAAGTGGAAATGGATCATTATGTGAACGCATCTTTGGTTGGGCACTTGCCCCTTGGCGAAAAGTCCAGCGTCTACGCCAAGGCTGGATTTGCGGATGCTTCGATCAACGTCCATGACAGTGCCGGCGAAAACAGCACCAGTGAAAACGGATTCAGTTACGGATTCGGGCTGGCGGCTCACCCAACCGAAAAGATGAGCCTGGCCATCGAGTACAGTGAGCTGGTAGATGGGGATAGCTTTAAGGCCGATATGGTCAGCATTGGCATTCAATCCCACTTCAGCTTGTTTTAAAGCCCACCCTGGTTATGGCGAGCTTTCAGTGTGGGCTCGCCAGATTCAACCTGCAGCTGCGCGGGCCCCGCCCTCACTTGAAGTTGCCTTTACTCCAGAAGTCTCCCCTATAAGAATATCCAAGAGCTGGCGAAGTGACCGCTCACCAAAGTTTGGCAACTTGATGAGGTTGACTGGATTACACCACTGCAAATCTTTGATCGTTCGGATTTGGCCGATCTGCAAAGCATTGGCCACTCGCACGTTGGCGATCGAGATGTCACCAACGTTCCACGGTGGCATGGCCTGAGCAAGCTTAATGATTCCGTCAGCGATAACCGTCACGCTTGCCCCATTCCGACACTCGCCAATCACATATTGCTGCACTGATTGCTTCACGGCAGCGGCTACCTCGACTGCAGTGGGCATACCGAACTCGAAATATCGACGACAAAATTCCTCCCATGTAGAGACATCATGCTGGATGAGCCGATTTGCCAATGACTCTACCTGCAGGACATTCCAGACAAAGGCATCGCTCGCATTCGAACATGGGATCAACGAATGATCCTTTTGTGGCCGCGCAGGATCCTCCAGCGCTGCTGATTTACCAGGCTCGGTCGCTCCAAGCCTCATCAGATCACCACTTGGGGAATAAAGCCTGCATTGCGCCAGAAACTGTTTGCTAAAGATACCCGCACGATGAACAAGCTCATAGGATCCAGGGCACATCAGCACAACATGACCACTCGAGACAGAATAATTTGATCCGATACTGGAGCGTGCCACCCAATAACGCTCTGGCTTTTCCGCAAGGAGAATCAGGGTCACACCCGGGCGCATAATCCCCTCACACCTTTTGAGATCTTCAGTGTTGTCGGCAATCTCATGAAGCTCGAATCGAAGCAAGCTGCGATCCCATTGATACAGATGGAACCGAGGAAAGCGAGACATTTGGCGCCCCCATGTAGTCGGTTGAATGTAACGAACATATTAAAGTGATAATTATCTAGTTCAGCGCCGAGCCTCGCTTGTCAAAAAAAATGGACGCCTGATATTGATAAGAACGCTTTACGCGTTATATTATGGTTAGCAAAGATCACCAGAGGTGCGTCATGAGATTACAGCTAACTGTATGCGAGAAGGGATTCCGAATTGATGATGAAATCGATAGAGAAAAATGTCGTCGGGCACGCTTTACGCGCAACTCAATCGTTGAGGCAACCATACAAACCCCTCGCAATCCTCGACTACACAGGCTCGCACATCGTTTCGGCCAGCTGTGTTGTCAACACTTGCCCGGATTCGAGGCCCTGGACGCACATCAGGCCATCAAGAAGCTGCAAAGGGATTCGGGAGTTGGGTGTGAATTAAGTCGCATCAAAGGACCGGCAATTCTCAATGCCATTGATCGAGCTATGGTTGAACAATTTGGGCTGGCGGGCGAGAACTTGATGGATCAGCTGGAACCACTACTGAAATCAGTGGAAGTAGACGCAAACATCCCTATCAGCTTATCGTATTCCAATATCGATAATGACGAATTCAGGACCATAGCCCGGGGATTAGCTCATTATGTATCGGAAACCTATTGGCCCGAATTATCCCCTGACGAGGTTCTTTCGTTAACCGGTATTGATCCGAGTGACCTTTTCTATATTTCGTGATTACTCACAGATCGCTCGATTTCACTAAGCGTCTCAGTTGTTGGCAGCTGCCAGCCGTTATGGCGAACACCCATCGCCCATACGTCCTGCCATTGCAAGCCAACATTCTGACTGACACGGCGAATAGGGATAGCCCTTTCGCGATAGAGCTGTTGGGCGTAGTGCACAAGAACCTGCTGAAGACAGTCGTTGTCAGTGACCAGTTTCGCGATGGATACATCGCTTACGCCGGCGTATTGCTGTTGCTTAATTCCATGGGCATCACAGTATCGTCTCAGCAACCCCGGCTCGACACAGAAAACACATGCCAGATCCTCAATCGTGACGAAGAAGCGATCCAACATATTCTGGAAAAGAGAGAAATCGATTCGAATGGGAGCGAGAAAGCTCAGGGTGGATAGCCAGGTCATTGCCGGTCTACGATGCTTTTCTCGCAATTTGGACCAGAATGGGCAAAGAGGATCAACGGCCATGTCGCGGAGAGCGTTCTGATCCATCGTGCGGTCTATTCCATCTACGTGGTAAACAGTATCTGATTTCACGCTGAATAATGATTCGTCCGCGCTCCCCTCTACTTCGTCTTCAGGGCGCCGCCAGCCGTATAAGTTGATCCACCCCCGGATTACGGCCGCATCTACTTCCAGGTCCTTACTTACCAGCTCGATTAATTCAGAAGATGTTGCGCTATTCGATAAATAGCTATTCCAAAGAGCGGACGATTTCACCAACAGGTGTCCCTGCTCACTGCTCGGGATATCTGATATAGCCTTCCGTCTGACTGATCCTAAAGCAGCTGCCCCCAATACCGCATTCATACTGTCCGCCCTTTGTAAAGATAAGCTATTCGATTTTATAACTTGTTGAAGTCTACTTCATGAACTGCCGGCAACTAAGTTACAAGCCGTTACAGATTGTTAATGTTTGTGTGCGCCATTCTTCATAGCGCTTCTGAAACACGAAATAGATACTGGAGTGCTGGAGCTGGAGCTGGAGCCCCAAGTTGGCCGCGCTTTAGGATCAGAATTCTCGTGACATAGGATGTACTTGATAATCGAATTGGGGCGATAGAATCGCTGGCCAGTAGATCAGCGTATTCCGACCTCAGACTCAACTTTGAGAAGCACCATTCCTTCTGCAGAATGAGTCACTTATTCGCGGAGCCAGATTCACCCGCACCAGGAAGATGACCGCCCCACCCTATCGTCTTTTTATCCCCCGTGGTAAACAAGCAAGTGCAAATGGTTCCGTAGCATGTTCTCGGGTGATGATTTATTGCTGAATTCTTGCCTCCCAAGACTGAATGTTTCTATAGAAACATCGCTGCGCCCCACCATGCTGCCCTGCACAGATCACACGTGAATGTTTCTATAGAAACACTAGCCAAAAAAAAGCCATCAACCTCAGCTGATGGCTTTCTGTTGTTAGATTTGGATACACGCTATTTAGAGTTTTTGGCTTCTTCCAATGTTAGACCTTTGGCTTCAAGAAACTTGGTAAGAGCCTCAGTTATTTCTTCTGGACTAGCAACGGAAAGCGCTGCCGCATGCATTGTTACCGAGAGCTTATCTTTGCCCGGTTTCACACTCAGAGCTTTACCTTTCTGGGAGCGGAAGGTCGAACCAGACAGGCTCTTCTGCGTGGAACTATCAAAAGATGCTTCAATTTTAGCCAGGATAGTTGAAGACTTTTCCGGCTTCTCATTAAACTCATCAGCGAATTCGACTATTCGATCAACCATGGCCTCAGAGGACCGGCCGGCCTTCTCCCCTAATAACGAGACCATTTTAAGTAGAGCTGTCGAACCGAGGCGATGAAGCTTTATCGATTTTGAAATGTCATCCGGAATGTTATTTGCGATTCGAAGAAGATTAGTAAGAGTAACCCGATCTATCCCTAGAGAGGCTGCAAGCTGGGTTTGAGTTTCAGCCATCCCTTGTTCGAGAAGCGTCTTATAGTGCTGACCCAATGACCAGGCCGATGGTGCTGACCTACCCGTATTCTCACTTTTCTGCAGCCTGGCTGCCTCAAGATCAGAGAGCTCTCTTACATGCGCGGGTACATCGATCCCAAGGGCTTTACAAGCGGAAAGCCGCTTAAAGCCAACAACCTCCTCATATTGAAACCCGTCGGCGGATGCTCCCTCAATGGGACGCACAGTGATGGGAGAAATAACGCCCTGCTCTCTAATCTCATCAACAAGTGCGGAATACTCAGGATCATCCTCAAGCTCTACGGCAGTACGGTCTTTGAACCGCCAGTTACGCACCAGCTTAGAAGGAATTTCAATGTACTCGTCTGTGACTTCCGGAACTGGTTCAGTAACGGCAGCTGACCTCGCAGACTTCGAATTTGCAGGCTTTGCGAAAGTGCGCTTCTTGCCCTCATCCGACATTGCTGGTGCGCTGGGATTAAAAAGGCCCTTGCCATGCTTCTTTTCACTCATCTCCATCCGCCTCCATGGTCCAAATGTCATTGAGATCCTGAAAAATCTCATCACAAACAGAAGCAATAACACCTACAGCACGCTTGTACGCCCCGCGTGATCCAACAGGCTTCTCAAGACCGAGTACCGTGGAAAGACTTGTGGATGCATCAGCAATTGCTCGACTGTGGTACATGATGTTGTCCATAACGGCGTCACCGTAGACGCGGCGAACCGCAATTTCATTGCGACGATGACCTGACCCACTTGTTACCCGATCCTGACCAGAGCTGTCCTGGTATTGACTGATAAGAAGCCTAAAATACTTAAACTCTTTCTCGGACATGCTGGTATAACCAGCGAGCGCGTCCGTATATGCGACGAGAGAAGCCCTATCCAGGAGTTCTGGTTTTAGCGATGTGATAATGCCGTCAGCCGCTGCTAAGCCATTCATGGTTAAGAGGCCAAGCGATGGCGGGCAATCAATGATGATCACATCGTAATTATCCTTGATGAGATCAAGCACAGCAGCTAACCGGTTTTGAGGTGACACATCGGTGTTTGAATCATCATTGCCAAAATGCTGGCTTAATAACTGGATTTCGAAGTCCTGGAATGAACTGTTTGCCGGCATCAAATCAACGTTGTGAAAATATGTCCCTCTAACGGCTCGACTATCGGGATCCAGGATGAGCTCAGGATCTTTCAGCAGCGCCTCAACAGGCAAATCCTCATCCTCGAGGTGCAAGTCTGGGACAATCCCGCCAAGTATCTGTGTAAGTGATGCTTGGGGCTCAAAGTCGACAGCCAGGACCTTCAGACCTTTCATGGCCAATGCATGAATGACGTGACAAGCATTGGTCGTATTGCCAACACCGCCTTTGAATTTCGACATGGCAATCGTTATTGGCTGACTGCCTTTCGGCCGAATGTATTTAGTCCCGGCCTGTTCCCGGATCTGATCTATACGCTCAAGGGTCCAGCGACCGTGACCCGCTTCATTTTTGTATACGTCTGGGTCAAAATCTCGGAGCCACTGGGTAGATCGGCCAACCATTTCGGCTGCCTGCTGCGCCCCCCAAGTCCTTAAACGCCGATGGTGACCATCACCATATTCTTTATTGATCTCGTCTCGAATGTCATCAAGCTCAGACAAACCCTTCTGGTTCAGAGAAGAGAAGTATTCGTAAGAACGTTCGCCGGGCCCTAACCACCTGCCGCTACTTTGCATAACTCCTCCAAATTGGTCCTATTGGTGCCAAATCAATCAGTACCCACAATATACACCATGACTGGAAACCGGCAAGGGAACGAACCAAATTTTTTTGTATCTATTAACGAAATCGTTACCGATCTTGAGGTTGTTTCTATAGAAACAGCGTTGATGTTTCTATAGAAACAGCGTTGATGTTTCTATAGAAACGCAAGGTTTGCACGGGGAACTGGAGAAGGGGTGGATCGGGGCTGGCGATTGAAAACGTAGAGCATCTGGTTCAAAAATTAACCGTTCGGGGATTCGCTATCATTGTGTCAGACAAATCACGAGACCATTACTCATACTTGGTCGCGTCTCTCGCATGTCATCAGAAAATATGCTCCGAAAACGCTCGATGGCTAAGTCAGAATGCTTTACTGGCTAGGATTGAATAAAGGTCAAGCAAGAGCAGGTAAGGGGAGAGGCCGATTCCCAAGTATCGACCTCGGAGTGATGACAATTTTAGCGTCAATGTTGATGTAGCCCAAAACCACAAAAGGATTGACGCGTCCTACGCCGCTACCGTCGACTGGCATATGGATCTGAACTGCCAGTCATCTCTCCAGATCTGCTTTTGGCTCGAGGCTTGGATGAACCAGGAATAGGTCCATGTGATTCAGATTGATTGTTTGACCCGGTAACACGAGTTGGCCGACTCACAAACTGAAGGCAGCGCCGATAAAAACCGTCAAGATCCAATGGATCGCCATCATTATGGGCGCCCCGTATTAGGCGAAATTCTTTAGACAGGAAATCAGAAGTAGCAGGATCGCGAACCCCTGCAAAGGGATTGTATTGCTGTACCTGCTGAATTCGTTGGTTTCGGCCAACACCTGGGTTGTCCAGCTTATTACGGGTATAGATCCCTTGAACACCTCCGCCAAACCACATTTTCAAGAGCGAAGCATAAGCCTGGCATTGCTGCTGTTCACCCTCAGCAATTAAGGCTTCTTCCTGTGAGGATAAATCCGGAGGGGAGGGTGGGGCGGTTTGTCCAGAAACACCGGCAAAGGCACTACCAGAAGCATTTGCCATCAACAGCACACCGATTAGAAATCGAGCTCGCCCAACCTCAATCATTCAGATAACTCCACATGAGAAAGTTCACCGGTACAGTATAAGTTCTGCAGGGCGCCAGAATGACTCGGTGCATGGGCTGACTGGATTTCCTTGTCAACGTGTTACAAGGTGTTCGCAAAAGGGAAGCAAAAACAAAGATAGCTCAGACATGCCACACACAGGCAATACCAAAAATACCGGTACTGTCATGTGCTAGACAGGAAGCCTGCAGAGTGAACAACGCCTTGATAATAGCAGCGAATTATTCACAGGATATATGCCATATTATAATTTCATATCGTTTTAACGTGTCTTTTCTATAACTTAGGCTTTCGAATCAAAAATCCGTACCAAGAAATAACCGGTAATGGTCTTGGTATCGAAAATGTGGTCTTGGCATCGAAACTTTGGTCTTGGCATCGATCGCCAGAGTCATGCCCGATCGCTAGAGAAGGATACCCTGGAGCTTCAACAAATCTATAAAATTCAATTAAAACAGCATTCTAAAGTGATACCAGCAGCAACAGTCTCAGATTAATATGAGGTAGCAAATTATTTGGTCTTGGCACCGAAGTCATTGTGGATAAACACAAAATCTAGAATGGTCTTGGCACCGGAACATTGGTCTTGGCACTGGTTTCAACATTGAAGGGCTCAGGAAAATGCCTTTTAAAACAATCTATTCGATCAATTTTAATGAAACCAAAAATAATGGTCTTGGCATCGAGCTTTCTGTGGAAAAGAACGATGCCTTTGGTCTTGGCACCGTATAAAGAGGTCTTGGCATCGGAATAGGTGGTCTTGGCATCGCTTAAAAATGGTCTTGGCAGCGTTATTAATGGTCTTGGCATCGAATTTTGAACAAAAAAACCATTATGAATCAGCGATCTATAGACCCTTTATTGTTTAGATGTTTGTTTATTGTTTAGAAAGAGATTATTTGAACCAAGAAATACGAACGAATTTACCTGGGCCAATCCCAGAGACAGGACTTCCCTCCCTTACCAATACCTAGATACACGGTCAGGCCGCCTGCCAATAGCAAAAATCCCGATTCCGCAGCTCGCCAATACCAACTTTTACACATTCATGGGTCGCCAATACCAAAAATTCTGGTATCGTTAGAGACCATAGAGCCTCGCACCCAAACACGAGAAGAACGCAATGGTCTATGACGCTACTCAAATCCAAGAGAGCCACTTCCTCGTATCGAACGCGACCCTCACCAATATCGAAAAAGCTCGAGCAAATATTTCGACGTCAGGTGACTTACGATCGAGCCTGAAAAAATATCTCAACCATGTCCTGGATCTAGCCCTACGCATCCAGGAACAGCTAAAAGAAGAGAAATTTCAGGCAATCCCGTATTACCCCGTGACCTTCCGTGATATCCAAGAATATGCATCAAAATCGGGAGGGTCAGGAAACCGAAGTACCGTTCAGTACCGCGCCAATAAGCTAATCTCGGTGGGACTTGTTCGAGAGGTGTTAGTCAACTCTTCGCGAGGCGGTAAGCCGTTTAAGGTTCTCTATCTAAACCCTCTTGAGGAAGGCATTAACTCAGTAGATGAACAGCAGGTCAATCAGCTAACATCCGGCCGGAAGCGATCTATCTACAGCTCCAAGCGACTGCTTAATCAAATACGCGAATCAAATATGCAGCTGATTTCAGACTTCGATCGCACAAGGCCGCCAATTACCGAGACCTTGTTCACAGGTATCTGCGACCGAGTAATGCGGTTCTCTACACGGGAGGTGATACCGAACAATAGGATCGTGGTCGGAATCACTCACCTCAACGCCAAGATGTTAATTCAAGCGACCACAGAAACCGGCGCCTCATCACAGTTAGCTGCGCTATCAGACCAGCGGGTCATCCGAGCTTTGCTAACCGAGATTGTTGGGAAGATTGAGTCAAAAATTGGCAAAAATTTAAATGGCAACTACCCAAGTAAAAAGCCGGCTTCACAATCAAATCCAATGGAAAGGCTCCGATACATTGAGTCTAAGAAAAGATACCAGGACTTTCCTGGACTAGAGCTAGACATCGAAGATAATACTGACGACCCGTCAGATGACTCGCAGACTATCGACAACCAGTTCTACATCGATGTGACACGCTTGGCTAAAAGAATGGGTTACAAGCGCCCCAGCTCCGGTCAGACGCGCTCTCTGATCAACCAAGCTCTGCGCAGACTTCACGAGACCAAATTTCGGATAGTTATCGCCGGTCCTGACGAAAAGGCCAAAAGACAGCTGATGGAGACGCTGAACCTGGAGGATATGGAGACCGAACACCGGCTAATTACAGAGATGAATTCACAATATCAGAACACCTTTTACCAAGGGGACCTGGAGGAACTCTGGAAAGAGCAGCCCGACGAAGAACAGTCCGATGAATTCATGGTCGATGCCTGGCGGCCTGATGTTTTACAAAAGAACAGAATTTGGCGCTTGAAGCTCAACGATGAGCTGTTTAATCGCTTAATGGATCCTGAACAACGTGCTTACTTCAGGGCTCACAAGGAAATCCTTGAAGAATCATCCGGAATAGCTCAATCGATCTACAACTACATGAACATGATTCTGGGCAGGACCAATCAATCTCTTCGTGGGAAACAAGAGCGGGTATTCCATCGCCCGCTTGAAAAACTACATAAAACAATTTGGCCTGAAAGAAAGTTTTCGAGCTTTGAAGCCCGATTCATCGATTTGCTGCGGCGCCATACCCCGAAAGGGCAGTTTGATGAAACCCTCCAGATGAACAGAGTCCGCATGTTTGGCTTCAAATTTGATCTCTACAAGAAAGAAGATCAGAACGGTCAGCTTTACGTTCGTATCACAAGGGATCTGGCAGATCCAATTTCCGGAAACAGCAGCCATCACAATCGTATGCTGGCGAAGAGCTCAGAGGATACCGTTCAACTTTGAGCGGTATCCTCGACTTCGCAATGGAACGAACCGATCAGTTTCTTGGAGCCCGAATCAGTCTCTCCTGATCGTCAAATTCAAACTCATCCAATTTGTAACCATCCCGAATAAGCAGCTCCAACAACTGAATCGCCAGAATATCGGATCGACCTGGCAATCGAGCCGAAGCCATGCTGGGGTCTCGAACCTTACGATCGATTTCAAACCTGGCTGTCTTTCCGCCTACTCCGAACAAGTAACCAGTTACATTGCGACCGTAAACCTTTTCAACCCGGTCAAGTGACCCTTTAAAAACCTCAAAACGCTTCTGCTTAACATCCTTCTCGACGTTAGACATAAAATTCTCCTGCCGGTTACGTGATGCAAGAAGGTTAACGCTTAACGCCGTGCTCGGCAACCCGTAATAGGTTAAGTATCGATATTTCTGAAACGCTTAAAGCCATACGATGCCGAAATCGTGAGTGTAGGATTAACTGTACAACCAGAGATGCCGGCATTTATTGGGTAAAAAATCGCCATACCCTAGAGGGCATATTCGACACGCAGGTGAGTTGACATGGCCCTTGACCAGAACACATCAATAGACCTTACGCCTTTCCTGATCGGCATTAGTGCATACTTGAGTGGAATGGACGCCATCTGTAAGCGCACTGAATTGTTGCCGTATGAAAACCGAATTTCCCTATCTCGAGCTCAAGAACGCGCTGAGCAGCTTCTCGACGACCTTCGTGCAAATCGGACGTCAGATATCCTCTACGAAGACATGGCTGACATGTGTGATACGGCTGCCAATTGCGCTCTAGCTCATTGGGGCGCGGGAACCAGGATGAACGAACTTTTTGCCGAAGATGATGAATCATTGTCTGAACCGAAAGAGCCCATACTGGCTTTTTCAGATTCCATCTTATTCAACATTGAGCAGGCAAAAGGAATCGCTGGTAACCGTGACACCAAATTCTGCCGGGCGATTCATATTCCTAGAAATGTCTTCGGTGACACTGATCACGGCGTGGGTATTCCCCGCGTTTGGTCAGCACAGCTGAATGAAGAGTTCATTTCGGCCGCTGAACGTGCATCAACGAGGCTTGAGCTTGAGATACAAGCAGCAAGAGAGTTGATCGAACGCAGAAAAACAACCGTAATTACGATGTCTCAAGGCCCTATCGAACCTACAGCCTTTAGAATTGCTGTTCACACTTTGGCCAATAAACAGATACTTCCCAGCGAGAGCATCAGGGCCCAACTTGCCGACTGTGCAAATTTGAACGATGACTTCCATGAGAAATTAGCTGGATACTGGGAGCAAGAGGTGGGAGTCAGCGGTAAAGAATTGATGAAAGCAGTTGACTGGATCTCTCGCGCCGGACGGGATAAGTCATTCGGGGAAACACATGCCGAGCGTACCGCTGTCATTCATGGAATCATTGAATCTGCCTGGCAGCAGCAGGTCAAAAGCATGGATATACCTGGCCAGGAAGCAATGGGCCGGCTCAACCGTGTAATGGATGCTCGATATGAATTGAAAGAAAACGACCGAATAATGATGGAGGACCCGGATGAGCAGATTTCAGGGCCCTCCATGGGGAGTTAAAAATAGCTTTTGACGGGTCGCTCCTCGTCACCGTTAACCGGCTCTTTGTCAGCCAGTTCTGTGTCCAGCTGGTGCAGACTGTTCACCTGCTCCAGCTGGGTCGTAGTGTGAATACCTCTCTCGTTGCCAATCAACTCTCCCTCCCTGTCTATGACGGTGCTTTCCGCAGTGTCAGAGTCACTGGTCTCGACAACATATTGATGAGTCCGGGTTACGATGAAGAGTGCCATAAATACCTCCAGGTAAATCGTTCCTTGATTCATTGTGCCATCAAACGCTCCATGATTATCTCGTTGCACCTATTGCGTACCGATGAATTCTTGCCAACCTATGCACGAGCAGTTTGATCCTCACTCTCTCCTGTAAAATGCAAGCATCGTCTACCTGTTGACTGCCGTTCAAAGTCATTTCGTGTTCATCCAGTCTGCGAGTTCTATGGTGAAATCAAAGAAAGGCAAAGCCGTTTTCGCAATCCTTTTTTCTGCAATGGCTATGACAGCCCATGCTGATCAGGAATCCAGTGTTGAAAAATCCGTTGAGGCTTGGACGAAATTCTGCAGGCAATCGGTGAACGTGAAGAATCGCCTGGGGCAGGGGGGGCATCGCCCAACTGAGGCATCCATCAAAGAGGGCATTACCACACTGATAAGTTTCGGAATGGTGGACAGACTAGGAAAGCTCAGACCGAAAGAAGCTTGCTTGACCCTGGCAGCAAGTGCAGAAACCACGATACCAGTCATTGTAATTTTCAAGCCCAAGACCACCGTCTCGTCACAAAGAGTGACGATGCTCTCCCAGTCAGGAAAAGCCCTATTCGATCGACTCAATGAACTGAATATTGGGTATAGCGGCGCCGGCTTCCTGGATCAACATTACGCAGCCAGCACACCCGATAACCCTTACCCACGTCGTGATCGGAAGAACAGAATCCGAATCACTGCGATGCGTGGGGCGAATCAACCCAGAGATTTCTCAGTCGGATTAACGAATCATTGTCTCGTCGGCATTGATTCTGCTCCCTTCAGTCAGTTTTTAAGGGGACTCCCGAACGAGCTCCAGCAAACGTTGCCCGATGAGGATTTTGCATGGTTGGAAGCTAACGGGGATGCCATGAGCTTCTGGCACGAAGTAGGGCATTGTGAAGCCAGCCCCGTGGTCGCTTCTGGAGTCCGGCGAGGCAATGAAGGCCATTCAAGATCATCGAGTCTCGACAGCTGCAACACACCAACCAATAACCAGTATGCGGATCAGCCTTCTGTAGTTTATACCGAGCAGGAGAAGCGAAGGATCTTGAATGTTGTCGAACAGGACCGTTCGAATTTGAACGGAGCCCAGTTGCCAAAATCGACCCCTGATCCATGGATAATAATGGACCTCTCCAAAGAGGTGCTGGCCGACGATTTCGCATATAAAGCTTTCAAGGCCAGATTTCCCCATGCAACTGAGCCATGTCAGTCAGCACCAACGCTTAATCCGTGGGGTAGGTTCCGACTTTTGATGAGTCTTTATTCTCCACGCCCCAGTCGCATGAACTGGATAATGCCTTACCTCAATCGAAGCCAGACTAGCGACCAGCGGCGAAAGTTGCTGGCGGACGCCTGGGATGGATTGCGTCAGGTTGCGTTTGGTGATTATGGCAAGATTCCAAGAGCCGGGGAGCTGCAGGGGAACAGCTATCAAGGTGATCGATATATGAGGGTTCCGAGTGAAACACCGGATCCTTCAAGATCTGAAAAGTGGGCAAATTGGATTCGGTATTGGGTAAACGCTGACCAGTAGCTTGTCAGAAAAGTCCGACATCACTGCCATATCTTGGGGCTAATTTTCTCTACAATGTGTGGAATAAAGTACCCAAAGTGACAAATTGATGAGGCGGTCATGAGTCAGCGATTACCGGCATTTTTCCCACTGATCCGCAACCCGGACATTCGTATTGCGCCGATATCTTCAGGTGCATCATGGTTTGCTGCAATTTACTGGCGGAACGATGCGGTCTCTGAGTCCCAGTATCAAAAATTGATATCAAATGGGTTCGTTCCTGGCAAGCAGGGGCGTTTGTTCTACCCGCGCCCCATGGAACCCCAGATGATGGAAAGCGTTTGTCGTCTTCTCGGCGGGGCCATGGAAGTATTGAGACCCGAGCACACAGTGGTCCTCGAATCAGGCGCTCCTTTTGAAAGCCCGCTACCAGATGAGATTCGTCAGGGTATTGCCTGGTGGTGGCGTCACAACCGCCAAGCCCTAGCACAAGAAGTGCGCATGTCACTGGAGGGCAGCTCTGACGAAGGTGTCAGGGCTATTGCAACCCAATATTCCGAAGGACAGTGGCGAAACCCAGACCGGTTGAAGCAATGGGTCAGTCAAGCTCTTGATGGCGAGCTGGAACCTGTAACAGAACCAATCGTGGGGCTGGGGTTAAGCTGGGCCATCGATAGAGTGGGGCAGGGCGATGAGATTTCTCCTGAATTGGCTGATTGGCGAGCAACACTTGCCAAGTACCGCGGAGAGGTCGTAAACGAGGTGCCGGCTCGCCCCGCGAATCTTGCGACTCAGCTTGCTGCATCCAGTCTGCCGAAAATAGGCCAGCGAGTTCGCTGGAGGGATGACGGTAGCAACACGATCAAGAAAGGCGTCGTGAAGCGGCACAGCGGAGAAACCGAAGATGCGATCTGGGTGCTGCCCGATCGACCTCACTATGTTTCCGGCTTGACAATGCCGCAAGTGATAAGAGTATTTCCCAGCCAACTATTGGATCACGTCGGGCCGGAACCGGTTAAGCCGTCTGAAGCCGCCTCAGAAGGCGGTGAAGCAACTAAAGTGGAAGGGCGCTCTGACATACTGCCTACCGACATTCCATGCGCTGCGCTACAGCACATGGAGTCCGACGAGTATCCACCGAGTAAGATTCGCAATTATCTGAGGGTTGGCCTGGCCAGCCAGCATATTAGAGGTATTCATCCGCTATCCCCCTTCGTCTCCAAAATGGAAGATGAGGGCGAGCTTGTTTTGAGTTTCAAGGCGTCGTCCTCAGGGATCAGCA
>NZ_SJDL01000009.1 GCF_004327985.1 Marinobacter halodurans
TGACGATATTGGCCGCCTTACCCAGTGTGACCGCCTCATATGCGATTCCTGTTCGTCAGGCCAGTGCTTTGCCTGCGGCTTCCTTCAGATTCCACCTCGCGGTGGACACCCTTGCCGTTCGGCTAGTAGTTCCCCTTACCGGGCCCACAGGGGACTTGCACCCCCAAGTCATCCGGCCAGCACCACCTGTACCAGAACAGCGCCCGTCAAGGCGCTACGCGCCATGCCTGGCGCACCAAAAAAAAAGCCCCGGCCATGGCCGGGGCTTTCCTGGACTGCATTATGCCTTAGCGGGTACCCGCCCGGCGCAGAGCCGCCGGTGTGTATTCACGGGAGCTACGCTTGGTCCCGAATTCATAGGGATCCGCTTCCTCATTGGTCAGCCCCAGGGCCAGATAACGGCCGGACAGGGTGTCATAGAGGACTTCGATCGCGTACCAGGGCACCTTGTGATCGTAGAAGTACATGCTGTGCGCCTCCGCCACACGCCACAGCTCGCCGCGGCCATCATAGTGATCGATCACTGACGCCTGCCAGGTGTCCTCGTCGATGTAGAAGTCACGACGGGCATAGATGTGCCGCTCCCCTTTCTTCAGGGTCGCGCGGACGTGCCAGACCCGGTGCAGCTCGTAGCGGCTCAGGGCCTGGTTGATGTGCCCGGCCTTGATGATCTGGTCATAGCTCAGGTCGCGATCAACCAGCTTGTAGGAATCGTACGGAATGTACATTTCCTGCTTACCGATCAGCTCCCAGTTGTAACGGTCGGGTGAACCGTTGTACATGTCGAAGTTGTCTGACGTCCGCAGACCATCGGCGGCCGTACCCGGACCGTCATAGGCCACCTGCGGCGCCCGGCGGACACGGCGTTGACCGGCGTTGTATACCCAGGCGCGGCGCGGCTCCTTGACCTGGTTGATGGTCTCGTGAACCAGCAGGACGTTACCGGCCAGACGCGCCGGACCGGTGATGGCCTGCTTGAAGTAGAACAGGACGTTCTGGTCTTCCTTGGGATCGAAATCCTCGAGTGCGGCACGCCAGGTCAGTTCATCCTGGAAATGCACCACGCTGAAGTTGCCGTCTGCTGTCGGCGTCACCTGACCGACGTGTCGCGTCGTCGAGCCGCCACGATAGCGGGTGATGTGGTTCCAGATGACTTCCAGACCGTTCTGGGGAATCGGGAACGGGACGCCTTCGGTGAAGTTTTCCATGCCGTTGCCGCTGGGAATCAGCGATGTCTCGGTGGCGTTCTTCCTGGTGGCGTCATAGACCTCCTGCGGATAAGCCGCCGGACGATGCGTCGGATAGACCGGGATGAAGTAATCATCGTACTTCTTGATCATTTTCACCTGGCCAGGAGACAGTTTGTCCGCATACTGGTCGACGTTGCTCTGGTCGATGCGGAGCTGCTCCTTGTCATCCGGATACGGATTCACATAGATCCCGTCGCCCTTGTAGCCTTCCGGAATCTTCTTCAGACCACCATCCCACGCCGGAATGGCGCCGCCGTTGCCGGCCTTCTCGGCGCCGATCGGCGTCAGCGTGTCACCGAGCTTTGCCGCTTCCTGTGCGGAGACAGCCGCATTGACAGCGCCCCCATACAGGGAGGCAGCCAGGATGCCGGTGGCGATCAGTGTCTTGTTCAGTTTCATTGTTATACCTCGTAATGCGAATTCAGGCCCGATCAGAAGGAGACCGATACACTGGCACTGATAAAATCCCGGTCGGTCAGTTCGTTGTACGGTTTACCGCCGAAATAGTTCGTGTAGCCAACGTTCGCGCTGTAACGGTTCTGGTAGACACCCGTCAGCGACAGACCAATCGCCTTGCGGCCCTCCAGGAAATTACCGCCGGGCGACGGCGCGTAACCCTGTACATCATGGGAGAACGCCAGTTGCGGGCTCAGGTTCACGCCGGCAAAGACGTTCGGGTAATCCCACACGAAACGGGTCCGGTAGCCCCAGGAGAAGGAAGTCGTGAAGCCTTCATTGTTGCAGTAATTCGTGTTGATGTTCAGCGACTGGCAAGCACCGCCGTCCAGCTGGCCTATACCAAAAGTACCGGAACGGCCATAGCGGGCTTCGTCATAGTCAGGCAGACCGTGCACGTACGTCGCACCCACTTCGCCAACAAACGTCAGACGGCTCGCACCCATGACCTGATCGAAGAACTTGATCAGCGTCATCTGCGCCTGCGACACCTTGAAACGATCGTAGCCTTTAGTCTCCTGACCGGACAATGCGCCGGAGCCTACCGCCACACCGGCTTCCTGTTCGCGTTGAACCTGAAGCAGACTGGCCGGGTCACCCGTCACGGGGTTATCCAGCTGAAGGCCGCCATAAATCAGTTCAAAGGCGTTCCACTGGATCGGCATGTTGTCACGGAAGCTGTATTCCGCCCCCAGCGACCAACCGCCCGGGATCGTTGTATTGATGCTCACGCCATACAGGTTGATCCCTTCGGGATACTCGACGTAGTAGCTCGGGAAACGCTCGCCGTTGCTCGGGTCGTTAACGATGCCGCTCACGTAAGGTAAACGGCTGTGATAGCGGATGTAATAGAAACCAAGTTCGGAATCATTCAGCGCCGGCACGTACCAGCGGACAGCGGCACCGAACTGATCGCGATCATCCGGTTCCTTGTCACCTACCCGTGGTGAGATGAAACCCTGCGCATACGCCTGGGAGTCCGGCAGCTGACCGGCCAGCAGGACCGGACCACAGCCATCGGCAGCGAAGTCGTTGGTGGAGAAGAAGGTGCCACAGTCGTCCGGGCGGACTTTTTCCCAATCGGTCTGCAGGAAGGCTTCGAGGGTGACGTTCTCGGTCAGGCCAATGGAGGAATAGAGCATCTCAACCGGCAACAGGGCATCTTTAAGCTCGGCCCCCGGTGCACGGATGGCGTTGACGTCCACCGGGTTGATGACGTTGATAC
The DNA here is from genome assembly GCF_004327985.1 of Marinobacter halodurans. GTDB lineage: Bacteria > Pseudomonadota > Gammaproteobacteria > Pseudomonadales > Oleiphilaceae > Marinobacter_A > Marinobacter_A halodurans. The sequence goes on from NZ_SJDL01000009.1 coordinate 2,932, forward strand.
CGCCCTGGATAAACGTACTCTCACCCCAGCTCAGAACCTGCTTGCCGTAACGGACACTGACCGGTGTCTCTCCGAAGTACCAGTCGCTGAAGACATACGCATCGAGGAACTCACCTCCGGATGCATTGCCCTTGGCCTTATCGTTCAGTTCCCGCTGCTGGCCTACGTAGTCCGTCGCGCGGGATTCATCCTTGAGCTCGAAGTCGTACCAATAGCGTCCACGCAGGAAACCGCCGACCCGGGTGAGGTATTCGCTGTCCACGTTGTAGTTGAGATACAGCTCACTGGTCCCCTTGACGATCTTGCTGTAGGTATCGCCTTTGTCGAAGTTCAGGTTGCCGTCATCGTAGTTGTTGGTCGACGCACCGATATTGGCGTTCGCACCACCCGGTGCGTAGGACGGGCCCAGGTTGCCCTGCGCAATCAGGCGCTTGTCCCGGTCTTGTACCCGCCAGCCCACGCCGGCCGTCAGTGTGGTGTCAAACGAAGCTTCAACGTCGCCCAGATAGAACTGGAAGGCGGCGGCAGGTGTCGACAGGGCGGCCGTAATGGCTGCTGCCAGGGGCAATTTAACCCACTGTTGCCGCTGTTGGATTTTTCTTGTCATTGGAAAGCTACTCCATTGTTGTTCTGAGTCGCGCTCTAGTTATTTGTCTTCACGATGTCGGAGGCTCCACGCACAGTGCTCGTGATGATGGCACTATAGCTAAGGCTCCGGGACGCTTTGATCGATCAAAAGTATGATTTTGCGGCCCCTCACCGCGGGCACTCCCACGATGCCGCATCAGCACCATCCCCTGGTCATGCTGTCTGCCTGCGCCACGCTACTGCCGGTCAGGATGGCCGGATATCGCCTGAACCAGTCGCCCGGCGTTCAATAACGGCGGCGCCCTGCGTCGACTCGACTTATCCGGAGGCACCCTCAATATAGACGGTAAAACAGGGGGCAACCAGCGCGCGTGCGCAGGTTTCAGGCCTCACAGCGGGCGTTTTGTGAAAGGGATCAAAGGCGGTCTGGAGGGAATCCGGCCAAGCCCGGACGAGACCGGCATCCGGGCTTGACAGTAAAACCTGCGGGCATGGAAGCCGCAGGCCGACGGCTCAGAGCATTTCGATAGCCATGGCGGTGGCCTCACCCCCGCCGATGCACAGCGCGGCGATGCCCCGCGACTTACCCTGACGCTTGAGCGCGTGCATCAGCGTCACCACCAGCCGGGAGCCGGTGGAGCCAACCGGGTGCCCCTGGGCGCAGGCACCTCCGTGAACATTGACCTTCTCCGGGTCCAGATCCAGCTCGCGAATCGGCATCATGGCGACCATGGCAAAGGCTTCGTTGATCTCGAACAGATCCACGTCATCCTTGGCCCAACCGGTTTTCTCGAACAATGTCCTGATCGCACCCACCGGTGCACAGGTGAACTCCGCGGGATGCTGGGAATGCGTCGAGTGCGCCACGATCCGCGCCATGGGCTTGAGGCCCCGGCGTCCCGCCTCGGACTCGCGCATCAACAACAGGGCTGAAGCGCCATCGGAAATGGACGACGCATTGGCGGCGGTAACGGTTCCGTCTTTCCTGAACGCCGGACGCAGGGTCGGGATCTTGTCCAGGTTGGCCGTCAGCGGCTGCTCGTCGTCCTCAACCACCGTCTCGCCCTTGCGGGTCTTCACGGTGACCGGGACGATCTCGTCCTTCAACACGCCGTCCCTGATCGCCTGCTGGGCCCGCCTAAGCGAATTGATGGCGTAGCCGTCCATCTCTTCGCGGGTATAGCCTTTCCTGTCGGCCATATCCTGGGCGAAGGCACCCATCAGGCGGCCGGTCTCGGCATCTTCCAGCCCGTCCAGGAACATATGATCCTGCGGTGCCTGCCCCGGCCCCATACGATAGCCCTGGCGCGCACCAAGCAACACATAAGGCGCATTGGACATGCTCTCCATACCGCCCGCAACCATGATGTCGTTGGTACCGGCCTTGATCAGGTCGTGCGCCAGCATGGTGGCTTTCATGCCGGAGCCGCACAGTTTATTGATCGTGGTCGCACCGGTGCTGTCCGGCAGACCAGCCTGACGCATCGCCTGTCGTGCCGGTCCCTGCTTGAGACCGGCGGGCAGCACGTTGCCCATGATCACTTCCTGCACATCCTCCGGCCGCAGGGAGGCCCGGCGGACAGCCTCGGCGATGGTAAGCGCACCCAGCTCGACGGCGCTGACGGCAGCCAGGCTTCCCTGGAAACCGCCCATCGGTGTACGGGCGCCGCTGACAATAACGACGTTATCGTTGCTCATGGTATTTCCTCATCTGTGGTAGAGCCCGCGGAATCTTCAGGGCGGGCCTGTTATTGGTATTTTTTTGGTGTACAGAACACTTGGCCTCAGGGCTTGTGGGGCTCCTGGAGGTACTCTTTCGACTGCATCTCCAGCAGCCGCGATTCGGTCCGCTCGAACTCGAATCCCAAACGACCGCCGGCGTACAACTCGTGGATGGGCGCTTCGGCCGAGATGATGACTTTAACGTGGCGATCGTAGAACTCGTCGATCATGTTGATGAAGCGCCGTGCCTGATCGTCCTTGTCACGACCGAGCACCGGCACGTCACTGATGATCACCGCGTGGAATTCACGCGCCAGCTCGATGTAGTCGTTCTGGCTGCGTGGGCCGTCACAAAGGGCCTTGAAGTCGAACCAGACCACGTCATCGGCATGCGCCAGGGCAGGGATCTTGCGACCGTTGACTTCCAGGTTCAGGGAATGCCCGGTCGAATCCACCGACAGTCGATCAAAACTGGATCGCAGGCTCTCGGTGGCCTCCGGCCCCAGAGGCGTGTGGAACAGGCGGGCCTGCTCCAGCGTCCGCAACCGGTAATCGACGCCGCCGTCCACGTTGACCACATCGGTGTACTTCTTGACCAGGTCGATGGCCGGCAGGAAGCGGGCGCGCTGCAGACCATCCTTGTAGAGGCCATCCGGCACGATGTTCGAGGTACAGACGAGCGTGACGCCCCGGCTGAACAGCGTATCGAGCAGGGTCGCCAGAATCATGGCATCGCCGATGTCGGACACAAAAAATTCATCGAAGCAGATCACGGTCGTTTCTTCAGCAAAACGCTCGCCGACGACCTCCAGGGGATTCTTGGTGCCCTTCAGTGTCTTGAGTTCGTTGTGCACGCGCTGCATGAAGCGATGGAAGTGCACGCGCATCTTGCGCTCAAACGGCAGCGCCTCATAAAACGTGTCCATCAGATAGGTCTTGCCGCGACCCACACCGCCCCAGAAGTAGAGTCCCTTGATCGGTTCTTCGCGCCCGCCACGCAACTTGCGCCGCAGCCTGGTGAATGTCTTCTGACGCTGGCTTTCGGATTCCACCAGTTTGTCGTACAGTGCCTGAAGACGCTGTACCGCGTCCGCCTGTGCGGCATCTTTCTCAAAACCGTCTTTCTGGAGGTCTTGCTGATAGCGTTCCCACGGGGTCATGCGTTGCTCTTGTCTCGCTTGATGGTGCTGGTCAATAAGGCGCCGTATTGTCGCTGATTTTGCCCCTTTTCTCCATTGTGCCTGCGCGCACGGCAGGAAGGCCGCCGGATCGTGGACCGTCACGCCCTACATGGTCATTGGTTGGTCTATGCGACGATTGGAGGGACGAACAGGCATGGGCGACATAGCGGTCAGCCGGTATACTTAAGGTGCCTTGATTGGCATCCGGGCGCTGGCCCGGCGCTGCGATATGCCCTAGCGGCTTGCGGGCCGGGGCGACCGGAGCTGTCAATAGCCAGAGAGGCACCATGACGCCAGCATCGGCGTCTTTATACTCATTCTCGAATTCAGGGTCAGGGACAGTATGACGCAACTCATTCTCATCGCTTTAGCCACCCTCGTCATCGGGCTTGTCGTCGGCGTACTGGTCGGCCGCTCAGGCCAGAGCACCAGTCTGCGCCAGCGCCGCCTGGAGCAGCAGATCGACGAGTTGCGCAGCGAATATACCCGCTACCAGGCCCAGGTCAATGAACACTTCATGGAGTCCGCTCACCTGATGCGCCGGCTCAATGATGTCTACCGGGATGTCAGCCAACACATGGCTCGCGGCGCCAACCGCCTGTGCCACGATGAGGACTGGCTCGACGAACTGGAGAAAAAGGACGATACCGCCCGTCTCGGCGCGGCCAAATCGGAAGACTCCGGCTTCGAACCGCCCCGGGACTATGCCCCCAAGAGCGACCCGAAGGAAAAAGGCACTCTGGCGGAAGATTACGGGCTGCGTGAGAAAAGCCAGACCGAGTAGACGGCCACGGCCCGATCTGCCCGGGCGGCGGCAAACCGGCGACCGGATTGCCGCCGCCCTTTCCTGCCCTACACCGGATTATCGATGTCGATAAAGGTGTGACGAATCCCCAGTTCCTGCGCCAGTCGCTCGCCCACCGCCTGCACACCGTAGCGCTCCGTGGCGTGGTGGCCCGCCGAGAAATAGTGGATACCGTCTTCGCGCGCGGTATGCACGGTGGGCTCTGAAATCTCGCCACTGATAAAGGCGTCGGCACCGGCCTCCAAAGCCTGGCCGATGAACCCCTGGGCCGCGCCGGTACACCAGGCAACCCGGCGAATCTGATCGACACCATGCCCCACATGCAGGGGTGTCCGATGCAACCGTTCCTCCAGCAGACCGGACAACCGGGACGCCGTCATCGGTGTCGCCAACTCACCCATCCAGACCAGGCCGCCCTCCTGTACCGGTGATGCGCTGCGCAACTCCAGCACCTCGCCCAATTGGCGGTTGTTGCCCAGTTCCGGGTGATCATCCAGCGGCAGGTGATAGGCCAGCAGGCTGACATCCTCACGCAGCAACGCCTGCAGACGCCGCTTCTTCATGCCACGGATGCGCTGGTCCTCGCCTTTCCAGAAATAGCCGTGGTGCACCAGCAGCATGTCCGCGCCAGCCTCGATGGCCGCATCGATAAACGCCTGGGAAGCGGTCACGCCGGTGACCACATGCGCCACGGACTCGCGTCCCTCGACCTGCAGGCCGTTGGGGCAGTAATCCTGGAAACGCCCCGGTTCAAGCCACGATTCCACCAGGCTGACCACCTTGTCACGGGTAGTGCTCGTCGTCATGGGAGACCTCCAGAGTCGATACTTGAGGGAAACGAAATGCAGGCCGGCGAGATCCAGGGATCGCCGGCTGCGTACTTACACGATATCAGGCAGGGCCCCGAGCAGGGCATCGTTCTGGGTTTCGGAACCGATGGTAATGCGCAGATGGTTCTCGATACGCGGCTTGTTGAAATGGCGCACGATAATGCTGCGCTCACGCAAAGCCGCTGCGATGTCCGCACCGGCATGGTCGGGATGGCGCGCCAGCACGAAATTGGCGGCCGACGGCACCACCTCGAAGCCCAACTGCTCCAACCCGTCCGTGACCCGCTGACGTTCGCGGACCACATACTCCGTAGCCTGGCGGAAATACGCCTCGTCCTCATAGGCGGCGACGGCCCCAACCAGCGCCAGCCGGTCCAGCGGGTAGGAGTTGAAGCTGTTCTTCACCCGCTCCAGAGCCTCGATCAGATCGGCGTGACCCACGGCGAAACCGACTCGCAACCCCGCCAGCGAACGGGATTTTGACAGGGTCTGGGTCACCAGCAGGTTGGGATAACGGTCCACCAACCCAATCGCTGTCTCGGCACCAAAATCCACATAGGCCTCATCAATGACGACGACCACGTCCGGATTGGAACCCACGATCCGTTCCACCTCGGACAACGCCAGCGCTTTCCCGGAAGGCGCATTCGGGTTCGGGAAAATGATCCCGCCGCAATCGCCCCGGTAATCCTCCGGGCGGATCGAGAAATCCCCGGCAACCGGAATGGCCCGGGCCTCTATGTTGTAGATGCCGCAGTACACCGGATAGAAGCTGTAGGTGATATCCGGGAACAGGATGGGCTTGCCGTGCTGGAACAGGCCAAAGAAGATATGCGCCAACACCTCGTCCGAGCCATTGCCCAGGAACACCTGTTTCGGCGACACCCCGTGGTAATCCGCAAGCTTTGACTTCAGCGCATCGCCATTGGGATCCGGATAGAGACGCAGGCTATCCCCCGCCTCGGCACGAATCGCCTCAAGAACCCTGGGCGACGGTCCCAGTGGGTGCTCGTTGGTGTTGAGCTTCACCAGATCCCTGAGTTTGGGCTGTTCGCCCGGCACGTAGGGCGTCAGATCCTTGATCCGGGGACTCCAGAAACGACTCATGATGCCTCCCGGTCCTTGATACGGTACTCGGCCGACCGGGCGTGTGCCGTCAGCCCTTCACCACGGGCCAGCACCGAGGCCACCTTGCCCATTTCGCTCGCGCCTTCCGCGGAAAAACCGATAATGGAAGAGCGTTTCTGGAAATCATAGACCCCCAGCGGCGACGAGAATCGGGCGGTGCCGGACGTCGGCAACACGTGGTTGGGTCCGGCGCAGTAGTCGCCCAGGGCCTCGGCCGTGTACCGCCCCATGAAGATGGCTCCGGCATGACGAATAGCAGGCAGCAACGCTTCCGGATCCGCCACGGACAGTTCCAGGTGTTCCGGCGCGATCCGGTTACTGACCTCGGCGGCCTGGGCCATGTCATCAACCTGGATCAGTGCCGCCCGGTCGGAGATGGACGTCGCGATGATTTCGGCGCGCTCCATGGTCGGCAGGAGCTTGCGGATACTGGCTTCGACCCGGTCGAGGAAGTCCGCATCCGGACTGATCAGGATCGATTGAGCCTGCTCATCGTGCTCGGCCTGGGAAAACAGATCCATGGCGATCCAGTCCGGATCGGTCTGGCCGTCACAGATCACGAGAATTTCCGAGGGCCCGGCAATCATGTCGATACCCACGGTTCCGAACACTTCCCGCTTGGCGGTGGCAACGAAGATATTGCCGGGACCCACAATCTTGTCGACCCGGGGCACCGTCTCGGTGCCATAGGCCAGCGCCGCCACGGCCTGCGCTCCGCCTATGGTGAAGACACGATCCACACCGGCGACGCCGGCAGCGGCCAGGACCAGCTCATTGACCGTCCCGCCCGGGGTCGGCACGACCATTACGACCTCGCCGACGCCGGCCACCTTTGCCGGAACGGCGTTCATCAGCACGGATGACGGATAAGCCGCCTTGCCGCCGGGCACATAGAGTCCAGCCCGGTCCAGCGGAGTCACTTTCTGGCCCAGCACGGTGCCGTCCGCTTCTTCGTACTGCCAGGACGGTGCCTTCTGGCGCTCGTGATAATCGCGAATCCGGGCTGCGGCCGTCTCCAGGGCCTCGCGCTGCGCTGCGGGAATCGCCGCAACGGCCTGCGCCATACGCGCCCTGGAAATCTCCAGATCAGCCACGCTGGCCGCGGTCACACGGTCGAACCGCTCGGTCAACTCCAGCAGCGCGGCATCCCCGCGCGTACGTACCTCATGCAGGATATGACGGACCGACTCATTCACCTGGTGATCCACGCTGTCATCCCACGCCAGCAGGCGGTCCAGGGAAACATCGAAATCCGCCGCGCTAGCGGACAGGCGTTTTACGGTAACCTCGGTCATAACACATCCTCTCGGGACACGGGCAAAGACTGGTTGGGTTTGCAGGGGCGCGGCGGTCGTCAGTCCTCTTGACGACGGGCCACCGCCTCGCCCAGCTTTTCAATGATCGGGTGCAGCGCCCGGTGTTTCATCTTCATCGACGCGCGATTGGCCACCAGGCGGGTGCTGATATGGGTGATCAGTTCACGGGGTTCGAGACCGTTGGCCTTGAGGGTGTTGCCCGTATCGACGATGTCCACGATCTCGTCCGCCAGATTGAGGATGGGCGCCAACTCCATCGCTCCGTAAAGCTTGATGATATCCGCCTGCCGGCCCTGCGAGGCGTAGTATTGCCGCGCCAGGTTGACAAACTTGGTCGCCACCCGCACACGCCCCTCGGGCGTAGCCTGCCCGACCGGTCCGGCCGTCATCAGCTTGCAGCGGGCAATGTTCAGGTCCAGCGGCTCGTAGAGGCCCGCACCCCCGTGCTCCATGAGCACATCCTTGCCGGTCACGCCGAGGTCGGCGCCGCCATACTGGACGTAGGTGGGCACATCGGTGGCCCGGATGACCAGCAGGCGTACGGCCGGATCCGTGGTCGGAAACACCAGTTTACGGGAACGGTCGATGTCGTCGACCGGCTCGATCCCCGCTTCCGCCAGCAGCGGCAGGGTTTCCTTGAGGATCCGCCCCTTGGAGAGCGCGATGGTGATGCTGTCTGTCATAGTCTGTCCAAATTACGGGATCAGGCAGGCAATCGGCGGATACTCGCCCCAAGCAACTGCAGCTTCTCTTCGATACATTCGTAACCGCGGTCGATGTGGTAGATGCGGTCAACGATGGTGTCGCCATCAGCCACCAGGCCGGCGATGACCAGGCTGGCCGAGGCCCGCAGGTCGGTGGCCATGACCGGCGCGCCATTGAGCTTTTCGACACCGCGGATGATGGCCGTATTGCCTTCCAGGGTGATGTCCGCGCCCATCCGGCTCAGTTCCTGGATGTGCATGAAGCGGTTCTCGAACACCGTCTCGGTAATCGCGCCACTGCCCTCGGCCACGGCGTTCATGGCCGCAAACTGGGCCTGCATGTCGGTTGGGAAGGCCGGGTATGGTGCCGTCCGCAGACTCACCGCGCGCGGGCGATTGCCCTTCATGTCCAGCTCGATCCAGTCCTTGCCGGTGGAGATGTGGGCGCCGGTCTCGCTCAACTTCAACAGGACCGCTTCCAGCAGGTCCTCGCGCGTATCCTTCAGCTTGACCCGGCCACCGGTTGCGGCCGCCGCCACCAGGTAGGTTCCGGTCTCGACCCGATCCGGCAATACATCGTAATGGCAACCGTGCAGGCGCTCCACACCGTTGATCTCGATCGTGGCGGTACCCGCACCCTTGATGTCGGCGCCCATGGCGATCAGGCACTCGGCCAGGTCCACGACTTCAGGCTCGCGCGCCGCGTTCTCGAGAATCGTCTTGCCGTCGGCCAGGGCCGCCGCCATCATCAGGTTCTCGGTCCCGGTCACGGTCACGGTATCCAGGAAGATGTGAGCGCCCTTGAGGCGACCATTGCTGCGCGCCTTGATGTAGCCGTTTTCAACCTTGACCTCGGCGCCCATCTGCTCCAGCCCCTGGATATGCAGGTTGACCGGGCGACTACCGATGGCACACCCTCCCGGCAGGGAAACCTCCGCCTGGCCGAAGTGGGCCACCAGCGGTCCCAGCACGAGGATCGACGCCCGCATGGTCTTGACCAGCTCGTAGGGCGCATGGAATGCCTTGATAGTGTTGGCGTGGACCTCCACGCTCATCTTCTCGTCGATCATCAACTCGATGCCCATGCGACCGAGCAGCTCGATCATGGTGGTGATGTCGTTGAGGTGCGGCAGGTTGCCGACGGTGACCGGCTCGTCGGCCAGCAGGGTGGCCGCCAGAATCGGCAACGCAGAGTTCTTGGCGCCGGAAATCCGGATCTCCCCGTCTAGCGGCTTGCGGCCGCTGATGAGCAATTTATCCACGAGTCTTGTCCTGTTTATGTCGGTCGCATGGTCCTGGCGGGCAGCCGGGCAAAGCCGGTCCGCCGCACCCGGTCAGCCCTGACGGGCCTGCCATTGGGCCGGGGTGAATGCCTTGATGGTCAGGGCGTGAATGGTCCCTTCGGACAGCTGCTGGTTGAGCGCAGCGTAGATCAGCTGCTGCTTCTTGACCGGCGACATCCCCTCGAATCGATCGCCAATGGCGACGACCAGGTAATGGTTTCCGTCGTTCTGGACCTGGATTTCACAGTCGGGCAGCTCTTTGCGAACCAGCTCTGCCACGTCCTCCGCCTGCATGTGCGTACCTCAATCAGTTTTGGGGAGTGAGAGTCGCCTGACGACTCCAATCAGTAGCCGCTCGCCGGACGGTTTGCCGGCGAGCGCTTGAAATTCAGAAGCGGAATTGTATCGAATTCCGGCGGAAGGCTAAACAACGGATGGATGAAAGCTGTCAATAGCCGTCATCAGGACGACCTTTCCCGACCGGATCAGCCGGTCAGTCCCAGGTAATCGGCAACATTCCCCATTCTGGCCAGCTCGACCAGGCGATCACTGACACCGGCGAAGCCCAGTGCGACACCCTGCTGGTCGGCCTTGCGCTTCCAGCAGAGCATCAGCGAAACCAGCACACTGCTGGCCCGATCGATGCCCGCCAGGTCAATGCTGCATTCGCCACCACCCTGCTCGGCCAGAAAGGCCTCGCCCTGTTTGCGCAACGCCAGCACGTCCCGATCCAGTTGCGCCGAAGTCAACTGAAAGATGGACCCGGAGACGGCGTCTCCGGCCATGTTCACAGATTGCACGGAGGTCACGACTGGTCCACCTTCTTGTCGAGGTCCAGCTCCTTGACCGCATCCGTCCAGCCGTCGATAACCGCCTGTACGTTGTTGCGATTCTCTTCCATTTCCTGGGCGAAACGGTCGCGGAACGCCAGGCCGATGTTCACCCCTTCGACAATGACGTTCTCCATCATCCAGCGGTCGTTGTCGTTGCGGTACATCGAATAGACAACCGGGTAGCGGTTACCGGAAGCCGTGGTCACCTGCAGTTCCACGGACGCCCGATCATCGTGGTTCGGATTGATGGTGGCGTCACCCACGCTGATGGTGAAGTTGTCGGCCTCGACCAGGGCCTTGGCATAACTGTCGAACAGGCTTCGCTTGAACTTTTCCACGAACGCATCCCGCTGCTCCGGTGACGCCTGGCGCGCGTAACGCCCCATCACCCGCGCGGCGATGCGGCGAAAATCGACAAAGTTCGCCAGCGCGGCTTCCATCTGCTCGTAGAACGCCTCGCGGTCCGTATTATAGAGCCCCCGCTTTTCGTTGAGCTCCTGGACCAGTGCCTGCGTGTTGTCATCCACATACTGGCGTAGCGAGTCGCTGCCTGCCGATGCCGGCATGGCCGCGACCACCAGCAACATGGCCCAAAGACTGCCCCAGACCTGTCGGACTGCTTTCATAACCCGGCTCCTGACTGATTTGGCCTCTTATTTCCCTGAGGCGAAGTTACTGATTAAACGTTCGATATTGAGCGCCGACTGGGTGCCGTAGAAGGTGTCGCCGTCTTTCATATACTCCTGGTCGGCGCCCACGGATACATCCACGTACTTTTCACCCAGCAGACCGGCGGTACGGATGATGGCCGAGCTGTCGGTCGGGATGATTTCCGCCGACTTGTTGATCTCCATTTCCACGCGCGCCTGGTAGGTTTTCGGATCGAGCGTGATCGCCGTCACCCGGCCAATCGTGACCCCGGCCATCGAGACCTGGCCCCGCACCGACAAGCCGCCAACATCGTTGAAGTTGGCGTAGACCTTGTAGGTCGGCTCCGCTGCCTGTGGCGTAAGGCCGCTGACCTGCAGCGCCAGGAAAAGCAGGGCACCACACCCGGCAAGCACAAACGCACCCACCACTATCTCCATTGTTCTCTGACGCATCAGATATCTCCGAACATCACCGCAGTGAGAATAAAATCAAGACCCAATACCGCCAACGACGAGTAGACCACCGTCTTGGTCGTCGCCGAACTGATCCCCTCGGACGTTGGCACGCTGTCATAGCCCTGGTAAACCGCAATCCAGGTGCAGACAAAACCGAATGCGATACTCTTGATAATGCCGTTGAGGACGTCTTCCCCGAAATCAACCGACGCCTGCATATTGGCCCAGTAGGAGCCCTCGAACACGCCCAGCCAGTCGACACCCACCAGCATGCCGCCCCAGATGCCGACCACCGAGAAGATCATTGCCAGCAGCGGCATGGTAATGAACCCGGCCCAGAATCGCGGGGCGATGACCCGGCGCAGCGGATCCACCCCCATCATCTCCATGCTGGACAGTTGTTCGGTAGCCTTCATCAGTCCGATCTCCGCCGTCAGGGCGGAACCGGCCCGACCGGCAAACAGCAGGGCGGTGACGACCGGCCCCAACTCGCGCACCAGGGTCAGGGCCACCATCTGGCCAATCGCCTGCTCCGAGCCGTAGTCGGTCAGGATGTTGTACCCCTGCAGCCCCAGCACCATCCCGATAAACAGCCCGGACACGACGATAATGGCCAACGACAGCACGCCGACCGCGTAGATCTGCTTGACCAGCAGGGGCAGACCGGTTGCCGGCCGCGGCACGGCGACCAGGCTGCGCAGGAGGAATTCGCTGGAACGGCCCAGGGAGGCCAGGATATCAAAGGTGCCGCGCCCGATAGTCGCGAGACGATCCATCATCGTTGTGCCCCATCGGCCAGATCTTCGGCGATCGGCTCCGCCGGATAGTGAAAGGGAACCGGGCCGTCCGGCTTACCCTGCAGGAACTGCTGCACGCGCTCGGATGGATTGCCCTGCAGCTCCTCCGGCGTACCCGCGCCGATCACCTGCCCGTTGGAGACGATGCAGGCATAGTCGCAGATACTCAGCGACTCGGGCACATCATGCGACACCAGCACACTGGTCAGCCCCATCGAGCGGTTGAGCTTGCTGATCATCTCGACCAGTACGCCCTTGGCAATCGGATCCTGCCCGGTGAAGGGCTCGTCGTACATGATCAGCTCGGGATCCAGGGCAATGCTGCGGGCCAGGGCGACACGCCGGGTCATCCCGCCGGACAGCTCCGAGGGCATCAGATCCCGCGCACCGCGCAGGCCGACCGCTTCCAGCTTCATCAGCACAATATCGCGAATCATGTCTTCCGGAAGCTTGGTGTGGACCCGCAGCGGAAATGCCACATTCTCGTAGGCACTGATGTCGGAGAACAGCGCGCCACTCTGGAAAAGCATACCCATTCGCTTGCGCAGATCGTATAGCGCCGAGCGCCGCAACTCGTGCACGCAGATACCGTCCACGGTGATGCGACCGCTCTCCGGCCGTAACTGGCCACCAATCAGCTTGAGCAGCGTTGTCTTACCCGTCCCGCTCGGCCCCATGATGGCCGTTACCTTTCCGCGCGGAATCTTCAGCGACAGACCATCGAAGATACGTCGCTCGCCCCGCAGAAAGACGAGATCCTGGATATCGATAAAAGCGGACTCTGATGTCATCGAGACCTTTCCTGTTGGGGGCACCCTGACCACCGTAGCGGCCGAATGCCGCTCCGGCACGTCACCAGGTGGCGAAACGGGCCATCATCCCTGCCTGCCGGGCATTGTTCCAGATATTCCCATCACGCACATTAATACGTCGTTAAATCCGCGCCATACCGACAGCAACCTGACATCACTCCGGACACAGCCAATCACGGAGGGCGCTACATTATGACAACTTGGCGGCAAGCTCAAATGCAGACCACAACCATGCCGCGGCGCATTGATTGCCGACCGTCCGTTGACAGGCCGCATTCCCGGTTGCGACCGGCTGGCAAGTCCATCACAATTTCCCGCCTTGTTCACCGATCCTTGGAAAGACTGTATGTCCCTGCTTCCCTACATCGGCGCCATCATCGCCGGCCTAGTTCTCCTGATCTGGAGTGCCGACCGCTTTGTGGAAGGCGCCGTGGCCATGGCCCGAAGCTTCGGCATGTCACCCATGATGATCGGCCTGACCATCGTGGCGTTCGGTACATCGGCGCCGGAGATGCTGGTCTCCGCCACCGCCGCGCTGACCGACGCTCCCGCCCTGGCGGTGGGTAATGCCCTGGGCTCGAATATCGCCAACATCGGCCTGGTTCTCGGCATCACCACGCTGGTCGCGCCGATTCCTCTCAAGCGCACCGTACTGTTCCGGGAGTTCCCGGTGCTGCTGGGCGTTACCATCCTGGTCTTCCCGCTGCTGCTCGATGGCGAGTTATCACCGACCGACGGCATCATCTTCCTGGCCCTGCTGGCCCTGTCACTGTACCTGATGAGCCGCGGCAGCAAGCCGGAAGACGCACCGGAATTCCTGGAGGAACTGGAGGAGATGCCGGTGATGACCACCCGGAAGGCAACGCTCTGGTTCATCGTGGGTCTCGCCGCGCTGATTCTCAGCTCGCGCATCCTGGTCTGGGGCGCAACCGAACTGGCCCTGTCACTCGGCGTCAGCGAACTGATCATCGGGTTGACGATCGTTGCGATCGGCACCAGCCTGCCGGAACTGGCCGCCTCGGTCGCCAGCGCCCTCAAGGGCCACCACGACGTTGCACTGGGCAACATCGTCGGCTCCAACCTGTTCAACCTGCTGGCCGTACTGGCCATGCCGGCCCTGCTCAATCCGCTGGCCATCGACAGCGATGTCCTCTACCGGGACTACGGCACCATGACCGCCTTCACTTTCCTGCTGGCCGCATTCGCCTATGGCATGCAGAAAAAGGGAAAACTGGCGCGCTTTGAAGGTGGTATACTGCTGGCCGGATACATTGCATACACCGTCGTGCTCTACCACGCAGCACGTTAAGGATCTCCCGGCCCATGAGAAGTTCCTTCATCGAATCGGCACGTCAGGCCATCGCCATCGAGCGCGAAGCCATCGACGCCCTGACCGATCGCATCGACCACACCTTCGAGACAGCCTGTGACCTGATCATGCAGTGCAGCGGCCGAGTGGTGGTCACCGGGATGGGCAAGTCCGGCCACATCGGCAAGAAGATTGCCGCCACCCTGGCCAGCACCGGCACCCCGTCGTTTTTCGTCCACCCGGGCGAAGCCAGCCACGGCGACCTGGGCATGATCACCGGCGACGATGTGGTCCTGGCCATTTCCAACTCCGGGCAGACCGGCGAGGTCCTGACCATCCTGCCGCTTATCAAGCGGATGGGCGCGCCCCTGATCAGCATGACCGGCGACCCGGACTCCGTGCTGGCCCGGGAAGCCGAGGCCAACCTGGACGTCAGCGTGCCCCGCGAAGCCTGCCCACTCGGCCTGGCCCCCACCAGCAGTACCACGGCCACACTCGTTATGGGCGACGCCCTGGCCGTGGCCCTGCTGGAGGCGCGCGGCTTCAGCGCCGAAGATTTCGCGTTCTCGCACCCCGGCGGCAGCCTGGGGCGACGCCTGCTCCTGCGCGTCTCCGACATCATGCACACGGGCGAGCGGGTACCCCGCGTGTCGCCGACAACCCTGCTCAGCGAAGCGCTCCTGGAGATTTCCGGCAAGGGGCTGGGCATGACCACCGTGGTGGACGACCAGGGGCTGATGGTGGGCGTTTTCACCGACGGCGACCTGCGCCGTACGCTGGACCGGAACCTGGACGTCCATGTCACACCGATTCAGGACGTCATGACCATCGGCGGCAAGCGCATCTATGAGGATCAGCTTGCTGCAGAAGCCCTGAAAATCATGGACGAGGTCAAGATTACCGCCCTGCCGGTGATTGATCGACACAATAACCTGGTTGGCGCCATCAACATGCACGACCTGCTACGCGCCGGCGTACTCTGACCCGTTAACCCTGAAGCGATGCATAGGATCACTGCATGGAACGTCCGTTGCCCGATGACCTGATCAGCAAAGCAGCCGGCATTCGCCTGCTGGCCCTCGACGTGGACGGCGTGCTTACCGACGGCCGCCTGTATTTCACCGCCCAGGGTGACGAGATGAAGGCCTTCAACATCCTCGATGGGCACGGCATCAAACAGCTTCAACGCGCCGGCGTCGACATCGCCATCATCACGGGACGCAACTCGCCCCTGACCGCAAGGCGGGCCCGCGACCTGGGCATCAAGCACCTGCAACAGGGCCGCGAAGACAAGGAGGCCGCCCTGCGCGAACTCCTGCAGACCCTCGACCTGCCCGCAGAACAGGCGGCCTACATGGGCGACGACCTGCCGGACCTGGGCGCCATCATGCTCGCCGGCCTGGGGCTGTCCGTCCCCAACGGCCACTGGTACATCCGCGAGCAGGCCGACTACACCACCGAGGCCGCCGGCGGTGAAGGCGCGGTCCGGGAAATCTGCGACTTGATCCTGCAGGCCCAGAACAAGCTGGCCGACCTGCACCTGACCTATCACGCACGGGGCGCCTGATGCTGCTGGGCCGCCTGAACCACCCACGCCTGAGGTTCCTGGCACTGGTGATCGTGTCGGCGGTGCTGCTGGGCCTGTTGTGGCGCAGCGACGACCAGGGCGGCCCCTCCATCGGACAGGAACTGCGCGGCCCGGACGAGCCGGACAGCTTCGTGGTCAACGGCGAGTACCGTTCTTTCGACGAGCAGGGCAATCTGGCCACCGTTATCAGCAGCCCCCGTATCGAACAGTTCGATGCGCAGAACCGGGCCCACATGCAGGAGCCCCGCGCCACCATGATCGATACCGATTCCGGCCAGCCCTGGCACATGCGCGCCGATGAGGGAAACTACCGCACCAAGCGTGACGTCATTGACCTGTCGGGTAACGTGGTGATCAGCCGCGTGCTGGCCTCCGGCGCCGAAGGCAGCCTGGAAACCACGCATCTGACACTGGATAAGCAAAAGCGCATTGTGCACACTGACGCCCCGGTCGTACTCCGGGATCCGCACGGAACCACCCGGGCCACCGGCATGAAAGCCTGGATCGACAAACGGATCGTGCAACTCCAATCACAGGTGGAAGGACAGTATGAATTGTCATCTTCGCAATAAGCCCCGCCTATTGCGACGCATCGCAGGCGCGGCCCTGCTGGTGCTGGCAGCCAACGCCCAGGCTTTCGACCTCAACTCCGACAGACCCATCAAGGTCAGCGCCGACCAGGCAAGGCTGGACGATGCCAAAGGCACCGCGATCTACACCGGCGACGTGGTCGTCCGCCAGGACGGCACCGAACTGACCGCCGACAAGGTTGTGCTGTACCGGGAAAACGGCGTCCTGAACCGCATCGAGGCCTATGGCAAGCCCGCCCATTACGTACAACCGCAAACCGCGGATACGGCCAAGACCGATGCCGAAGCCATGACCATCATCTATGCCGCCGGCGATAACCGGATCACCTTCATCGACAAGGCCGTGATCCACCAGGCAGGCAATATCTTCAAGGGCGAGGAAATCAACTACGACACCGCCACCCGCGTCGTTACCGCCAGCGGCAGCCGCGACGGCAGCAACCAGGACGGCCGGGTCGAGATGGTGATCCAGCCCCGGCAGAAAGCCAGCAGCGGGGAGACGGGTGACTGATGGCGATCCTGCGCGCAAGCAACCTGGCCAAGAGCTACAAGCAGATCAAGGTCGTCAAGGATGTCTCCGTGGAGATCCGCAGTGGCGAAATCGTCGGTCTGCTGGGCCCTAACGGCGCCGGGAAGACGACCTGCTTCTACATGATCGTCGGTCTGGTCCCGGCCGATAACGGTCGTGTCACGATCGACGAGAAAGACATCACGCCCCTGCCCATGCATGGGCGGGCGCGAGCCGGTATCGGCTACCTGCCCCAGGAAGCCTCGGTGTTTCGCAAACTCAGCGTCCGCGACAACATCATGGCCATCCTGGAAACGCGCAGGACACTGTCCAGGGCCGAACGCGAATCGCAACTGGAAAACCTGCTCGAGGAATTCCACATTACCCATATCCGGGACAGCCTGGGCATGGCGCTGTCCGGCGGTGAACGCCGCCGGGTGGAAATCGCCCGGGCCCTGGCGATGGAGCCGGCGTTTATCCTGCTGGATGAGCCCTTTGCCGGCGTGGACCCGATCTCGGTGAGCGACATCAAGCAGATCATCCGGCACCTGCGGGACAAGGGCATCGGCGTACTGATCACCGACCACAACGTGCGCGAGACCCTGGATATTTGCGAGAATGCCTATATCGTAAGCGGCGGCCACATCATCGCTTCCGGTCACGCCGAGGACATCCTGGCCAACCAGCAGGTCAAGGAAGTCTACCTTGGCAACGAGTTCCGATTGTGAATGACGGTCGCAAACCCGGGCAATGGGCGCCGGGGACTATCGCATAATCGGTTCAAAACGCTAAACTCAGGACGAGGGTCAAATGACCCGACAGTCAAAACATTGTCATCTGGACACCCATAGCAGTAAACTTCGGCAAAGAATTTGCTTGTTGCGTCAAGTCGCCATGCGACACGTTAGTTTTCAAGATCCTATCGGGCTCGAACGGGGCGCAACCGGTGATCAACAGGCATTGAAAGTACTGCCGAGAGGCATCGGGTGACGGGACGAAATCAATGGTAATGAAAGCTTCGCTTCAGCTGAAGCTGGGTCAACAGCTCACCATGACACCCCAGTTGCAGCAGGCCATTCGCCTGCTGCAACTTTCCACGCTGGACCTGCAACAGGAAATCCAGCAGGCACTGGAATCCAATCCCATGCTGGAAACCTCGGAAGAGGATGAAGGCAACGAGTCTGACGAGACCGACGGCCACTCCGAGGACAACGCATCCTCCGACCAGAACGATTCCGACGCCACGCAGGAAGATACCAGTTGGGACGAGCCCGCCGATGAGCCGGACTGGAATACCGAATCCAGCCAGGAAATCCCGGATGACCTCCCGGTCGACACCGCCTGGGACGATATTTACCAGTCCGCACCGGCATCCGCCGCTCGTGGGGAAGATGACGACGACACCGATTTCGAAGCCCGCAATTCCCCCACCGAAACCCTGCAGGACCACCTGCTCTGGCAATTGAACCTCACGCCCATGGGCGACCGGGACCGGGCGATTGCCCATGCGCTGCTTGACTCGGTGGATCCGCGCGGTTACCTGACCACGCCACTTGAAGACATTCATGCCGGCCTGCTGGACGAGGCGGACGAAGACCCGCTCGAAATGGATGAAGTGGAAGCGGTCCTGCGCCGCCTGCAACACTTCGATCCACCCGGCGTCTTTGCCCGTGACCTGCAGGAGTGCCTGCTGATCCAGTTGAACCAGCTGCCGCCGGATATACCCTGGCTGCCACAGGCCCGGCTTGTTGTGAGCCACTACATCAATCTGCTGGGCAATCGGGATTACGCTCAGTTGCTGCGGCGCAGCCGGCTTTCGGAAGAGCAACTCAAGTCCGTACTGGGCCTGATCCAGACGCTCAACCCGCGCCCCGGCGACGCACTGGATCGCGCAGAGCCCGATTACGTCGTCCCGGATGTCGTGGTATCCAAGGCCAACGGTCGCTGGCGCGTGGAACTGAATCCGGAGATTGCACCGCGGATCCGGGTCAACGCCAGCTATGCCGGGCTGATCCGTCGGGCCGACAACAGCAGCGAGAACACGTACCTGCGCGATCAGTTGCAGGAAGCCAAGTGGTTCATCAAGAGCCTTCAGAGCCGTAACGAGACCCTGCTCAAGGTCGCGACACGCATCGTTGAGCACCAACAGGGGTTCCTGGACCAGGGCGAAGAAGCGATGAAGCCGCTGATCCTCTCGGACATCGCCCAGGCGGTGGGCATGCATGAGTCCACCATTTCCCGGGTGACCACACAGAAATACATGCATACGCCACGCGGCATCTTCGAACTCAAGTACTTCTTCTCAAGTCATGTCAGCACAAATGAAGGCGGCGAGTGTTCGTCTACCGCAATTCGTGCCATGATCAAGAAACTGGTTGCCGCTGAAACACCCAGGAAACCGCTCAGCGACAGCAAGATTGCCGCGCTGCTGGGTGACCAGGGCATTAACGTCGCACGACGTACCGTGGCCAAATACAGGGAAGCCATGCACATTCCACCTTCCAATGAGCGCAAGCGGCTGGTGTAGCCGCCGGAAGGACGGAAGGCAGGATTTTCAAGCGTCCGCCGCACGCGACGGGCTCAACGCCGGAAACGGAAACGTTATCCGGGCATGTCGACGATAGGAGAAGCCTATGCAAATCAATATGTCAGGTCACCATGTCGAATTGACTCCCGCTCTGAAAAGTTATGTTTCCGAAAAGTTCGAAAAGCTCGAACGCCATTTCGACCACATCAGCAACTGCCAGGTGACCCTGTCCGTGCAGAAGCTCCGCCAGACGGCCGAAGCAACCCTGCACGTGATCGGTGGCGAAATTCATGCAAAGGCTGAAAACGAAGATATGTACGCGGCCATTGACGGACTCCTCGACAAACTTGATCGACAGATCCTGAAGCACAAGGAAAAGACCGTCGATCGAATGCACGGCGCAACCAGCCGCTAGCGGTTCATCAAGGGAAAGCATTCCATCCATGACGGAAAGTCCATTAACCATCCAGTCCATCCTGGTTCCCGAGCTCACCCTTTGCGGTGTGCCGGGAACCAGTAAGAAGCGCATCCTGGAACTGATCGCCGAGAATGTCGCCCGGCGTTATCCGGAACTCGACGAAACCCAGATCTTCAATAACCTGGTGTCGCGGGAGCGACTCGGCAGTACCGGGATCGGACAGGGTATCGCCATCCCCCACTGCCGCCTGGAGGGCTGCCACCAGGTCGTCGGCGCCCTCCTGACGCTGGAAGAAGGTGTCGCGTTCGACGCCATCGACAACCAGCCGGTGGACCTCCTGTTCGTCCTGATCGTTCCCAAGGAAGCCACCAGTGAACACCTGGAGCTTCTCAGCCAACTGGCCGAGAAGTTCAATGACCGGTCCTTCTGCGAGCGCCTGCGACGCTGTGAGGAGGCTGCGCAGTTGTACGAGGTCATGACGCAATCAGAGTGAACCATCTGCTGATCGGCAAAGGCATTGCATGAAACTGATTATCGTCAGCGGGCGCTCCGGCTCCGGTAAGAGCACGGCCCTGCATGTCCTGGAAGACCTGGGCTACTATTGCATCGACAACCTGCCCATCGGTCTGCTGTTCCCGTTGATCGAGGAGGCAGGCAACGCATCGCCGCACAAACTGCGCAACATTGCGGCGAGTATCGATGCCCGCAACCTGTCCGATGAGATCGCCCACTTCGAGACCATCCACGAACGGCTTTCCACCTGTGGCATGAAGGTTGAAATCGTCTTCCTCGACGCCACCGATCAGGCCCTGCTGCAGCGCTTCCACGCCACCCGGCGCAAGCATCCGCTGAGCGACGGCCGGACCTCGCTGCGCGAAGCCATCACCGACGAAAAGCGCCTGCTCGAACCCCTGGCCCAGTTGGCCGACCTGTATGTCGACACCTCCGAACTGTCGATGTACGAACTGCGGGACATGATCAAGCAACGCATCGTCGGCCGGCGCGAACAGGAGCTGGCGCTGCTGTTCCAGTCCTTCGGTTTCAAGCACGGCGTACCGGTGGATTCCGACTATGTCTTCGATGTGCGTTGCTTGCCCAACCCATACTGGGACGCCAACCTGCGCAAATTCACCGGTGTCGACCCGGAAGTGCAGACGTTCCTGGAAAGCCAGCCGGAAACCCGGGAGATGCTGGAAACCCTGACCCGCTTCCTGGAGACCTGGCTGCCCTCGTTCCAGGCCAGCAACCGCAGCTACATGACGATATCGATCGGCTGCACCGGCGGCCAGCACCGGTCGGTCTATATGTGCGACCAACTGGGTCGTTACTTCAGCCAGAAGTACAGTAACGTCCAGGTCCGCCACACCGAGCTGCCACACCTTCACCCCACGACAGCCGATGACCCGTCATGATCCGCGAGCCGATCACCATCATCAACAAGCTTGGGTTGCACGCCCGGGCCGCAGCAAAGCTGGTCACGACGGCGTCAGGCTACGACAGCCAGGTACTGATAGCGAAGGACGGCCGTGAAGTGGACGGCAAGAGCATCATGTCAGTGATGATGCTGGCCGCCAGCTGCGGCACCGAGATCGAGCTGGTACTGGACGGCCCGGACGAGCAGGCCGCCCGGGATGCCCTCGTGGAGCTGATCAACGATTACTTCGGCGAAGGCGAATAGCCACCCGCCTATGCCGTCCACTACCGACGACCTTATCTGAAAGTCGGTGGAATTCACCTACACTGAATTCTCACGTCTGCAACGTAAGTCCGCTATACTTAGGAACTTCTGAATAAGTCCTGGAGCGTCTCAGGCCGATCGCCGCCGACGGTATCGGCACGGTCCGGTGGCGAGAAATTTCAGGACTTATCCAGGAATCCCTAAGCAATAGACAGGACGGCAGAGCGGCCCATCGTGCTGCTCGCCGGCGAATCAGTCGCAGGGCGTCTTCCCGGCCGTCCTGATCCGGATTCATGGGTATTTCATGTCAGACGCAGTCGAAAACAGCCAGGCGAGGCAGCGGCTCCGCACCCTCGGCGAAGCCCTGGACAGCGGCGCCCTGCAGCAAGTCGCGCGCATCCTCAACGGCGGCCTGAGCCCCAGTGATATTGCCCACCTGCTGGAATCCTCCCCGCCCCGCCAGCGCGCCCTGCTCTGGAACCTGGTCGACAAGAGCCTGGAAGGGGAAGTCCTCCAGTACCTCAGCGACGACATCCGCAGCTACTTCCTGAGCAAGCTCAATGCCCAGGAACTGGCAACCATCATCGAGGACTTCGAGTCGGACGACCTGGCGGACCTGCTGCAGCAGCTGCCGGATACGGTCATCCAGGAAGTCCTCGACACCATGGACGACCAGGATCGCCAGCGGGTCGAGGAAGTCCTCGCTTACCCGGAGGACACCGCCGGCGGCCTGATGAACACGGACACCATCACGGTTCGTCCGGATCTCAGCATCGATGTGGTGTTGCGTTACCTGCGCCGGCACCGATCCCTGCCGCCGATGACCGACAGCCTGATCGTGGTTAACCGGCGCGACGAGTACATTGGTGTCATGCCCATTACCAAGATGCTGGTATCGAGCCCCAGCGCGACCGTACGGGAAGTGATGGACACGGACATCGAACCGATTCCGGTCAACCTGTCCGACACCCAGGTGGCCACACTCTTCGAGCGCTATGACCTGATCTCCTCGCCGGTCGTCAGCGAGGAAGGCAAGCTGCTGGGCCGGATCACCATCGATGACGTGGTCGACGTTATTCGCGAGGACGCCGACCACTCATTGATGAGCATGGCGGGTCTGGATGAAGACGAAGACACCTTCGCACCGGTCATGAAGACCACCAAGCGTCGCGCAGTCTGGCTGGGCATCAACCTGATCACCGCCTTTATCGCCTCATCGGTGATTGGCATGTTCGAGGGGACTATTGCCAAGGTCGTTGCCCTGGCTGTGCTGATGCCGATTGTCGCCAGCATGGGTGGGATTGCCGGCAGCCAGACCCTGACCCTGGTGATTCGCGGTATGGCCGTCGGTCAGATCAGTGGTGCCAACGTGCGCTGGCTGCTGAACCGGGAATTCCTCGCCGGCGTGCTGAACGGCATCCTCTGGGCCCTGGTCGTATCGATTGCCGCAACCGTCTGGTTCCGGGATCCGATGATCGGCGTTATCATTGCCGCGGCCCTGATCATCAACCTGATCGCCGCCGCCCTGGCCGGCACCCTGCTGCCCCTGTTCCTCAAGTCACGGAACATAGATCCCGCCCTGGCCGGCGGCGTCATACTGACGACCGTAACCGACGTGGTGGGCTTTATGTCCTTCCTGGGACTGGCCACCGCGATATACGCCTGATGGCCCTGCCCGGGCGATCCGCAATAATCCGGAAGAAATCATGATTACCGAAGACGATTACCAGGACGACGAAGACTACAAGAGTAAGTCCGAGCTCAAGCGGGAAATGCATGCTCTGCAGGACATCGGCAAGCGCCTGCTGGAACTGACGCCGGACCAGATCGAACCCTTGCCCATCAGCGACCGGCTGCGGGCGGCGATCGAGGAATCCAGGCGTATTCGTCAGCACGAAGCGCGTCGTCGCCACCTCCAGTACATCGGCAAGGTCATGCGGCAGGAAGATCAACTGGAGGACGTGATCCGGGCGATCGAAGCCTGTGATGCCGGCAGTGCGGAGCATACCCGCCGCCATCACCTCGCCGAGCGCTGGCGTGATCGCATGGTGGCCGAGGGCGACTCGGCTGTAGGTGAGTTTGTCGACTACTGCCCGGGTGCGGACATCCAGCACCTGCGCAACTTGGCGCGTAACGCCCGCCGTGATGCGCAGGGGGAAAAGAATACCGGCCAGTCCCGCAAACTTTTCCGCTACCTGCGTGAGTGCGTTGACCAGCAGGAAACGCCGGGCGCCTGAGCACCCCAGCCGCTACAGGCGGCGGTGAGACCAGACCGGCATGCGATCCCGGGTCAGTGACAGCTTACCCGGGTCCAGGTCAGCCGTGGCCAGCGTCATGCCTTCGCTGAGTTCGGTCACCACGGCACCCCAGGGATCCACCACCATGGAGTGGCCATAGGTCCGCCGCTTGGCATCGTGTTCGCCACCCTGGCCGGCCGCCACCATCCAGAACTGGTTCTCGATGGCCCGGGCCCGGACCAGAGGGTGCCAATGCGCCAGCCCCGTCTGGTAGGTAAAGGCACTGGGCAGTGTCACCCACTCGGCCCCCTTGCCCCGCAGTTGCCGGAACAGTTCCGGGAAGCGCAGGTCGTAGCAGATGGCCAGCCCCAGCCTGCCGACCGGCGTGTCCACCACCACAACCGCCTCGCCGGGTTCAAAAGTATCGGACTCCCGGTAACTTCCCAACGCATCCTCGACCTGTGCGTCGAAGAGGTGGATCTTGTCGTAACGCGCCACTTCCTCGCCCCGGTCATTAAAGACCAGGCAAGCAGCGCGCACGCGACTGTCCAGCTCGGTGCCATCCGGTCGTGCGGCAATGGGCAGGGAACCACCGACAATCCAGATCCCCAGACGTCGGGCCTGCTCCGCGAGAAAGCTGCGGATCGGTCCGGACGCATCGCGCTCCAGCAGCCCCCGCTCCATCATCTGCCGCGTACTCAGCACCGCGAAGTTCTCCGGCAATACGGCGATCCGGGCCCCCTGGTCGCTGGCCTGCTCCAACAGTTCGCGGCTGTCCGCCAGGTTCTGGTCGAGATCGTGCCCGCTCACCATCTGCAATACTGCGACGCGGTTGTCTTGAGTCATAGCGCTGCCTCCTGAGGCGTTATCGGTACGGCCCTTTCTCTGCCTGGGCGCGATGCTTCCCTGACCTGAATAAACCGTGAAAACCCGGGGGTCGTCAAGCCCAGGTTAGCGGCCGGTATCGAACACGTTGCGCAGTTCCACATTGGGGTTGTCCCAGGAGCCGGTGACGGAGTAGGTTGCACTGGTTAGCCGGCTCAACGGATCACCCAGCACCTTGTCCAGCACGAACAGTGCCCCGCCGATGGGCGCAGAGGCTCCCATCAGAATGGCCGCCAGCGGGAGGTTCTGGGTTAACGGCAACACCACCACCAGCCGCATATCCAGCGTCTCCTTGATCAGATCCGTGGAGCCGGTCAGCTTGAAGGCCCCGGAGGGACCGACAATCTGCAGCTCCGGATCCCAGGTGAGCGTACCGGAGGCCAGCCGCGCGGTACCGGAGATGGCGTCATACGCCACACCCGCCTCGTAGAGATCGGAAAAATCGAGTTTCAGGCGCCGCAGCAGGGTGTCCGAGTTAAGAATCCCGAAAACCCGGAAAATCTGGGCCGTGTTACTGCGTTCCAGGATGACCCCGTCATCAAGACGGAACTCCAGGGTACCCTCAACACGCTCCATCGAGACCGCCTCGGGTGGTCCGTCCCAGCCCAGGTCGATTTCCACCCGGGTCTTCTTGCTGCGCAGCGGGACACTCCCCTCGATCCACGGACTGACGTCGGCCAGGTTCTTGCCGGCCAGCACACCGTTGATCCGCGTTCGCTCGCCGCTATCACCCGCCGACCAAATCAGGTTGCCGTCAAACGTCAGGCTACCAACCTGCCCCTTGATCTTGTCGACATTAAGCGCATGCGCAGCCGGCCTGAGGAGGAACGACCATTGGCCGTAGTCCCGGCCATCGACCTGGACACTGTCGATGGTGATGTCCGCATCGGACCACTGCCCCACGCCACGCTCGGCAAACGACGCCGGCGCCTTATCGGCTTCGCCACCGGCCTCCTCCCCACTCGTCAGGACAATATGGTCCAGATCGACCGTCAACGGCTTGTTGCCCGACGGCACCCGCACCCGACCCGCCAGATCCGGACCGGCCAACTGTGCCGTCCAGCCCTTGGCGTCCGGTGTCGCCGTGACCTGGGCCTTATGGAACGACTGGCCGGCGGCATGCAGGTTGTCGACCGACAACGCCACGCGACTCAGCCACTGTATCCCCGACCCGGCACCGGTACCGCCCGATGTCAGGCTATGGCTATCGAGAGCGTCATTCCAGGTGTCCGCGTCCAGCTGCGCCAGGTGCCCGGTAATTTCCAGTCCCGAAGCGCCCGATACCGATGTGGTCCTGGCACCCAGTTCGACCCGGCCACGTTCGAAAACCTGATTGAGCCAGCGCAGACGGAACGCCAGGCGGTCGTCCCAATGGCCGGACAGCATCAACCCACCATCGTCACCCCAACTGACGATCATGCTCAGTGGTACCGGCTGCCCCATGGATTTGTGCAGGGGCTCCGGCCAATCGACCGTCACGTTGGAGAGCGACGATGTCAGCGTCAGGGACGAGGCCCCGGAAGGCGACAGTCCCATCTCGGCCCGATAGCCGGCGCGGCCCTCGATCCCCGGCAGGTTGCCGATGCCGAAACGGCTGGCCAGGTCATCCAGGTTCATGCGACCGGTCTGCGTCAGCTTGAGCGGCGCATCGGCTCCATCCCGCGACAGGGAGAGTTCAACCGGGCTGTCCAGGAAGCGGGCGGTGAGAGGCTTGCCCGAAAATCCACTTTGGGAGTCATAGTGAACGGTGCCGTTCAGCTCATCCCAGACCGCCGGTGAGTAGTCGCTGTAGGCAATGCGCCCGTTTTCCGCTTCGAGGTCGGCCTTGACGTGGGGACTGGCGTCCCCGCCAAGCCCGAGACCCAGATCGAGATCCAGATGGTACTTGCCGCTGATCGCCAGATCCCTGGCCGCCGAACCGGCGAATTCCCCGAGCGGGGACTGCTCCAGCCAGTCGGCAACCTGTTCGCCCTGGAACGGCGCCGCGGTTTGCACCTGCAGGCTGACCGGGTCGGCATCCCCATCCACGGTGACGGTCGTCGGCTCCAGGGCCAGCCCACCGGTCGAGCCCTCTTCCAACCGGATCCGGGCCTTCGCCCCCTGGACCGTCACCCGCCCCGATGCCCCGGTGACAACCGGCCAACGCGGATCGTACTGGATACGGGCATTGGCGAACTGATACTGCTGGCTGGTGGTGAAACTGCCCGGAGGGGAGCCCTCGTTGACCTCCCCATGGCCGTAGAACACGCCATGGGGGATGTCCGCCTCTTCAACCGCCGTCGTAATCCAGTCATAGAAATCACGACCGAGAATCTTGCCGGGAACGAAGTCCGCCAGCATCGACGCCTTCGCATCCCAACTGTCGATGCGCATCGACAACGTATCGTCGCCCGGGTCCTCCAGTTTCAGGGCGAAGGCACCGGCCAGGCGCGTCTGCCCCTGGTACTGGATATCGATACGGTCGGACCAGACCCGCTTGCTGGTTCCATCGATCTGCCAGTGGACCTGGGCATTGACGTGATCCAGTGACCAGGGATGCATAAACAGCTGCGGAAAGCCCAATGTCACGTCTGCGGTATCCACAGACACGCGGCCGGTTGACCGGGACATGGCCAGGTCACCGTTCAGCCCCTGGATCTCCGGGGCCCCGTCGAAAGCCTGGACGGACACCCCGGCCAGTGTCGCCGTCAGCTGGAAATCGTCCGCCGTTTCCGGCACCCGCAGCGCCAGATCATGCAGTTCACCTCCGGGCCCGTAATGCTCGAGCGCGTTGCGGAGCTGTTCACCGAGCGGGGCAATGGACTGGGCCATGCCGGACAGGACGCCTACCGGCACCCTGGAAGCCACCACATCCCAGCCGTCTTCACGCGTGATGCGCAGGTCGACATCGCGGACGGACTGGCCTTCCCAGTTCCAGCCCAACCCCTGGACGTCCAGTCTCCAACCATCGCCAGCCTGACGCCGCCAGCCGACCCGGGCTTCGACAGACTCGATCGGTGACTGCACTTGACCGTCCGTGCGAATCTGCAAGTGCGGCACGGACACCCGGGCGTTCACGCGTTCCAGCTCACCGGACGCAAAATGCAACCACGCCTGCCCGCCGGCATCGATACCGTCGATGGCCCGGTCGTGCCACTGATAGCGTTGAAGGAAGGTGTCGAACAAACGACCGGAGTCCACATCCACAAACAGCCGGCCGTCGAAGTCCCCCCGGAAGAAGTGCCGGCCCTCCAGGTAAAACCGGGCCAACTGGGTGGTGGAGCGGGGCTGCATCGCCCGCCCGGAAGCGCTGAAGACCCCACTGGTGTAGCGCAGGTCCACTTGTGGAATAAAGAAGGTACGACGTGGCTCGCCCGGCACCTTCAGGCCCAGGTGCACCTGGTTGAGCTGAACCGAGGGATCGGACAGGACCTCGCCGAGCCGGTTGATCCAGTCCCGCGGACCGGTTCCGGTCGCCTCCGGTGCCTGCTCGGACTGCGGCAGGGCCAGTCCCTCGACGGTGATGGCCCCGGACGTGCTCTGTTCCAGTGTGAGATCCATGCCGCTGGCCACCAGGTCATTGAAGACCAGCCGGCGCCGCACCAGCGATGTCACCGAGTCGAGCCGGATGTCGACGCGCTCGACACGGGCGATCGCCTGCTCCGGGTGCTCCGGATCGCGGATTTCCACGCCGGAAAGGTCCAGGACCGGATCCAGTCCTTTCCACTGCCCGTGCAGTTGCCCGATACGTACAGGCTGGCCCAGTCGCTGGGAAAGCGCCGCTTCAATCTGTGGCTGATAGCGATCGACGGCATACATCAGTTGCCGGCCGATCACCACATAGAGGGCCACCAGGATCAGCAGCGCCAGGGCGGCCATCCAGACCAGGTTAGCCAGCCGGATCAGCCAGCGCATGGGCCATGAGGTCTCGGGGTGCGCCTCCGGGCGCCGGTGTTTCGGGTCGGATACGTCCATGCAATGCCCGCCAGCCTAGTCCCGGACCGGAGTCGTTGCCGTGAACAGGCGGCGGGAACAGCGGTTCAAGTCACAGCAGGACCACATCGTACTGTTCCTGGCTGTAAAAGGGTTCCACCTGGAAGCGGATGCTCTTGCCGATGAAGGTTTCCAGATCCGCCACGTTGTCGGATTCCTCGTCCAGTAGCCGATCCACCACCGACTGGGACGCCATGACCAGGTAGCTCTCCGCTTCATAGGCCCGGTTGACCCGCATAATTTCACGGAAGATTTCGTAGCACACGGTTTCCGACGTTTTCAGGAACCCCCGGCCGTCGCAGATCGGACAGGGTTCGCACAGCACCTGTCCCAGGCTTTCGGTCGTCCGCTTGCGGGTCATCTCCACCAGCCCAAGCTCGGAGACGCCGGTAATCTTGGTTTTGGCATGATCGCGCTCGAGCATCTTCTCCAGCATGCGGTGCACCTGGCGCTGATGCTCCGGATCTTCCATATCGATGAAATCGATGATGATGATCCCACCCAGATTGCGCAGCCGCAGTTGGCGGCTGATCGCCCGGGCCGCCTCCAGGTTGGTCTTGAAGATGGTCTCTTCCAGGTTGCGGTGCCCCACGAAGGCACCGGTGTTGATGTCGATGGTCGTCATCGCCTCGGTCTGGTCGACAATCACGTAGCCACCGGACTTGAGCTGTACCTTGCGACTGAGGGCCTTCTGGATTTCATCCTCAACGCTGTAGAGGTCAAAGATCGGCCGCTCCCCCGGGTAGTACTCCACCTTGTCGGAAAACTCGGTCACGAACTCCTCGACGAACTCCATGACCCGCTGATAGCTCTCCCGCGAGTCGATGCGAACCTTTTCCGTTTGCGGGCGGACCAGATCCCGGATGGTCCGGATGAACAGCGGAAGATCCTGGTAGATCACCGCCGGGGCCTTGCCGGTGGTGTTGCGTTCGACGACAGACTGGTGCAGGCGATGCAGGTAGGTCATGTCGCCCAGCAGGTCGTCTCGCGAGGCCCCTTCGGCGGCCGTCCGGATGATATAGCCGCCACTGGCTTCCAGGGCCTCGGCCCCTTCCTGGACCAGGCTGCGCAGGCGCTCGCGCTCGGCGTCATCCTCAATGCGCTGGGAAATGCCGATGTGCTGAACTTCCGGCATGAAGACCAGGTAGCGGGACGGAATCGACAGTTGCGTGGTCAGGCGCGCGCCCTTGGTACCGATGGGGTCCTTGGTCACCTGGACAACCAGCGACTGCCCCTCACGCAGGAGCGAGCGGATATCGGGCACCGTCCTGGGGGTAGCGGCAGAGTTGTCGTCGCCGTTGCCGACGACCAGTACGTCAGAGGCGTGGATGAAGGCTGCCCGCTCCAGCCCGATATCGACAAAAGCCGCCTCCATACCAGGCAGCACCCGGACCACCTTTCCCTTGTAGATATTGCCGACGATGCCCTTGCGGCTGGTCCGCTCGATGTAGGTTTCCTGCAACATGCCGTTCTCGACCAGGGCGACCCGGGTCTCGACCGGCGTCACGTTGATCAGGATTTCCTCACTCATACCGACTTCTCCGCCGAGGGCAGCCAGGTCTTCCAGACCGGCTGCCCTGCTTCTGCAAACAATTCCGCTGTTTCCTGCAGGGGCAGGCCTACGACGGCGCTGTAGCTGCCCCACAGGCCATTGACAAAAACGGCGCCCCTGCCCTGAATACCATAGCCTCCGGCTTTATCCCGGGGCTCCCCGGTCAGCCAGTAGGCGTGAATCTCGTCTTCGCCCAGTTCCCGGAACCGCACTTCCGTCATCACCAGTCTGGCATAACAGCCGAAATCCCCGGCCAGCGCCACGGCGGTCATCACCCGGTGCGTCCGGCCGGACAGAAAGCGCAGCATGTCGGCGGCCTCGGCCGCATCGACCGGTTTACCCATAATGCGGTCTTCGCAGACCACGGTGGTGTCGGAGCCGATCACCAGGCTGGCGGCGTCGTTAGCCTGCTCCAGACCGGCCTCGGCCTTTTCCCGCGCCAGCCGTTCCACGTAGTGCTCGGGACGCTCACCGGGAAGGCAGGTTTCGTCGATATCCACGGGGCAGACCGAGAATGAGAGTCCGATCTGCGCCAGCAGTTCCCGTCGACGGGGCGATGCTGATGCCAGAACAACGGGCCGCATGGTGCTCATATTCCCCCCGGCGCTAGGCGAATTTCAGGTTCAGTCGATCCAGGATGGCGCAGACAAAAGGCCACACCAGGGTGCTGGTTACCGCCGGCAACAAATAGGTAAATCCCGGATTGCCGCCCCCCAGCAACTGGTCCACGAAGTGCACGAACATCTGGTTGATCCCCAGCAGCAGGAACACCATCAGGCATTGCTGCGGCAGCGGGAACATCCGCAAACGCTGGTGTGTCGTCAGGACCAGAAAGGCCACCAGCGCCATGGCCAGGGCATTGACGCCCAGGGTGCTCGACTCCAGGACGTCAAGGCACAGCCCCAGTACCCAGGCGACCAGCACACCGAAACGACTGGGAGCCCGGAACGTCCAGTAGAACACCATCAGCCCCAGCCACTCGGGTCGATAGACGAGCCACTGGACCGGGAACATCGAGATACTCAGGACCAGCGACACCAGGATGCTGACCGCAAAAACCGGGTAACTGATGACAGACAGGCTCATTCGCTACCCTCGCTGTCGGCGGCATTTCCGGTTCCAGCCCCGGTCGTCGCCTGGGTGCAATCCACCTCACCTGGCGGGCATCCATCTTCACCGGCGCGGACCTGCGGTTGGAACACCACCAGGACCAGGTCGCTCTGGTTCAGCTTGGCTTCCGGTTCGGCCTGAATGTTGGCAAAGGGCTCACCGGGTTCGCTGTAAATACGGGTCACCTTGGCCACCGGGTAGCCTTTCGGGAAACGCCCACCCAGGCCGGAGCTGACCAACTCGTCGCCCTCGCGTATGTCGGCCGTATCGGGTACGTGCACCAGATCCAGGGTATCGGGATCGCCGGTGCCCAGCAGGATGGCCCGGACGCCGCTGCGCAGGACTTCCACAGGCACGGCGTGACTGCTGTCGGAAATCAGCAACACGCGTGACGTGAAGCGACTGGTCTGGACAACCTGCCCCATCAGGCCGTGGGCATCGAGGATGGCCTGACCTTCGGTGACGCCGTCGCGGGAGCCCTTATTGATGATCACTTCGTGGGAAAAGGGATCCGGCGAGACACCGATTACATCGGCAACCACAACCGTTTCGTCCAGTTGCGTCGCCACGCCGTTGAGGCTTCTCAGCTCGATGTTGTCGGCCGCCAGGGAGGCGTACTTGATCGATCGACGCTCCAGTACCAGCAGGCGGGCGCGCAGGGATTCGTTCTCTTCGATCAGCTCATCCCGGCTGGTGAACAGGTTGGCGCCCCACTCCGACAGGCTGTCCGGTACGTGCCCGAGCCAGACGACAGGCGTCAATGCGGAGCTGAGCCAGCTCCGCAGCTCGTCCACCCGGCCGAAACGGGAATCCAGAACCACAAGCACCAACGACAGAACCACGACCAGCAACAGCCGGAATCCTGGAATCGGTCCTCTTGCAAACAGCGTCTCGATAGCTCAATTCTCCCCGCTTAAAACGACAACCGCCGCTGCGACGAATCGACAGCGGCGGCCAGGTGCGGTGCCACAGCGCACCGCCAACGTCTGCTAGCGAAAGCCGGATCAGCCTTCGTGTGAAAACATGCCAATGCCGCCCCGGTCGATGACCTCAAGCGCCTTGCCACCACCCCGCGCCACACAGGTCAGCGGATCTTCAGCGACGATAACCGGCAGGCCGGTCTCTTCACTGAGGAGCTTGTCCAGCCCCCGCAACAGGGCGCCACCGCCAGTCAGCACGATACCGCGCTCGGCGATGTCGGAAGCCAGCTCGGGCGGCGACTGCTCCAGCGCGCTCTTAACGGTCTGGACGATCTGTGCGAGCGATTCCTGCAGAGCTTCCAGGATCTCTTCGCTGTTCAGGGTAAAGGCCCGGGGAACGCCCTCAGCCAGGTTGCGGCCGCGCACGTCGATCTCACGAATCTCGACGCCTTCGTAGGCGCAGCCGATCTCATGCTTGATGCGCTCGGCGGTCGAGTCGCCGATCAGGCTGCCGTAATTACGGCGCACATAGGTCACGATCGCCTCGTCGAACTTGTCACCACCAACGCGCACGGACTCGGCATAAACGATGCCGTTCAGCGAGATGATGGCAATTTCCGTGGTACCACCACCGATGTCGACAATCATGGAACCACTGGCCTCTTCCACCGGCAGGCCGGCACCAATGGCCGCGGCCATCGGCTCCTCGATCAGGAACACTTCCCGCGCGCCAGCACCCATGGCGGATTCGCGAATCGCCTTGCGTTCAACCTGGGTGGATTTACTCGGCACACACACCAGAACCCGCGGGCTCGGCGTGATAAAGCTGTTCTCGTGCACCTTGTGAATAAAGTGCTGCAGCATTTTCTCGGTGACCACAAAGTCAGCGATAACACCATCTTTCAGCGGGCGGATGGCGGTGATATTGCCTGGCGTACGACCCAGCATCCGCTTGGCCTCGCCACCGACGGCAGCGACCATCTTCTGGGCATTATTGGTGCGAATCGCCACAACGGACGGTTCGTTCAGGACAATACCGCGGTCACGGACATAGATAAGGGTGTTGGCCGTCCCCAGGTCAATGGATAAATCACTGGAAAAAAGACCACGAATTTTCTTGATGAGCATTAGCGTATTTTCAACCTGAGAAAAGCTGTGAAACGTCTGTTTAAGTCGATCGGCTTCCAGAACAGGCCTGCCCGGCCAAGTCCCTGGCACCACTCCGGCCGGCATGACGAATCCCGGAGAGGGCCTGGCCATTTCGGGCGATTCGCCCCTTTTCAGAAGAGCTTACCGAGCCTGCTGACGAGCCAAAGGACTTAATCAGAAGTTCCTTTGCAAAATGAATGCGGCAACTTTAGCAGTGGGCCGGTATACAGGCAAGGCTCATAACAGGCCGGAAGCGGCGTCATATCTGCCTTACTGTCCGGTCGGCATGACCTGTCGCATTTGCCGGAATATGCCCATCGCCGCCTCCCGTACGCGCTCCAATCTGTTACCATACGGCGCCATCAAAGAAACGTCTGGAAAGATGAGGGCACGTCACCCGTGTCCCTGGACCTTTTCAGCATCCATAAGTTCACCGTTAAGTGGAGACGTTACGTGGCCATATCCCGCGAGGAGATTGAAAAAGTCGCCCTGCTGGCACGCATCCGCCTGGAAGACAGCCAGGTCGGCGCCCTGGAGAAGGACGTCGGCAATATCCTGAATCTGGTGGATCAGCTCCAGTCCGCCGACACCTCGTCGGTCGAACCCCTGGCACATCCCCTCGATGCCACCCAACGCCTGCGCGCGGACGAAGTCACCGAGCACGACCAGCGCGAAGCGTTCCAGCGCATTGCCCCGGCGACCGAGGACGGCCTTTATCTGGTGCCCCGCGTCATCGAGTGATGCACCGCGCCACGCCAGCCGAATGACGACCCAGACTGTTACGGACACACTTTATG
The DNA here is from genome assembly GCF_004327985.1 of Marinobacter halodurans. Taxonomy (GTDB): domain Bacteria; phylum Pseudomonadota; class Gammaproteobacteria; order Pseudomonadales; family Oleiphilaceae; genus Marinobacter_A; species Marinobacter_A halodurans. The sequence continues at coordinate 37,277 of NZ_SJDL01000009.1, forward strand.
CACGACAAGACTGTTGCTGAACTGGCCCGCGACCTTGAGCAGGGCACCGTTTCCAGCGTCGAACTGACCCAACATTTCCTCGATCGGATCCGTCACGAGGACACCCGCTACAACAGCTTTATTACGGTCACCGAAGACGAAGCCCTGCGGGATGCGAAGGCCGCCGACGAGCGGCGAGCGCGAGGCGAAGCCACACCCTGGACCGGCATCCCCTTCGCCCACAAGGACATCTTCTGCACCGACGGCGTACGCACCACCTGCGGTTCGCGCATGCTGGACAATTTCGTCCCGCCATACGACGCCACCGTGACGACGCGCTTCCGCCAAGCCGGCGCCGTCTGCCTGGGCAAGACCAACATGGACGAGTTTGCCATGGGCTCCTCGACCGAGAGCAGCTACTACGGTGCAACGCTCAACCCCTGGGGTGACAACCTGGTTCCGGGCGGCTCTTCCGGCGGCTCCGCCGCGGCCGTTGCGGCACGCCTGGTCCCGGCCGCGACAGGCACGGATACCGGCGGCTCCATCCGCCAGCCGGCGGCCCTGTGCGGCATTACCGGCCTCAAACCGACTTATGGCCGCGTCTCCCGCTATGGCATGATCGCGTTCGCCTCCAGCCTGGACCAGGGCGGCACCATGGCCCGTACCGCCGAAGACAACGCCCTGATGCTGAACGTGATGGCGGGCTTCGATCCGAAGGACTCCACCTGCATCGATCGCCCGGTACCGGACTACACCGCCACGCTGAACCAACCGCTCAAGGGCCTGAAAGTCGGCCTGCCCAGGGAATACTTCAGCGACCAGTTGGACGGCAGGATGGCGGGGCAGGTGCGGGCCGCCATCGCTGAGTACGAAAAGCTGGGCGCCACCGTGCAGGACATCTCCCTGCCCAACACGCATCTGGCGATTGCCGCCTACTACATCATTGCCCCGGCGGAGGCCTCGGCCAACCTGTCGCGTTTCGACGGCGTGCGCTACGGCTATCGCTGCGAGAACCCGAAAGACCTGATGGACCTGTATACCCGTACCCGCGCCGAAGGCTTCGGGGAAGAGGTCAAACGCCGGATCCTGGTGGGCACCTACGCGTTGTCCGCCGGCTACTACGACGCCTATTACCTGAAGGCGCAGAAGGTCCGCCGCCTGATCCAGCAGGATTTCATCGAAGCGTTCAAGTCGGTCGACATCATCATGGGCCCGGCCGCGCCAACCCCGGCGTTCGGCATCGGTTCCAAGACCGACGACCCGGTCAAGATGTACCTGGAAGACATCTACACCATCGCCATCAACCTGGCCGGTGTGCCGGCGATGTCGGTTCCGGCGGGCCAGATCGACGGCCTGCCGGTTGGCCTGCAACTGATCGGCAACTACTTCGACGAGGCGCGGCTGCTCAACGCCGCCCACCAGTTCCAGCAGGCCACAGACTGGCACACACTGACACCCAAGGGCTGAACCAGAAGGACGACACATCATGCAATGGGAAGTTGTGATCGGGCTGGAAATCCACGTTCAGCTCGCCACCCAGACCAAGATCTTTTCCGGCACCAGCACCGCTTACGGTGCGGCGCCCAACACCCAGGCCAGTGCCGTTGACCTGGCCATGCCGGGCACCCTGCCCGTCGCCAACGAGCAGGCATTCCGCTACGCCACCATGTTCGGCCTGGCGATCGACGCGGACATCAACCGCCGTTCCGTCTTCGAGCGCAAGAACTACTTCTACCCGGACCTGCCCAAGGGCTACCAGACCACCCAACTGGCCCAGCCCATCGTCGGCCCGGGCCATGTGGACATCCGTCTGGAAAACGGCGTCGAGAAACGGGTACGCATCCACCACGCGCACCTGGAAGAGGATGCCGGCAAGTCGCTGCACGAGGACTACCACGGCATGACCGGCATTGACCTGAACCGCGCCGGTACACCACTGATCGAGATCGTCACCGAACCGGACATGCGCAGCGCCGAGGAGGCCGTCGCCTTCGCCCGCAAACTGCATGGCCTGGTTACGTCGCTGGGCATCTGCGATGGCGACATGTCCCAGGGATCGATGCGCTTCGACGTCAACGTATCCGTGCGCCCGGCGGGCACCGATCAGCTCGGCACCCGCACCGAAACCAAGAACCTGAACTCGTTCCGGTTCATGGAGGCCGCGATCCACCACGAAGTCGAGCGTCAGATCGACATCCTCGAGGATGGCGGCGAGATCGTGCAGGAAACCCGCCTCTACAACGGCGACCGGAACGAAAGCCGCTCCATGCGGACCAAGGAGGAAGCCAACGACTACCGTTACTTCCCCTGCCCCGACCTGCTGCCTGTCGAGATCGACGACGCCTTCATCGACAGCGTAAGAGCGGTCATGCCGGAGCTGCCCGATACCAAGGAAGCCCGGTTCAAGGCGGACTACGGCCTGTCCGACTACGACGCCGGCCTGCTCAGCAACAATGCCGCGACGGCCGAATACTTCGAAGCCACGGCGAAGACGGGCGGCGACGCCAAGCTGGCCGCTAACTGGATCCTGGGCGAGCTCAGTGCGCGCCTGAATGCCGCCGACCTGACCATCAGGCAGAGCCCGGTCCCGGCGGAACGTCTGGGCGCCCTGGTCCAGCGCATCGCCGACAATACGCTGTCATCCTCCGGCGCCAAGAAGGTATTCGAGTTGCTATGGAACGGTGATGAAACAGCCGTCGATGGCATTATCGAGCGCGAGGGCCTGAAGCAGGTGTCCGATACTGGCGAACTGGAGAAACTGGTGGACAGTGTGCTGGCGGATATGGGCGAGCAGATTGCCCAGTATCGCGCCGAAGAGGATCCCAAGAAGCGCAAGAAGCTGATGGGCGGTTTCATGGGCCCGCTGATGAAAGCCTCCAAGGGCCAGGGCAACCCGAAACTGCTGAACGAAATCCTGCAGAAAAAGCTGGAAGGCTGACTCCGCAGGTACGACCCGGCCCCGGATTACCGGGGCCCGATCGATTCTCCGAAGCGTCGGCGCCGCGCCATTGAGCCAGCACTTTCTACAGGAGCTCGGCCCACAAGTCATGCTCGTCCGCATGAGTGACCCTGACCCGGACGATCTGCCCGGGCGCCAGGTCCACCTCGTCGTTCAAGTAGACCATCCCGTCGATTTCCGGGGCATCCGCCTTGCTGCGGCCAATCGCCCCCTCGCCATCGACTTCGTCGATCAACACCTCGATCTCGGAACCGATCTTCTGCTGTAACCGGGCCGCACTGATTTCCGCCTGTTTGGCCATGAAGCGCGCCAGACGCGCCTCCTTAACGTCTTCCGGCACCGCACCATCCAGCTCGTTGGCCGGCGCCCCCTCGACCGGGCTGTACTTGAACGCCCCGACGCGATCCAGCTGTGCCTCATCCAGCCAGTCGAGCAGGTACTGGAAGTCTTCCTCGGTTTCACCGGGGAAACCGACGATGAACGTCGAGCGGATGGTCAACTGCGGACAGATTTCCCGCCACTTGCGGATGCGCTCCAGCGTCTTGCTGTCATGGGCCGGCCGCTTCATGGCCTTCAACACCCGCGGACTGGCGTGCTGGAACGGAATATCCAGGTAGGGCAGGATTCTGCCCGCGGCCATCAACGGGATCACGTCATCCACGTGCGGATAAGGATAGACGTAGTGCAGGCGCACCCAGACGCCCAGCTCGCCCAGCGCTTCGCACAGCGCCAGCATGCGGGTCTTGAGCGGGCGCCCCTGCCAGAAGCCGGTGCGATACTTCACATCGACGCCATAGGCACTGGTGTCCTGGGAAATCACCAGCAGTTCGCGCACGCCCGCGTCGACCAGGCGCTTCGCCTCATCCATCACGTCACCCACCGGTCGGCTGACCAGGTCGCCGCGCATGGACGGAATGATGCAGAAGGTACAGCGGTGGTTGCAGCCTTCGGAAATTTTCAGGTAGGCGTAATGACGCGGCGTCAGCTTGATGCCCTGGGGCGGCACCAGATCAACGAAGGGATCGTGCGAAACCGGTCGCGGCACATATTGATGCACCGCACCGACCACCTCTTCATAGGCCTGCGGGCCGGTGACCGCCAGGACGCCGGGATGGGACTGACGAATCCGCTCCCCTTCCACGCCCATACAACCGGTCACGATCACCTTGCCGTTTTCCTTGATCGCCTCGCCGATGGCATCCAGCGATTCCTGCTTGGCGGCATCGATGAAGCCACAGGTGTTGACGACCACAACGTCCGCATCATCATAGCTGGGGACGACTTCATAGCCATCGGTGCGCAGTTGGGTCAGGATCCGTTCCGAATCGACCAGCGCCTTGGGGCACCCCAGGCTAACGAACCCGACTTTGCCGCCTGAAGCAGCCGTTTTTTGATTCTCGCTCATAAAACCCGCTCTACGGTCATCCAATCCATAGGTCGCTGCCTCACCGGCCCGCAAAGGGCCATTATTGTACCCCAGCCAACAGGCATCTGCTGCAACCGGCAACCTGCGACTCACACCGCACAACCGACGACAGACGCGACACACTTCTTGCCCCATTTTGCAAACGGGTCTATGCTTTCAGGTCGTTAGCATCGATTGTAAAATACGAAAGCGGGCAGAGACGGCACAGATCGGTCAGCACGTCGATCCGGACTTCAGGGCGCATTTATGGGCAGTGCACTAAATCCGTTTCCGTCAACACTCGACGGGCTTAAAAACATGGGTGGCAAACCGAACCTCCGACAACAGCAACGCATATCGACCCGGTTGCCAGTCACTGTCATTAACCTCGAAGGCAAAAGCCTGACCTGCCAAACGGCCAACCTCTCCCGGGCCGGCATGATGGTCGAATGCGAGAGTGATCGCATCGACACCCTCATCAGCGACCGCCGGACCATTGCCCCCAAGGATCCGGTCGCCCTTGACGTTCACTTTTCCGTTCCCGTGGTGACGGTGCAATCCGTCAATGTCACCGCCCGCTGCCATGTGGTGCACGTACGCCGCATTTCCCGGAAGATCTTTCACCTGGGCCTGCAGTTCAGCCACTTCGAGGGCAATGGCCACGACTACGTGGATCAGTACGTCAGCCGTAAACTGGCCAAAGACTGAAGCCGCCCGGTTGGCATATTGTTATATCCCTAAACTATAGTGTCCCGCCTTCTTATAGCGCCGCTGTCTCTGGTATAGTCTCGCTCCAAGATTGGACGCTTCTGCAACCGGTTTATCCGGCGCGGCCAGCGGCACTTCCGTTCCGTTGCTCCTAACGCAACCGGGGAGCCTGCCGCCGGCTGTTCAACGTCCCGAATCGCTTATCATCAAAGGCACCCCATGCAACCGGTAACTGGATCATGACCACCTATAACCTGACGCATCTCAAACAACTGGAAGCTGAAAGCATCCATATCATCCGGGAAGTGGCCGCTGAATTCGACAACCCGGTCATGCTCTACTCCATCGGCAAGGACTCCTCGGTGATGCTGCACCTGGCACGCAAGGCGTTCTACCCGGGCAAGATCCCGTTCAAGCTGATGCACGTGGACACGACCTGGAAATTCAAGGAAATGATCAAGTTCCGGGACGAACAGGCGAAGAAGTACGACCTCGACCTGATCGTGCACATCAACCAGGAAGGCGTTGATGCCGGGATTGGTCCGTTCACCCACGGCAGTGCCAAGCACACCGACGTGATGAAGACCCAGTCCCTCAAGCAGGCGCTGAACAAGTACAAGTTCGACGCCGCTTTCGGAGGCGCGCGCCGCGACGAGGAAAAGTCCCGCGCCAAGGAGCGGGTCTACTCCTTCCGCGATGAATACCATCGCTGGGATCCCAAGAACCAGCGTCCCGAGCTCTGGAACATCTACAACGGCAAGATCAACAAGGGGGAGAGCATCCGGGTCTTCCCGCTGTCCAACTGGACCGAGCTGGACATCTGGCAGTACATCTATCTCGAGAACATCGAGATTGTCCCGCTGTACTACGCTGCCGAACGCCCGGTGGTCGAGCGTGACGGTACGCTGATCATGGTCGACGACGACCGTATGCCGCTGGAAGAAGGCGAGAAGCCGATGATGAAATCGGTCCGCTTCCGGACGCTGGGCTGCTACCCGCTGACCGGCGCCATCGAGTCCAAGGCCGACACCCTGACCGATATCATCCAGGAAATGCTGCTGGCGAAGAGCTCCGAACGCCAGGGCCGCGTGATCGATCACGATTCCGCCGGCTCCATGGAACAGAAGAAACGCGAAGGTTACTTCTAAACCGGCAACAGTCCGCCAGCCAGACAGCATCTACGGGAAAAGAATCATGTCACACCAGTCTGAATTGATCGCTGAAGATATTCACGCGTACCTCAAACAGCACGAAGAAAAGGAGCTGCTGCGCCTGCTGACCTGCGGCAGTGTGGATGACGGCAAGAGCACGCTGATTGGCCGCCTGCTCCACGACACCAAGATGATCTACGAAGATCACATGGCCAGCCTCAAGGCGGACAGCGCCAAGCTGGGCACCACCGGCGAGAAGCTGGACCTGGCCCTGCTGGTGGATGGCCTGCAGGCGGAGCGGGAGCAGGGCATCACCATCGATGTGGCTTACCGCTATTTCTCCACCGACAAGCGCAAGTTCATCATCGCCGACACCCCGGGCCACGAGCAGTACACCCGGAACATGGCGACCGGCGCCTCCACCGCGCAGCTGGCGGTCGTGATGATCGACGCCCGTCACGGGGTCCTTACCCAGACGCGCCGCCACTCGTTCATCGCATCCCTGCAGGGCATCAAGCACATCGTGGTTGCCATCAACAAGATGGACCTGGTGGACTTCAGCGAAGAGCGGTTCGAGGAGATCAAGAAAGACTACCTTGAGTTTGCCGAAAAGCTGGGCCTGCAGGACATCCGGTTCGTGCCGATTTCCGCGCTGGAAGGCGATAACGTCGTCAACCGTAGCGAAAACACCCCCTGGTTCACCGGTCAGCCGCTGATGGAAATACTGGAAACCGTGGAAGTCTCCCGCGACAAGAACATGGAGCACTTCCGGTTCCCGGTGCAGTACGTCAACCGGCCGAACCTGAACTTCCGCGGTTTCAGTGGCACCATCGCCTCCGGTGTGATCCGTCCGGGCGACGCCATCATGGCCCTGCCCTCACGCCGTACCAGCAAGGTGAAGGAAATCGTCACGTTCGACGGCAACCTGGACAGCGCCTACATCGACCAGGCCGTGACCCTGACCCTGGAAGACGAAATCGACGTCAGCCGCGGCGACATGCTGGTCAAACCCGGCGATGAGCCGCTGGTGAGCAACAAGTTCGACGCCCACATCGTCTGGATGATCGACCAGCCGATGGCCCAGAACCGCCTGTACGACATCAAGCTGGGACCGAACTTCACGTCCGGCTCGGTGACCGCCGTTCGCCACCAGATCGACGTCAACACATTGGATCAGGACCGCACCCGGGATCACCTGGACCTGAACGAGATCGGCCTGTGTGAAGTGACCCTGAGCCAGCCGGTCGCCTTCGACCCGTACCCGCGCAATCGCGCCACCGGGGCGTTCATCATCATCGACCGCCTGACCAACGTCACCATCGGCGCCGGCATGATCAGCGGGCTGGCCAAGTCCAGCGACGACGCCCTGCAACCGGTCACGGCCGAAGAGCGCGAGCGTCGCCTGTCCCAGAAGCCGCTGATCATAGGCTGCACCGGCACCCAGGCGCCGGAGTTGGCGCGGGCCATCGAGCGCAAACTGTTCGACCTGGGTAAGACCAGCGTGGTGCTGACGGACGACAATGCGGGCAACGCCGACGACCGTCGCCGCAGCGCCCAGGTCCTCACCGCGCACGGCCTGATCGCCGTTGCCGTTAACATCGGCGACGACATCGCTGCCGTCGGCGCCTCCGCCGACGCCGAGAGCGACGTTGCCGCGACGGCCGACAAACTGGTGCAGGAGCTGATCAGCAAGCAACGGATCTGATAAGCTTCAGGGCGCCTCTGACTGACTCCGGATCACCTCTGGCAGTCAGAGACGCCCGCGGCCACTAACAACCTAAGCACGGCCATGACCGGTTACCACGGGTCATGGCCGTTTTGCGTTCCCAGAGGACATCCATGGCGATCAAACAGCTGCGAATCACCTTTGCCAGCCAGATGCAGCCCGGGCACGAGGCCCAGGTCCGCCCCGGCAAGACCCTGTCCGAGCCCGGCGGCGACTACGAGGGGCTGCACAAACAGCTCAAGCGTCTGTTCAACGCCAAACCCGGCAAGAAATACGGCCGTTTCAGCGACGACATTGGCGAAAGCCCCGCCAGTGCCTGGTTCCGGGATTACCTGGAAGGCAAGCAGACCTTCGAAAGCCTGACCGACAAACTGTTTGGCCAGTGGCAGGAACTGCTGACCGGCTGCCAGGAGGAATACTTCGGCCACCTGATGCTGGTCCACGAAGCCCTGGCCGACGGTGAAGTGATCTACCTGGTCGCGCTGGAGAGCGACAGTGCCCTGCGACTGGACCACGAGCAGAACCTGGACGCCACCGACGTATTGAGCCTGTCCCGGCTCAACCTCGCCCTGCGACTGGAGGTGGAAGACTGGCTCGGGGACCATCCGTCGGAGAATTTCCTGACCCTGGTCCATGCCCGGGGTACCGGCGAGCCGGGCGAGCTGTTCATTCGCCTGTGCGGTTTTACCAACCAGGTGGATGTGGAAAAAGAAACCCTGACGTTCCTCAACGCCGTGGAAGCGTTCGCCGCCCAGACGGACGAGCCGGAGAAAGCCGGCCAGGTGCGCTCAAAGGCCTACGAATTCTGCAAGGAACAGCACGCCCTGGGCGAGCCCGTTGCGATTGACGCCCTGTCCGGCTATCTGGACGAAGACCAACCGGACCGCTTCCGCCAGTTCGCATCCGAGACCCAGGAGATCCCCAACGATGCCGTCCTGCACCCGGACCATCGCAAGGTGAAGAAACTGGTGCGGATTTCCGGGTCCGGCGGCGGGATGAGCGTCTCGTTCTCGTCCGACCTGGTAAACCAGGCGGTGTACTACGACCGTGACAACGACGCGCTGACCATCACCCGCCTGCCCAAGGCCCTGCGGGAACAGCTGCAGCGGTACCTGGAAAGCCGGGAAGAAAAAGGCGGGTAACGCGTTATTCTCCGGGCGGGGCAGCGAAATCTTCAGGCCGCGCCCGCACCCGGTTACGGCGGATATCCCGCACCTCGGTCATCCAGCCCACGCCGTCGATCAGTTCACCGGTTTCCATATCGAAGGGCGGATACGGCAGGTTGCGGTCGTCGCAGTAGCGGGTGACTTGCGGCTGGCACCAGCGAAACAGCAGGCGCCCGTATTCGTCATCCGGCATGCGCCGCCGCTCGAACATCCCCGCTTCCGAGCGCTGGCGCTGGGCCTCGGCCAGAATAATGGCGCAGGCCGCCGAGACATTGAGCGACTCCACCATCCCCATCATCGGCACCACGATATGTTCGTCCGCCTGTGCGGCGGCCTCCGGGGAGACGCCATCAAGCTCATTACCCAAAACCAGTACGCAGGGGACGGTGAAGTCGACATCCCGGTAGTCGATGGCGCGGTCCGACAACTCGGCGGCGTAGATCCGCCGCCCCCGGCCGCGCAGCTCACTGATGGCCGAATCCATATCCGGGTGGGTGTGGGTGGTCACCCAGTTGTGGCTGCCGCCGGCCGTCTTGCGGAAGGCCCGATAGCCCTCACGCGGCCAGACGGTGTGCATGTTGGCCACGCCGAAGGCATCGCACGAGCGAATGATCGCCGACACGTTGCGCGGCTTGTGGATCTGGTCGGTGAGTACATGCAGGTCCGGCTGGCGACGGTCCAGGGTCCCTTTGATGCGGGCAAGTCTTTCAGGCGTCATGACAGGTGATGGCGTCGCTCAGTCGTTGTTCCGGTGATGGCCCGGGCTCCCCGGGAACGGCGTGACGCCGCTCTTGACCCGGCCCAGCGGGCGCTCGGCGGCTGCCGGCTCCACCTCGTCGATCCGCACGATGGCATTCATGGGGATATAGGTGCGCTGAACCCCCTCGAACTCGGTCCGCAGCTTCTCCTGGGAAGGGTCCACCAGCACCTGGCTACGCTCGCCGAAGGTCAGCGCCTCCACTTCCAGGAAACCGAACATTTCGCTGGGATACACATGCCCGGCGTAGATTTCAAAGACTTCGTCCTGATTGTAGAAAATAATCTTGTAGCACTTCTTGGCAACCATTCAGACAACTCCAGCGATGCTCATGCCCACTTTCGGGGCCACACAGAGGCGCGTATGGTACCACGACGCAACGGCAATCGAACCTCCCCTCTGGTTGCGCTTTGATCAGGCCGTTATAATAGCCCGTTTCCCTTCACCCAACGATCAACCGAGTTCCATGACCAAGAAGCTGTTTATCAAGACCCACGGCTGCCAGATGAACGAGTACGATTCATCCCGCATGGCCGACCTGCTGAAATCCGGTGAAGACGTCGAGATGACCGACAACCCGGACGATGCGGACATCCTGCTGCTGAATACCTGCTCGATCCGCGAAAAAGCGCAGGAGAAGGTGTTTCACCAGCTTGGACGCTGGAAGCAGCTCAAGTCCCGCAAGCCCGAACTGGTGATCGGCGTGGGCGGCTGCGTGGCCAGCCAGGAAGGCCAGGCGATCATCGACCGGGCGCCCTATGTGGACATGGTCTTCGGTCCACAGACTCTGCACCGCCTGCCGGAGCTGATCCAGGAATCCCGCAAGGGCGGCGTGGGCGTAGTCGACGTCAGTTTTCCGGAGATCGAGAAATTCGACAACCTGCCCTCCCCGGGTGCCGACGGCGCATCGGCGTTCGTCTCCGTCATGGAAGGCTGCTCCAAGTACTGCACCTTCTGCGTAGTGCCCTACACCCGCGGCGAGGAAGTCAGCCGACCGGTGGACGACGTGATTGCCGAAGCGGCGCACCTGGCCAGCCAGGGCGTACGCGAGGTGAACCTGCTGGGCCAGAACGTCAACGCCTACCAGGGCGAAACCTATGACGGCGATACCATCGACCTGGCCGAGCTGATCACCATGATCGCCACCATCGACGGCATCGAACGCATCCGCTTCACCACCTCCCATCCGGTGGAGTTCTCCGATGCGCTGATCGACGTCTACGAGACCGTGCCGGAGTTGGTCAGCCACCTGCACTTACCCGTCCAGAGCGGCTCCGACCGCATACTGGCGGCCATGAAGCGCGGTCACACGGCACTGGAATACAAATCCAAGCTGCGCCGCCTGCGCCGGATCCGGCCGGACATCAGCTTCTCGTCGGACTTCATCATCGGCTTCCCGGGCGAAACCGACCGGGACTTCGAGGCCACCATGAAGCTGATCGAGGACATCGGCTTCGACGTGTCCTTCAGCTTTATCTACAGCCCGCGCCCGGGTACGCCCGCCTCCGACCTGCCGGACGACACGCCGATGGACGTCAAGAAGCAGCGCCTGAGCATCCTGCAGCAGCGGATCAACCAGCAGGCGCAGGAAATCAGCCGCCGGATGGTCGGTACCACCCAGCGCATCCTGGTTACCGGCCTGTCCAAGAAAGATCCGGGCGAATACGCCGGTCGCACCGAAAACAACCGGATCGTCAACTTCCGCACCGATAACCCCGATGTGGTCGGCCACTTCATTGACGTTGAAATTGTCGAAGCGCTCCCCAATTCTCTAAGGGGAAAACCCGTTGACGATTTGCTGCACTGATCGATCCGCGCCGGCCCCACTGGCGCGGTCATCCATTCTTTTATCCGTGAGGACTGCTTGAACAGCGACGACGCGAAACAGTTTGACCTGAAACCTGCCGATCCCCGCCGGCTGGCGACCCTGTGTGGCCAGTTCGACGAACACCTGAAGCACATCGAGCGGCGCATGAGCGTGCGCATCGGCTACCGCGGCCACCATTTCCGGGTCGAAGGCGAGACCGAGCACGCCAACGCCGCCGCCGAAGTCCTGCGCCACCTGTACCGGGAGACGGAGGCGCTGGACGACATCTCACCGGACATGGTGCACCTGTATATCCGGGAATCCGGATTCGAGCGCCTGCCCGAAGAGAAAGCCTTCGACGGCAGCCAGATCATCGTCAAGACGCCGAAGCTGCAAGCCCGGCCTCGCGGCAAGAACCAGCAGCGCTACGTGCACAACATCCGCTCCCACGATGTCAATTTCGGCATCGGGCCGGCCGGCACCGGCAAGACCTGGCTGGCGGTGGCCTGCGCCGTGGAAGCGCTGAAGGACGAACAGGTCAAGCGCATCCTGCTGGTCCGCCCGGCGGTGGAGGCGGGCGAAAAGCTCGGCTTCCTGCCCGGCGACCTGGCGCAGAAGGTGGACCCATACCTGCGCCCGCTCTACGACGCCCTGTACGAGATGCTCGGCTTCGAGCAGGTGACCAAGCTGATCGAAAAGAGCGTGATCGAGATCGCGCCACTGGCTTTCATGCGCGGCCGAACCCTGAATAATGCCTTCATCATCCTCGACGAAAGCCAGAACACGACCCGCGAACAGATGAAAATGTTCCTGACCCGGATCGGCTTTGGCTCAACGGCGGTGATTACCGGCGATACCACCCAGGTGGACCTGCCGCGGGGCCAGCACTCCGGTCTCGTGCATGCGGCGGCGGTGCTGAGCAAGGTAACGGGCATTGGCTTCACCCGCTTCGACGCCCGTGACGTGGTGCGTCACCCGCTGGTCCAGCGGATCGTCGAAGCCTACGACGATCATGACGAAGCGGTCGCCGGGGGCAAGAACCCGTGACGCGACTGGCGGTGGATATCCAGGTCGCTTCGGAACATTCGGACCTTCCCGACATCGAAAGCCTGACCCGCTGGGCCAGCCAGGGCTGGCAGGGTGAGGACGATTCCGAGGTGACGCTGCGCATCGTTGACGAGGACGAGAGCGCGACCCTGAACGGCCAGTACCGGCAGAAGGACCGGCCCACGAACGTGCTGTCATTCCCGTTCGAGCAGCCCGAGGGCATCACCGTGCCGCTGGCCGGTGACCTGGTGATCTGTGCCGGCGTGGTCGCCCGCGAAGCCCTCGAACAGGGTAAAAGCCGGGATGCCCACTGGGCACACATGGTGATTCATGGCATGCTCCACCTTCAGGGGTATGATCATATCGATGACCGGGATGCTGAAATCATGGAAACCCTGGAGATCCGCCTGCTGGCGGAACTGGGCTTCAGCAACCCCTATCTTGCAGAGGACACGGATCAAGACTCATGAGCGACGATCACTCGAGTCGCAGCCAGGGCAATAAGTCCTGGCTGGAACGCATTTCCCAGGCTTTCTCCAACGAGCCGGAATCCATCACCGACATCCTTGAAGTCCTGCGGGATGCCGAATCCGAAAACATCATCGATGCCGATGCCATGAGCATCATCGAAGGGGCCATGCAGGTCACCGATATGCGCGTCGATGAAATCATGATCCCCCGCTCGCAGATGGTCACCGTCAAGGCCAGCGCGGAGCCCAGGACGTTCCTCAACGACATCATCGAGTCGGCCCACAGCCGCTTCCCGGTCATCGGCGATAATCAGGATGACGTCATCGGCGTGCTGCTGGCCAAGGACCTGCTGCCGCTGGCCCTGAACAACGAACTGACCTGGAACAAGATCCGCGAGATCCTGCGCCCACCCACCTTCGTGCCCGAGAGCAAGCGACTCAACCAGTTGCTCAAGGAATTCAAGGAAACCCGCAACCATATGGCCATCGTGGTGGATGAATACGGCGGCACCGCCGGCCTGATCACCATCGAGGATGTGCTGGAGCAGATCGTCGGCGAGATCGAGGATGAACACGATTTCGACGAAGAAACCCACATCAAGGCCCGGGCCGACGGCAGCTACGCCGTTAAGGCCATGACGCCGGTCGACGACTTCAATGCCTTTTTCGACACCGAGCTGGATGAAGAGGAGTTCGACACCATTGGCGGGCTGGTCCTCCGGGAATTCGGCCACCTGCCCCGGCGCGGTGAAGAGATTGAATTTGGCGGTTTCCAGTTCACCATCCTGAACGCGGACAATCGTGTCATCCGATTGATACAGGTCCGCCGCCGTGAGTCCTGACCAGCCTCCCCTCGTTCGAATGCTTCAGCTCCTGGCGCTGGTGGTGGCCGGCGGACTGCAGACCCTGACGTTTGCGCCGTTTGGCTACGCCTGGCTGGCGCCGCTCTCGATCCTCCTGGTCCTGGCGGCCGTCATTCCCGGCGGCCCCCGGCGCCTGTTCCTGAAAGGCTGGCTGTTGGGACTGGGGCTGTTCGGCAGCGGTGCCTCCTGGGTCTACATCTCCATCAGCCAGTATGGCAATACCTCGGCGCCCCTGGCCGTGGTACTCACCGTCCTGTTTGCCGCCGGCCTGGCCCTGTTTCCCGCCCTCACCTTCTGGGCCTGGGGCAAGCTGGCCGGCGACCGTCCGGCGCGACGGCTGATCCTGTTTCCGGCGTTCTGGGTCCTCGGTGACTGGGTTCGCAGCTGGCTGCTCACCGGGTTTCCCTGGCTCTACCTGGGAACGGCACAGGTGGACGGCCCCCTGGCGGGCTACGCGCCGGTCGTTGGCGTCCATGGCGTGACCTTCCTGATCGTTGCCTCCTCAACGGCCCTGTTTGGCGCCGCCCTGATGGTGCTCCGTCGGCGCAGAGTCGCCGCCGCTGTGACCGTCCTCCTGGCCGTACTGCCCTGGCTGATTGGCCCTGCACTGAGGGGGGTTAACTGGACCCAGCGTGACGACAAACCCATGGGCATCACCGCGGTCCAGGGCAACATCCCCCAGCAGATCAAATGGGACCCCGACTTCCTGAAGCAGCAGATCGTGACTTATCTCGACCTGACCAAGGACGACTGGGACCAGGACCTGATCCTCTGGCCGGAGACCGCCATCCCCATCACCCAGGACCAGGCCGGCCCGCTGATCGAGAACCTGGCTTCCCGGCTGGGCGAGAAATCCACGCTGATCACCGGGATTCCCTGGCACGGTTTCAGCGACCGGCTGGAGGACTTCACCTTCCGCAACAGCATCATGGCCATCGGCAACGGCAATGGCATGTATTACAAGCAGAAACTGGTGCCTTTCGGGGAATATGTGCCGTTACAGCAGTACCTGCGCGGCCTGATCGGATTCTTCGACCTGCCCATGTCGAGCTTTTCGCCGGGCCCCTCCGACCAGCCGCCGCTGATCGCCAACGGCCACAGGGTGATGCCGTTTATCTGCTACGAGATTGCCTATCCGGATTTCGTGGCGCGCAATGCGGCGGACACGGACCTGCTGATCACCATCAGCAATGATGGCTGGTTCGGCCATTCGATCGGCCCGCTGCAGCACCTGCAGATCGCCCGGATGCGGGCATTGGAAACCGGTCGTTTCGTGCTGCGCGGAACCAACAACGGTGTCACGGCGATCATCGACGATCACGGCCAGATCACCGAGCGGATTCCGCAATTCAGGCAAGGGGTGATGCGAGGCGAAGTCTATCCGGTGACGGGCGCCACGCCCTTCATGACCGCCGGTTCCTGGCCGATCCTGATCCTGGCCATGATCCTGGTGGTGTTTGCCCGGCCCCGGGTCATCCCGGAGCCGAGTCGCCAGACCCACGCGGGTTGATGATCAGTCCGCGGTATCGCCGCTGACCTCGGGTTCATGGGGCCAGCGCGCGGTGACCCGCTCAAAGTAATGGGAACCGCAGGCTTCACAGGGCTCGATATGGCTGGTCTCCACCAGGCAGAGCATGTGACCGCACGCCACACAGCGCAAGACCCCCGCGGTGGCAATCTCCCCGCTGATGTACTGCCCCGGCTGATGATGCAGCTTGTGATCCAGCTCAAGCGTATCAAGCCGGGTCTTGTCGGCAACAGAGAACAGCAGATCCAGCAATTGATGCTCGATCAGCGCCAGATCAAGCCGCAGCCATTCGCCGACACCTTCCCCCGTTTCGCCGACAAAATGCATCAGGTGCGAGACATCCCGCCGGACATAGGCAGCCAGCAGGTCCACCTCCTCCCGGGTCAGCTCTTCCAGGCCGTTCTCGAATTCCACCGCCTCTTCGACCGCTTCGTGCAGGCTGTCCCAGCTCTTGCGCTCCACCTCGTTCAGGCGCTTGACCACACGCTCAAGCATGCGGTTGTAGACTTTCAGTGCCTTTCCGGTAAAGGCCGGTTTATCGTCATTCTCACTCATGGACATCTCCTCGCCAGGAAAACCACCGGTGAATACCTCCACTGATTCAAGTTTGGCACAGTCCATGCCGGACTGCCGAGGCTCTTTTGCTGCAGGGTACCCGGATCGCGCCGGCAGGCTACCTGTTGGGGCCCGTGTGCGTTAAAATGCGCGGTCTCCCCGTGACGGAAACGCCAGCGTCACGTGTATCGAACCGATATGGCCAACACCGACCGACAACAGGGTAACCTCAGTAATGGCAGGAATGGACGAGCAATATCGCCCGCAGGAAATCGAGAAAAAGGCCCAGCAGTTCTGGGAAACCAATGAAACCTTCTCGGTGAAGGAAGAGCCCGGCAAGCCGAAGTACTACTGCCTGTCCATGTTCCCGTACCCCAGCGGCAAGCTGCATATGGGGCATGTCCGCAACTACACCATCGGCGATGTCATCAGTCGCTACCAGCGCATGCAGGGCAAGAACGTGCTGCAGCCGATGGGCTGGGATGCCTTTGGCCTGCCCGCGGAAAACGCGGCGGTGAAGAACAAGTCCGCCCCTGCCAAGTGGACCTACGCCAATATTGAATACATGAAGGACCAGTTGCGCCAACTGGGCTTCGGCTACGACTGGAAGCGGGAACTGGCCACCTGCTCGCCGGATTACTACAAGTGGGAACAGTGGTTCTTCACCAGACTCTACGAGAAGGGCCTCGTCTACAAGAAGATGGCGACCGTCAACTGGGATCCGGTGGACCAGACGGTGCTCGCCAACGAACAGGTTGTCGATGGTCGAGGCTGGCGCTCCGGCGCACTGGTGGAGCAGAAGAAGATTCCCCAGTGGTTCATCAAGATCACCGACTACGCCGAAGAACTGCTCAACGACCTGGACGCCATGGACGAGTGGCCGGAACAGGTGCGTACCATGCAGCGCAACTGGATCGGCAAGTCCACCGGTGTTGAGCTGACCTTCCCGCTGGATGGCCGCGACGACGAACTGCGGGTCTACACCACCCGCCCCGATACGCTGATGGGCGTGACCTACATGGCCGTCGCGGCTGAACACCCGCTGGCCAAGGCCGCCGCCGAGCGCAACCGGGAAGTCGGCAATTTCGTCGAGAGCTGTCGTAACAGCAAAGTGGCCGAGGCCGATCTGGCCACCATGGAAAAGCAGGGTATCGACACCGGCTTCAAGGCCGTGCATCCGCTGACCCAGGACCTGATCCCGGTCTACGTTGCCAACTTCGTGCTCATGGATTACGGCACCGGCGCGCTGATGGCGGTCCCCGGGCACGACGAGCGCGACCACGAGTTTGCGCGAAAGTATCGGCTGCCCATCAAACAGGTGATCTCATCCCGGGATCATCAGGAGCTCGATATCCAGGAAGCCGCTTTTACCGAGAAGGGCTACCTGGTCAATTCCGGCAAGTACAACGGCCTGACCAGTGAGGAAGCCTTCGAGGAGATCGCCGACCACCTCGAAAAGAGCGGCATCGGTGAACGCAGGGTGAACTATCGTCTGCGGGACTGGGGCGTGTCGCGCCAGCGCTATTGGGGTGCGCCCATCCCGATGATGACCCTGGAAGACGGCACCGAAATGCCCGTGCCGGAAGACCAGTTGCCGGTCCGCCTGCCGGAAGACGTGGAAATGGACGGCGTGAAGTCACCCATCAAAGCGGATCCGGAATGGGCCAGGACCACCTATAACGGCCAGCCGGCCACCCTGGAAACCGACACCTTCGACACCTTCATGGAGTCGTCCTGGTATTACGCCCGGTTTGCCTGTCCCGACTACAAGGAAGGCATGCTGGACCCCGCCGCGGCCAACTACTGGCTGCCGGTGGATCAGTACATCGGCGGCATCGAGCATGCCATCCTGCACCTGCTCTACGCCCGCTTCTTCCACAAGCTGATGCGGGACGTGGGGCTGGTGGAAAGCTCAGAGCCGTTCAAGCGCCTGCTCTGCCAGGGCATGGTACTGGCCGAAACCTATTTCCGTGAAGACGCCAACGGCGGCAAGGAATGGATTTCACCGAGCGACGTGGAAGTCGAGCGCAACGACAAGGGCCAGCCCGTCAGCGCCAGGCACAAGCAGGACGGCCAGCCCGTCGAATCCGGCGGCATCTCCAAGATGTCGAAGTCGAAGAACAACGGCATCGATCCGCAGGCCATTATCGATCAGTTCGGCGCCGATACCGTTCGCCTGTTCATCATGTTTGCAGCACCGCCGGAGCAATCCCTGGAATGGTCCGACAGCGGCGTGGAAGGGGCGCACCGCTTCATCAGGCGTCTCTGGCGCATGGTGCATGAGCACGTCAGTGGCGGTGCCGCACCGGCGCTGGACCTGGACAACCTGACCGATGCCCAGCGCGACCTGCGGCGCAAGACCCATGTAACCATCGACAAGGTCAGCGACGACGTCAGCCGCCGCCTCACTTTCAACACGGCCATCGCCGCCGTGATGGAGTTGCTCAACGAGGTCAGCAAACTGGAAGTCGAGGCGGAGAGCGACCGCGCCGTGGTCCAGGAAGCACTGGATACGGCCGTACTGCTGCTGTCGCCGATCATTCCGCACGTTTGTCACAGCCTCTGGGCAACGCTGGGTCACAACGACGCGGTGGTCGACGCCAACTGGCCGGAAGCCGACGCAGACGCCATGGTGCGTTCGACGATCCAGATGGTGCTGCAGGTCAACGGCAAGGTCCGCGCCAAGGTCGACGTACCGGCCAACCTGCCCAAGGACGCCCTCGAAGCCCTGGCCCTGGACGACGAAAACGTCCAGCGCTTTACCGACGGAAAAACCGTCCGCAAGGTGATCGTGGTTCCGGGCAAGCTCGTGAACATCGTCGCCAACTGATCGGGCATTACAGTCAACGCCGGGCCGGGAGTTGTCATGGCAAGGAAATGGGAAAAGGCGTCAGTTCACACTGCCCTCCTGCTGGGGGCCACGCTCCTGATGGGAGGCTGTGGCTTCCAGCTACGGGGGGCGCCACCTGTGGCCGCCGCGTTGCAACCCCTGAGCCTGGAATGCGACAGCAGCGTACCGTTTGAGTTGTGCGACACCGTGCGCCAGCAACTCGATGACGGCGGCATCAAGCTGGCGGAGCCGGCTGAAGCGGCCTACCGCGTGAAGCTCAACGGCTTCAAGCAGAGCCGGCGGGCCAGTGCGATCCAACTGGATGCGTCGGCCGCCGAATACGACCTGCGCCAGTCGGTCGACGTCAACGTCATCAGCCATGACCGGATTCCGGTGCTGGCCGATGCCGAAGTGCGTACCAGCGAGATCTACAGCTACGACGACACCAATGTCCTGGCCAAGCGCCGGGAGGAAGAAAGCATCCGTCAGACCCTTTACCAGCGTCTGGCCCAGCAGGTGATTTTCCGCCTGGCACCGCTGACCGATGAGCGCCTGCAAGTCATCCGTAACGATTATGAGAAGGCCCAGGCCCAGCCGTCCACGGAGTCGCAATGAAGACCAACCCTGCCCAGCTCGACCAGGTCCTGTCCCGGGGGCTGGCACCGGTCTACCTGGTGTCCGGGGACGAACCGCTGCTGGTCCAGGAGTGCTGCGACAGGATACGCGCGAAAGCCCGGGAAGCCGGCTATAGCGACCGCCAGATCTTCCATAACGACCGCAGCATGGACTGGGGCCAGGTGGGCGAAGAGCTTAACGCCCTGTCCCTGTTCGCCGAGCGCCGGCGCATCGAAATCCACCTGCCCACGGGCAAGCTGGGTGACGGGCGCAAGGTTCTCGAGCAGGTCCTGCAGGCGCCTCCCGACGACATTATCCTGATCCTGATCAGCATCCGCCTGGATGCCGCAGAAACCCGGCGCAAGTGGTATAAGCAGCTTCAGGACAAGGGCGTCCACGTGCCGGTATGGCCGATCGATGCGGACAAGTTCCCCGGCTGGCTGCAGCAGCGCGCCAGGGCCCAGGGCCTGACCCTGACCCAGGGCGCCGTGGCGGAACTGGCCGAACGCCTTGAGGGCAACCTGCTGGCCGCCAGCCAGGAGATCGACCGGCTGGCCCTGTTGGCACCCGACAAGACGGTTGACGAGGAGATCGTCAACCAGGCGGTCCTGGACAGTGCCCGCTTCAGTGTCTTCGAGCTGGTGGGTGACATTCTCGCCGGCAAAACCGAGCAGGCGCACCGGATCATCGGCATCCTGCAACAGGAAGAGGACAACCCGCTGGGCCTGTTGGCCATCCTCAGCCGCGACCTGCGCATGGCAGGCCGACTCCAGTCGGCACTGCAACGCCGGGAAACCGCCAAGGACTTCTTTCGCAGCAACAACATCCGCCAGCCCCAACGCATGCGCCAGCTGGAGCAGGCCGCACGACGCCTGCGTCCGCACCAGATCCGCCAGGCCCTGATCCAGTGCAGCAACATCGACCGCAGCGCCAAGGGCTACGATAGCCTTTCCCCCTGGCACCACCTCCGTACCCTGACCAGCGAACTGGCGGCCGTTCGCCGCTGAATCCTTGATTCAGGACAAGAAATGGTCTGAAAAGCCGGCCAATCATCCGCCACAACCGGGATCCTGTTGACAGGTTCAGGGCACCGGGCGCATCGTTGAATCAGTCCTGAATACTCTGCCGGAGGAACGACGATGGGCTGGAAAGACGATCTGCACAAACTCTCGGATACCCTGAAACAACAACGGGATGAGATACGCCTGCAACTCCATCTTGCCCGCCAGGATGTGCACGATGAGTGGGAGGACCTGGAGGACTACTGGAACCAGTTCAGGCGCAAGCTGGATGACCTGAGGCGGGATGCTTCCGATGCCTCGGACGATGCCTATCGCACCGCGCAGGAGATCGGTGAAGACCTCAAGGAAGGTTACCAGCGGATTCGCTCCCGCATGAAGAACCACTAGTATCCCCACCTCTTGGCCGATCCGGCCATTTCGACGCTGACTGCCGGTTTTTGTGAAAAATGCGGTACCGCCTCACAGACGAGGCGGTCCCATTGCCTAATATTTATACACGTAACCACCCATCCACGGGACAGGCCGATCACACGGCAACTCGAGTCAGGTTGGAAAAGACACCATGAAAGCACGAGCTATTCTGATGACAGTGGCTCTGGTGCTGAGCAGCCAGGCCAGCTCACAAACCACCCTCTCCGATCCGGACCAGGTGGCCAACGATATTTTCTGGAACAGGCTCTATCAGGATGGTGGCAAGACGTTCTTCTGCCAGGAGCCTTTCAATGGCAAGTCGTTCCTGTTGTCGGTGGGCTATATCTACCCGCTTAGCCATGTCCGCAACGCCCTGCATTGCGGGTCACCCACCCAGTGCGAGCGGGAGAGCGATGCTTACCGCTACATCGCCTCGGACCTGCACAACATGATCCCGGTGGAGACTCAGGTGGAGATGCGGCGGCGCAACGCCAAGTACGCGCAGCTGGATGAGCGGGTCAGCGCCAACGAATGCGGTATCCGGGAAAGCCTGCAGAATATCGAGCCACCGGATGCGGTCAAGGGCGATGTCGCCCGGGGTGTGGCCTACATGGTCCAGACCTATGACCTGCCCCTGATCGCGTCACCACAGGTTCTGGCAAGCTGGAATGAGAGCGATCCCCCCGACGACCAGGAACTGGCCCGCAACCGCCGGATCTCGGAAATCCAGGGCAGCGACAATCCCTTCATCAGCCACCCGGAACGGCTCGACGGCAACATCTGACAGCAGGCTGGAACGACGCTTCATCCAATAAAAAAGGGCCGCCTGGCAATCCGGGCGGCCCTTTTTCCTGACAAGGGCGTCGAGGTACGGGTCAGAACTCTTCGGCAGTCAGTGCCATCATCGAGGCACTGCCACTGCGAATGCCTTCCGCCAGGGAGACCGTCTTCGGCAACATCCGGTCGAAGTAGAAGCGCGCGGTCTTCAGCTTGCCGGAGTAGAAGCCGGAGGTGTCGCCTTCGGCCTTCGGTGCCGCGGCCTTGACGATCCGCGCCCACATGTAGGCCAGCGCCGTCAGGCCAAACAGGTCCAGGTAGTCCACCGACGCCGCCCCGACTTCGTTCGGGTTCTCGGCCGAGGCCTCGACAACGCTCTCGGTGACGTCCGCCAGACGTTCCAGGGAAGCCGCCAGCGGCTCCAGGTAAGGCCGCAGGGCGGCGTCGTTCTGGTTGGCTTCGATGAATGCGCCCACGTCCTCGGCGAACAACTCGAAGAAGCGGCCGCCGTTGGCCACCACCTTGCGCCCCATCAGGTCCAGCGCCTGGATGCCGTTGGCGCCCTCATAGATCTGGGTGATGCGCACATCACGGACCAGTTGCTCCTGGCCCCATTCGCGGATGAAGCCGTGGCCGCCGAACACCTGCTGGCCGATCACGCAGGCGTCCAGGCCGCGGTCGGTCAGGAACGCCTTGGCCACCGGCGTCAGCAGCGCCACCATGGCCTCGCCGTGCTGACGACGCTCGTCGTCCTCGGCGTACTTGGCGACGTCCAGCCACTGGGCCACGTAGGTGGAGAAGGCGCGGCCGCCCTCGACATAACCCTTCATGGTGAGCAGCATGCGGCGCACGTCTGGATGGACGATGATCGGGTCGGCGGCTTTATCCTGCTCCTGCACGCCGGTCGGGGCCCGGCTCTGCAAACGCTCCAGGGCGTATTCCCGGGCGCTCTGCAGGGATGCTTCGGCGGCGCCGATGCCCTGGATGCCCACGCCCAGGCGCTCGTAGTTCATCATGGTGAACATGGCAGCCAGGCCCTTGTTGGGTTCGCCCACCAGCCAGCCCCTGGCGCCGTCGAAGTTCATCACACAGGTGGCGGACGCCTTGATGCCCATCTTCTTCTCGATGGAGCCACAGGCCAGGGTGTTGCGCTCGCCCAGGGAGCCGTCCTCGTTGACCAGGAACTTCGGCACCAGGAACAGGGAGATGCCTTTCGGGCCCTTGGGGGCGTCCGGCAGCTTGGCCAGCACCAGGTGGATGATGTTCTCCGCCATGTCGTGCTCGCCCCAGGTGATGAAGATCTTGGTCCCGGTGACGTTGTAGGAACCGTCGTCATTCGGCTCCGCCCTGGTGCGGATGATGCCCAGGTCCGTACCGGCGTGGGGCTCGGTCAGGTCCATGGCGCCGGACCAGGTGCCCGGGTACAGGTTGGGCAGGTATTTCTCTTTCAGCGCCTGGCTGCCGTGGGCGTCCAGCGCCAGGCAGGCACCGGCCGTCAGCATCGGCGCCAGGCCGAAGGCCATGTTGGCGCCCTGGATCATTTCCTCGAACTGGGCCACCAGGGTCTTGGGCATGCCCATGCCGCCGAACTCGGGGTTACCCCCCAGGCCATTCCAGCCGCCTTCCACGATGGTCTGGTAGGCCTCCCTGAAGCCTTCAGGCGTGGACACCTCACCCTCGTTCCATTTGCAGCCCTGTTCGTCCGCTTCGCGGTTCAGGGGGGCCAGCACGCCGCCGGCGATCTTGCCGGCTTCCTCGAGGATGGCGTCCGCCGTCTCGGGATCCACATTTTCCGCCACCTTGGGCAGGGAGGCCCACAGGGTCGGGGCGTCGAAGACTTCGTTCAGTACGAACCGGATGTCACGCAGGGGTGCCTGATAATCTGCCATCAATAAATTCCTCTCTGTACGAGCGTGAACAGACGTAGTCGTTGTTATAGGTCGGGAGTTTAACCGAAAACCGGACCGCCTCTCACGGCCTGATTCCCGTCGCCAAAGCGTCTCTGCGAGCGCCGGACAACGGAAACAACCGGGGACCTACGAAAAAGCCCGCCTCCACGGGAGAACGGGCTTTCCTTGCCTCATGACCGTCGCGTCGCTTAGAACGCGAAGTGCTCTTCCGGCAGGTCCATCAGGCTGTCGGCGCCGGCCAGCATGCTTTCCGCATGGCCTTTGGCGCGCGGCAGCAGGCGCTTGAAGTAGAAGCGCGCGGTCTGGACCTTGGCGTTGTAGAAGGCTTCCTCGGAGGTGCCTTCCGCCATGGCGTCCAGCGCTACCTTGGCCATGCGGGCCCACAGGTAGGCGAAGACCGCATAACCGGAGTACATCAGGTAGTCGACGGACGCCGCGCCCACTTCGTCCCGGTTCTTCATGGCGTTCATGCCAATCTTCATGGTCAGGTCGCCCCACTCCTTGTTGATCGCCTGCAGCGGCTCAACAAATTGCTTCAGCTGTTCGTTGTCGGCGTTTTCCTTGCAGAACACGTGAACCTGCTTGGTGAAGCCCTTCAGCGACTCGCCCTGGGTCATCAGGACTTTACGGCCCAGCAGGTCGAGCGCCTGGATACCGGTGGTGCCCTCGTAGATCATGCCGATCCGGGCGTCACGGACGTTCTGTTCCATGCCCCACTCGGAGATGAAGCCGTGACCACCGAAGACCTGCATACCCAGGTTGGCGGATTCGTAACCAATCTCGGTCAGGAACGCCTTGGCGATCGGGGTCAGGAAGCCGAGCATCTCGTCGGCGGCCTTGCGCTCTTCCTCGGTCTTGCCCTGGTGCACGATGTCCGCCTGCTGGGCGGCCAGATAGATCAATGCACGTGCGGCTTCGGCCACGGACTTCTGGGTCAGCAGCATGCGGCGCACGTCCGGGTGGACGATGATCGGATCCGCCGGGCCGTCCGGGTTCTTGGCACCGTTCAGGGAACGCATGGCCAGACGCTCTTTGGCATAGGTCAGTGAACCCTG
The DNA here is from genome assembly GCF_004327985.1 of Marinobacter halodurans. GTDB lineage: Bacteria > Pseudomonadota > Gammaproteobacteria > Pseudomonadales > Oleiphilaceae > Marinobacter_A > Marinobacter_A halodurans. Next base: position 62,018 of record NZ_SJDL01000009.1, read on the forward strand.
GAAGCCCAGTTCCGCCGCGCCCAGCCCCTGGATCGCAGTACCGATACGGGCGGTGTTCATGAAGGTGAACATGCAGTTCAGGCCCTTGTTTTCCGGCCCGATCAGCCAGCCCTTGGCGCCGTCGAAGTTCATGACACAGGTGGCGTTACCGTGGATGCCCATCTTGTGCTCGATGGAACCACAGGAAACGGCGTTGCGCTCGCCCACGGAACCGTCTTCGCTCGGCAGGAACTTGGGCACGATGAACAGGGAGATGCCCTTGGTGCCTTCCGGCGCGCCCGGCAGGCGCGCCAGGACGATGTGGACAATGTTCTCGGCCATGTCGTGCTCACCGGCCGAGATGAAGATCTTGGTGCCGGAAATGCTGTAGGAACCGTCGGCGTTCGGCTCAGCCTTGGAGCGCAGGATGCCCAGGTCGGAACCACAATGCGGCTCGGTCAGGCACATGGTGCCGGTCCACTCACCACTGGTCAGCTTGGTCAGGTACACCTGCTTCTGCTCTTCGGAACCGTGCTGCTCGATGGTGTTGGTCGCACCGTGGCTCAGGCCCGGATACATGCCCCAGGACCAGTTGGAGGTGCCGACCATCTCGCTCATGACGATGCCGATGGAGCTCGGCAGGCCCTGGCCGCCGTAGTTGGGATCGGCGGTCATGGAAGGCCAGCCGCCTTCCACGTACTGCTGGTAGGCTTCCTTGAAGCCGGTCGGCGTCTTGACCCCGTCCTCGCTCCAGGTACAGCCTTCCTGGTCACCCACCTGGTTCAGCGGAGACAGGACCTGCTCACAGAACTTGGCACCTTCCTGGATAATCGCATCAACCATATCCGGAGTCGCGTCTTCGGCACCTTCCAGGTTGGCGTAATGCTGTTCGCTGTCCAGAAGCTCGGACATTACAAATTTAATGTCACGCAGGGGCGCTTTGTACTCAGGCATGGGTTACACCTCATTCTCGGTCGTGTCCGGCGGGATCCGCGGGAGCACCGGCCTTCGGTTTGGCACGTGGGTGGGCACAGATGCCCAACCCGTTAATTAAACAGTTGTTTGAAACATACGTTTGTAAGTGGGCGCGTGTCAAGAGTCCGGTGAGCAATTTATGCGATCCGTATCATGCGTTGGAGAGAGCGCCCGCCGGGCCGGCAGGCCATGCGGGGAGGGATCAGGCGGTTGCCTGGAACGCCGTGGCCGGCGTGTCCGATTCGAGACCGGTCAGCCCTTCGACACGGCGGTAGGTGGCCCCGGCGGCACGGCTGGCAGGCGCCGGACTGTCGCCGTCCTCAGCGCCCGCCGGCGATGTTGCGCGACCGCCTTCCTGCGCCCTTTCGACCTGGGCCTGCAGCAGGATCTGCATAGCCTGCGCTGCTACCTGCCGATCCTGGGACGACGGCTGTGCCGGTGCCAGGGCCGCCGCCCGGACCGTGCGCATTTTGTCGATGGTCGCCTGGGGATCGCCGGAAACCGGCGCGATATCGATGGGGACTTCGCCTTCGGTGGCGTACTGGGCACCGTCCGGCCCGCGGGTGTAGGTGAAGCTGGCGGCTCCGGCATGCTGGCCACCCGCCGACTGGTGCGCCGCTTCGTGGGCCCGGACTTCCCGGTCGCGCGCTTTCAGGTCACGCAGTTCGGCCAGATCCGAATCATCCAGCGATGCGTCCGATTTGGTGCCCCGGGCGCGAGCTTTAATAGCTTCTGAAGGAGGATCCGCCTGGGCGGGGCGGGAATCCGCCGGATCCGACAGCGCTCCAGAGCGTTGGCCGGATGCCGACGACACGGCGTAGGGGAGCAAGGCTCCAATGGACGCGAGAGAAGCGGTCACCGCAGGCCTCCATCAGCTGTGCGGATCAGGCCATAACGTCGAGCAGTGTCCCGAGGGTCTCGTCGGCGGTTTTCACCACCTGCGCGGAAGCCTCGACATTGCGGGCATAAAGCTTCATGTCGACGATGGGTTCGATCAAGTCGTTACTGCTTTCGGCACTGCCCTGCGGGCCATCCGTACCGGCACGGGCGATCTTGCGGGCGGACATTTCCATCCCCGCCATGCCGTCCTGAACACCCTGAACACCGATTGCGAAACTGTTGTTGCTGATCATCATGGTGACCGCCTATTGGACCATGCCTGCATTGAAGCAGAGCACTGGTCAATTATCAATCAACGGTTTCAAATCGATACAATTTATCAGCGCTTCAATATCGGGCTCCTCCTGCCAGGGCAGTTCCCCCAACAGGGGTGCCGGCACATGCTCGCGCAAGTAGACCAGGTTTTCGGCTTCAACCGGCATGGGCTCCGGTGCCAGCCGGTTGGCGACCCAACCCGCCAGGGGCAGGCCATCGGCGCGGATGGCCTCGGCGGTCAGCAGCGCATGGTTGATACAGCCCAGTTGTAAAGGCACCACCATGATCACTGGTGAATTCAGTTCCTGGGCCACCCGGGAATAGGTTTCCCGGTCATTCAGCGGCACCCGCCAGCCGCCGGCCCCTTCGACCAGCATCAGGTCGGCCGGCCGCATCTGCATTCCCCGACACAATCCGGCCAGACGCTGGGCCGTCAACTGGCGCCCGGCCTGGACCGCCGCAATATGGGGCGCAATCGCCGGCGCCAATGCGACCGGGTTGACCTGGTCGTAAGGCAAGGCCTCGGTCATTGCCGCCTGCAATGCCAGGGCGTCTTCATTGCGCAACCCTTCGGGCGTCTCCTCACAGCCGGAGGCCACCGGCTTGATGGCGACGGTGCGCAGCCCGGCCTGGGCCGCCGCGCGCAGCAGAACAGCGGATACCAGGGTTTTCCCGACACCGGTATCGGTGCCGGTGACAAAAAAGGTACGTTTAGCCATGGTTTGATCTGAATCCTAGTCAGCGGCGCCTGGCGGTCGCCGGGCCATCAGGTAGCCGGCCTCGTAGCTGGCCACCACATGCCCCCCGCCCTGGCGCGGATAGCAGCGATAGAGTTGTTTGAGACGGCGCGCCCCGGTCAGCGACCGCCGCCGGTCCGGCGCCTTGTGGTGGGCGCCAAGGTCCTTGAGCTCCCGCAGCAGGTCGGCCGGGTGCGGGTAATCCAGGACAACGCTCTCCTGCCGGACTTCACCTCCGCCAAAGACACGCACCAGTGCGTGACGCATCGCATCCGGCGTTTCAAAGTCGTTGATGTGGGCACGCCCGGGATCCACCGCCTGCCAAGCCGCATCGAGCTCACCCAGCGTGCCGTCAAGTAAGGTGGAACACACCAGCCAACCGCCAGGGCGCAGAACCCGGAAACACTCGCGCAGCACCGGCTCCGGGTCATCGCACCACTGGATCATCAGGTTGGAAAACACCACATCCTGACTGGCGTCCGCCAGTGGCAGCGCTTCGGCATCCGCGGCCAGCCAATGCGCATCCAGGGCGCGATGGGCGCGGGCGTAGTCCAGCATCTCCGGCGACAGGTCGACGGCGTTCAGGCACTCCGGTTGAAATCGTTGCTGCAACGTCTCGAGGAACAGGCCCGTTCCGCAGCCCAGATCCGTCACCGAATCCGCACGGCAAGCCGGCAACAGCTCCAGCAGACGACGCCCCATGTGCCTCTGAAGACGAGCGGCCCGATCATAGCTCGCCGCCGCAGCGCCAAAATCCCGGGCGATCGTCGACCGGGTACCGCGACGCGGATCGGTCACCTTATTGTGGTCAGGCCGCCTGGCCAGCGCGGTATTCATCCAGAAACGCCTCGATTTCCCAACGAACTTGTGTTGCCGTATCGCCGAAGGGCCAGTGGAAAAGGTCATCAAGCTGACGGGCATCGCCCCCTTGCGCCCGCAAGCTGTCGGCGCAGGCCGGATCGACCAGCGGGTCGCGACGGCCGAACAGGTGCCGCACCGGCACCTTCCCATTCACATCGGCCCAGGTACGGCGCTGGTCCACTTGCGCGAGCCACTCCAGGGTCCTGGACAGTACGGCTTCACTCGCCGGCGCCCCCGACTCAAGCCAGGGCGCCAACTGGCGCCGCCCATCCGGTGTCCCGTGCACCTGCAACCGCATGAACCGCTGCCACTGCCGGTCCGCGTGGCGTTCGAGGCCTTCCCGGAATCCGGCAAAGGTACCCGGCGCCATGCCGGTATCGCCGTCGTCCCGGGACACAAAACAGGGATGGGTGCAGACCGTGATCACACCGGCCACCCGCTCCGGGGCCCGCTGCGCCATCGCCATGGCCAACAGCCCGCCCAGTGACCAGCCAACCAGCCACTGGCGACCGCAGGTGCGGGCCAGGAGGGTATCGACGGCGGCATCGAAGGTGGGGCTATCGGCCAGCAGGGCATCGTCGAGGGACAGCGCCGCCACTTCAGCCGCCAGTCCGTCGACCCAGGACTCGATCATGCCGACCGGCGCGCCCCAGCCACTGATCAGCGTCAGTTGGTCAACGGGCGTGCTCATGCGGCGGTGCCGGCGATCGCTTCCCGGCATTCGGACAGGGCCCGCAAAAGCCGGTCCAGATGGGCTTCCGTGTGGGCCGCGCTGAAGGTTACCCGCAGGCGGGCCTCCCCCTCGGGGACCGTCGGCGGCCGAATCGCCGTCACCCAGATGCCACGCGTTTCCAGTGCCTGACTCAGGGCCAGGGCCGACCAGGCATCGCCCACCAGGATGGGCTGGATCGGGGTATCCGAGGGCATCAGCGTATAGCCCATGGCACTCGCCTCCCGGCGGAACCGGGCGATCATTCGCGCCAGGTGGGCACGGCGGTCGTCGCCCTGCTCCACCAACTGCACACTGGTACAGCTGGCCCGGGCCACCGCCGGCGGCATGGCAGTGGTGTAGATATAGGTCCGCGCCTTCTGGACCAGGTAATCCATCATCAACTGCGATCCGGCCACAAAGGCACCGCTGGTTCCAAAGGCCTTGCCCAGCGTACCGATGACGACGGGAACGTCCTCGGCGGACAGACCAAAGTGATCAATACTGCCCCGGCCTCCGGCGCCGATACAGCCGAAACCATGGGCATCGTCCACCACCAGCAGGGCCTCGTGCCGGCGGCAGGCGGCGGCAATCTCCGGCAGCGGCGCCACATCGCCGTCCATACTGAAGACGCCGTCGGTGACCACCAGCTTGTGGCCCTCGGTCTCGGCCAGCATCGCTTCCAGGAAGGCGACATCGGCGTGGGGATAGCGCCGCACGCGGGCCCGGCTGAGGATGCAACCATCGATCAGGGAGGCGTGGTTCAGGCGATCGGAGAAGATGGTGTCACCTCGCCCCGCCAGCGCGCTGATCACGCCCATATTGGCCATGTACCCCGTAGAGAAGAACAGCGCCGCCTCACGGCCGGTAAAACGCGCCAGCGTCTCTTCCAGCTCATGGTGGGCGCTGTGGTGGCCGCAGATCAGGTGAGAGGCGCCGCCACCCAGGCCCGTTTCCAGCAACGCATCGCGAGCCGCGGCTACGCTGTCAGGATGATTGGCCAGCCCCAGGTAGTCATTGCTGCAGAACGAGAGTACGGACCGGCCGTCGACCACCATGTCCGGTTGCTGGGGCGTCTGCACCTCGCGCCGCCAGCGGTAGAGGCCATTCGCCTGACGCTGCTCCAGTTCAGCCCGAAAATCACGCACGGGACACCTCAGGCGGTTTGACGCTCGGTCGCGTCATAGAACAGGTGGCGATTACGTTCCTTTTCCAGCGCGTCGACGAGACCAGCCTCCCGCTCTTCGTCGGTATGGGCCTCACCGCGCTGCTCCGGACGGATGCCGAGGCGCTTGAACAGTTGGCGATCGTGATCCGCTTCCGGGTTGGCGGTGGTCAGCAGCTTCTCGCCGTAGAAGATGGAATTGGCGCCGGCCAGGAAGCACAGGGCCTGCATCTGGTCGTTCATGTTTTCGCGACCGGCCGAGAGGCGGACGTGGGATTCCGGCATGACGATCCGGGCAACCGCGATGGTGCGCACGAACTCGAACGGATCCAGGTCCTCGACGTCCTCCAGCGGTGTGCCGGCCACCTTAACCAGCATGTTGATGGGCACGCTCTCGGGATGGTGTGGCAGGTTGGCCAACTGCATGATCAGACCGGCACGGTCATCCTCATCTTCGCCCATCCCCATGATGCCGCCACAGCAGACCTTCATGCCGGCCTTGCGGACGTTGTCCAGGGTGTCGAGGCGGTCCTGGTAGGTCCGTGTGGTGATGATGTGGTTGTAGTACTTTTCAGAGGTGTCGAGGTTGTGGTTGTAGTAGTCCAGTCCGGCCTCGGCCAACTGGTTCGCCTCGTCCTGCTGGAGCATGCCCAGGGTCATGCAGGTTTCCAGGCCCAGGGACTTCACCTGCCGCACCATGTCCAGCACGTAGGGCATGTCCTTCCGGGACGGGCTGCGCCAGGCTGCCCCCATGCAAAAGCGGGACGCACCCTTGTCTTTTGCTGCACGGGCCTCAGCCACCACTTTCTCGATTTCCAGCAGCTTTTCCTTTTCCAGCCCCGTGTTGTAGTGGCCACTCTGAGGACAATACTTGCAGTCTTCGGGGCAGGCCCCCGTCTTGATCGAGAGCAGCGTGCTGACCTGTACTTCATTGGGATCGAAATGCTCCCGGTGTACGCTTTGCGCCTTGAAGACCAGGTCATTGAAAGGCAGGTCAAAGAGGGCGCGGATCTCGTCCAGTGTCCAGTCGTGGCGGATCGGGGATGCTGTCATGGGAGTCGGTCCTGTAAGATTCTCACCAGGGCGGGTCGGTGCCGGCCCGTCTTTCTGTTCAAGGATTGAACGCATGATAAATTGCCTGACCGCGCTGTCAACCTTCATACAACGAAAGGTTAACAGCTGGCCGCGTTCCGGCCACCCCTGCATCACCTGCCTTGCCACGACCCGGGAACCCGGGCTATGCCCGGACTGCGCGGCCGACCTGCCCCGCAATTCGCTGGCCTGCCGCCGCTGCGCGCTGCCCCTGGTCAGCCCCGGTGTGGTGGTCGGCGATGAACTGTGTGGCCGCTGCCTGACCAGCCCCCCGGACTTTGAGGCCACCGTCGCGCCGTGGCTCTACGGCTTCCCGGTAAACCAGTTGATCAGTGGTTTCAAGTTTGGCGGACACCGCGCCTATGGACGACCGTTGGCGGAGATGCTGGCCACGGAGTTGGAAGCGGGGATCATCGATCGCCCGTCCTGCCTGATCCCGGTACCGATGCATCGCCAGCGCCTGCAGGCGCGGGGATTCAACCAGGCTGAGGACATTGCACTGTGGCTGTCGGACCGTTTGGGTATTCCGGTGTGTACGGATATCGTCAGGCGCCGACGGGAAACCAGCGCCCAGTCCGGCCTGAACCGACGCCAGCGCCTGCAGAACCTGCGCGGGGCCTTTGAGGTCGACTCAAGTGTCCCGGACCATGTCGCCATTGTGGACGACGTCATGACCACCGGTGCCACCGTGCAACAGATGGCGCGGGCCCTGAGAAGGGTCGGTGCAGCGCGGGTGCAGGTCTGGGCGCTGGCGCGGACGCCACAGGTGCCCGAGCACGCTATGTAAGGCGCGCCGCCACATCTTTCGCCAACGCCAGGCAGGCTGTCAGCCCCGGGGACTCGATGCCGAGAAGCATGACCGCGCCCGGCAGCCCGTGATTCCGCTCGTCCTGGATCAGGAAATCGTGGAAGCCGGTACCGGGACCGCCCAGCTTGGGACGGATACCGGCATAGGCCGGCTGCAATCGGTCCGGATCCAGTGCCGGCCACCAGGTGCGGATGGACGCGGCGAAGCGCTCGCGGCGGCCGGGATCCACCCGGTAATCGATGTCGTCGACCCACTCCACATCCGGTCCGAAGCGCGCCTGGCCCGCCATGTCCAATGTCAGGTGAATGCCCAGACCGCCGGGCTCGGGTACCGGATACACCAGCGTGCCGAATGGATGGCGCCCCGAATAGCTGAAATAGCAGCCACGGGCAAACCAGGCTTGCGGGCGTGCCGCCACCGGGTAACCGGCCCAGCGATCCAGCAAGGCAATGGCATCGAGACCGGCGGCATTGATCACCCTGGGTGCCATCAGCTCGCAAGGCGAGTCGCCGCCGACCTGTACCCGGTGCTCACCGTCACTGGTGACCACCACTGCCGGTGCCCGGCAGATCACGTAGCCTCCCGCGGCCTCCAGATCGCCCAACAACGACAGCATCAGCGCATGGCTGTCGACAATGCCTGTGGTCGGCGAAAACAGGCCGGCATGAGCGGAGACATCTGGCAGCGCCTCCTCCAGCGCCCTGCTGGTCCCCCGCTGCAGGGGCACGTCGCAGGATCGGGCCCGCGCCTCAATGTCCGTCAGCGCGCCAGCCTGCTCGGGCTCGGTGGCGATAATCCACTTGCCGGTGCGGCGGCAGGGAATCCGGCGCTCCTCACAGTACCGGTAAAGGTTCTGCTTGCCCTCGATGCAGAACCGGGCCTTGAGCGAGTCCGGCGGATAGTAAAGACCGGCGTGGATCACTTCGCTATTGCGCGATGACGTACCCTCTCCCCAGTGATCGCCGGCCTCCAGGACCACAACGCCCTGTCCGGCCAGGGCCAGCTCCCGGGCGCAGGCCAAACCGACCACACCCGCCCCGATCACCACCGCGTCCACGGAAAATTGTTCTACACTCATGGGCCTTGCCCGAACCTCGCTGTTTGACCTGTCGGGTTATCCATACAAGCATCGGCGCATCTTCCTGACAATGCTACTATGCGCCGTTACCGAGAGTGATAGAGGGGAATGGTGTGATCAAGTCTGGGCGGCAATGGGCCATGGCAGGCCTGGTTTTGACGACGCTGTTCTGGGCCGGCAATGCGCTGGTTGCCCGCGGCACATCGGAATCGATACCGCCGTTTGCACTGTCGTTCTGGCGCTGGCTGATCCCGACACTCTACCTGGCCCCCTTCACCTTCCGGGCGGTGCAGCGCTACCGGGAGACCCTTCGCGCCCACTGGATCCAGGTTATTGCCCTCGCTCTCTTCAGCGTGGGCGCCTACAACACCATCCTCTACCTGGCGGCCCAGAGCACCGGCGCGATCAACATTGCCCTGGTCAGTTCCACCATGCCGCTGATGATCGTCCTCTTCTCCGCCATCATCCTGCGGACATTGCCCCATCGCCGGCAACTGGCGGGCCTGGTTCTCGCCTTCGGCGGGGTGCTGACGATCCTCACCCGGGCCAACCTGGACACCCTGCTGCGAGTCGACTTCAATCCCGGCGATCTGCTGATGATCCTGTCGATCAGCAGTTGGGCGCTGTATTCGGTGCTGCTGAAGCGCTGGCCGCTGGATATCCCGCTGTTCCCGCTGCTCTGCATCCTCATCACGCTGGGCACACCGATGATCCTGCCGTTCTACCTTTGGGAACTGCATCGCGAAGGTGGCTTTACCCTCAACGCAGGCAACCTGTCCGCCCTGCTCTACGTCGGCACCCTGCCGAGTGTTGCGGCGTATTTCCTCTGGAACAACGGCGTTCGCACGCTGGGCCCCGGCATGGCGGGACTGTTCGCCTACCTGATCCCGGTCTTCGCGGCGCTGATCGCAGTGCCGGTATTGGGGGAATCCATCGAAGGCTACCATGCCATTGGCGGCCTGCTGGTGCTGGCGGGGTTACTGGCGGCGTCCCGACGCCCGAAGTCGGAAATCATCGCCGATCGACTGACCCACCCCTGAGCCACAGGATTGGACATTCACACACAACAGGCGGCCAAGCCGGTATACTCTGGGTTGAGTCCATACGGCCGTAACGACGCCAATGGATGCGTATGCAAGGAGTGCAGTATAGATGTCGGATCGTAAGCAGTTCCTGATCGTGATGCTGGTCGCTGCCATCTTTATCGGATGGCTGAGTTGGCGCGGTATCGAAGTGATCTCACTGAATAACCATTTGCAGGACGACCCGAAGCTGAGCGGCTATCCCTACCAGTTCCGGGTACTTCGGGTCGAAGGCGACACGGCCATCATGTCGTCACCGCGCTCCTACGAAGTCAGCACCCAGGATGCCCTGCGGGCGCTGTTCCCCAGCTTGCGCTCACTCAGCGACGACCACCGGGACTGGCAGCGGGCCGAACGGGAGTTCGCCCACCTGCAGGCCCACGCCGGCAATCTGGTCCTGGCTGACGAGCGTATTGACAAGATCCGCTGGGAGTTGGACAGGAACTGGTACCACCTGAAACAGATGGATCCCAGTGGAAAGCCAGCCTACTGATCCGGGCAGCCGAATCACTGTGAGCCGGCCTGCCCTGTGGTATATTGCCACGCCATACTCCACGATCCGTTGATTTATGTCTGACACTGGACACGACACTACTGGACACCCTTACGACCACCTGACGCCCGACGTCTTGCTGGACGCGATGGAAGAGGCCGGCTTCCATATCAATGGCCGCATCTTCCCGCTCAATTCCTACGAGAACCGGGTCTATCAGGTCGGCATCGAGGACAGCCCCTCCGTTATCGCCAAATTCTACCGCCCGGGCCGCTGGAGCCGGGAGCAGATTGCCGAGGAGCACGCCTTCTCGCTGGAACTGGTGGAGGCCGAAGTGCCCATCGTGGCGCCGCTCACACTGGCGAACGGCGATACCATCGGCGAACATAACGGCTTCTGGTTTGCGGTCTTTCCACAGCGCGGCGGCCAGGCGCCAGACACCAGCGAGCCGGACATGCTCTGGCGGCTGGGGCAGTGGCTGGGGCAACTGCATAACATTGGCGCCCGCACCCCTTTCCGGCACCGCCCGACCCTGGACCTGATGACGGGCCTGGAAAACGAAGCCCGCTACCTCACCGAGAGTGGGCGGATTCCCGACGATTTGCGACCGGCCTGGGACTCGCTGATTCCCGATCTGCTGACCCACGCCGGGCAGCGGGTGGACGACGCCGGCCAGGTCGACACGGTACGGCTGCACGGCGACTGCCACGCCGGCAACATCCTCGTGCGCGACGAGCAGATGCTGTTTGTCGACCTGGATGACTGTCGCCAGGGACCGGCGATCCAGGATCTCTGGCTGCTGCTCAACGGGGACGAGAAAGAACGCGCCCTGCAGTTCAGCGAGTTGATGGAAGGCTACGAGACCTTCCGCGATTTCAACCGTCGCGAGCGCTACCTGATCGAGCCATTGCGCTGCTACCGCCAGATCAGCCACGCCGCCTGGCTGGCGCGCCGCTGGGACGACCCGGCCTTCCCCAAATTCTTTCCCTGGTTCGCCCAGCCCCGGTTCTGGTCCGACCAGATCCTCGCGCTGAGAGAGCAGCTTGCGGCCCTGCAGGCGCCGCCGATCAATCCCAGCGGGCCTTACTGACATGCCACAAGACGAGCGCCGCTACAGCATCCGCGCCCTGTTCATCGTCGCTTTCGTGGCCATACTGGGCACCGTCCTGGCACTGGAAACGGTCGGGCTGATCGCCCATACCCGGGACAAGGACAAGGTGCAGGTCGGCGACTTCCGGGCCATCTACGTCGGTCCCCGCGAGGACTACCGGATGTCGCCCAAGCCCTCGGAACTGCATGCCGAATGCTACGACGGCTACCTGGCCGTGGGCTCCGATACGGACGTCACCCTCAAGGGCGTACTGGTGGATTACAGGAACCGGGGCATCCGCTGCACCGTGGCACCGCGCCCGCCGCAGGTCGCCCCGGAAGCACCTAACCCGGACACCTCCCCAGAGACGGGAGGCAGCGATGAGCAAAACCAATAATCCGAAATCCCGCGAGCCCCTGTTCGAGGCGGACCGCATCTACACCGACACGACCTCCGAGGGAGGCGATTTCCGCTTTGATGCGGCCGTCGCCCGGGTCTTCCCCGACATGATCCGGCGCTCGGTGCCCGGTTACACCACCCTGATTCCCATGATCGGCATCATCACCGCGCGTTTTGCCCAGGATGGCACCCGCTGTTATGACCTGGGTTGCTCTTTGGGCGCATCGACGCTGGCCATGCGCCATGGCGTGGGCGACCGGGACTGCCAGGTCATCGGCATCGACAACTCCCCGGACATGATCGAGCGGGGCCGTCACTTCGTCGCCCTGGACGATCATCCCGCTCTGGTGGAGCTGCGCTGCGAGGATATCCTGGACACCCAACTGGAGAATGCCTCGGTCACCACCCTCAACTTTACTCTGCAATTCATCGAGCCCGGGCAACGGCCGGAGCTGCTCAGCCGAATTGCCCGGGCAACGCAACCCGGTGGCGCGCTGATCCTGTCGGAAAAAATCCGCTTCGAAATGGACTGGGAACAGACCCTGCAAACGGACCTTCACCACGACTTCAAGCGCGCCAACGGTTATTCGGACCTGGAGATCAGTCGTAAACGCTCGGCCATCGAGCAGGTGCTGATCCCCGAAACCATCGGCACCCATCGGGAACGCCTGCTGGATGCCGGTTTTGACCGCGTCACCCTGTGGTACCAGAGCTTCAATTTCGTATCCCTGCTGGCCCTTAAACAGGCCTGACCCGCCGGAGACTGCACCCCGTGTTCGACTGGAAACATCGCTATCAGCCTTTGCTCAGCGACCTGGAAGCCAATGACCAGGAGGACTGGGCCAGCCAGATCGCCGACCAGCTTTATCGGCGCTTCGAATCCAATCCCCACGGCGACTTGGCGCGCTGGAACGCCGCCCTGTCGGCACTCCCCGTCCTGCACGAGGTGGAAGCGGATCTCAACGCACCCGCCGTCACCCTGCAGACCCAGGCGCCGCTGAACCCGACCCAGCAAAAGGATCTGGAAACGGGGTTGCGGGGCCTGATGCCCTGGCGCAAGGGACCCTTCGATTTTTTTGGCACCTATATCGATACCGAGTGGCGCTCCGACTGGAAATGGGACCGGGTGGTGCCCTATGTCAGCCCCCTGGATGGGCGGCGCGTGCTGGACGTGGGCTGCGGCTCGGGCTACCACCTCTGGCGCATGGCGGGCGCCGGCGCCGAGGAAGTGATTGGCGTCGATCCGGGCCTGCTTTTCCTGATGCAGTTCTTCAGCGTCAAGGACTACCTCAGCGAACCCCGGGTGCACATGCTGCCGGCCCGTCTGGAAGACCTGCCGCCCCAACTGGCCTGCTTCGATACCACCTTCTCCATGGGCGTGCTGTATCACCGCCGCTCACCCCTGGATCATTTGCTGGAACTGCGGGATACCCTGCGTGACGGCGGAGAACTGGTGCTGGAAACCCTGGTGGTCGACGGCCCCGAAGGCTATAGCCTGATGCCCGAGGACCGTTACGGCATGATGCGTAACGTCTGGTTCCTCCCTACCTGCGACACGCTGCTGCGCTGGCTCGATCGCACCGGCTTCCGGGACGCGCGCGTCGTCGACGTCTCCGTGACGACCACCGAGGAACAGCGCTCCACCGACTGGATGCGATTCCAGTCCCTGCAGGACTTCCTGGATCCGGACGATCCCACCAGGACGGTCGAAGGCTACCCCGGCCCCAGGCGCGCGACCCTGGTGGCCAGCAAAGGCTGACCCCAATAGCGCGCCCACAGAAAAGGCGAAGCGCCGAACGCTTCGCCTTTTCTGTTTCGATTCACCCGTTACGGGTCAATCTCAGTTCTCGCCAAACGGATGCCGCATGACGATGGTTTCCACCCGGTCCGGACCGGTGGAAATGATGTCGATCGGCGCCTCGATCTGCTGCTCCAGGAAGCGGATATACGCCTTGGCGTTGTCCGGCAGCTGGTCGATGCTGGTCAGGCCCACCGTACTCTCCTTCCAGCCCGGCAGTTCTTCGTAAACCGGCTCGATATCGCCGTAGTTGTCGCAACCGATCGGCGGGCGCTGGATTTCCCCATTGGGCGTCTTGTAGCCAATGCAGACCTTGACCGTTTCCAGACCGTCCAGGACATCCAGCTTCGTCAGGCAGATCCCGGACACACTGTTGATCTGGATGGCATGGCGCAGGGCGACGGCATCAAACCAGCCACAACGGCGCGCGCGGCCCGTGGTGGTGCCAAACTCGCGCCCCTTCTCGGCCAGGTGGCGCCCGAAATCGTCGAACAGCTCGGTCGGGAACGGGCCGGACCCGACGCGCGTGGTGTAGGCCTTGGTGATACCCAGGACGTAGTCCAGGAACAGCGGACCAAAGCCACTGCCGGTCGCGGTGCCGCCGGCGGTGGTGTTGGAGGACGTGACATAGGGATAGGTTCCCAGATCGATGTCCAGCAAGGAGCCCTGTGCGCCCTCGAAGAGGATATGTTCGCCCTTCTTGCGCAGGTCGTGAAGGATGTCGGTGACGTCGGCCGCCATCGGCAGGACTTCCCTGGCCATGGCCAGCAGGTCGGCCAGCGCCTGATCCACGTCCACCGCTTCCTCACCGTAGTAGTCGGTCAGCACGAAGTTATGGAACTTCATGATCTCGCGCAGCTTGGTTTCGAAGCTGGCGGCATTGCACAGATCGCCGACCCGCAGGCCACGGCGGGAGACCTTGTCTTCATAGGCCGGGCCGATACCACGTCCGGTGGTGCCGATTTTGTCGTTACCGCGGGCCTTTTCACGGGCCAGGTCGATGCGGATGTGGGTTGGCAGGATCAGCGGGCAGGCGAGGCTGACACGCAGACGGTCGCGTACCGCCACACCGCGTTCTTCCAGCTCACGCACTTCCTTGAGCAGGGCCTCCATGGACAGCACCACGCCGTTGCCGATCAGGCAGGTCACATGTTCCCGCAGGATGCCGGAAGGGATCAGGTGCAGGGCGGTTTTCTTGCCTTCAATCACCAGTGTGTGGCCCGCATTGTGACCACCCTGGAATCGCGCGACCGCAGCCGCCTGGTCCGTCAGCAGGTCGACAATCTTGCCTTTTCCTTCATCACCCCATTGGGTGCCGAGTACAACGACGTTCTTACCCATGATGTTCTCTCAGTACGCCCGTTTCGGGGCGATCGCCCCTATCCGTTAAAGTGACTCGACGACCCACTGGCCGTCCCGTTGAATCAGTTGCCGAGTGCAGCCCCGTGCCTCCGGCGTCGCGCCGGAATCGTCCGGCAGGGCCTGTAGCACCGTCTCGGTCCGGCGCAGGTCGGCAATGGCATCAGCCAGAGCCGGGTCATCGCTGACCGGCGCCCAGATCATGTTGCGTCCCGGCACGCCCGCCCGGTCGCCCAGCGCCACCAGGGCACGGACATCGGCACTGAACCCGGTGGCCGGGCGGGGGCGGCCGAAATCACGGCCAATGGCGTCGTAACGTCCGCCCTGGGCCACGGCCTGCCCGTGTCCCGGTGCATAGGCCGCGAAGACCAGGCCCGTATGGTAGTTGTATCCCCGCAGCTCGCAGAAATCGAAGCCCAGCTCCACGTCCGGGAAACGCGTCGAGATGCCCCCCGCCACGCGGGCCAGCTCATCCAGGGCCTTGAGCGCCTGCGCCGAGGCACCCTGCAATACATCGCGGGCTTCATCCAGCACCTCGATGCCACCGCTCAGGCGCGCCAGATTACGCAAACGTCCGGCCGGCGTTGCGGCCGCGCGGTCGCCCAGCAACTCATCGAGTTCGGGAATGGACTTGCGGCGCATGGCGTCGAAAATCGCCTGTTCGGTCTGCGTGTCAAAATCCGCTTCCGACATCAGGGACTGGTAGATGGCGACATGCGCCAGATCCAGGTGAATCCGTGGAATCCCGGCAATGCGCAGGGTCTCCAGCATCAACCGGATGACTTCCTGATCGGCCGCTTCCGAGGCGCTGCCGAACAGCTCGCAGCCGGCCTGGATTGGCGTGCGCCCGGTCAACATATGCTGGGGCCGGGTATGCAGGACATGCCCCGCATAGCACAAGCGTGTCACGCTGTCCTGGCGCAGGGTATGCGCATCAATACGCGCCGCCTGCGGCGTCATATCCGCACGCACTCCCATCATGCGCCCCGTCAACTGGTCGGTCAGCTTGAAGGTTTGCAGGGCCAGATCGTTGCCGGTACCGGTGAGCAGGGATTCGAGGTATTCGATCAGGGGCGGGATCACCAACTGGTAACCCCAGCGCTGGTAGGTGTCCATGATGTCGCGGCGCAGGGATTCGATTCTGCCAGCCAGCGGCGGCAGGATATCCTCCACACCATCAGGCAGTAACCAGCGGTCGGAAGCAGTCATGAGTCGCTAAAAACCCGTTCTTGGCGCCTGCCCTCGGGCAGACTTCAGAATTTAGAAGGTCCCGGCATGCCCGACCCCAAACGGCCCGCACATCGGGATTTCCGGAGGCCCTCGTCAGGCAAACGAAAAGGAACCACAAAACCCGGCAATTCTACACATTTGGGGAACACAAAAAAACCGGAGCATGGCCTCATGCTCCGGTTTATTTTACCTTCTTCGTGGGTCGGCCCCAAAGACGCCTTTACTGGCCGGCCCCGACACCACTCAGGTTTTCCATATAGCGCATGAAGTCGCTCTTGGCATCAATCACCATCATGTCGCTCTTGTCGGCGAAGGACTTCTCATACGCCGTCAGGCTGCGATAGAAACGGTAGAACTCTTCATCGCCCTGGTAGGCCTTGGCGTAAATCTTCGCGGCCTCACCGTCACCTTCACCACGGGTCGTTTCCGCCTTGGCGTAGGCCTCGGCCAGAACCACAGTGCGCTGGCGATCAGCATCGGCCCGGATGCCTTCGGCCAGTTCCTTCCCCCGGGAACGGAATTCCTGGGCGAGTTTTTCACGCTCGGTACGCATCCGGCGATAGACGTTGTCACTCACCGACTGCGGCAGCTCGATAGCCTTGACGCGGATGTCCATCACCTTGACGCCCAGCTCATCGATCACGGTATTGTCGATGCGGTTGACCAGCTTTTCCATCAGCTCGTCACGCTGACCGGAAACCACCTCGTGCATGGTGCGAATACCGAATTCGTCACGCAGCCCGTTGTCCACCCGGGACGACACCAGCGAGATGGCCCGCAGTTCGTCTCCGCCGGTCGCCCGGTAGAACTCGTCCACGTCCTGGATGCGCCAGGCGATGTAGGAGTCGACGTCGAGCGGCTTCTTCTCGATGGTCAGGTACTGGCGGGTCGGCAGGTCATTGGTCATCACCCGCACGTCAAACTGACGCACCTTGTCGATTACCGGCACCTTGAAGTGAATGCCGGCCGGGATATCGGTCTCAACCAGTTCACCAAAGCGCAGCAGCACGCCGCGATGGGTTTCCGGGATAATGTATACGCTGGACGTCACGAGCAGCACAACAATCAGTGCGCCAGCCAGTCCGAGAACAGCTTTAGGACTCATGATTAACGCCCCCTCCGCGCAGTTGAAGTGTTGTTACGCTGCCGGATTTCATCCAGTACCTGGTCCGTCAGCTTCTGGATATCGGTATCCGGTCCGGAGTAATCCGAAGAGGAGCTGTCACCGGCACTGGTGCTGCCCTTGCCAACCAGGCGGTCAAGCGGCAGGTACATCAGGTTGTTGCTGCCCTCCGTATCCACCATGACCTTGCTGGTGCTGGAGAAGACTTTCTGCATGGTGTCCAGGTACATGCGGTCACGGGTCACCACGGGCGCGTCCTTATAGACGTTCAGCAGCTGGACAAAGCGGGCGGTTTCACCCTTGGCGCGTTCGATGACTTCCTGCTTGTAGGCGTTCGCCTCCTCCACCAGACGCTGGGCGCGACCACGGGCTTCCGGCACGACCTTGTTGCGGTAGGTTTCGGCCTCTTCCACCAGACGCTGTTCGTCTTCCTTGGCCCGCTGCACTTCACGGAAGGCTTCCTGCACCTCGGCCGGCGGCTGGGTGCTTTCCACGTTGACCTTCACGATCTGCAGCCCCGTGCCATACTTCTTCAGGAAGCTCTGCAGGCGCTGCTCGACGTTGATGGCCAGCGCGGCCCGCCCTTCCGTCAGGACATCGTCCAGACCGGCACTGCCCACCTCATGGCGCAGGGCGCTGTCGGTGGCAAAGGCCAGGGCCTGGTTGGAATCCCGGACGTTGAGCACGTAATCACGGGCATTTTCCACCCGATACTGGACCTGCAGGTCCACGGACACCAGGTTCTCGTCCTGGGTCAGCATCTGACCCTCGGATTCCGCAGTGCGAACGTTGGTAACGCGAACCTTGGTGACACTGTCAATGATGGGGATCTTGAAGCGCAGCCCCGGATTCTCGGTCGTGTGGTACTTACCGAAGCGCAGCACGACAGCGCGCTCCTGCTCGTCCACCGTGTAGAACGACTGGTAGATCACGTAACCAACAATCAGGATGCCGAGGATGGCCAGGACGGCCCCGAAGCCGCTGCTGCCATCGCCGCCGGAGCCGCCGCCGGTGCCACCACCCTTCTTGCCGCCGAGCAGCTTGTTCAGCTTGTCGAGCCCCTTGCGCAGCGCCTCATCCAGATCGGGCGGTCCCTGATCATTACCACGACGCCCCCCACTACCCCAGGGATCGTTGTCGTTCCGGTTACCACCCGGTTCATTCCAGGCCATATTCTTCTCCGTTCGCAAACTCATCGAATGGCTGCAAATACTAGGGATTAATGCGGCCCCGGGCAACAGTAAGGCGCCCGAATCCACCCCTTTGCAGACGTGCTCAGACCGATAGGCTGTACTGTAGCAGGCTTGGACCGGCAACTCTCTGTTATACGAAGCAATTATTCCACCGGTGCATAGCGCACCTGATCCGGCCGCACCCCGGCGCGACTCAGCAACTGGTGCCAGTCACGGGTCTGCAGGCGGGCTTCCACCTGCGCGTCGCCATTGTCCAGGTACTCCTCGCTGAGCACACTGCCCGCCTCGTGCAGCAGGGCCCGCAGCTTGCCGTCGTGGGGGCCGAGCAGCAGCGACAGGTTCAGGACATCTTCGGCCAAGCGCTCGACAATGGCATCAAACAGGGTATCGATACCCTCACCGGTTACCGCGGACACCCACACGCGAGCGGGCACACCGTCCTCGCTGCGATCGATCCGCGGCCTGAAATCGTCAAGCAGGTCAATCTTGTTGTAGACCTGGAGCACCGGCACTTCGTCGGCGCCGATTTCCAACAGGACGTCATCCACCTGCTCCATGTTTTCTTCACGGCGCTCGTCCGCACAATCGATCACATGCAGCAGCAACGAGGCCTCGGCGGTCTCCTCCAGCGTCGCTCGAAAGGCTTCCACCAGCTTGTGCGGCAGATGGCGGATAAAGCCCACGGTATCCGCCAGGACGACCGGGCCGATATCGGGCAGTTCCAGCCGCCGCAGGGTCGGATCCAGGGTGGCGAACAGCTGGTCCGCCGCGTACACATGGGCCGTGGTGATCCGGTTGAACAGGGTGGATTTGCCGGCGTTGGTATACCCCACCAGGGAAACGGTCGGAATGTCCGCACGCTTACGGGCACGACGTCCCTGGTCCCGCTGGCGGCGCACCTTGTCCAGGCGCTTGTGGATGGCCTTGATGCGCGCACGGAGGAGCCGGCGGTCCGTCTCCAGCTGGGTCTCACCCGGCCCTCTCAGGCCGATACCGCCTTTCTGGCGCTCAAGGTGGGTCCAACCCCGGACCAGCCGGGTGGCCATGTGGTCGAGCTGTGCCAGCTCGACCTGCAGCTTGCCCTCGTGAGTCCGGGCCCGCTGGGCGAAAATATCGAGAATAACGCCGGTACGGTCCAGCACGCGGCATTTCAGCTCCCGCTCCAGGTTTCGCTCCTGACTGGGGCTGAGGGCATGGTTGAACAGCACCACATCCGCTTCACTGGCCAGGACCGACGAACGGATCTCGTCCAGCTTGCCCTCGCCCACAAACAGCCGCGGGCTGGGTTGATTGCGGCTGCCGGTCACCGTATCAACGGCTTCGACACCCGCAGAACGGACCAGTTCGACGAATTCGCCGAGATCCTCGGGCTCGTTGTGGGACGAAATTTCAAGGTGAACGATCACCGCACGCTCACCCACATCAGGGCGTTCGAACAAAGAGAGAAAACTCCGGGTGTAAAAATGAACGATGCCCACCGGGGCTGATCGGACGATCAACCCTGGCAGGCAGCAAAAGATGCAGGCTGTCGGCCAGCCTCATCATGAGCTCCGACCGGTCAAACCGGCAACACGTCAGGATCAGGCTTCGCCCTCACCCTCGCCGGCACTCTGTTGAGGGATACGGACATTTCGGGCAGGCACAACCGTTGAAATGGCATGCTTGTATACCATCTGGCTCACCGTGTTCTTCAACAGGATCACGAACTGATCGAACGACTCGATCTGTCCCTGCAACTTGATCCCATTGACCAGGAAGATGGATACCGGAATGCGCTCCTTGCGCAAGGCATTGAGGTAAGGGTCTTGTAACGAATGCCCTTTTGACATATCAGTTCTCCTGTTTTTTTTAATCGCAGATCGTCTGGTAGAAGCGGAGTTCCACTGCGTTTACCGCCTGCAGGGATTCCAGTCAGGGAGGTTATGAGCACGCCGTTGGCCATCCCTGAACAATGAAACCGGCCACTCTTCAAGACCGGCATGTGTAACCCGGGCCACCGTAGCCCACGGCTATTTAATCAATGTGGTGCGAGACTGGAGGATTTTCAAGGCGCGGGACAAAGAACCTGATGCTTCGCTGTCGATCCAGTGAAGATCCGGCCATTTCCGCAACCAGGTGAGCTGGCGTTTGGCCAACTGCCGGGTTGCCGCAATCCCTTTCTCGACGAACGTTTCGTATTCCACATCGCCGTCCAGCCATGACCACGCCTGGCGATACCCCACGCACCGCACCGACGGCAATCCGACATGCAGGTCACCGCGGGCACGCAGGGCTCGGACCTCATCGATAAAACCCAACTCCAGCATCTTCAGGAAACGGAGCCGGATGCGATCGTGAAGGACCGATCGGTTGCCCGGTGCAATCGATAGCTGGATAACATTATACGGCAGGTCCGCCGACGCGTCTGCCTGCCACTGGGTTAAATACGGGTAATCCACGTTATTCCCGTTACCGCGGTCCGCCCAGGCCTCGGAAATCGGCCGTCCCGAGACCAGGACCACCTCCAATGCCCGCAGCACCCGTTGCCGGTTATTCGGATGGATAACTTCGGCAGCCACCGGGTCCAGCCTCCCGAGCTGCTCATGGAGCGACACCCAACCTTCGCGATCCGCCCTCGCCTCCAGTTCAGAGCGTAACGCCTGATCGGCGGCGGGCAGATCGGCCATGCCGTGCAACAGAGCCTTGTAATACATCATAGTGCCGCCGACCAGCAGCGGAATCCGGCCCTGGCGACTGATCGCCTCCATCTCGCGGAGCGCATCGACCCGGAAATCCGCTGCCGAGTACCGGTCAGCAGGGTCGCAGATGTCGATAAGACGGTGCGGGGCGTGGGAAAGTTCCTCCGCCGAGGGTTTGGCAGTGCCGATATCCATCCCGCGATAGATCATCGCCGAATCCACACTGATGATATCGCAGGGCAAGGCGTCACAGAGATCGAGTGCCAGGTCCGTCTTGCCGGCCGCGGTCGGCCCCATCAGGAAGATGGCCGTGGGCCGGCCACCCTCATCATGCCGGCTCATCAGCGACCACGCAGGAACAGCTTGTCCAGTTCGCCCAGTGTGACCAGGGTCCAGGTCGGACGGCCATGGTTGCACTGACCGCTGCGCTCGGTCGCCTCCATATCCCGCAACAGCGTATTCATCTCCGGGATCGTCAATTGCCGGTTGGCCCTGACGGAACCGTGGCAAGCCATGGTGCCCAGCAACTCGTTGGTGACGGCCTTGACCCGGTCGGACTGGCCATGCTCCATGAGGTCGGACACCACATCCCGCACCAGTTGCTCGGTATCCGCCCCCCGCAGCAGCGCCGGAATCTGACGGACCACCAGGGTTTCCGGCCCCATCCGCTCGATCTGCAGCCCCAGCGCCTGCAACTCCTCGGCATGGGTTTCCGCAACGCTGGCTTCGCGCTGGCTGACGGCCAGGGTGACCGGCACCAGCAGCGGCTGACTCTTGAGGTCCTGGGCCTCCAGCGCGACTTTCATCCGCTCATAGGTAATCCGTTCGTGGGCGGCGTGCATGTCCACCACGATCATGCCCTGCCGGGTCTGGGCCAGGATGTAGATGCCATGGAGCTGGGCGATGGCGTATCCCAGCGGGGGTTCGGCTTCGCTGTCCTGGGGCGGCGTGGGCATCGGCTGCGCCAGATCCCGGGGGGCTTCGGCCACGGCGGCTGCCGGCGCAGGTGTCGTGGTCTCCGCGGTACCACCGCCGGCATTGAGTGACTGGTAGAAGGCCATCTGGTCCTGGGCCTCCCAGGCGACTGGCTTTTGACCGCCATAAGCCTGGCCACCGGCACCCGCGCTATAGGGACTGACGGCGACCGGTGCGGGCTGGACGCCGTCATTCCCCGCGTAGCCCGCCTCGCGGCTTAGCGACTGGGCCACCGCGCCGTGCATGTGATCCTGGGGTTTTACCTCACCCAGCGCCCGGTGCAGCGTCCGAAATATAAAGTCATGCACCAGCCGGCCATCGCGGAAGCGGACTTCGTGCTTGGTGGGGTGCACATTGACATCCACATTCGCCGGATCCAGTTCCAGATAGAGCACAAACGCCGGGTGCCGGTTGTTGTAGAGTACATCCCGATAGGCCTGCCGCACGGCGTGGGCCACCAGCCGGTCACGGATCACACGGTGGTTCACGAAGAAATACTGCAGGTCCGCCTGGCTGCGGGAAAATGTCGGCAGCGCCACCCAGCCCCACAGACGCAGGCCTGAGGCTTCCGCGTCGATGACCACGGCGTTGTCGATGAACTGCTGGCCGCACAGGGCGCCGATACGACGCTCCTGGTCCAGTGGCGTCATCGCCGGACGCAGGCTCTGGATGGCGCGCTGGTTGTGGCGCAGGGTAAAACCGGTCTCGAAACGCGCCAGGGCCTGACGCCGCAGGCACTCCTCGATATGACCAAACTCGGTTTTTTCCGTGCGCAGGAACTTGCGCCGCGCCGGGGTGTTGAAGAACAGGTCACGCACCTCGACCGTGGTTCCGACGGGATGGGCTGCCGGCGAGATCCGCGCGTCCATATCCCGCCCTTCGACTTCCACCCGGGAGGCGGCGTCGGTGTCTTCCGTGCGGGACGTCAGTGACAGCCGGGAGACGGAACTGATACTGGCCAGGGCTTCCCCGCGGAATCCCAGGGACGCCACGGCTTCCAGGTCTTCCAGGTCGACGATCTTGCTGGTGGCGTGGCGGCTCAACGCCAGCGGCAGGTCCGACTCGGCAATCCCGGACCCGGTGTCCCGGACACGAATCAGCTTGACGCCGCCTTGTTCGATGTCCACCTCGACCCGATCGGCACCGGCGTCCAGGGCGTTCTCGACGAGTTCCTTGACCACCGAAGCAGGCCGTTCGACGACTTCACCGGCGGCGATCTGGTTGGCAAGGCGGGGGCTGAGTAGTCGGATCTCGGGCATGGGATGCGATGCGCCTTTCGCTGGATACGTGAGGGCACATCATAGCAAAGTCGGGCCCCGGATCTCAGGCCCGCCTTGCTATCTTTTGTCGTCTTACGACGTCGGGATTTTCAGCATCTGGCCGATCACCACCTCGTCGCTGGAGAGATTGTTCAACTCCTTGAGGCGATTGACCGTCGTTGAATTACGCCGTGCCACGCTCGACAGCGTATCGCCCCGACGAATACGGTAGGAGGCGACCGTGCCGTTGTGCCGTTTCTGCCAGGCCAGTAGCGTTCCCGGCGGCGGGGTTTCCTCAAAGTACGACGACACTCCCTCCCAGATGGCATGGGCCAGCTTGTTGCGATAGCTGGCCGACTTGAGGTTACGCTCCTCCTGCGGGTTGGAGATGAATCCCGACTCCACCAGGATCGACGGGATGTCCGGCGACTTCAGCACCACGAACGCCGCCTGCTCGACACCCGGCTTGTGCAGGTGCGTGACGTGCCGGAGATTCCTGAGGACGTGATCGCCCACCCCCACCGAGGCATTGATGCTGGCTGTCATGGACAGGTCCAGCAACACCCCGGCAAGCACTTCGTTCTTGTCGTCCAGCGAGACACCACCCACCCCGCCGATCAGGTCCGACTGGTTCTCGTTGCGGGCCAGCCAACGGGCCGTTTCACTGGTGGCGCCACGCCGTGACAGGGCAAAGACCGACGCGCCTCGCGGCTGGGGTGACCGGAAAGCGTCGGCATGAATCGACACGAACAGGTCCGCATTCTCCTTGCGCGCCAGGAGCGTACGCTGGCGCAGGCCGATGTAGTAGTCGCCATTGCGGGTCAGCTTGGCGGTGAAGCCGGGCTGGGCCGAGATGATCGCCTGCAGCCGCCGTGCCAACGGAAGCACCACGTCCTTCTCGTGGGTCCCGTCCGGGCCACTGGCCCCCGGGTCCTCGCCGCCATGCCCGGGATCCACCATCACGATAATGTCGCGCTTGCCATTGGGGTCTTCGGAGAGCACCGGTTTACTGGGCGCCTCGTCCGTCCGGGCGCCCGGTTCCAGCAGATCGACAACAAGACGGTTGCCGTACTCCTCGTTGGGTGCCAGTTGGAAACTGCGCGGCTCGACATGATGCTTGAGGTCGAGGACGACCCGCAGGTCATCGCCATTGCGGGGCGCGCTGCGAATACGCTGAATCGGGCTGCCGGAGAGATCCAGCCGCCCCAGGCTGGTGTTCAGCCGCGTGTCCTTGATGTCGATGACCAGACGCGAGGGGTTCTTCAGCGTGAAGATCGAATGATCCACCTCGCCCCCCATGTCCAGCACCAGCCGTGTGTGATCCGGCGCCGGCCAGATGCGGGCCCCCTTGACGCTGGTCTCGGCGTGGACACTGCCCGCCAGGAGCCAGAGCGCCAGGACCTGCAAGACTGTGATTCTGGTCAGGAGATGCTGCATACCGCGATTCACCCTGCTCAATCCCTTCAAAAGCTTCAGGCCAGCCAACCGTTGGTCAGACTGGCACGTAAACGTTCCAATAACTGCTGCCCTGCCGGCGTTGACGCCGTGAGCCGGGCCTCGCGACCTTCACCGGCCAGCGACAGCGCAATCACGCCGTCCGGTTCCGGGAGCACGCCAGCGCCCCGTTCGGGCCATTCGATCAGACAGATGGCTCCCTCGGCTAGGTAATCGCGGATGCCCATGTACTCCAGCTCTTCCGGATCCCCCAGGCGATACAGGTCAAAATGATAAACGGGCGGCTCCAGTTCCTCGTAGGGTTCGACCAGCGTGTAGGTTGGACTCTTCACCGCGCCGGCATGCCCCAGCCCCTGGATGAAACCGCGGCTGAATGTGGTCTTGCCGGTTCCCAGGTTGCCGGTCAAATGCAGGACCACCCCGTCGCCTGCGGCGCGGACCGCCTGAACCACCAGGGCCCCGAATTGCAGGGTGGCTGCCTCGTCCGGCAGACGCACACTGATCCGGCCATCCTCCTGTACCGTGCTTCCCACCCTGCTCACGCCCTCCAAACCCCTTGTTACTCTCTTGCTTACGATGTCCCGTACGACCTATTGATCGCCCGGGGGTCTCCGTACGCCTTCGACCTCACCGAGCACCGATGGCAACCGGTCGATCAGATCCATCGGCAACAATCCCATAAACCCTTTTTCCAGAGAAGCCCGGTCCGCCGCTTCGGCGTGAAGGCTCGCTCCCATCACCGCCGCCCGGGACGGGCTCAGGCCCTGTACGGCGAGCGAACCGATAATGCCGGACAGCACGTCGCCCATGCCACCCGTCGCCATTCCCGGATTACCGCCCTGCACCAGCGCGGGTCTTGCCATGTTCCCGGACAGAACCAGCGTGCCCGCTCCCTTGAGCAGGACAACGCCACCGTAGCGCTGTTCCAGTTGGGCGATGGCATCCATCCGGTCGCGACTGACCCGATCATTGGCCACCCCAAGCAGGCGGGCCGCCTCGCCCGGATGGGGCGTCAGGATCCAGTTGTCATGTTTGCCCGGTGCTCGCGAGGACAACATATTGAGAGCATCGGCATCCATCAGCACAGGCCCCTCGAACGCCATCACCCGCTGCAGCATCTGCTGGCCCCAGGCACCCTGCCCGGCACCCGGGCCGAAAACGATGCCATCGGCCTTCGCCAGCAGTGCATCCAGTTCATTGCCATGGGTCAGGCCGTGCACCATCAACGACGGACACCGCGACAGCGCCGCACTGACATGTTCCGGTCGGGTCGCCAGCGTCACCAGCCCCGCTCCGGTACGGGCAGCGGCTTCCGCCGCCAATAGCGCCGCACCGCCAAAGCCCCGTTCGCCGGCGATCACCAGCAACCGGCCACAATCCCCTTTATGGGCACCGCGGCGCCGCACCGGCACATGACGTGCCTCGGTATTCCAGTCGGCGCGGCAGGCGACAGCGGGAACCCGGTCATAGGTCGCGGGATCCACCCCCAGGTCGTCGAAGACCACCTCGCCAGCCACATCCGGACCCTGGCCGGTGAGCAGTCCCGTCTTCAACCCGATGAACGTCACGGTAACCGCGGCACTTACCGCATCGGTCTCGATCCAGCCGGTGGTGGCATCAAGACCTGAGGGCACATCGATAGCCAGGACCGGCCTGGCACTCTCTCTAACCGCGGCAATTGCCTGGTCAAAAGGCGAGCGCAAGGCACCGGTAATTCCGGTCCCCAACATCGCATCCACCACCACATCGGCTTCAGCCAGGGCGTCACCAAGCAGCGCCGGTGATGAACCGTCATAACGCTCGATGGCCACGCCGGCCTCCCGGGCCGACTCGTGGGCCGTCGCCGCATCGCCCTTGAGCCTGGCGGGGTCCGCCACCGCCAGGCAGCGCACCGAAAGTCCCTGGCGCCGGGCCGAGGCAGCGACCAGATAGCCATCGCCTCCATTATTGCCCGCGCCGCAAAGTACCAGCACCTGCCGGGCATCAGGCCAGTGACGGGCCAACTGGCGGAACGCCGAGCGTGCCGCCCGTTGCATCAATTCGAATCCGGGCGTGCCGAAATCGTCGATGACACAACGGTCGAGCGCCCGCACCCCATCCGCAGCGTACAGGCTCTCTGGTAAACTGGCGTTAGCAGCACACATGGGGCTATCCGTCACCTCATGATCCAATAAACAGAATCCGGTTGAACTCATCCGGCCAGACGCCTGTTAAGCATAGCAAAATGAGCCGAAAGGTCATAACTTAATCAATGTTAACCGCAACCCTCGACAACCTGGCCGACCGGATACGGGACTGGGCCCATGAACTCGGCTTCCAGGCCGTCGGCATCAACGATGCCGATACCGGCCCCCATGGCGCGCGGCTGAAGGCCTGGCTGGACGCCGGGATGAACGGTGAAATGAGCTACATGGCCGACCACGGCTCCAAGCGTTTCCGGCCCGATGAGCTGGTACCCGGCACCCGACGGGTCATTTCGGTGCGCATGGATTACCTGCCTTCGCCGGACAGTCCGGCAACGGTGCTGCGGGACCGTGAGAAAGCCTACATCTCCCGCTACACGCTGGGACGCGACTACCACAAACTGGTCCGCAAGCGCCTTGCCCAACTGGCCCACCGCATCGACGAGGCGCTGGCCGGCCACAACCACCGGGCATTCGTCGACAGCGCACCGGTACTGGAACGGGCCCTGGCACAGCGCGCCGGGCTGGGCTGGATCGGCAAGAACACCATGCTGATCCACCCGAAGGCGGGTTCGTTCTTTTTTCTTGGGGAGATTTTTACCAGCGCGCCACTGCCCGTCGATGAACCCTTTGCAACGGAACACTGCGGTAGCTGTTCGGCCTGCCTGGACGTCTGCCCCACCGCCGCGTTCGACGGCCCCTACCAACTCGACGCCCGGCGCTGCATCAGCTACCTCACCATCGAGTTGAAGGGGTCGATTCCCGAACACCTGCGCGCCAAAATGGGCAACCGGGTGTTTGGCTGCGACGACTGCCAGTTGGTCTGCCCCTGGAACAAGTTCAGCAAACCCACCGACAAGGACGACTTCCAGCCACGGCATCACCTCGACAACAGCGAGCTGGCCGAGCTGTTCCTGTGGACCGAGGAGGAGTTCCTCAAACGGACCGAAGGCTCGGCCATCCGCCGCACCGGCTACGAGGGCTGGCTACGCAACCTGGCAGTGGGCTTGGGTAATGCGCCCACGACCATCCCGGTCGTCGAGGCGCTCAGGAAACGGGCCGACCATCCGTCCGCCCTGGTCCGGGAGCACGTACACTGGGCACTGCGCCGCCACGACGTCGAGCCTCACTGAAGGCGGAAGAAATGCTCCCGGTAGTGCCGCAGCTCCTCGATGGAGTCGCGGATGTCGTCGAGCGCCAGGTGCGCCCCCTTCTTTTTAACCCCCTCCAGGACGTCCGGCCGCCAGCGACGGGCCAGCTCCTTGATGGTGCTGACGTCGAGATTGCGGTAATGGAAGAAAGCCTCCAACGCCGGCATGTAACGCACCAGGAAACGACGGTCCTGGCCAATGCTGTTGCCACACAGGGGTGACTGCCCCCTTTCCAGGTGCTCGGCCAGGAATTCCAGCGTCTGCTGTTCCGCCTCGACTTCCGACACGGTGCTGTCCTTGACCCGCTGGGTCAGGCCGCTCTCGCCGTGGGTCCGGGTGCACCATTCGTCCATGGCGTCGAGCACGCTATCCGGCTGATGGATGGCAATCACAGGCCCTTCGGCAATCGTGTTCAGATCGGCGTCGGTGACAATCGTCGCGATCTCGATAATGCGCTCCTTGTCGGGATCCAGCCCGGTCATTTCCAGATCGATCCAGACCAGCCGGTCGGTTGCAGCCATGAGGGATACTCCTGCAGAAAGTGCGATGACAGTGTGAATGCGACGCCCCGGCCCCGTATAATCGGCGCCATCCAGGCGCTGCTATGATGGCACACTTGCCCGGACAGGCAGAAATCCAGCGGACAAAGACGGACTCCATGGCAAAACGTCGGCTTAACAGGCAGCAGAAATGGCGCATCGAGAAGATCCAGGGAGAGCGTGCGGCGCGGGCCTCGCGGCGGGATCGGGATATCGACCGCCAATTGCAGGCCGGCGAACTCGGGGACGAGCAAAGCGGCCTGATCATCGCCCACTTCGGCAAGCAGATTGATGTCGAGGCGCTTGAAGGCGAACACCGGGGCGAGGTGATCCGCTGCCATGTCCGCGCCAACCTGGGATCGCTGGTCACCGGGGACCGGGTGATCTGGCGGCCGGGCTCCAACGACCTGGGCGTTATCGTCGCCCAGCAGGAGCGGGACAACCTGCTGCAGCGCCCGGACAAGTTCGGCCAGCTCAAACCGGTCGCGGCCAATATCGACCAGATCATCCTTGTCATTGCACCGGAACCGGAGCCCCACGACAACCTGATCGACCGCTACCTGGTGGCCGCGGAAAACTGCGACATCAGGCCAGTCCTGCTGCTCAACAAGACCGACCTGATCAACGACACCAACCGGGCCAGCGTCGCGGCACTGCTCGACCGGTATGCCCGCCTCGGCTATCAGATCGAGCAGACCTCCGCCCACCGGGCACCGGAAGACGATCACACCATCGACAACCTGCTGAAAACCCGGACCAGCGTCTTCGTCGGCCAGTCCGGCGTCGGCAAATCCTCCATTATCCGGCGACTGCTGGGGGACGAGAGCATACGGATCGGGGCGGTGTCGGAGAGCACCGGCAAGGGCGTCCACACCACCACCACAGCCCGCCTGTTTCACCTGGACTGCGGCGGCAACCTGATCGACTCGCCGGGTATCCGCGAATTCGGACTCTGGCATATGGGTGTGGAACACCTGGAATACGGCTTCCGGGAAATCCGCCCCCTGATCGGCACCTGCCGCTTCCGCAACTGCCGCCATCAGGCAGAGCCCGGCTGCGCCCTGCTGGAAGCCGAGGAAAAAGGGGAGATCAGCCCGGAGCGCATGCAGAGTTTCCGCCGCATCTATACCGAGATAGAGAATTCGGACTGGTAAGGATTACCAGTTCACTTCGCCGGCATCCGGTTCCGGTGGCTGCTTGAACCAGTCGCCGGATTCCAGTTGCTTCTGGGCGTCCTGGGACTCTTCCTCGGTCGGCGCCGTCAGATCGATTATCGGCGTGGCGTTGGCGCCGGAGTCGGACTGGATTTCCTGCGCGGTCTTCTTGTTCAGCACGATAATGGCAATCCGGCGGTTAACCGGCGCCTGGGGATGATCCTTGTCGAACAGCACCGAATCACTCAACCCCACCACACGGCCAATCTGTTCCGGCCGCACGCCACCGGCCACCAGGGCACGCCGCGCCGTATTCGCCCGGTCTGCCGACAGCTCCCAGTTGGTGTAGCCCGGTCGTCCGACAAACGGTGTGGAGTCGGTATGGCCGGTAATACTGAGCTTGTTATTGACCTGGCTTAGGGGCTTGGCCAGCTCGAACAGGATGTCCTGGGAATAGTATTTCAGGCGGGCGCTACCGCTATCGAACATGGGTCGCTTGGAGCGGTCGACGATCTGGATCCGCAGCCCTTCGTCGGTAATGTCGATCAGGAGCTGGTCCTTGAACTTCTGCAGGGTCTCGCTTTTTTCAATCTGCTCCTTGAGATCCTGGAACAGCTGCTGCATCTGCTTCTGCTCAAGGGTATCGGCCATCTCCTCGATGGTCTGGTCTTCCAGCTTGATCTGGGAATCCGCCACATCCTCGCTGGTCGACTCCACCACCGATGCGCTGCCCCCAAGATCGATCGGGTTGCGGCTGGCCGCCTCCATGTAACCCACAGGGTCCTTGAAGTATCCGGAAATCGCCCGCTTCTCTTCGGGCGTCGCCGTCATGGTCAGCCACAACACCATGAAGAAGGCCATCATCGCGGTCGCAAAATCGGCAAAGGCGACTTTCCAGGCGCCACCATGATGCCCGCCGGACACCTTCTTGACGCGTTTGACGATAATCGGCTGCTCTTCCACGACTGACCTCAGTGCCCCGTTCCGGCGGATGCCGTATGGTTACTTGGAACGCACATGATCGTTCAGTTCCTGGAAACCCGGGCGTTTGTCGCTGGGCAATGCCTTGCGGCCGAACTCGATCGCCATCTGCGGTGCCTGCCCGGCGACCGTCGCCAGGATCGCCGCCTTGGCGCATTCATACGCCCGCAGCTCGTACTGGGCCTGGTGCTCCATAGCGGTGGACGTCGGTCCGACGAAACCGTAACCCATGAAAATACCCAGGAACGTCCCGACCAGCGCCGCGGCCACCTTGTGCCCGATCATTTCGGGCGGCCCGCCCAGCAGACTCATGGTGATCACGATCCCCAGCACCGCCGCCACGATACCCAGCCCCGGCAGGGCATCGGCTACCTTGGCCAGGGCGTGGGAGGGCTCATGGAGTTCGTGCTCACGATTGTCCAGTTCGTTGTCCATCAGGCCTTCAAGTTCATGGGGCGCCATGTTGCCGGCACTGATGATGCGCATGTAGTCGGTCACGAAGGCGAGCAGCTTGGGCGATTTCATCACCGCCGGGTAGCGCGTGAATATCTGGCTCTCGCCGGGGTTGTCGATGTCCTCCTCAATGGCCATGACCCCCTGCTTGCGCGACTTGTCGAACAGGTCGTACAGCATGCTGAGCAGGTCCAGGTAGAACGCTTTATTGAACGGTGACCCGGTGATCAGGCGCAGGATACCGGTTATGGTTTCCTTGATGGTATGCATCGGGTTGGAGATGATGAAGGCACCGGTCGCCGCCCCGAAGATAATCAGGATTTCCAGCGGCTGCCACAGCGCCATCAACTGGCCCTTGGCCAACACGAATCCGCCCAGCACACAGGCGGCAACGATAATCGCACCGAGTATTAAAGCCATATCGGTTAAAACTGCTCCCTGAACTGCCTGCCCGCCGGCACAAACCGCTCCGCCTGGAGACTGGTTCCACCTCCAAACAGGACGCGCTTAAAAGTCGACTGAGATGTTTCTGGTTTTCGGGAATCATAGCAAGAGCCTGAAAGTATCGCGAAAAAAACGGCGTACCCAGTCCGGAATGCCGCCCCACCCGTCGTGCGTTCAATCTGTTAAGATGCGCCCAACCCCCTCAACGGCCGAACGAGACGCCTATGCCGACGCCGCCCCTGATCATCGAACCGGATGCCCTGGAGTCCCTGCTGGAAGCCGGCGAAAACCTCCTGCTGATCGACTTGTGCCATCCGGAGCGCTATGTGGGCGGACACCTGCCGGGCGCCGTCTACGTCCACCCCCAGGAAACGCTGCTGGGCTACCCGCCGGCACCGGGCAAGCTGCCGACCGTCGAGGCGCTGCAGGCGCTGACAACCCGCATAGGCATGACACCGGACACCCACGTGGTGGTCTACGACGACGAAGGCGGCGGCTGGGCCGGACGCTTCATCTGGTTGCTGGATTGCATCGGCCATGCCCGCTACAGCTACCTGAATGGTGGTTGGCACGCCTGGGACGCCGAAGGACGGCCGCTGACCACCGACATTCCCGAACCGGCCCCGGGCCACTACCCCATTGTCGTGCGACCGGAGCCGACGGCCACCCTGGAGGAAGTCCTGAACGGCCTGGACGCGGAAGATCGCGTGATCTGGGACGCCCGTTCACCCGAGGAGTACCACGGCACCCGTATCGCGGCCGCCAAGGCCGGTCATATTCCCGGAGCCCGTAACCTGGAGTGGACCCGGGTGATGGACCCGGCCCGTCATCTTCGCCTGCGCCCGGCCAATGAAATACGCGCCCTGCTCGATAGCCAGGGTATCGGGCCGGCGGACACCCTGATCACTCACTGCCAGACCCATCACCGGTCCGGCCTGACTTACCTGGTGGCCAAGATGCTCGGCTATCCCGTGGTGCGCGCCTATGCGGGCTCCTGGGCCGAATGGGGCAACCATCCAGACACACCTGTGGAGATCTAGAACCAATGCGAGACAAGCTCTTTGTGATGAGCCAGTACCTGACCCCCCAACTCGGGCTGTCACGGCTGGCCGGACGACTGGCCGACAACGATCAGGTGCCGGCCCTGAAGAACCGGGTCGTCCGCTGGTTCATCGAGCGCTATGGCGTCGACATGAGCGAAGCGGTCGACGCCGATCCCGCATCCTACGCCACCTTCAACGCGTTCTTCACCCGTGCCCTGAAGCCCGGACTGCGCCCGGTCGATGACGCGCCGGAAGCGCTGACCAGCCCGGTAGACGGCGCCATCAGCCAACTCGGCACGATCGAGGAGGGACGCATCTTCCAGGCCAAGGGCCAGTCGTTCAACCTGACCGAGTTGCTGGGCGGCGACGAGCAGCGCGCCAGGCCGTTTGCCGGCGGTGCCTTCGCCACCATCTACCTGGCACCAAAGGATTACCACCGCATCCACATGCCCCTGGCCGGCACCCTGAAGGAAATGACTTACGTACCCGGCCGCCTGTTCTCCGTGAATCCGGTGACGGCCGCCAACGTGCCCAACCTGTTTGCCCGCAACGAACGCGTCGTCACCCTGTTCGATACGGCATGGGGCCCGATGGCGATGGTGCTGGTGGGCGCAATGATTGTCGGCAGCGTCGAGACCACCTGGGCCGGGGTGGTGGCACCGGGCACGGACGGCGTTTCCAGCGTGGACTACAGCGCCGACAAGCCCATCCGGTTCGACAAGGGGGATGAGATGGGACGTTTCCGGCTGGGCTCCACCGTCATCCTGTTGCTCCCGAAGGATGTCATGCGGTGGTCGGACGGATTGGGCCCGGAAACGCGACTGCGCATGGGCCGGCGGATCGGCTCGAAGGCCAGCTAGGCCCGTTCAATCGGGAACGCAACGACATCCCGGATGTCCCGCGTTCCCAGCTTGCACATCAGCAGGCGATCCAGCCCCAGGGCCACCCCCGCACAGGCCGGCAAACCGTGCCGGAGCGCCGACAGCAAGTAGTCATCCGCAGCCATCTCGGGCTTGCCGCGTGCCCGGCGCAGGGCGTTATCCACATCAAAGCGACGAGCCTGCTCTGCCGCGTCCGTCAGTTCCCAGTACCCGTTGCAAAGCTCCAGCCCGTCCAGGTACAGCTCGAACCGGTGAGCCACCGCGTATCCGTCAACATCCCGGGTACGCGCCAACGCGGCCTGACTGGCCGGATAGTCGTGAATGAACACGGCGCCCTCACCCGCCAGCGCAGGTTCAACCGCATGGCTCATCAGGAAATCCAGGCAGGTATCCCGGTCGAAGTCGTCCGCAAAGGCCGGGTTACCGGCTCGGCCGGAAACCGCATCGCGCAGCTCCTCCAGCGGCAGCGTGAAAGGATCGAGACCGACGTGCCGCAGGAAGGCCTCGCGATACGTCAGCCGCCCCGGCGCATCGATGCCCAGCCAGCCGCATACCAGCGCACCGACTTCGTCCATCAGGGCCTGGTCGTCAAAATCCGGCCGATACCATTCCAGCAGTGAGAATTCCGGATTATGGCGCACGCCGCGCTCGCCATCGCGAAAGGCACGGAACACCTGGTAGATGGCCCCGCTACCCGCCGCCAGCAGGCGTTTCATATGGTATTCCGGAGAGGTCTGGAGATAGGCCATACCGCCCGTAAAATCGGACGCCGGGCCAGGCTGCGCGGTGATACAGTCAAGGTGGAGATCCGAGACGCCGTGACGGGCCAGCAGCGGAGTTTCCACCTCCAGCACACCACGGGCCGAAAAGAACTGCCTCAGGTAGGACAGCAGCCCGGCCCGCTCACGCAGGGCGGCCAGGGAAGCCGTAGGCTGCCAGTCCGTTTCCCGGGACATAACCGGATCAGCTGGTTTTGACCCGGCTGACATACTCGCCGGAACGGGTATCCACTTTCAGCACTTCGCCGATGGTAATGAACAGTGGTACGTTGACCACGGCGCCGGTGGACAGGGTTGCCGGCTTGGAGCCACCCTGGGCGGTATCGCCCTTCATGCCCGGATCGGTATCCACCACTTCCAGTTCGACAAAGTTGGGTGGCGTGACGGACAGGGGCGTGCCGTTATAAAGCGTGACAGTGTAAACGTCCTGCTCCTTGAGCCACTTCATAGTGTCACCCACGGCCTTCTCATCGGCCGGGTGCTGCTCGAAGGAACCGTCGGTCGCCATGAAGTGCCAGAATTCGCCGTCGGTATAGAGGTATTCCATCTCCTGGTCGATGACGTCCGCCGCTTCCAGGCTTTCACCGGACTTGAACGTACGCTCCCAGACTCGGTTGGTCATGAGGTTGCGCAGTTTGACGCGGTTGAAGGCCTGGCCCTTGCCGGGCTTGACGAACTCGTTCTCGAGGATCACGCAGGGGTCGCCATCCAGCAAAACCTTAAGACCACCGCGGAATTCATTGGTAGAATACGAAGCCATGAAAATCTCACCTGAAAAATCGCTGTTGGAAATTCAAAGGGGCTCATGATACAGCGAACCCCCACCCCGGTAGAAGCCCGGGACGTTACCGAATCGGCACTCTCCTGGCAGCAGGAGCTGGCGCGGGCGATCGACCATCCGGAACACCTGCTTCGGGAACTGGGTCTGCCGGCCTATCTGCTGGATGGGGCCCGCGCGGGCGACCGGCTATTTGGCATCCGGGTTCCCCGGCCGTTTATCCAGCGCATGACCTACGGTGACCCGGACGATCCACTGCTGCGCCAGGTCCTGCCGCTGGACGCGGAAAGCCGGCCGGCGCCGGGTTACGTTACGGATCCGCTGGCGGAGGCCGAGCACACCCTGCAGCAGGGTCTGATCCGGAAATACCGCAGCCGGGCACTGCTGATGGTCACCGGCACCTGCGCCGTCAACTGCCGCTATTGCTTCCGGCGCCATTTCCCGTATGCCGACAATCGGCTGTCGCCCGATGCGCGGGCAGAGGCCCTGGCAACCCTGCACACAAGCCCGGAAATCAATGAAGTCATCTTCAGCGGCGGCGATCCCCTGGCCATGAACGACAACCGTCTGGCCGACTGGGCCGCTGACCTGGCCGCCATCCCGCACCTGAAGCGCCTGCGCATTCATACCCGCCTGCCGGTCGTCATTCCGCAGCGGGTCGATGACCGGCTGCTGGCCTGGCTGACTCGCCTGCCGCTGCAGAAGGTCGTGGTGGTCCACATCAACCACCCCCGGGAGATTGACGACGCCGTCCGGCTGGCCATGCGCCGGCTGCAGGAGGCAGGTGTCACACTGCTGAACCAGAGCGTGATCCTGCAGGGGGTCAACGACGATGCCGATACGCTGGCCGAACTCAGCGAAACCCTGTTTGCCGCCGGCGTTCTCCCGTACTACCTGCATGCCTTTGACCCGGTTGCGGGCGCGGCGCATTTCGATGTCAGCGACGAACGGGCCCGGCGACTGGTTCGCGCGCTGCTGACGCGC
The DNA here is from genome assembly GCF_004327985.1 of Marinobacter halodurans. Taxonomy (GTDB): domain Bacteria; phylum Pseudomonadota; class Gammaproteobacteria; order Pseudomonadales; family Oleiphilaceae; genus Marinobacter_A; species Marinobacter_A halodurans. Next base: position 98,081 of record NZ_SJDL01000009.1, read on the forward strand.
CTGCCCGGTTTCCTCGTTCCCCGACTGGTTCGGGAGATTCCCGGCGAGGCGAGCAAGACACCGCTGAATCTGTGACTCTTGTCGAAAAATCGACAATCGGATACGCGTTTCAACCGCCGGGAGTGTACGCAAAAGCGTCGCAAAACCCTTGAATCATGGGCATTCGGAGCAATGCACCAACTTTTTTGTCAAACAATGTCAACTTGCACGATTCTGGCTTTGTGAAAGGCCTTTGCTATTTTAAAGTCGTGGTGAGGTATATAAAGATATGTATTTCCGGTCTTTTTCTCGCCGCTCATCAAAGCTGAGAAACGCCAACAAAAGCGACGCATCAAAGGACGGTGCAAACGCCCATACGCCCACGGCAGGGGGGCAAACGGAAGGTATGACTTTAAAACCCGAGCTTACGCTACCGGAACAGAAGATAGCCAATCTGTCCTTCTGCGATGCAACGCCCAAGGCCTTCGGCAAGTGGGTCGGCGCCTTGCCTGTGGCCAACATCGGCGAGACGTCCCGCCAGCTGTATCACGCCATCATCGAGCTCAACCAGCTGATCATTGCGCCCCAGCAGCGGCTGGCCCTGCTCGAACTGATTCGCCACCGGATCAATTTCGTGTGCAAGGAACTGTCCCGGCATTATCTGGGGCTCGCCATCGCCCTGCCCGACAAGCAGCGCAAGATTGCCAACCTGTCCCAGGCATTGCAACTGCACCTGGCCAACGGCTACAAGACAACGCTGATCGAACTGCTGGACAGCGGCGCTATCGACAGGAACCGCAAGACCGTTGCCACCGCCTGCCACAGGATCATTACCGACCTGGGCCAGACCATCCTCCGCGCGCACCAGCTCTACTGCCCCAGCCCAACCCGAAGCTGGCTCGAATGCCACCGGGTCTACCGGTTTGCGCTGCGCAACAAGCTGCAGGATGAGCAGGTCGAGGACGAGAACCTGATGCATCGCCAGTCCAGCAGCATTGCTGACGCCTACAAGCGGTTGCTGTTGCTGGGATGCGCCCGGCCCAATCAACTGCGCCAGAACGAACTGGTCCAGGCGTACGAACTGTTCGAGTGCTGGACCGACCGCACCGCCTGCACCCAGGAAGCCACTGATGACGCCCTGTTCGTGGTGAACATGGAACGGGACGCGGCACCGATCTACGCCAGTCTGCTGGGACCGGAAGAACGCACCGGCGACTGTTTCGGCTTCAACACGGTTGAACTGTCCGCGGATATCACCGAGTACCAGAACCGCCGTAACGAGAAGGACAGGCCTGCAGGCAACGCGTTGCCGGTACCGTCCAGCGTTTCAGAGAACCTGCTTGCGCACCTGTCCCAGGCCTTCGGCGTGCTGACCAAGCGCAACTTCAAGCGCATTGCGACTCAGGGCGAGCTGCAGGTGGCCGTGGGTCTCAGCGCTGCACACTACTATATTGCCGGCGAAGAGACCTTCAAGACATTCATCGAGAGTGGCGCGAGCATGGAGGACGACGAGAACTACTTCATCGCCCGGGCCAAACGCAACAACGACGCCTGGGCCGGCGCCCATGATGCGGCGCCGACCGGCGACTTCATGCCCTCGGCGGACACCCCCATCAACTTCAGGACCCGCGCCGGCACCCGTGACGAGGGCGGCAGCGCCCCGAAAACCTACAGGACGCCGCTGATCAACACCAGTCCCGGCGGGTACTGCGTGTCCTGGACCAGCGATATGCCGCCATCCCTGCAGGCCGGCGAAGTACTGGCCGTGCGTGAACAGCCGTCTCATCCCTGGAGCGTGGCCGTGGTCCGCTGGATCCGGCAGTTGCGCCAGCAAGGCACCCAGATCGGCGTCGAGTTGCTGGCACCGAGCGCCACGCCCTGCGGTGTGCGCCTGATCCAGAAAGTGGGTAACAGCAGCGAGTTCCTGCGAGGCCTGCTGCTTCCGGAAGTCGCCGTTATCGGTCAGCCGGCCACGCTGATCACGCCGCGCCTGCCGTTCCAGCAGGGCAGCCGGATTGTCCTGCGCCAGGGGGACAGGGAAGACAATGGCCAGTTGTCCAAACGAATCTCGGCAACGGGTAGCATCAGCCAGTTCGAACTGCGCCTGCAGAGCGTCGACACCCCGACCACCGGCCGCTCGGGCCCGAATACCAGCGAAGACGAATTCGACTCTCTCTGGCCTTCCCTGTAAGCTGCACAATCGGCAAGTCTGCTCCCGACAGGCCGTTCCCCGGAGTATTGGGCTGGTACCCACCGGGGTGCGGACGGGGCGCGGGGCAACGCTTTCAACAACGTCCGGTTACGCTCGGCAACACAATCACCGACGCGAACGGCTCCGGCCAATGCTACCCTGAGTGTTATTGCCTGACGTCACTGGAACCGTGCCGTCGCTCTGCGACAGGCTTGCCTTGAGCGCTGAGTCACCCGAATTAATTACCGCTCTTTCCCAGGGATCGCGGAAGAGCGGGCTGTGCGAGATGGTTAACGAATGCAGAAGAAGAATACGACGGTTCATCTGCTGATCCTCGACCCTTCCCAGAATGACGCCGAATCCCTTGTCAGCCTCCTCAGGAACTCCGGCCGGGCCACCCGGGCTCACCGGGTGACCTCCGAAGAGGATCTTGAAGAGGCACTGCGCACCGCCAATTGGGACCTGATGCTGGCACGGGACCTTGAGCAGGCCGTATCTCCGGATACCGCCCTCTCCCTGATCAAACGCCTGGACAAGGACATCCCGTTCATCCTGATTACCCCGGAGTTCAACAGCGACCGGGCCATCGAAGTCATGAAAATGGGGGCGAAGGCTGCGGTTCCGGATAGCGGGAACGACCTGGTCATGCTGACGGTGAACCGTGAACTGGCCAGTCTCGACGCGCGCAACCAGCGCCGCATCCTGGAATCCCACCTGCGCGAGTCGGAGCAGCGCTGCCAGTTACTGCTGGAAAGCTCCAAGGACGCTATCGCCTACATCAACGATGGCATGCACATCTACGCCAACCAGTCCTACATGGATTTCTTCGGCTACGACGATATCGACGAGATGATCTGCATTCCGATCCTGGACACGCTCGCGCCGTCCAGCCATGAGGACTACAAGATCTTCATGAAGGCGTTTGCCGAGCACCAGGAAGACGGCATGGCCCTCAACTGTGTCGCCAAGCGTAGCGATGGCACCGAACTCAATATCGTCATGCGCGTGTCGGCCGCCACCTATGATGGCGAGCCGTGCACCCAGATTGTGGTCCAGCCCGAGCAGAACAACGCCGAACTGGAGGAGAAGCTCAAGCAGATCAGCACCCAGGATCTGCTGACCGGACTCTACAACCGCCAGCACCTGATGGACGAACTCGGACGGGTGATCGTCAGCGCCGGCGAGTCCAAGGAAACCGGCGGCCTGGCCTACATCGCCCTCGACAACTTCATGCAGGTCCGAGGTCAGGTCGGGATTGCCGGCGCTGACCTGATGCTGGGGGATGTCGCCAATATCCTGCGCGACAAGGTCGACGACAACATGACCCTGGCCCGACTGAGCGACGATGCGTTCTGCCTGCTGGCGCTGCCCTGCCAGGAAAACCGCATGGCGGATGTCTGCGAGTCGATTCGCAAGGCCATCGAGGATCACCTGTTCGAGATTTCCGGCAAGACGGTCCAGATCACGGTCAGCATCGGTATCGCAGCCATTACGGAGAATGCCCCCAAGGCACCGGATCTCCTGGGCCGGGCCCATACCGCTTCCTCCGACGTGCGCAAGCAGGCCGGTCATGAGAGCGGCAACGGCATCGTCGTCTATCACCCGGCCGTCTATGAAAGCCTCAACGACAACAACTCCGTCGAAGCCATCCAGAAGGCCCTGGATGAAGACCGTTTCCGCCTCCTGTTCCAGCCCATCATCAACCTGCGTGGCGAGGGCGAAGAGCACTACGAGGCCTTTGTTCGCATGCTGAACAAGGACAACGAGGAAGTCTCGCCTTATGACTTCCTGCCACCCACCGGCCCCTCCGACATGGCCGCCAAGATTGACCGCTGGGTGATCCTGCAGACCATCAAGCACCTGGCCAGCCATCGTTCCAAGGGGCATGACACGCGGCTGTTCCTGAACGTGACCGCCGAGACGATCCAGGACAAGACCTTTACCCCCTGGCTCAGCGTGGCGCTCAAGGCGGCCCGCCTGCCCGGCGACTCACTGATCTTCCAGGTCCGCGAAGGCGATGCCAACAACTATATGAAGCCGGCGCGGGAGTTTGCCAAGTCCCTGCGCGAGCTGCACTGCAAGGTGTCGATCTGCCAGTTCGGCTGCGCGCTGAACCCGTTCAACACCCTCAAGCATGTGGATGTGGACTACGTGAAGATCGACGGCTCGTTCACCGAAGAGATCCAGAAGAACGAGGACGTGAAGGAAGAGGTGAAGGAAATGGTCGCGTCGCTGCAGAACAGCGGCAAGCTGACCATCATCCCGCTGGTGGAAAACGCCTCCGTGCTCGCCACCCTGTGGCAGGCCGGGGTCAACTACATCCAGGGCTACTACCTGCAGGCACCGGTGCCGGAGATGGATTACGACTTCGGGGACCAGTAAGCGGTCCCCGACCTGCCCCGGTGTCGTCCCTTTGACAACCCCGCCAAATGATATGGGGCCGTGTCGATCGCGATAGCACTCTGAGCTTGATCGAAGCCAATGGATATCATCGCTGGAGAAAAGGACACGGATGTCCTTGACCGCAATAGCGGGCCAGGGATGGCCCTCTAGGGCGGCGGAAGCGATGGCATCCATTGGCTTCCGCCACCATCACTTGCCGTGATTCCCCGACCTTATTCGATCGCCTGATCAGACAGGGTGTTAGGACTGTCCCGCCTTCAAAGTATGGGCCGCATCACTCTCCCGGAAACCAATCAGGTACAGGATGGCATCCAGGCCCAGGGTTGAGATGGAGTGGCGGGCCGACTCCTTGACCAGCGGCTTGGCGCGGAAAGCCACACCCAGACCGGCCTGACTCAGCATCGGCAGATCGTTGGCGCCGTCACCAACGGCGATCACCTGCTCCGGCGACACACCTTCCCGGGCCGCGATCTCGAGCAGGAGCTCTGCCTTGCGTTGGCCGTCGACGATACGGCCGGAGACCTGCCCGGTCACCTTGCCATCCACGATCGCCAGTTCGTTGGCGTGTATGAAGTCGATCCCCAGCCGCTCCTGCAGGTAGCGGGCGAAGTAGGTAAAGCCACCGGACAGGATCGCCGTGCGATAGCCCAGCGCCTTGAGCGTACGTATCAGGTGCTCGGCCCCTTCGGTCAGTTTCAGGCGCGCGGCGATCGATTGCAGGACGGCTTCATCCAGCCCCTTCAACAGGGCCAGCCGCTCGGCAAAACTCTCGCTGAAATCGAGCTCGCCCTGCATCGCGCGCTCGGTGATGGCAGCCACCTGATCACCAACGCCGGCTTCCCGGGCCAGCTCGTCAATCACCTCGGCCTCGATCAGCGTGGAATCCATGTCGAAGACCACCAGACGGCGGTTGCGGCGGAAGATCGAATCCTCCTGGAAGGCGATGTCCACGTTCAGCTCGCCGGCGATCTTGAGGAAATCCGTTCGCAGGGTCTCCAGATCCTCGGGCGTGCCGCGCACGGAGAACTCCACGCAGGCAATGCGGTTATCCGCTGGATTCAGGGACGGACGGCCCGACAGGCGGGTGATGTTGTCGATATTCAGACCGTGGCGGGCGGTGATAGCGGACACCCGGGCGATGTGCTCGGCCTTGATGTCCCGAGCCAGCAGCGTGACGATGTAGCAGGCCCGGTTACGACCGGCCGCCCACTGCTGGTATTCACTTTCCGTGATGGGCGCAAAGTGCACCTGCAGATCCAGTGCGTGCAACCGGAACATGACGTCGCGGATCACGTGTGGGGCGTTCGCCTCATCGGGGATTTCCACCAGGATGCCCCAGGTCAGGTGGTCGTGGATAACGGCCTGACCAATATCGAGGATCCGCACATCGTAGCGCCCCATGATCCCGGTAATTTCGGAGGTGAGTCCGGGCTTGTCACGCCCGGATACATTGATCAGAACCAGTTCACTCACGCTCGTCCATCCCCTCATCCGACTGTGCCAGCGCCGTGCCGACGACTTCCAGCGAGTCGACCCGCTGCAGCCCCCGGGGCAGTTTATGGCCACGCCGGCCGCGCTCGCCAATGTAGTGTTCAAGATCGCTGAACTGGAGCGTCATCTTGCGCTTACCGGCCTGGACCTGCAGCTGGTCCGAAACACTGAACACACCAACGGCGACCACATATTCCTCCCGGTTCTGGACGCGGGCGGAGGGAATGCTGATGATTTTGTTGCCCTTGCCCTTGGCCAGCTCCGGCAACTCTTCCAGCGGGAAGACCAGCATACGGCCTTCGTTGGTAATGGCGGCCACATGCTGATTCTCGCCATCCGGAACCGTCACCGGCGTCATGATGCACGCTCCCTTGGGCACACTGACCACGGCCTTGCCGTTGCGGTTCTTGCTGATCATGTTCTCCAGGTTGGTGACGAAGCCATAACCACCATCGGTAACCAGCAGAACACGCTGGTTGGGCTCGCCCATCAGGACCCCGGCAAACCCGGCGCCCGGTGGCGGGTTGATCCGCCCGGTCAGCGGTTCGCCCTGACCACGGGCCGATGGCAACGAGTGCGCCATCAGCGAATAGGCCCGACCGGTGGAGTCCACGAAGATCGCCTGCTGGTTGTTGCGTCCGCAGGCCGACAGGGCGAAGCGGTCGCCGGCCTTGTAGCTCAGTCCCTCCGGATCGATGTCGTGACCCTTGGCGGCGCGCACCCAGCCTTTCTCGGAGAGCACCACCGTGACGGGGTCGTTGGAGACCAGATCCACTTCACTGAAGGCACGGGCTTCCTCCCGCTCGACAATGGGCGAGCGGCGCTCGTCTCCAAAGGTCTCGGCGTCGGCTTCCAGTTCGGTCTTGATCAGGTCGCGCAGCTTGGACTCCGAGCCCAGCACGGATTGCAGGTAGTCGCGCTCCTCGGACAGTTCGGCCTGCTCGCCCTTGATCTTCATTTCCTCGAGCTTGGCCAGGTGGCGCAATTTCAATTCCAGGATGGCTTCCGCCTGATCGGCACTCAGACCAAACCGGCGAATCAGCTCATCCTTGGGCTTATCCTCATAGCGGATGATCTCGATGACTTCATCGATATTGAGGAAGGCAACCAGCAGGCCTTCCAGGATATGCAGGCGCGAGAGCACCTTGTCGAGGCGGAACTGCAAACGGCGGCGAACGGTGGTGGTCCGGTAGCTGAGCCACTCGGTCAGCATGGTGCGCAGATCCTTGACCTGCGGCCGGCCATCGATGCCAATGACGTTCAGGTTGACCCGGTAGGTCTTCTCCAGATCCGTACTGGCGAACAGGTGGGTCATCAGGCCATCCAGGTCCACCCGGTTGGACCGGGGCACGATCACCAGCCGTGTCGGGTTCTCGTGGTCGGACTCATCACGCAGATCCGCCACCATCGGGAGCTTCTTGCCCTGCATCTGCTGGGCGATCTGCTCCAACACCCGGGCGCCGGATACCTGGTGCGGCAATTCGGTGACCACGACTTCGCCGTTTTCCCGGGACCACTTGGCCCGCATGCGCAGCGAGCCGCGACCGGTCTCGTACATCTGGAGCAGGTCCTTACGCGGCGTGATGATCTCGGCGCGGGTCGGGAAATCCGGCCCCTTGATGTGCTCGCAGAGCTGCTCGACGGTCGTCTCCGGCGCGTCCAGCAGGCGAATGCAGGCCGAGGTCACCTCCCGGGCATTGTGCGGCGGAATGTCTGTGGCCATGCCCACGGCAATACCGGTGGTGCCATTGAGCAGTACGTGCGGCAGTCGGGCCGGCAGGCTGGCGGGTTCGTCCATGGTGCCGTCGAAGTTGGGCACCCAGTCGACCGTCCCCTGACCCAACTCGCTCAACAGAACTTCGGAGAACGGGGCCAGCCGCGATTCGGTGTACCGCATGGCCGCGAAGGACTTCGGGTCATCCGGAGACCCCCAGTTGCCCTGGCCGTCGATCAGCGGATAGCGATAGGAGAACGGCTGGGCCATGAGCACCATGGCTTCGTAGCAGGCGCTGTCGCCGTGGGGATGGAACTTACCCAGGACGTCGCCCACGGTACGGGCCGACTTCTTGTACTTGGCGGTCGCCTTGAGGCCCAGCTCGCTCATGGCGTAGATAATGCGCCGCTGAACCGGCTTCAGACCGTCGCCCACGTGGGGCAGTGCGCGATCCAGGATGACGTACATGGAGTAATCGAGATACGCCTTCTCCGTGTAGTCACGCAGCGATACGCGCTCAAATCCTTCGTCGGTCGTCTGAAATTCAGCCATAGTGGCCCCTTCTCCTGAACAATGTTCGGCCGGACATGCCAACCGTTTCCACAGCAAGCGGCCATTATAGAAAGGCCGCCGCAAACACACCAACCCTATGACCGAAACAGCAGGAACAAAGGTCCGGAACAACGGCCTCGGCCCTCAGAATCGATCAATTCGCATACAGATTATCCGCAATGCGGCCCCAGGACGCGGCAACCGGCAACGCCGCGCAATGCGGCATAATCACTGGGTTTTACACGCTTTTTCAGGGGTAAAACCAAAGATGGAATAGCGGAATCCACGAATGGAGGCCCCAGGGGGTGCTCTTTATTCTCGATTCGTTGATGTCGCCGGATGAGAACATTCGGCGCGCGGCAGGCGCCACTTGCGGCGCGCTCCACTTTGACTACATCAGGCGCAGCGGACGCGTCGTCTACAGAGAAGGTATTCGTTGTCCCTATGCAGACACTTACGCTGAAACTGACGCTCAAGGCTTGTGGTCGCGCCATGATGGCCGCCACCATCAATGCCGGCCTGGCCCTGGTACTGATGCTGCTCGTCGAATTTGCCATCAGCGGGGGCCTGCATCTGGCCGAAGCCTATCTGTATGCCGGCCTGCTGATCTGGATCGTGGTGTTCAGCGGGCAGATGTTCCGCCAGTACCGACTCTGCCAGTGCCAGCGCCACGGACACCACCAGTCATAACACCGTCTTTCCCAATATCAACGCCCCATAACATCCATCCCCCCCCTTCCCTGCTATTCTGATATAAGCCTGTTAGCCATTGATGCCAGGGGAAAATAACAATGAATATCATCCGCAGACTGGGGTTGAAAACCAAGATTGTCCTACCGTTCGCCCTGACGGCGCTGGCCATTATAGCGCTGGGGGTCGCCAACCTGATCACCACCCGTGGGTTAATCAGCGACACGGGCCGCATTTCCCACAATTACGTGCCGGCAGTCAGTGCTGCCCTGAACGCCGACCGCGACCTGTACCAGGCCTATACGGCTCAACAGAACCTTATCCTGGCGGCCCAGGATCAAGAGGACATATCCGGCTTCCTGGCGGACTACGATGAAAACGCCAAGCAGGCCCTAGACCGTATGGAAGTGGCGCGCAAACTCCTGGCCGAAGATGGCGTGGACAATGAGCTGGAGGGCTTTGAAACCGCCTACCGGACGTGGAAAGCGGCCGCCGACAAAGTCAACGCCATGGTGACTGACGGCCAGGTTGACGAGGCGCGGCAGGCCATCGGAAAAACCGTTCTCCCCCTGTTCTCATCGCTGCGGGACTATTACGACGTCGCCGGCGCTTTCGCTGACAAGAATGCCCTGGCAACCTCGGAAGACGCGACCGCAATCGGCCAGCAGAGCATGACCACCACGGTTGTCGTGACCGTGATCGTGCTGGCCATCAGCGGCCTGATTTTCTTTGTCGCCACGCGCCTGATCATTCAATCCATCAACGAACTCCGCACACGGCTGGACGATATTGCCGAAGGTGGAGGGGACCTGAGCAGTCGCGTACCGGTGGAATCCAACGACGACCTCGGACGCCTGGCCACCAGCTTCAATGCCGTGATCGGCAACCTTCAGGGCATGGTGCGGGAGATCAAAGATCTCTCGCTCGAGCTCAAGGAGGGCGCCGAAAAGCTCGACCGGGCGGCGGCGGACAACCGCGACGGGATTACCCAACAGACCGATGCCATCACCCAGGTCGCCACCGCCATCAACCAGATGCAGAGCGCGATAGAAGAAGTCGCGGCCAACGCCGGCACGGCCGCCGACGTTACCCGCAGCGCCCAGACCAATACAGAAACGGGTGCCCGTATCATTCACAATGCCTCGGAAGAGGTGAACCGCCTGTCCGACCAGATCGAGACCGCCGTCGGCGTGATCCGCAAGCTGTCTGAGGACTCCGGCAACATCACCTCGGTGCTGGATGTCATCCGCGGCATCGCCGAGCAGACCAACCTCCTGGCGCTGAACGCCGCCATCGAGGCGGCCCGCGCCGGCGAACAGGGCCGGGGCTTTGCCGTCGTGGCCGACGAGGTACGTACCCTGGCCCAGCGCACGCAGGAATCCACCTCGGACATCCAGTCCATGATCACCACCTTGCAGACCGGTGTCTCCGAAATCGTCTCGGTCATGGAAACGGGCAACGAGCAGGCGGAACAGACCGTCAAACTCTCCGCGGAAGCGGAGCAGAAACTGAATGAAATCCTGGGCGCCATGAACAGCATCAGCGACGTCAACGCCAGCGTGGCGTCCGCAACGGAAGAACAGACTCAGGTGGTGGACGAGATAAACCGGAGCATCACACGGATCAACGACCTCGCCCAGAACAGCGACGCCCGCTCCGTGGAAATCGACCAGATCAGCCAACTACTGGCCGGTTACGCGCAGACATTAACCACCCAGGTCGGACGTTACCGGGTCTAGGAAAAGCCGGTGAAAGCCCTGACCACCAAACGGTGTCCAGGGCCTCGCCTGCCCCTTACCGAGCCTCAGGCAGAAAGGCCGGAGGCATTCGCCACGACCAGCGCCAGCAGCACCAGCGTCATACTGACCGTCACGAAGCGAAGGGACCGATTGCGCCTGACGCGCTCCATAAAAGGTATCCTGACAACGAAAAACACCGCCATATTAAACCAGGCGGTGTTTTTTCATCTACCCCTTTCAAGCGGGTACGTCACACCCTACTGACGAACCCCCTCGACTGAGATGATCATCTCGACCGTCTGGGACTGCGGCCCCAGGTCCATCGGGATGCCGAAGTCCTTCAGGCGCAGCTCCGTCTCGGCTTCAAAGCCCATGCGGTAACCGCCCCAGGGGTCCTTGCCGTGACCAACCATGTCCGCGTCCAGCGTAATTTCCCTGGTCACACCGCGCAGGGTCAGATCCCCCACGATCTTTGCCTCGTCCCTGTCGTCACCATCAAAGATAACTTTCCTGCTCTTGAAGGTGGCCTGGGGAAATTCATCCACAGCCAGGAAGTCGTCGCTGCGCAGGTGCTTGTCACGCTCCGCGTGATTCGAATCGACGCTGCCCGTGTCGATCGTTACCTGGACCGAGTTACTGGCGGGGTCTTCGGCGTTGTAGGTGAACTGACCATCGAACTCGTTGAAACGGCCATAAAGGTAGCTGTAGCCCAGATGTGAAATCTTGAACATGATGAACTGATGGTTGCCCTGGGTATCGAAGGCGTAGGTACCGTCCCCTTCGGCAGCCTGGACGCCACCCGCAAGAACCGCCATGGATACCGCAGACGAAATGGCCAGTTTCCTCAACATAATACTCTCCTTAACATTATGCCCTTTCGGGCCTTACCGGTTTATATCGAATCATTCCGTGGCCGGATGACCGGGCGCGCCTTAAGCCCCATCATGCGGCGCAGGGTCTCGTCGCGATCGATGACATGGTGCTTGATGGCACCGATGGCATGGATCACCGCGAGAATCACCAAACCCCAGGCGACCCAGTAATGGATGTCTCCGGCAACGCTTTCCAGTCCCTTCTGCTGTCCGGTGACCGATGGCACCGTGAACCAGTTGAAAACATCGACACCGGAGCCGTCGGCCGTCGGGATCAGATAACCGGACACCAGTACGGCGAACAGCAGCAGATACATGCCAAAGTGCGCAACATGAGCGCCCGCCTTTTCCCAGGGCCTGTGGGAGGGAAGCGAAACCGGGGGCGGCGAAACCAGGCGCCAGGCGACCCGGAAGAACATCGCCAGCAGCACAAGGATGCCAATACTCTCGTGGATGTGGGGAGCTTCATTATACCAGGCGTCGTAGTAGGTCAGCTCGACCATGTAGAGCCCGAGCCCGAACAGCCCGAACACGGCAACAGCGACCAGCCAGTGAATCAGGATCGTGACCCAGCCAAATTGCTGCCGGGAGTTCATCAGGGGAAACGCCATACCGATCGGGCCTCCGATGCCGACCGTGACCCTCGCGGTCACGAGTATTCCAGATCAATAAAGCATCATAGAAGGGCATCCTGCGACGGCAAACCAAAATGTTTTGTTGGCTTTGTTCAAAATTATTGATGGATGCGAGCAGCTTCAGTGCAGCTTAGCACCCTGACGTCCCTGAAAATGGGCCTTTCAGCGACACGCCACCTTGGTCGAATACGGGTTTTACTGATTGTTGCCTATGCTTATTAACATCATAGTTAATGAACATCGCTTGATTCCGCCGAGCGGAATTGAGCACAGCAGCAACACAGGAGCAGAGCAATGGAAGTCGAATTCGACGAAGACGTTGTTATCCCGAGCAACAACTGATCCCGTATTCCAGCACAGCCGGCAGGATGTATCGACTGGTCCCGCCATGTACCGGTGATGCCGCCTCCCACGGCGGCCACCCCTCAGGCTTTCCGCTCAAACGTCGACCGGTTTTTAACCATTTTGCGTTTCCCTCTGGCATCCTTTTGTAATATTTGGCATTCTGCTCACAACTGAACACACGGTCATTCTTAGCGTTCAGCGAACCGCCTGTTGCGAATTCTGAAATAACTCGACCGGTTCAGCCGGCAACGCACGGGTCAGCTTTTAATGCGCGCGCAGTAGTCTCGATGTCAAAAAGCGTTGTCAACCAAAGCAGTGAACCCGAGCTGGATCTCCTGACGCCCCTGCTCGATCACGCAGAATCGGGCTGGACGGCCAGTTTCCAGGGCCTCAGGCTACACACAGCGTTACAGCCGATTTTCAGCATTTCCCACAAGCGCATCATTGGCTACGAAGCACTGATCCGGGCATTCGATACCGACAACGCCAGCGTACTGCCGCTACACCTGTTCCAGCTTCCCACCAGCGACCCGGAAGATGTCCTCCTGGACCGCCTCTGTCGTTACCTGCATGTGCAGAATTTCGCCACGCTCGACGACGATGTGAACTGGCTGTTCCTGAACGTTTCACCCCGGGTCGTCGCAACGGGTAAGCAGCACGACTCCTTCTTCGGTCAGTTGCTTTCCCGCATCGGTTTTCCCTCCCACCGCATCGTCGTGGAGATCGTCGAGCAGCCGACGGACGACGCCGAGCAGTTGCGGGACACCGTCAACTACTACAAGCAACTGGGCTGCCTGACGGCCATCGACGACTTCGGTGCCGGCCATTCCAACTTTGAGCGCATCTGGAACCTGGCACCGGACATCGTCAAACTGGACCGCCAGATCCTGACCCGGGCCACCAACGACAAACGCGCCCGACAGATTCTCAACGGCATCGTCTCGCTGCTGCACCAGTCCGGCTGCCTGGTGCTCCTGGAAGGCGTGGAGACCCGCGAACAGGCCATGATCGCCATCGACGGTGGGGTGGATTTCGTACAGGGCTTCTACTTCCGACGACCGGGACTGGAACTGGCCGACATCACCCGGACGTCAACCGACCTGGATGCGCTGCTGAACGACTACAAGAAGAGCAGTCAAACGGAGCTCGACCCGACCCACGAACTCAGCCGCTACTTCCGGGACCGCTTCCAGCAGGCCACGGCCTCCATTCGGGCCGACATCCCCTTCGCAGCCGCCTGCCGCCCGCTGACCCGCCACCACACCGTTTCCCGCTGCTACCTGATCAATGACAAGGGCGTCCAGACAGAGGACACGCTGCGCTCGGACAACATGATCGAGTGCCTCGATCCCCGTTTCCGCCCCCTGGAAAACACCCACAACGCCGACTGGTTCCGCCAGCATTACCTGAGACAGGCCCTGAACCAGCCCAATCGCCTCCAGGTCACCCGACCGTACCTTTCCGTCACCGGCGCCTACATGTGCGTCACCCTGTCCCAGGCGTTCCAGCACGATGGAACGACCAAGGTACTGTGCTGCGATATTATTTCCCGGTAGTGTTTCGGCTTGAGCCTGCGGGGAAGACGGCAATACGGTGGGGATGTCCTGGGCGCCTTCGGCACCTCAGAAGCTGGAGAGGGTGTTGCAAAAGGCCTGATCGAAACCAGTGGATGCCATCGCTGGAGCAGAGGACAGGATGTCCTCGTCGAATAAGAGGGCATGGACGGCCCTATTAGGCGACGGAAACGATGACCTCCATTGGTTTCAGGCTCCGGGGCCTGTTTAAGGCTCCTCTTTCCATCGTTCCGCCTTCTGGAACATGAAGGTATACCCCCCTTCTTAAGCCCCCGGAGCACCTTGCAAGGAGGCTCCTTTGCCAAAGATCAGCAACAGGCGGAGAGGAGGAAGCAGGGTCAGACCGGAACATCCGCCATGTTGCCATAGGCTTCGAGCCACGAACGGCGATCCGACGCCCGCTTCTTGCCCAGCAGCATATCCATACGCTCGTCCGTGCCGTCGTTGTCTGCCAGGGTCAACATGACCAGACGTCGGGTATCCGGAGCCATGGTGGTCTCACGCAGTTGCAGCGGGTTCATTTCACCCAGCCCCTTGAAGCGGGTGACTGATATCTTGCCCTTGCGCTTCTCCGCCTCGATGCGATCCAGGATGCCCTGCTTCTCGTGCTCGTCCAGGGCATAGAAGGTCTCCTTGCCCAGGTCGACCCGATAGAGTGGCGGCATGGCCACGAACACATGGCCGGCAGCAACCAGCGGGCGGAAGTGCTTGACGAACAGGGCGCACAGCAGCGTGGCGATGTGCAGCCCGTCGGAATCCGCATCCGCCAGGATGCAGATCTTGTCGTAACGCAAACCTTCCAGACGATCCGAGCCGGGATCCACACCAATCGCCACAGCAATATCGTGCACTTCCTGGGACGCCAGGATCTCACCCGAATCCACTTCCCAGGTATTAAGGATCTTGCCCCGCAGCGGCATGACCGCCTGGAACTCCCGGTCACGGGCCTGCTTGGCGGAACCACCCGCCGAGTCCCCTTCCACCAGGAACAGCTCAGACCGATTGGCGTCCGCACCGGAACAATCCGCCAGCTTGCCCGGCAATGCCGGCCCCTGGGTAACCTTCTTTCGCGCCACCTTGCGGCTGGCCTTGAGACGACGCTGGGCATTGCTGATGAACAGGTCCGCCAGGGCTTCGGCGATGTCGGTGTGCTGGTTCAGCCACAGACTGAACGCATCCTTGACCACACCGGAGATGAACGCCGCCGCCTCGCGGGACGACAGCCTCTCCTTGGTCTGGCCGGAGAACTGCGGATCCTGCATCTTGAAGGAGAGCACATAGGCACAGCGGTCCCAGATGTCCTCCGGCGACAGGCGTACGCCCCGCGGCAGCAGGTTCCGGAATTCACAGAATTCGCGCATGGCTTCCAGCAGGCCGGTCCGCAGGCCATTGACGTGGGTACCGCCCTGGGCCGTCGGGATCAGGTTAACGTAGCTTTCCGCCACCGCCTCGCCGTCTTCAGGCAGCCACTGGACCGCCCAGTCCACTTCCTCGGTATTGCCCGTCATGCGACCGGTGAACGGCTCGCTGGGCAGCAACTCGATGTCCGCCAGGGCGGAACGCAGATAGTCACGCAGGCCGTCTTCGTAGAACCACTCGTCCTTCTCGCCCGTCGACTCCTGCAGGAAGGTGACGGTCAGGCCAGGACAGAGCACCGCCTTGGCGCGCAGGTTATGACGCAGGCGACTGACGGAAAACTTCGGGCTGTCGAAGTAGCTGACATCGGGTGTGAACAGCAGACGTGTGCCGGTGTTGCGTTTACCGACGGTATCGACCACCGCCAGGTCACTGGTCTTGTCGCCATTGGCAAACGTCATACGATGCAACTGGCCGTCCCGCTTGATGGAGACTTCCAGGTGCTTCGACAGCGCGTTGACAACGGAGACCCCAACGCCGTGCAGACCACCGGAAAAGTTATAGTTGCCCTTGGAGAACTTGCCGCCGGCATGCAGCCGCGTCAGGATCAGCTCGACACCGGGAACGCCATGCTCCTTGTGGACATCCACCGGCATCCCGCGACCGTCGTCCTCGACGCTCAGCGAGCCGTCCGCATAAAGAACCACGTCGATCCGCTTGGCGAACCCGGCCAGGGCCTCGTCCACGCTGTTATCGATGACTTCCTGGGCCAGATGGTTGGGACGCGAGGTGTCGGTGTACATCCCCGGCCGCTTTCGGACCGGATCCAGACCACTGAGGACTTCAATCGCGTCGGCGTTGTAATCTTTCTGGCTCATAGGGTGTCTGTTGCTCTCACTCAACGACTGTCAGGACGATCGGCAAAGCCGCCGGGCAGTCTCGATGGGCCCGGCGGTTTGCCAAATACCGCCCATAGCTTAGGGATTCAGGGGCAAAGATCAACGGTTCTTTTGTTGCCCGGCATCAGGGGTGCGGCCGTGTCATGGGAAAAGGTGCCTCGCCGTTTACGCGGACCTGCTTCCAGCCACTGGCTGGAATCGCCATCACCAGGCAGGGCGAGGTAATCATCTGGGCCACCATCGCATCGGGTGCCGGATGAGTTACCTTCACCTCAATGGACAGATCCTGCCCGTCGCGGTCGGCGGAGATAAAACCAATACCGTGACCGCCTGTCGCCTGATGGCCCAGTGACGCCACCAGCAGCCACTGATTGGCAACGTCCGGCCAGTCCGGCAGTTGCCCGTCCACCGAGCCGATCAGCGCCTGCCACTCTGCAGCATTACGTGCCAATACCAGTCCCGGTGCGGTCAGGCCGCATCGAGTTTGGCTGGCAATCACCTGTACTTCAGCGCCGTCGGCGACAGGAGGATCGGCTACGCAGCCCGAAAGCAAAATCAGTGCAAAAACCAGGGAACCCGTCCGCATCATCGCGTCATCTCCTTGGTTGTCGCCGATGGATGACGAACACGGTAGACCTGTGTCGCACTGTGGGGCAAGCCCGTGGAACTGAGTGCGGCCCGGCGGAAACTGGTGGTCAGCGTTAAACCGGTCAGATCGCCTTCCCCCTTACTGATAGGCTGCGGCAGGCCATTGGTGGGATATTCGGCACAGGCTTCACCCTGCTCGCAGATCAGGCCGTTGTTATCCATATCCGTCCCCGCCACCAGTAAGTACCTGCCTGCCGGGACATCCTTGAAGGTAAAGGTATAGCGGCCACCGGACGGCGTAACCACGGTCTGCTGAACCGGATCCCCGGACGGATCGTCGGCGTTGTACAGAAGGACATAGTGACGGCCTGCATTGCGTGACTGGACCGGATCGCCCAGTTGGACGTTGACCGGCAGTTCCAGGGTCTGGGGACCATTTTCATTGGTATAACCCAGGGTCACCTTGCTCTGTTTGGCTGCGTGCGAATCGATTATGGTGGCGTCCAGCCTCACCGCATCACCATCCGGGTTCTTCGTCACCGACAACCAACTCGGCACACTGTCCAACGTCAGCGAGCCCAGAGGGTTCTCTGTGCTGTCACCGGGAACCTCTTCAAGAAGCACGCTGGCTTCCGTCACGGAACCGTCGAAAAGGAAAGCGCTCGGGTAGGCTGAAATGAAGGTCCCCAGGTCGTCCGCAGAAGCCGCATCGACGGCTTTCAGTGCATTGATCAAGCCGTAACCGTATTCAGTCTGGCTGCCCAAGACATCGGTCAGCTCCCCGCGGCGGAGGTATTCCCGGAATTTAGCAAGGGACAGGCTCGGATCACGCTCGCGCATCAGCGCCAACACGCCGCTGACATGAGGTGCCGCCATGGATGTTCCGGTCACGCCGGCGTAGGCGGGTTCAAACACGCTGCCTGTCTGCTGTCCCCAGTCGCTGTATACCGCGTCCGCCTGGCCATCGTTATTACCATCGCGGGTGGAGTCCCCGCCCGGCGCCACGAGATCAATCCAGTTACCAAACGTGGAATAACTGGCCCGCTTGTTACCGGCGTCCACCGCACCCACCGCGATCACCCGGTCGAAGGCAGCCGGGTAGACCCGGTCGGTGGTTCCCTGGTTGCCCGCCGCGGCAACAAAGAGGATGCCTTTGTCGGAGGCGTTGTTGATGGCATTCTCCAGCGCCGTCGAGGGTGCGACGCCCCCCAGACTCAGGTTGATAATGTCTGGCCGCTGGGCGGCCGAGAGGGACGCCAGGTAGTTGATGGCATTGATCAGTTCAAGCGACGAACCGTTACCGGTGTTGTCCAGCACCCGGATCGGCAACAGGGTCGCCAACGGCGCCACGCCCACACCTCCCACGTCATTGTCGAGAGCGGCAATGGTGCCCGCGACATGGGTGCCATGGAAGCTCGGAGCGGTGCCGTCGTCCGTTCCGGGGTTCGCGGGATTTCCATCCTCGCCAGCCTGACTGTCGTCGCTGGTGGTCACGAAGTCGGAGGTGGACAGGATCTGGAGGTTGTTCCCGTTTTCATTGCCATCATCCAGATCCGGATGCCAGTTATGACCGGTATTGGGTGTGCGGCTAAATACCCCGGTGTCCAGCACCGCCACCCGAACGCCCTCGCCCGGTGAAGCCAGCGCCTGCCAGGCCGTCGGCAGGTTGATAGCCTGATAGTGCCACTCCTGCAACGGGTAGAGGGAATCATTGGTGGGATCCACCGTTAAGGCGTGATACAGGTAATTCGGCTCGGCGGATACCACGCCCGACACTTCGCGCAGGGACTGAATCCAGGCGAGCGTGTCCGCCTTACGCTCTTCCCGGGTGGAAGCCGTCAGCGCCGTGGCCTGGTTGCGTTTGACTCGCCAGAGGCCGTTGCCCACCTCTTCCCGTGTTGCGGAAGCCAGGGGACCGCCCGAGGAAAGGCTCTGGGCCTGCATGGGTGACGCCATGGTCACAAGCGCCTCGCCCGGCACCCAATCAACATCGTCGGCCGAAACACCCAACGCACTGTCGCTGGCCGGCGAGGATACCGAAATCAGATAACGGAACGGGCCACCGGTCAGGGCCTGCAACCGGAGATCATAGTTACCATCGCCAGATGTCGGACTTAGACTGACCGGCGTCCCCGGACTCAACCCCGTCGTCGTACTTCCCAGACTGACCAGCGCCGAGGGTGTGCCCGCTGAAGAGGCGCCATTCACCGCAAAGGCGGCAATGGAAACCACCTGATTGCTACTCAGGTGCAGGCGGAAATCATCCTCCATATCCCGGTAGAAATCGGTCCCGGAGCCGCCATACGTCCCGACAGAGGCGCTCAGGTATCCCCCGGCGATCGCCGGACTGGGCAGGCTTTGCGGAGTATCATCGTTAGCGACGGCGGTTCCCCAATAGATGTCGTCTGCGGTATCGCTGTCGATGCGGGTGCGGGCCTCTATGCCGATCCGGCCACTGACCAGATTTTCGCCGCTGTCACTGCTGTCACCACCGCCTCCGCCGCCGCAGGCTGTCAGCACAAGGGCTGAGGCCAACACCGTAACGATACTTCTCCGCCGGGAGTAACTGAGTACTGCGCTGGCCTGATCTTCCTGCCATACGACCGGACGCTTTTCCCGGTTAAATTCCACTTTCCGCAAAAACCATTCTCCCTGCCGTTAATCCCGTTCGCATCAGGTGCGTATGGAAACCAATACGACCCAAGCATAACAGCCGATGCCCAAAATGCGCCGACGGTCCCGAAAATTTCACACTTGCTGACACAACAAAGCCGCCTTCCCTCTCGGGTTGGCGGCTTTCTGGAGCCCGATCCCGGGTCAGTTGTAGAAGAACATGGGCACGAAAGCAACAATCAACAGCGTTGTCCCCATCACGACCAGCGGCAGCAGCAAGCGCTCATAGCGATGCCAGAAGCTGCCGGTGCGTTCCGCCGCCAGGACTTCCGTTTCCCCGACGACTTGCCGGGTCAGCAGGTGATTCAGCGCCACCGGCGGACTCAGGTAGCCCAGCTCGAAGGCCACCAGGCAGACCAGCCAGAAGTGCAGCGGATCGATGCCCAGGTTGAACGCCGCCTGGGCGATCGTGGCCGAAACCAGGATCACGGCGCCGAATGGATCCATGATCATGCCGATGAAGGTCAGCATCACCACGATCACCGCCATGACCAGCCAGGGGTTGGTCAGG
This sequence comes from Marinobacter halodurans, assembly GCF_004327985.1. Classification (GTDB taxonomy): domain Bacteria; phylum Pseudomonadota; class Gammaproteobacteria; order Pseudomonadales; family Oleiphilaceae; genus Marinobacter_A; species Marinobacter_A halodurans. The sequence continues at coordinate 118,293 of NZ_SJDL01000009.1, forward strand.
CTTTCCGGGAAGATGGCGTGGACCACATCGGAGCGCTCAAGGATACCGCCGAGGCACACCGAGAATCCCATCAGCGCCAGCAACGCGCCAATGTGGACCGCGGAGTCGCTCGCTGCCGCGGTACTGCGACTGACAAACGCGGTGAGCCGGGATTCCCCGTCATCCCGGTTGTCCTTGCCCGAATCCAGCCACACCAGGGCCAGCATCACCAGCGGCAGGATCAGCGGTGCACTGTACTCGTTGAAGGTCAATCCCAGCAGGAACCAGATGAGTCCAATGACCACCAGAGCCGTCACCACATACGGCACCAGGGGCATCAGCCGGCGTCCGGCTTCGGCAAACGCGCCGGCCTGGGGACGCGGCCGCCAGTTGCCCTGGGTCTTGCACACCACAAAACTGAAGATGCTGGCCGACATCAGGAAGATCCAGAAGCCCCAGCCGTACATCTCGTCGGTGGTCACTTCCTTGTTGAGCGCGGCGACCACAACGATCAACAGGCAGGGATTGAGCACGACGCCCATGCTGCCGGACATGGCCGTTGTCGCCAGTGACAACTGCCGGCCGGCGCCGGATTTACGCAGCTCATCGTAGATCACCCCGCCCACGGCCAGGATGAAGATGCCGGACGCGCCGGTGAAGGCCGTCGGGAACGCCGTGGCAAAAATCATCAGCGACGCCAGCGCCGGGGCCGGCAGATGGAACGGCTGGATCACGTTCAGCAACAGGTCGGGCAAGCGGGTCTGCTTGAGGATCATCCCCACCAGCACATACAGGCCGATATTGATGAACATCGACGCCAGGTTGGTGAGCTGGCCGAAATAGATCGCCAGCCCGGAACTGTAACCGTCCACAAAGAAGAAGTAGGCCATGGCAATCACGCCCATCTGGCAGTACAGCGGGATCACCAGGAAGGATGAGGGCGTCAGTCCGCCGGCGCGCACCCGTTCCGGCACATTGACCAGTCGGTAGAGGTTGATCGCCATGAAAATGCCGAACACCACCGCCCAGGCATACTGCAGCTCCAGCAGGGTGTCCGACGAGGGCGACATGCCCAGCCGCTCCGCGTAGGACAGCAGCGAATACCCCATCAGACCATTCACGAACAGCTGCATGGCCTGGGACAGGCGCCATTCGCCCCGGTTGCGTGGCAGGCGCAGGGCGATGTGATCGGTATCGAACGCCGCAATCAGGGCCGCCATGGCGAACAGTCCCAGGAACAGGAACTTGGTCAGGTCGATGTTATCCAGCAACCAGTGCGCCATGCCCTGCTCGACCGTCTTGAAGACCGTCAGCGCGGTGGTGACATGCGCCTGGTTGGCGGCGAACATCGCGTGCTTCTTCTGGCACAGCTCCAGGTTCTTGCGGAAGCTCTCGCGCAGCTTGTCCGGATCGGGCGGCGAGGAGAACAGCTCATCCGGGTCGGGTTTATAGGCCTGCATCCGTTTCTGGACCGCCGCCTCGACGTCCATCTTGACGTCACAGCTGGGCTCGGTGGCCCAGGGATCCAGCAGGTAATAGTTGGGCCAGGTCTGTTCGCCAATCCACAACATCCGCGAATGCAGCGAACTGCCCATCCCCAACAGCAGGGTAAACACCAACAGGGCCAGCAGGATAACCCCATGCAGTCGATGCATGGGGTAGAGGGTGGTTACCCGGCTGGCCGAAAGCGCGCGCCAGTTCATAGTGCGTTACCTGCTCCTTATTCGCGGTTGGCCGCGGTGCATTCGGACGCGCCGGGGTTGCTGGCGCAGCGCACTTTACTGAGCAGGTGCAGCATTTTCGGATCGTAGACATCCGGGGCACCGTTCTTGCCATCCCGCATTTCGAGCCGGTTTTCCCGGAACATTTCCTGGTAACCCTGGACGTCCTCATCGGAGATATGGATCCACTGGTCGTCCGGAATGCCTGCTTCGCTCTTCTTGACCAGGGCCATGGCCTGCGGATACATGTTCCAGGCCACGTCGCGGGAGGCCTGGGCCTCTTCGTCGGTCAGCAGGTCGTCCCTGGCGATCAGTTGCACGGTCAACTGGGCCAGCGGGTAATCCACGATGCCCCCCTTGTCGCCGACGCCCTTGTAGAGTTCCAGCGCCTTGTAGGCAAAGGCCGGCGCATAGGCGGTATCCACCGAGCCATTGTTGAACTTGCCGGCAAAGTTGGTGATGTCCGAGGGCACCACCGTTGCCTTTACGAAGTTCACCATGTGGATGGCGTCCTTCTGGTAGTCCAGCGTGGCCATGCGCTTGCCGGCCAACTCGCCGGCGGTATCGATGGAGCGGTCGTTGACGAACAGGTAACCCGCACCGGCCGGCGCAATGCCCAGCACTTCATAGTCGCCCTGCTTCATGAACTTGGCCGCCTTGGGCTGGGCCAGCGTGGCCAGGACGGTCTTGAGGTTGTCGTAGGTCGGGATGGCGCCCACCGCACTGATGGTGCCGGTAAAGCGATTGAACCGACGGGTACGCAGGTCCGTGGCCGCGAGGATGTCGCACTGGCCCGACTGGAAGTCACCCAACGCCACGCCCTCATCGGTGTAGGGCTTGAGCTGGATATCGACGCCCTGGCCCTTCATTTCGAGGGCGTAGTCCTTCATCAGGTTATAGATATCGCCATTCGCGCCGATGACGTCGAACACACACATGCTGGCCGACTTCGCCTGTGCCATCGGTGCAACGACCAGGGCCATGAGCATTGCTGCGGTGGTTTTGCGGAACATCTTGGAACCTCCCAAGTGACTTCTTGTGATTGTTAATCGGTCTGTGGTTCAGGATGGCCGGCCGGGACGTCCCACTCCCCTGCCCGGCCAGCGGCATCCTGTGTGTCTGTTGTTTTAGAGAAGATCGTCCAGATCCATGGTTTCGGTGTCGCTGGTGCTTTCCGGACTCAGGCGACCGAAGTAGGTCCGCGGCGTGCGGTAACCGTATTTCCGGGTCCACTGCTTGTCGGAGGTGTGCATGATGACGCTGCGCCCCACCTGATCCACCAGTTGGTAATCCTCGCTGACCTTGAAATTCCTGTCGGATGCCGCGAAGCGGGCGATGACATCCTTGATCACGTCCTGGCGACCCGCCGTTTCAGCAGCCACCGCCTCCAGCGCCATGGAGGCCCGGAACCCGGCCTGTACGCCCAGTTCGGAGCTGTTCTTCAGCAGTCGCCAGGGATCCGGAGACAGCGCCGGGCGGGTATCCGGCAGCAACAGCCAGACGTTGGCGCGGATCGCGTTGGGGATGCCGCCCCACTTCTCGTTGTCCAGGCACTGGGCGGCCCGCTCGGCCTGCGGCGCAATGTCCTTGGGCACGCCGGCGGCGCCGCCGGAATTGGTGTCATTGATGATCGCCTGGAGGCCGGTCAACAGCCCCAGCAGGAAGGTCAGCTCATCCTGGTCCTCGTAGAGGAACGGGCATTCCGCATCCGGGTCGGCAGGATCATACTCATAGGCGCGCATGGCACGATGAAAGGCTTCCAGACGGCGCTCGGCGGTGATGGCATGCCAGCGTTTGGCGGCGTTACGCGCATCCTTGGCCTCGGCGACATCGTCGGAATACATCGCCCGCTCGTAGCGCAGCTCTTCTTCCCAGGCCTGTTGCTCGGAGCAATTCGCGGCCAGCAGTTGAAGCAGGGAACCGGTGGTGTCGGGCTTGTCGGTCACGCGGGAGAAGGAATAGACCAGCGGGTCCAGCGACTGCCCCAGGTTGCAGGCCATGTCCGCGTCGGACATCTGCAGGACATACGGAGTGGCTTCTGACTCGGCATAACCGGTAATCACCTGACCGGTGGTCTGATAGATCGGGTTGTAGCCACAGCCACTGAGAAGGGCGATAAAACCGAACGTGAGCAGGAATCGGCGACAGGTGCCTGCCGTCCACAGGCGAGGGATGATGGAAGTATGCATTGCAGATCCTTTCTCTGATTATTGTTGTGCAGCAGAAGACTTCAGACCTGTCTGGCTCTTGTTACAGACCAAACAAACGTCTCTTACGCCTAAAGGAGCCTATGAACAGGTCCTGAATCCCTTCTGCCAACCCTGAGGTCAGCAGGTGCAAGGCGGGGCTCGCAGCCAATGGCCGTAGCCCTTGGCAAGAGCCGCAAAGCCGCAGATGCTGACCTCAGGCCTGGCCCTACGGGGCATTCAGAGCGATCCGTACTCTGCGTTGCGACTTCTTGAAAGAGCACCACTATTTCTGCGAAGTCGCGCCTTGATTACGAACCGCTCTGCAAGCCAGAAGGTATACAGGACCTGTTCATAGGCTCCAGAGAAGGATGCGACGTAAGTCGCATTTAGTGAATGACCGGATTGCCGTCCATTTTGGCCGATCAGGCCAATCCAGGAAGCGACACACCCCATCCTCAAGCATGCCAACCCACTGAAAGAAAAACGTTATTACTTATCAAGACCGAGCATGGCCATGACTTCGTCGGTCATGTCATCCAGGTTCCTTGGGCCATCGGGGCGATACCAGGTCACCGTCCAGCTCAGCGCGCCGGTCAGCATCCGGCGGGTCAGGAAGGGGTCGGCCGTGATTTGTCCGGACGCCTTCAGTTCACCGAGCACCTCCAGCCACATGGCTTCGTAGGCATCCCGCAGTATCAGGATGTCACGCTGGGAATCCGCGGACAGCGAGCGCCACTCGAACACCAGCACAGCCATGGCTTCGCCCGTCTGCCCATTGATGGACTCCAGCTCGCTGCGGATCAGCGCCCACATTCGCCCGACGGCCGTGGTGGCCTGACGCAGCGCGTGGCGCATCAGTTCGGTATTGAGGATGATGGTTTCCTCCATCACCGCCTTGAGGATGTCCTCCTTGGAACGGAAATGATGGAACAGACTGCCGGACTGGATACCGATGGCAGCGGCAAGGTCACGGACTGTGGTCCGTTCGTAGCCTTTCTCCCGGAACAGTCGCGCTGCTGCGCGCAACAGACGCCCCCGGGCACCGGTCGGTTCGGAGATACGGTTCTCCGCGACCAGCTCGGCCTGGATGGATTGTGGTGTCAAAGCTTACTTCCCGTTGTCTTTGAACTGTCGTTGGGCTGCGGCACAGGCCGCCAAAAACACCCAGTATACGCATTAACGCAGTTTACCCTGAAGCGACACATTTACAAACCAAGCGCTTGCTTGGTATCGTTTTTAAACGCATCATAATAACTGACAGACAACCGCTTCTCCGGCAAGGACACCACATGACATCGCCATCCCGAACCCTGCGCATCGGTTGCTCCGCGGCCTTCTGGGGTGACACCGAAACCGCCGCCCGCCAGCTGGTCGAAAAAGGTCGCCTCGACTACCTGGTCTCCGATTACCTGGCCGAGATCACCATGTCCATCATGGCCGGCCAGCGCATGAAGGATCCGAAAGCCGGCTACGCCCGGGACTTCGTGCAGACGGTGATGGGCCCGCTATTGAAAGATATCCAAGCCCAGGGCATCCGGATCATCAGCAACGCCGGCGGGGTGAATCCCGAAGCCTGCCGCGATGCGCTCCAAGCCCTGTGCGACGAACAGGGCGTCGACCTGACGATCGCGCTGGTACTCGGTGACAACCTGCTTCCCCGGAAGAAACAGCTCGACGAGCGGGGCATCCGCGAAATGACCACCGGCGACCCGATGCCGTCGATGACGGTCAGCATGAACGCCTACCTGGGCGCGCCGGGCATTGTCGCCGCCCTGGAAGCGGGGGCGGATATCGTGATCACCGGTCGCGTGACCGACAGCGCGCTGGTGCTGGCGCCGCTCGTGCATGAGTTCGGCTGGGCCTGGGACGACTACGACAAGCTGGCCCAGGGCAGCCTGGCCGGCCATCTGATCGAGTGCGGCGCGCAGGCGACGGGTGGCAACTTTACCGACTGGGAGACCGTGGCGGATGGATACGCGGATATGGGCTTCCCCATCGTTGAAGTGGAAGCCAGCGGCGACTTCGCGATCACCAAGCCGGAAGGGACGGGTGGCCGGGTCAGCGTCGGCACCGTGGCCGAGCAGCTCGTCTACGAAATCGGCGATCCGCGCGCCTATCTGCTGCCGGATGTCGCCTGCGATTTCACCCGGGTCCATCTCGAGGATCTCGGCCAGGACCGCGTTGCCGTGACCGGCGCCACCGGCCGCGCGCCCACCGACAGCTACAAGGTCTCCGGCACCTGGCCGGATGGCCACAAGTGCACGGTGACGTTCCTGATCGGCGGCATCGACGCCCCGAAAAAAGCGCAAAGCGTCGCCGATGCCATTCTCGAAAAGACCGGCCGACTGTTCGAGGAACGCGGCCTGCCGACCTATTCCGAAACCAGCGTCGAGCTGCTGGGCACCGAAGCCACCTACGGCCCTCACAGCCGGGCCGGTCAGACCCGCGAAGTGGTGGTCAAGATCAGCGCCGCCCACCCCAAAAAGGAAGCGCTGGTGCTGTTCTCACGGGAGATCGCCCAGGCGGCGACCGGCATGGCGCCAGGGCTGACCGGCATCGTCGGTGGTCGCCCCACCGTCTGGCCCAAGATCCGGCTGTTCTCCTGCCTGGTGCCGAAGGATCAGGTCGAGGTGAGTGTGGAAGTCAGCGGCGAGAGAAAGCCCGTGGTGGTCGGGACCGGCGGTGCGTCCAGCATCGGGGACGGCGCAGACACAACCGTATTCCCGGACATCGGAGAGACGGACACCAGCGTCCCGCTGATCGAACTGGCCTGGGCCCGCAGCGGCGACAAGGGTGACCACAGCAACATCGGTGTCATTGCCCGTCACCCGGACTACGTACCCTATCTTGCCGCGGCCTTGACCGAAGACGCCGTTGCCAAGTGGATGGGCCACACGCTGAATCCACAGAGCGGCCGCGTGACACGCTGGGCCCTGCCCGGCTTCAACGCCTTCAACTTCCTGCTGGAACACAGCCTGGGCGGTGGCGGCGTCGCCAGCCTGCGTATCGATCCCCAGGGCAAGGCCTTTGCCCAGCAGTTGCTGGACATGCCCATTCCCATCTCCCAAGCCGTGCTGAAAGGAACCCGATCATGAGCTATCAATCCGTTCTCCGCCCCGGCCTGTTTGAAGGTCAAAACGTTATCGTGACCGGCGGCGGCTCCGGCATCGGCCGCTGCACGGCCCACGAACTGGCCTCCCTGGGCGCCCACGTCGCACTGGTCGGGCGCAAGCCGGAAAAACTCGACGCTGTCCGGGCCGAGATTATCGAGGACGGCGGCAGCGCGTCGGCCCATCCCTGCGACATCCGGGACGAAGAGATCGTTGCCGCCACCATCAAACAGATCCTGGCCGAGCACGGCCCGGTGAAAGGCCTGGTCAACAACGCCGGCGGGCAGTTTCCCTCGCCCCTGGCCGGCATCAACCAGAAGGGCTGGGAAACGGTCGTCCGCACCAACCTCACCGGCGGCTTCCTGATGGCCCGGGAGCTCTACAACCAATCCCTGAGCAAGACCGGCGGCGCCATCGTTAATATCGTGGCGGACATGTGGGGCGGCATGCCCGGCATGGGACACTCCGGCGCGGCCCGCGCGGGCATGGTCAACTTCACCCAGACCGCCGCCATCGAATGGGGCGCAACGGGCGTGCGGGTCAACGCCGTGGCCCCGGGGCTGGATTGCCTCCAGCGGCATGGACACCTATCCCGAGCAGATGAAAGCCTGGATCCGCGGCCTGGCCGATGCCGTGCCGGGCAAACGTATTGGCACCGAGTCGGAAGTCAGCGCCGCCATCTGCTTCCTGCTGAGCCCGGGCGCCGCCTTTATCAGTGGCGATACGCTGCGCATCGACGGCGGGGCGTCCCAGGGCAGCCGGGTGTGGCCATTGCCCAAGGCGAAGAACGTGGAGGTCTTCAACGGCTTCCATCGCGCCGTCAAACCCAAGATTTTCAGTCAAGACTGAGGGAGCCGTTTATGCAGATTCTTGAATCCGCCATCGATCCCCAGTCCGAGGCTTTCTCCGAGAACGCGGCGGCGATGCAGCAGCACATCGAGACGTTCCGCGATGTGGAAAAACAGGTCCTCGCCCTGGCGGAATCCGCTCGCGAGAAATTCACCAAAAGGGACAAGTTGCTGCCCCGCGATCGAATCAACCGTCTGCTGGACCGCGGCACCGCCTTTCTCGAGCTGTGCTCCCTGGCCGGCTACAAGATGTACGACGACAAGGATGGCAGCATGGCCGGGGGCGGTATCATCGCCGGAATCGGAACCGTCAGCGGCATCCGTTGCCTGGTGGTTGCCAGCAACTGCGCCATCAAGGGCGGCACCATCACCCCAGCCGGCCTGGACAAGACCCTGCGCCTGCAGCAGATCGCCATGGAGAACAAACTGCCGGTGGTGTCCCTGTCGGAAAGCGGCGGCGCCAACCTGAACTACGCCACCGACATCTTCGTGCTGGGCGCCCGGGGCTTTGCCAACCAGGCGCGGATGTCGGCCGCCGGGATTCCCCAGGTCACGGTGGTACACGGAAACGCCACCGCAGGCGGCGCCTACCAGCCCGGCCTGTCCGACTACGTGATCGTGGTGCGCAATAAAGCCAAGATGTTCCTCGCCGGACCGCCGCTGCTTAAAGCCGCCACCGGCGAAGTCGCCACGGATGAGGAGCTGGGCGGTGCGGAAATGCACGCTGAAATTGCCGGCACTGCCGAATACCTGGCCGAGAACGACGCCGACGGCATCCGCCACGCCCGAGAGGTGCTGGATGCCCTGGCCTGGAACGAACACCTTCCGCCATCTCAATCGCCGGAATGGGAAGAGCCGCTTTATTCGCCAGACGAACTCCCTGGCGTCATCCCCGCCGACCCCAAGAAACCCTACGACGTTCGCGAAATCCTGGCGCGCATCGCCGACGGGTCGCGCTTCCAGGACTTCAAGGCCGGCTACGACGACCAGACCGTCTGCGGCACCATCCGCATCTGCGGGCATCGCGTCGGCATCATCGGCAACAACGGCCCGATCACACCAGAAGGTGCGACCAAGGCAGCGCAGTTCATTCAGCTCTGCGACCAGGCCGGTACGCCCATCCTGTTCCTGCACAACACCACCGGCTTCATGGTGGGCACCCACGCCGAGCAGCACGGCATCATCAAGCACGGCTCGAAGATGATCCAGGCGGTGGCCAACTGCCGGGTGCCGAAACTGGCGGTCGTCGTGGGCGGTTCCTACGGGGCCGGCAACTACGCCATGTGCGGCCGGGGCTTGGACCCGCGCTTTATCTTCGCCTGGCCCAACAGCCGCACCGCCGTCATGGGCCCGGCCCAGGCGGGCAAGGTCATGCGGATCGTGGCCGAGGAAAAACAGCGACGCAACGGTCTGGAGCCGGAAGAAAAGACGCTCGATTTCCTGGAGCAAGCCACGGCGAAGAAGCTGGAAGACGGCTCCACTGCCCTGTTTGGGACCGCCCGACTCTGGGACGACGGCCTGATCGACCCTCGCGACACCCGCACGGTGTTGGCGATGGTGCTGTCCGTCTGTCGCGAGGCGGAACAAAGGGAACTGCGCCCCAACAGCTTCGGCGTGGCGCGGTTGTAATAGGACAGCACGAACAATGTAGCCGATGCTTTAGCTTCGGAGGGCCCTCCAGGGCCCCGGCGATTTACCGAAAGGTCAGATCGAAACCAATGGGCATCATCGCTATAGAAAAGGACACGGACGTCCTTGACCGCAATAGCGGGCCAGGGATGGCCCTCTAGGGCGGCGGAAGCGATGATGCCCATTGGTTTCACGCCCCGGGGACAACGCAGGCACCTTCGGCGCCTCCGAAGCTAAAGCGTCGGCTACACAAGAAACAAAGAAACAGAACTCAAAGAACAACAGCCACCACAGGCACACAAAAAAGGGGATCCACATGCTATTCACCGAAGAACACGACGCCCTGCGCAAGACCGTCCGGGATGTCGTCGAGAAGGAGATCAACCCCCACTGCGACGAATGGGAGGAGGCCGGCAAATTCCCCATCCACGACCTGTTCGGCAAGCTGGGCAGGCTCGGACTGCTGGGCATCCACAAGCCGGAAGCCTTCGGCGGCATGGGGCTGGACTACAGCTACAACCTGGTGGTCGCGGAAGAACTGGGCACCGCGCACTGCGGCGGTGTGCCGCTGGCCGTGGGCGTTCAGACCGACATGTGTACCCCCGCCCTGGCCCGGTTCGGCTCCGACGAGCTGAAGCGGGAATTCCTCGCCCCGGCGATCGCCGGCGAGATGGTGGGCTGCATCGGCGTCAGCGAAGTGGGCGCCGGGTCCGACGTGGCGGGCATGAAAACCACGGCCCGCAAGGACGGCGATGACTACATCATCAACGGCGCCAAGATGTGGATCACCAACTCGCCCAGCGCCGACTTCATCTGCCTGCTGGCCAACACCTCGGACGACAAGCCCCACAAGAACAAGTCGCTGATCATGGTGCCCATGAACACGCCAGGCATCTCCTTCTCCCCCCACCTGAACAAGCTGGGCATGCGCTCTTCCGAAACGGCCCAGGTCTTCTTCGACGACGTGCGCGTGCCCCAGCGCAACCGCATCGGCGCCGAAGGCACCGGCTTCATGATGCAGATGGTGCAGTTCCAGGAGGAGCGCATGTGGGGCGCAGCCAACGTCATCAAGGCGCTGGAGCACTGCATCAACGCCACCATCGATTACTGCCGCGAGCGCCAGACCTTCGGCCAGCCGCTGATCGACAACCAGTCCATCCACTTCCGCCTCGCCGAACTACAAACCGAAGTCGAAGCGCTGCGGGCCCTCACCTACCAGGCGTGCGAACTGCATATCCAGGGCAAGGATGTGACCCGCCTGGCGTCCATGGCCAAGCTCAAGGCCGGCCGGCTGGGCCGGGAGGTCACCGACAGCTGCCTGCAATACTGGGGCGGCATGGGCTACATGTGGGACAACCCGCTGTCCCGTGCTTTCCGCGATGTGCGGCTGGTATCCATCGGCGGCGGCGCCGACGAGATCATGCTGGGCATCATCTGTAAGCTGATGGGCATCCTGCCCGGCAAGCGCAAGGACTGATCCCATGACGTCACTGCCCGACTGCGACACCCTGGCCCTCGATCAACAGGGGACGGCGCTCCACCTGACGTTGAACCGGCCGGACGCCCGCAATGCCATGAGCCTGGCGATGGTCCGGGAAATGGCGGCGGTGTTCGAGGCCATAGCGGATGATGCCGCCATTCGCTGCGTGGTCCTGCGCGGCGCCGGCGGCCATTTCTGTGCCGGCGGGGACATTCGCGACATGGCGGCCGCCCGCTCCCAGCAAGCCTCCGGCGGGGCCGATCCGTTCCGCGACCTGAACCGGGCCTTTGGCCGCCTGATCGAAACCGTCAACACGGCGTCTCAGGTGGTCATTGCCGTCCTCGAAGGCGCCGTCATGGGCGGTGGCTTCGGACTGGCCTGCGTGAGCGATCTGGCGCTGGCCCGGGATACCGCAAAGTTCGCCATGCCCGAAACCAGCCTCGGCATTATTCCGGCCCAGATCGCGCCTTTTGTGGTGGAACGCATCGGTCTGACTCAGGCCCGTCGCCTTGCCTTGCTCGGGTTGAAAGTCAATGGGCACGAGGCGTGCCGTTTGGGTCTGGTGCACAGCGTTCTAGACAGCGACGACGCCCTGACCAGCGCGCTCGATGACGCCATCGCCAGTTTGATCCGCTGTGCCCCGCAGGCCACCGCCGCGACCAAGGCCCTGCTGCACCGGGTCGGCCATGAACCCATGCCGTCACTACTGGACGACGCCGCACAGCAATTTGCCGATGCCGTCCGGGGCGAAGAAGGCGCCGAAGGCACGATGGCCTTCATGCAGAAACGGCCGCCCGCCTGGGCGAAAACCGACGACACGCCATGAGGAATCCGGCCATGATCCATAAGATCCTGATCGCCAACCGGGGCGAGATTGCGGTGCGGGTCCTGCGTACCGCCAAAGCCCAGGGGTACCGTACGGTCGCGGTCTACAGTGATGCCGACACCCACGCCCTGCACGTCCGTCTGGCTGACGAAGCCGTTCGCATCGGGCCGGCTGCCGTCAACGCATCCTACCTCAATGCCGAGGCCATCCTAGACGCCGCCCAACGCACCGGCGCCGATGCCATCCATCCGGGATACGGCTTTCTCTCGGAGAATGCCGGGTTTGCCGAAGCCTGTGCGGATGCGGGTTTGATCTTTATCGGGCCGCCCGCATCCGCCATTGAACTGATGGGCAGCAAGCGCCGCTCCAAGGTGGCCATGCAGGAAGCCGGGGTGCCCGTCGTACCGGGCTTTGAGGAAGCCGGGGCCAGCGACGAAGCGCTGCAGCAAGCGGCGGAAACCGTCGGTTTCCCGCTGATGATCAAGGCCTCGGCCGGAGGCGGCGGACGGGGCATGCGCCTCGTTCAGGAACCGGGAGAACTGGCCGACCAGATCCAGCGGGCCCGCTCGGAAGCCAGGAACGCCTTCGGCGATGATGAGCTGATCCTGGAGAAGGCAGTGATCGAGCCGCGCCACATCGAAATCCAGGTCTTCGCCGACACCCACGGCAACGTCATCCACCTGGGCGAGCGCGACTGCTCCATCCAGCGTCGCCACCAGAAAGTGGTGGAAGAGGCCCCGTCGCCGTTCATGACACCGGAGTTGCGGGCCGCCATGGGCGAGGCCGCGGTCAAAGCCGCGAAAGCCTGCCACTACGTCGGGGCCGGAACCGTCGAATTTCTCGTGGACCGGGAGCGCAACTTCTACTTCCTGGAAATGAACACGCGGCTGCAGGTAGAACACCCCGTCACGGAGTTGATCACTGGCCAGGACCTGGTGGACTGGCAACTCCAGGTGGCCGAGGGCGTCGAGCTGCCACTCCAGCAGGATGATGTCACCCTGGCCGGTCACGCGGTCGAGGTGCGCCTGTATGCCGAGGACCCCGCGGACAGCTTCATGCCGCAGACCGGCACCCTCGTCGATTACACGCCGGCACCAGTGGATGGCGTCCGCTATGACAGCGGCGTACAAACCGGCGACACGATCCCCCCCTTCTACGACCCCATGCTGGCCAAGGTGATCGCTCACGGCAGCACCCGGAGCGACGCGATTCGCCGGCTGCGGCGGGCCCTGGAGGATATGCGTGTCATGGGCGTGACCACCAACCGCTCTTTCCTGAGCCATATTCTGGGCCATCCCGTGTTCATCGCCGGGGAAGCGACAACAGCATTCCTGGACAAGGATTTCCTGGACGCCCCGACCCTGCACCCGGCATCCCCCTCACTCACCGAGCTGGGCCTGGCCGCGATCGTCCTTGCCCACCAGGCCGGCGAGGCCGGGGGACGCTGGAGCAATAGCCTGCCCACAGCGCTGCCCTTCCGGCTGGCAACGGGTGACACACACCATGAGCTGGCCCTACAGTGGCACAACGCCGGAAAGGTCGACGTGATCCAGGGAGAGGCCCGGGTTTCGCTGGTGGTTGTGGCCATAGACGGGACCGAGCTGGACTATATCGACAATGGCGTTCGTCAGCGTTGCCAATATCACTCTGACGGCGATCACCTATATTTGCAGCAGCTCAGCCGGAGTCTGCACGTCTGCGACGTGACCCACGCGCCCGCCTCTGCCCTTGAGGGCAGTGCGTCGGACCGGGTGCTGGCCTCGATGGACGGCGCCATCATCGACGTCCGCGCCGAGGCCGGCCAGACGGTGAAACGGGGTGATACGCTGGTAGTGCTGGAAGCCATGAAAATGGAGCACCCGCTGGTGGCGGAACGGGACGGCGAGATTGCCGAAGTCCACGTCAGCGCCGGCAGCCAGGTCAAACGTCGCCAGCTGCTGGTCAAACTCACCAGCGACGACGCATCCAACGAAGGAGCCACGGCATGAGCATGCAAGGCAAAACCGTATTCATTACCGGCGGCAGCCGGGGCATTGGCCGGGCGATTGCCCTGGCCTGTGCCAGAGAGGGCGCCAATGTGGTGATCGGCGCCAAGTCGGACAAACCACACCCGAAACTGCCGGGGACGATTCATACCGTCGCCGGGGAAATCGAGGCAGCCGGCGGCCGGGCACTGCCGCTGGTGCTGGATGTCCGCGATGAGACGCTGGTCCGGGAACGGATCGACGAGGCGGGTGAACATTTTGGGGGCATTGATGCCCTGGTGAACAACGCCGGTGCCATTCGCCTGCAGGGCGTCGAAAAACTGCCGGTGCGGCGCTACGACCTGATGCACGAGGTCAACGCCAGGGCCGTCTTTACCTGTTCCCAGGCCGCCCTGCCCTGGCTCAAGCAATCCGGGAGCGGGCATATCCTGAGCCTGTCGCCGCCGATCAACCTGGCACCGAAATGGTTCGCACAATACGGCGCTTACACGACCACAAAATACGCCATGACCATGCTGACGCTCGGCATGGCCGAAGAATTCCGGTCCTACGGCATCGCGGTGAACTCACTGTGGCCCAAGACCCTGATCTCGACGGCCGCCATCGAATTCGAAGTGGGCGGCCCGGACCTGATGGCCCAGGGCCGCAAGCCGGACATCATGGCCGATGCGGCCGTGACCATCCTGGGTCACAACGCCGACACGCTGACCGGTCAGGCGCTGATTGACGAGGACGTGCTGCGCCAGGCCGGGGTCACGGACTTCGAGGGCTATCGTTACGCGCCGGGCGACCAGCCGCTGCTGCCGGATCTGTTTCTTGATTAGGACTCTGGGCCGTCGGTCCGGGGTCGGTTTTTCATAATAAGACACACGGAACGACGCATGAGCCAAGACACCATTTCAGTACGTGACATTGCCCGACAACTGCCCGGCGTCGTCCGCCGGGCCCCGGCCATTGCCAAGGGGCTCTACTACTACTCCCTCAAGAACGACCAGAAAGACCTGACCCTCGGCACCCTGATCGAGCACAACGCCGAGAAATACGGCTCCCGGCCGGCGGTCCTATACGACAACCGCCGCCTGACCTACACCGAGTTCAACGCCTGGGCCAATCGCATTGCCCACTACCTGCGGGCGGGCGGCCTGGGCCGGGGCGACAGCATTGCCATCTTCCTCGAGAACCGGCCGGAACTGTTGGCCATGGTGGCCGGCGCCGCCAAGATCGGCGTGGCCTGCGCGATGCTGAACACCTCCCAGAAAGGCAAGGTACTGGCTCACAGCATCAACCTGATCACGCCACAGATGATCGTCGTGGGGGAAGAGTTAGTCGACGCGTTTGAAGGGGTACGCGACGAGGTGGCCCTGGGGCACGATCATCCCTACCTGTTCATGCCGGACACGGATTCGCTCCACGACTTTGGCCAGACGCCCGAGGGCTATATCAACCTGGCCGAGCAGGTCAGCCACTACCGCGGCGACAACCTGACGGTGAAGGATCGCCCCAGGCTGGGCGATACGGCGGTCTACATCTACACCTCCGGCACCACCGGACTGCCCAAGGCGGCGCCCGGCTCCCACCGCAAGTTCATCAAGGCTTACGGCGGGTTCGGCCTGATGACCCTGAACATGGGCCCGCAGGACGTGCTCTATTGCACCCTGCCGCTCTATCACGCCACGGCACTGCTTGTGTGCTGGGGCTCGGTGCTGTCCGGCGGTTCCGCCATCGCGGTGCGCCGCAAGTTCTCCGCCAGCGCGTTCTGGAGCGATATCCGCCGCTATGGCGCCACCACCTTCGGCTATGTGGGCGAACTCTGCCGCTACCTGCTGAACCAGCCGGCCAGCCCGGACGACCGCAACCATACGCTGACCAAGATGATCGGAAACGGCCTGCGCTCGTCGATCTGGAAACCGTTCAAGGAGCGCTTCGGCATCGAGACGGTGGCCGAGCTCTACGCCTCCAGTGAGGGCAATATCGGCTTCAGCAACTTCTTCAACATGGAGAACACCGTCGGCTTCTCCACCGCGCCCTACGCCCTGGTCAAGTACCACGAAGGCACCCGGGACCCGATCCGCAACGCCAAGGGCCGCATGGAAAAGGTCAAGTCGGGCGAGCCCGGCCTGCTGTTGGGGGAGATCACCGCCAAGTGGTCGTTCGAAGGCTACACCCAGAAGGAGGCCACCGAGAAATCCATCCTGCGGGATGTCTTCAAGAAGGGCGACGCCTGGTTCAACACCGGCGACGTGCTCAAGGAAATCGGCTGCCGCCACCTGCAGTTCGTCGATCGCATGGGGGACACCTTCCGCTGGAAAGGCGAGAACGTCTCCACCACGGAAGTGGAAAACATCATCGACGAGTCCGGACTGGCCGAGGAAGCCATTGTCTATGGCGTGGAAATTCCAGGGACCAACGGCAAGGCGGGTATGGTGACACTGGTTCCGCAGGACAGCAGCGTCGAGAGCTTCGACATCGACCGACTGTTCCGCTACCTGCAGGACAATCTGCCGCCCTATGCGATTCCGGTATTTGTCCGCGTGACCTCTGCCATCGAGAAGACCGGCACGTTCAAGTACAAGAAAGTGGATTTGAAAAAAGCCGGGTATTCCGTGGATCGGCCGGGCGAGCGGGTGTATGCCTGGTTGCCGAGAGAGAAAGGGTACACGCTGGTCGACGAAGCGCTGGTGAAGCGGATTGATGGTGGGGAGATCCCTTTTTAAAGGGCGACAACACGGGAGTTCGCCAAACAATGTAGCGGACGCTTCAGCTTCCGAGCAGGCCGCAGGCCTGCCCGATAGACCCGGGGCCCTGACGGGCCCTCCGAAGCTGAAGCGTCGGCTACATTAAAGATGGTAACCGCAAGTATCGTAGGTTGGGCTGACGCAGGAAGCCCAACAAGCCGGGTTTACGGCCCATTTCATTCAATCCAGAGGGCGCCAGACCGGTTTCTGAGATTCCATGGTCAGGCATGTCCGCGATAATGGGAAAGCCCGGTGCCCGCCCTGGGGCTCACCAAAAAATGTAGCGGACGCTTCAGCTTCCGAGCAGGCCGCAGGCCTGCCCGGTAGACCCGGGGCCCTGACGGGCCCTCCGAAGCTGAAGCGTCGGCTACATTAAAGATGGTAACCGCAAGTATCGTAGGTTGGGCTGACGCAGGAAGCCCAACAAGCCGGGTTTACGGCCCATTTCATTCAATCCAGAGGGCGCCAGACCGGTTTCTGAGATTCCATGGTCAGGCATGTCCGCGATAATGGGAAAGCCCGGTGCCCGCCCTGGGGCTCACCAAAAAATGTAGCGGACGCTTCAGCTTCCGAGCAGGCCGCAGGCCTGCCCGGTAGACCCGGGGCCCTGACGGGCCCTCCGAAGCTGAAGCGTCGGCTACATTAAAGATCGTGACCGCAGGTCGAGCGAAACGATCACAACCTCACAGCTCAGCCGACTTTGAGAACGACCTTACCCGTCACCTTACGCCCGGTCAGCGCGTTCAGCGCACCCACATAATCCTCAAACGCGAAGGTCTCGCTGATCTTCGGCTTGATCTTACCTTCGCCGTAGAGCTTCAGCAGATCCATCATGTTCTGGGCGCTGACGTCCGGCTCCATCCGCGTGAAGTTGCCCCAGAACACGCCGATCAGCGCGCAGCCTTTCAGCAGGGTCAGGTTCGCGGGTACCTTGGGGATATCGCCGGCGGCGAAGCCGATCACCAGATGGCGGCCGTTCCAGGCCATGGCGCGCAGGGCCTGCTCGGTGAAGTCACCGCCCACCGGGTCGTAGATTACGTCCACCCCCTTGCCGTTGGTCAGTTTCTTGACCGTGTCCTTGAGCGGTTCTTCGGAATAGTTGATCAGCTCGTCGGCGCCCGCCTCCTTGGCAATCGCCAGCTTCCCGGCGCTGCTGGCCGCGGCAATCACGTGGGCGCCCATGGCCTTGCCCAGCTCCACCGTCGCCAGCCCCACGCCGCCACTGGCACCCAGCACCAACAGGGTTTCTCCCGGCTGGATGTTGGCACGCTGCTTGAGGGCGTGGTAGGAGGTGCCGTACACCATGGTAAATGCAGCCGCCTCTTCATCGCTCATGCCGTCGGGCACGGGCAGCAGGTTGGCATCGGCGGCGACGATTTCCTCGGCGAAGGCACCATAGCCGGTCAGGCCCATCACCCGATCGCCAGGCTTGAAGCGGGTCACCTTCTCGCCCACTTCGAGGACTTCCCCGGCCATCTCACCCCCCGGTGAGAACGGCATGTCGGGCTTGAGCTGGTACTTGCCCTCGATGATCAGCGTATCCGGGAAATTCAGACCGGCCGCCTTCACACGGATCTTGACGCCACTGCCCCTGGCTTCCGGGGATTCCACATCTTCGATGACCAGCGTGTCAGCCGGGCCATACTCCTTACACAGAATGGCGCGCATGATGTCCTCTCTTGTTGTGATTGCTTCAACGAATGGATGTCGTCAAGCTAATGCGATTGACAGGATGAGGCAAATCAATATCGGTTATGCTGCTCCATCGATGATATTTATACACAGGGAGAGTAACGGCACATGATGTATGCGTGGACGGCGATTTTTGCGGTGGTTTTGATCTGGTCGGGCATTCAGCCCACCGACCGCATGACCTGGATTCTCGAGGTACTGCCAGCAGTGATCGGCGCCGTCGTCCTGGCCGTCACCCGCAAACGCTTTCCGCTGACACCGCTGGTCTACGGCCTGATCCTGGTCCATGCCATCATCCTCATGGTGGGCGGGCACTACACCTATGCCCAGGTGCCGCTGTTCGACTGGCTGGGCGATCTGTTTGGCTGGGAGCGGAACAACTACGACAAGCTGGGCCACTTCGCCCAGGGCTTTGTTCCCGCCATAATCGCGCGGGAAATCATCGTCCGGCGCGGGATCATACGCCCCGGGGCTTGGACCAGCTTCTTCGTCATCTGCTTCACTCTGGCGCTGAGTGCCTTCTATGAGCTGATCGAATGGTGGGTGGCGCTGGCCAGTGGCCAGGGTGCTGACGCTTTCCTGGGCACCCAGGGCTACGTCTGGGATACCCAGTCCGACATGCTATGGTGCCTTGGGGGCGCGATTGTCTCGCTGCTGCTCCTGTCATCCATACATGACCGGCAGATGCAGGGGATCAAAGCCCCGGCTTGAACGCCGCCACCCTCAGAACAGGATGGCGCCGACGGTTGCCAATCCAATGATGACGATCGCACCGGCGACGATCAAAGCGGTTTTTTCGAACCCCTCCTGACGACGGCGCATCCCCGTGCCGTCAAATCCTTCCCGGCCACGCCGCAGACAATCAATCATCGATTGAGTCAAGGCGCCATCGAATACAAAGGGGTTGAAGCGTTCCATCCCGGCGTCCTTCAGCAACGCGTTGACGTCACTCTCGATGGGCACGTACTTCATCGACCAATCAGTAAACGAACGGTGGTGGATGGGCTCTTCGAGCAACAGCGTCACGTCGCGGTGACGTTCGTCGTCACGCAACTGGTTGAACAGATCGTGCACCGCTTCCGATTCACCCTCCAGACACTGGAAGAAGAAACCGTCGCCAAAGTAGAGGCCCCCCACCACCCCCTGCTTGGGGTTGTTCCGGCGTGAGCTCATCAGGATGCGGGCCACATGGGGCTCGACGCCTTTGTTGTCCGGGCTCGATTTGAAATTGGCCCTGCTGGCATAGGCCAGACGGATCAATGTCATGCCTGTACTCCTCTATCAGGTACGATACAAATCCCCACAATCCAGACAGTTACCCTCCGGGATGCAATCCGGATCACTTTACCCGAGGGAATCGGCAACCCGAACGGGATGAAGCACCACCACTTTTCCGGTATCCTGCGCGGCCTTCTGATCAATAACTGAGCAGGCTGGACCGAATTCCACGCGCCAACCTCAACGACCGGCTTTTGAAATGCATTCGCCCGATATTCTCTATTACCTTGAAACCATCGGCATCATTGCCTTTGCCCTGTCCGGGATGATCGCCGCCCGCAAGGCCAACATGGATCCGGTCGGCATTTTTACCATTGCGTTTGTCACCGCGCTCGGTGGCGGCACCCTGCGTGACGTGATTCTCGACAACCATCCGGTGTACTGGATCCGGCACGAGGAAATGCCCATCCTGATCCTGGTGATGGCGATCCTGTTCACCTGCTGTCGTCCCATCTCCCGACTCAGGGAATCCAATATCGTGCTTCCTGACGCCATTGGCCTGGGCATCTTTTCCATGCTGGGCGCCCAGTTTACCCTCAACCTGGGCTATTCCTGGTTTATCGCCTCGCTGCTCGGCGTGATCACCGGCACATTCGGGGGTGCGTTGCGCGATACCCTGTGCAGCGAAGTACCCTTTATTTTCCGCAAGGACCAGATCTACGCGTCGATTTCATTTGCGGGATGCTGGCTATACTTCGTGTGCCGATGGGCAACGGAAAACAACACGCTCGCCCTGGCCATCGGCCTGCTGTTTATCGTGGCGGCCCGTCTCCTGGCCGTGCATTTCGATATCCGGCTGCAACGCGACGCCAATCCCCATGGTTAGCCCGCAGTACTTGGCCAACCGTGTTACGGCCGCTAAGATGCGCGGTTTTCCAGGGGCACGGACGTCCTGAGTCAGGGGCCCTCCGGGTCCGACAACACGCTTTTCATTCACCATTCCAAGGCTGACCCATGCTCGAAAAACTGTTCCAGCTCAAGGCCCATGGCACTGATGTGCGTCGTGAGGTTATTGCCGGTGTGACCACGTTCCTGACAATGGCCTACATCATTGTCGTCAACCCCAGCATCCTGTCCGCCACGGGCATGGATTTCGGCGCGGTATTCGTAGCCACCTGTCTGGCGGCGGCCATCGGCACGCTGATCATGGGACTCTGGGCCAACTACCCGATTGCCCTGGCACCGGGCATGGGCCTGAACGCGTTCTTTTCCTTTACGGTCGTCGGCAGCATGGGCTACAGCTGGCAGGTGGCCCTCGGCGCCGTGTTCCTGTCGGGTTTTATCTTCTTCCTGCTGAGCGTCTTCCGTATCCGGGAGTGGATCATCAACAGCATTCCCATGTCGCTGCGCTTCGGCATTTCTGCCGGCATCGGCTTCTTCCTGGCGCTGATCGCCTTCAAGAATGCCGGGATCGTCGTTGATAATCCGGCCACGCTGGTGGGGCTGGGCAACGTGGACAGCCTGCACAGCCTGTTGTTCTTCGCCGGCTTCCTGCTGATCTGCGCCCTATCCTACCGCCAGGTGACCGGGGCGGTCATGATCGGCATTATAACCGTGACCGCGGTGGCCATGATCCTCGGTCAGGTAGAATACGACGGCTTCGTCTCGGCACCGCCCAGCATCATGCCGACGCTGGGGCAACTGGATATCGCGGGCGCCCTCAACGTCGGCCTGGTCAGCATCGTCTTTGCTTTCCTGTTCGTGGACCTGTTCGACACCTCCGGCACCCTGATCGGCGCCGCCCAGCGGGGCGGCCTGCTGGACAAGGACGGCAAGCTGCCGCGTCTGGGCCGGGCGCTGATGTCCGATTCGATCGCCACCATGTCCGGCGCAGCCCTGGGCACGTCGACCACGACCAGCTACATCGAATCCACCGCTGGCATCACCGCCGGTGGCCGCACCGGCCTGACAGCCGTGGTCGTCGCCCTGCTGTTCCTGGCCAGCCTGGTGCTGTCGCCCATCGCCAGCATCATTCCGCCTTACGCCACGGCGCCGGCCCTGCTCTATGTGGCGGTACTGATGACCAGTGGTCTCAAGCTGGTGGAATGGGACGACGTGACCGATGCCGCACCGGCCGTGGTCACCGCGCTGATGATGCCGCTGACCTTCTCCATCGCCAACGGCATCGCCATGGGCTTTATCACCTATGCCCTGCTGAAGATCCTGAGCGGCCGCTGGTCGCACCTCAACGCCAGCGTTGTGATCATCGCCCTGGTGTTCATCTTTAAATTCATCTTCCTGAACGGTTAAGCAAGGCCGGCGCCGGAGGTTTCCGGCGCTCGCCCCAAAAGGCAATCCCATGGATTATTTTTCCGAAAGCATCAAACAGGCGATCCGCACCGTACCGGACTGGCCCAAGCCCGGCGTCCAGTTCCGTGACATCACCACGGTGCTGCAGGATCGCACGGCATTCCGCAAGCTGATCGACGCCTTTGTCCACCGCTATCACAGCCAGGACATCGACGCGATTGCTGCCGTGGACGCCCGCGGCTTCATCATCGGTTCCGCCCTCGCCTACGAGCTCAACGCTAGCCTGGTGCTGGTGCGCAAGAAGGGCAAACTGCCGTTCGATACGCTGGTGGAAGATTACGAACTGGAGTACGGCACGGCGTCTGTGGAGATCCACAAGGACGCGTTCAATCCGGGCGACAAGGTGGTCCTGGTGGACGACCTGATCGCGACCGGCGGCACCATGCTGGCCGCGGCCCGTCTGATCCGCCGCATCGGCGCCAGGATCTTCGAAGCGGCGGCGATGATTGACCTGCCGGATCTCGGCGGCTCCGCCAAGCTGCGCGACGAGGGCCTAAAGGTTTACACCGTCTGCGAATTCGCCGGCGATTGATTTCAGACAATTGATTCCCGCCCCGGGTAGTGGCACTGTGCTGTCCTCCATTGTGTTTGAAGGACAGCACTGCCATGCATCCCTACCAACATCTCTGGCATACCGGCAACCCGATTGAACTGCCTCTGGGCAAGATTGTCTGCGTCGGCCGCAACTACGCCGGCCACGCAAGAGAGCTGAACAACCCGGTTCCCGATACCCCCCTGCTGTTCATGAAGCCGGCTACCGCGGCCACGGCCCTGGAGCATCCCATCCGCCTGCCCCAGGGCCGGGGCGACGTCCATTTCGAAACCGAGCTGGCGGTCCTGGTCGACAAGCCACTGACCAATGCCACCGAAGAGGACGTTCGCGATGCCATCGCCGGTTACGGCCTGGCGCTGGATCTCACCCTGCGTGACGTCCAGAGCCAGCTCAAGGCGAAAGGCCAGCCCTGGGAGCGCGCCAAGGCCTTCGACGGCGCCTGCCCGCTGTCGCCGTTTGTACCGGCCGATGCAGTGGACCACGGCGAGCCGATCCGCTTCACCCTGGACATTGACGATCACCGCCAGCAAACCGGCACCACGGCCGATATGCTGTTCCCGGTGGTTCCGCTGATTGCCCACATGAGCGAGCACTTCACCCTGATGCCGGGTGACGTGATCCTGACCGGGACGCCCGAAGGGGTCGGACCACTGTACCCCGGCCAGAAGCTGACCCTGGCGCTGGGCGAAAACATGATGGTGGAAACCAAGGTCGTCTAGGCGGCACTTCACCCATGTGATGCAGGCCCTTCGCCGGGGCCTGCCGGCCGCGTTAAACTCAGGTTCCCCGACATTCGTACACATTGCCGGGTGGCCGCCGCAGAGCGGTCGAAAAAGGGAGCGAGTGAAGTCGATGGCCAGGAAACCGGTAACCACACGCAGGGGACGCTTCGTCAGACTCGCGGGCATGACCGCATCGGTGGCTGGACAATACGCCGGCCAACGTGCCCGCCGGCTGTTTGGCCGCCAGGACGACGAGACCGCCCGCAGTGAACACTACACCCGCATGGCGGGCCAGATTGCCGACACCCTGGGCGAGCTCAAGGGCGCGGTCATGAAGGTCGGCCAGATTGCCTCCCAGACCCAGGATTTCCTGCCCAAGGAGTTTTCCGACGCCCTGCAGAAGCTGCAGAAAGAAGCGCCCCCGATGCCGTTCGAGGTCATCGTCGAGCAGATCGAGAGCGAACTGGGCAAAACCATCGGTGAAGCCTTCGAATACCTTCAGGAGAAACCTTACGCCGCCGCGTCCATAGGCCAGGTTCACCGGGCCCGCCTGCACTCTGGCGAGGACGTCATCGTCAAAGTCCAGTATCCGGGCGTGGATGAATCCTGCGACTCCGACCTGCGGCAGTTGCGCACCGCCCTGCGCCTCGGCGGGCTGCTCAAGATGCCGAAAGAGAGCGTGGACCAGCTCTTCGGTGAAATCCGCGAACGCCTCCAGGAAGAACTGGACTACGAGAACGAGGCCCGCAACCTGCACCAGTTTCGCGAATTCCATGCGGACGATCCCAAGGTCCTGATCCCGGCCGTGATCGACAGCCACTCGACCCGCCGCATCCTGACCCTGGAACTGGTGGAGGGCGACCACATCAGCGAGGTCACCGCCGACCGTTACGACCAGGCCACCGTCAACCACATCGGTACCCGCATCTTCCACACCATGGCGGACCAGCTGTTCCGCTTCCACGCCATCCACGGCGACCCGCATGCGGGCAACTTCGCCTTCCGCCCGGACGGCACGCTGATCCTGTACGACTTCGGCTGCGTCAAGAAGCTCAAACCGGCGATCGTCGAGTCCTACCGCAAGGCGCTGATTGCCGCCCTGAACGAAGACTACCAGGCCCTCGACCGCCACCTGATCGACCTGGGTGCCCGGGTGGAAAGCCAGCCGGCCGTCGACGAAGCCTATTACGCCATGTGGCGGGACATCCTGATCAAGCCCTTCGACACAGATACCCCCTACGACTTTGCCGAATCCGAGATCCACAAGGACGTCGCCGCCAAGACCAGTACCGTGTTCAAGTACCTCGACTACTTCAAGCCGCCGGTGGAAAGCCTCTTCATTGACCGGATGATTGCAGGCCACTACTGGATGATGAAGCGGCTGGGGGTGCAGGCCGCCTTCCGGCCCAAGCTGGAAACCTATCTCAACCTCGCGGAACACAAACCGGATTCGGTTCCGGCCCGATGAATTAAGTTTCCGTCACTAAAATTCACGCCTGGTTTGGCGCTCCAACATTGGTTTGTCACAGCAGCGGCGTTATTCTCGGTGGTACAGCATCCTCTGACTTGATCCCTTGCCGCGGTGTTACCAGCCGTCGTCGGGGATTGCAGCACAACCGACAGCACGGGACGGCGTCACGCTCGCCATGCTGTCGCTGTCGATTACCCAAGCCGTACTGACTGAAGGAAAGCTCAAGCAGGCCGTTCTTTCCTGATCCGGTTCGCAGCCCTGTTGCTTGCAGGCCACATCGATCAGACAAGGAGGAACCCCATGACACAGAGCGTCACACCGGGCGAATCGCCCACCCACACCGGCACAGCGAATCATCCCCGCCGGGTCTATATCGTCGACGGTGCGCGAACGCCGTTCATCAAGGCCCGGGGACAGCCTGGGCCGTTTACACCGGTCGATCTGGCGGTGCAGTGCGGGCGCCCGCTGCTCCTGCGTCAGCCCATGCCGGCCGACGCGTTCGACCAGGTGATCCTGGGTTGCGTCAATGTCCTGCCGGAGGAGATGAATCCCGCACGGATCGCCGCCCTGCGGTTGGGTATGGGCGAAGCCATGACCGCGTTCACGGTCCAGATCAACTGCGGTTCCGGCATGCAGTCGATCGATACCGCCTACAAGTACATCCGGGATGGCGACAGCGACTTGATACTTGCCGGCGGTGCCGAGGCCCTGAGCAAGGCGCCGATGATGCTGACCGAGGACGCCGCCCGCTGGCTGGCCGGCCTGAACGCCGCCTCATCGCCCCAGGACTATGCCCGTCAGCTCGCCCAGTTCAACCCCATGCAATTCAAGCCGGAAATCAGCCTCGCCAAGGGCCTGACCGATCCCATTGTCGGGCTGAGCATGGGGCAAACCGCCGAAGTCCTGGCGCAGCAGTTCAATATTACCCGCCAGGCCGCCGATGAGTATGCGGTTTCCAGTCACCAGCGCCTCGCGCGGGCCCAGGAATCGGGCTGGCTCGACGGCGAAGTCACCCCAGCGATTGCTCCGGACGGCACCCTGTATCAGCAGGACGATGGGGTTCGCCCGGACACCTCCGTCGATGCCCTGGCCAAACTCAAACCGGCATTCGAGCCACCCTACGGACAGGTCACCCCAGGCAACAGTTCCCAGGTTACCGACGGCGCCTCCTGGGTCATCCTGGCGTCGGAAGAGGCCGTGGAAAAATACGGACTGGAGCCGCTGGCCGTCATCCGGGATAGCGAGTGGTCCGCCCTTGATCCGAAAATCATGGGTCTGGGTCCCACCCTGAGTTCAACGGCCATACTCAAACGCCAGAAATCCGGCCTGAACGATATCGATCTCTGGGAAATCAACGAAGCCTTTGCCGCCCAGGTCCTGGCCTGCACGGCAGCCTGGGAGGACCCGGAGTTCTGCCAGGTCGCGCTGGGCCTCGATACGCCCATGGGCCGGCTCGACCCCGAACGCCTCAACGTCGACGGCGGCGCCGTGGCCATTGGCCACCCGGTCGGCACCAGCGGCAACCGGATCGTACTGCACCTGGTCAATGCCTTGCGCCGCAAGAAGCTCAAACGCGGCATCGCCACGGAGTGCATCGGCGGCGGCCAGTCCGGGGCCATGCTGCTGGAAACCGTCTAGGCGATTCAGTCGCCAATGGCGAACCGCGGATACCTCATACGGCAAGTCGACCATTTGAAGGGAGGCACATCATGACAGGTCATATTCTCCAATCACTGAGCTCACGTGAAATGGCGCTGGGGCCCTTCGACACCGGCGAACGTCCCTTCCAGCCGGAAAAAGGCGGAGCCTGGAAGCACTGGCACCTGCGCCGTGATGACCAGGACATCGCCTGGCTGCTCCTGGATAAGGAAGAAGCCGGCGCCAACGTCCTTTCCGCTGACGTACTCGAAGAGCTGGATTCGGTGGTCAGCGAACTCGAGGACAACGCGCCCAAAGCCCTGGTCCTGCGTTCGGTGAAAGCCACGGGCTTTTGCATGGGCGCCGACATCTCCGAATTCGAGGCCCTGGAGTCGGAAGACGACGTCATCGACAAACTGTCGCGTGCCCATGCGGTGACCGACCGGTTCGAGGCCCTGCCCTTCAAGAAGATTGCCCTGATTCACGGCCACTGCCTGGGCGGCGGACTGGAACTGGCCCTGTGCTGTGACTACCGGCTGGCGATCGCGGGCGCCAAACTGGGCTTTCCTGAAGTGCAGCTGGGCCTGCATCCCGGACTGGGCGGAACGGATCGGTTCACCCGCCTGGTCGATCCTCTCGAGGCCATGACGATGATGCTGACCGGCAAGAACGCCCATGACAGCAAGGCCCGGAAGCTCGGGCTGGTTGACGACGTGATCCAGGAGCGCCATGCGGAGGCCGCGGTTGCCGCCGCGGTCCGGGGCGACCTCAAACACCATGGCAACGGCATACGGGAGCGCCTGCTGGCGACACGGCCCGCCCGCCAGTTTGAAGTCCGCCAGATGCGCAACAAGACCTATAGCAAGGCGCCCCCGGACCATTACCCCGCCCCCAAAGCCCTGATCGACCTCTGGGAACGCCACGGCGGCCACGGGAAATCCATGCGCAAGGCCGAGATCAAATCCTTCGCCCATTTGCTCAACACCCCGGCATCACGCAACCTGGTGCGGGTTTTCTTCCTGCGCGAGAAGATGAAGCACGAGACCCGGGCCGATGCAGAGCCGGTGCGTCACGTGCATGTGGTCGGCGCCGGTGAGATGGGCGGCGACATTGCCGGCTGGTGCGCCTTCCAGGGATTGCGGGTCAGCCTCTTCGACATGGAGGCGGACAAGATTGCCAACGCCGTCGGGAAACTGACCGCCCTGTGCGAGAAAAAGCACCGTTCCAAGGCCGAGACCCGGACCATCCTCGACAACCTGGTTCCAGATTTCGAAAACCAGGGGGCCAGCCACGCGGATCTGGTGATCGAGGCCGTTCCCGAGAGCACCGAGATCAAGCACAAGGTGTATGCCGACGTGGAGCCGCGGCTTAAAGACGACGCCATCCTCGCCACAAACACCTCCAGCATCCCGCTGGAAAACCTCCAGGAAGGACTGAAAGCGCCGGAGCGCCTGGTCGGGCTGCACTTCTTCAACCCGGTTGCCAGCATGCCCCTGGTGGAGGTGGTCAGGCACGGCGCCATCTCCGAAACGACATACGACCGCGCCCGGGCCTTCACGGGACAGATCGATCGCCTGCCGGCCACCGTCCGGACCGCACCGGGCTTCCTGGTCAACCGTGCCCTGACCCCATACCTGGTCGAGGCCATGATCCTGCTGGACGAAGGTGTCCAGGCCGAGACGATTGACGCCGTGGCGGAAGATTTCGGGATGCCGATGGGCCCGATCGAACTGGCGGACCAGGTGGGGCTCGACATCTGCCTGAGCGTTTCCGACATGCTGCGCGACCGGCTGGATACCAACATGCCGGACGCCCCCGAATGGCTGAGATCCCTGGTTGAGGACGGCAAGCTGGGCAGGAAGACCGGAGAAGGCCTGTACACTTGGGACGACGGCAAGGCCGACAAGAAGGACAAACGGTCCGCGGCGCCGAAAGACGCCCTGGACCGACTCCTGCTGCCCATGCTCAACGCCTGCATGACCTGTATCCGGGAGGGCGTTGTTGCGGATGAGGACATCGCCGATGGCGCCATGATCTTCGGAACCGGCTTCGCCCCCTTTCGCGGAGGCCCCATGAAGTACGCCCATGACCGCGGCTTCGCCGACATCCGGGAGACGCTGGCGCAACTTGCCGAACAGTACGGCGAGCGATTCCGCCCGGATACGGGCTGGGATGGATAAGCATGCCGATGCACCCCTTATCGCGCCGTCACTTGGAAAAACCGGCGACAAACCTGACAATGACGACCTTTCCGTTTACGGGAGCCTCAACCCGGGGCTCCCGCTGGCAACCAGGAGTACAGCCATGAGTCAGGACCAACCCGGCCAACCGCAGCAGCCCCGCAATGAGCTGGACGAGGATGCCATCGCGTTTGCCGAAGGGATTTTCGACCTGGCCCGCAACGGTGGCACGCAGATGCTCGGCCCCCTGCTGGATGCCGGCGTCCCGCCGGACATCCGGACCAGCAGTGGCGACAGCCTGCTGATGCTGGCCAGCTATCACGGCCATCTGGAAACCACACGCCTGCTCCTGGAGAAAGGCGCCGATCCCGACCTGCCCAACAATCGGCTACAGACACCGTTGGCCGGCGTCGTCTATAAGGGCGAGATGGATATCGTCAATTTGCTGCTGGAACACGGGGCCGGCGTGGATAGTTGCCCCGAAGGCGCCAAGACACCATTGATGTACGCCGCAATGTTCAACCGGGCGGATATGGTCGAACGTCTGCTCAAGGCCGGCGCCGACCGGGACGCCGTCGACGCCGAGGGCAACACGGCCCTGTCCCTGGCCAGGGCCATGGGCGCTGGGGATGTGATTGGATTGCTCGAGAAACATTAAGAGAAACCGCAACCCCCGGTTGCGGTTTCTCGGGCAACGCCCCCCCGGGGTTTTGGTAAGACGTCGCCAGGGAAGGATTCGGGTAACGCGGGCTCAGGCCTGATCCGTCGCCAGCCCGGCGGCCCCGACCTCATCCTCTTCCCTGCGGCGGCGCAACAGCAGCCAGCCCAGCACCACCAGAGACGACGCGATGCCGATCGGGCCCACCACACTCAGCGGCAGGCCAAATCCGATTTCCGCCGACAGCAGGTAGGCATTGACCACACCGGTCATGAAGGTAGCCGGAATGGTGCATACCCAGTGGAACTTGCCATGGCGCTTGAGCCAGGAGGCAGCCGCCCACAGCATGATCACCGCGGTCATCTGGTTGGCCCAGCCGAAGTAACGCCAGATCACGTTGAAATCCATCTGGCTGATCACGAACCCGGCGGCAAACAGCGGCAGGGCGATGATCAGGCGCTTGGTGATCGCCTTCTGGTCGAACTTGAGGAAGTCTGACAGGATCAGTCGGGCGGCGCGGAAGTAAGCGTTCATTCCACGACGTAGTTGACCTACTTCACGTCACGTAGTGGCCTCAATAACTCCGGCGAGACCTTGTATTGCTTGGTGCCATCCTCGGCCAACACGATCACACTCTTGCGGTTGATCTTGGTGACGATCCCCAACACCGGGCCCTCCCGGCCCTCGAAGGTCACCT